>DRGL01000066.1 GCA_011050085.1 Pricia antarctica | reverse complement strand
GCTAGCTAATAGTGAAATAAATAATAGGATTAAAAACTTGCTGTTAATATTCATGACGGTAGTTATTAATATGATTATGAAATAAAGCTAAGGTTTAATAGGTAATGGTTAAAGGTTTGTTAAAGGGTTCAAATGCTGATTTTGGTTTGAAATCTAATTTAGATTTTCTCCCGTCTTACTCTATATTGGTTTGTTTTTAGAATTGTGTCTCTCCATTGTAATTGCATAGGCAAAATTTAGCGTAGAATTTCTTCGATAGGTTCTGAAGATGTTCCGATTACCGCCTTATTGCCATTGGCCACGATGGGTCGCTGAATTAGTTTTGGATAAGCTAACATGGCATCGATTAATTCTTCGTCGGATAACAATTTACCGCGAAAGTTTTCCTTCCAGATTTTTTCATTGGTTCGAACGAGCATCTTTGGAGTGATGTCAAGACATTTTAAAATATCTTTCAATTCTTTTTTACTGGGTACGTCCTCCAAATACTTGACAATTTCAAAATCCTTTCCCGATTTCTTTACAACTCCCAATCCTTCACGAGATTTTCTGCAGCGTGGATTGTGGTATATTTTAATCATTTAAATTCTCTTTTAATTTCCGAAATTGACTTTGATTAGCCTTCTCATACTATCAAATTCCTGCATTTTGATTTTTCAAGTTTACTGGAAAAACCCAATCAATGGTAATTTCAAAGCGTATCATCGTTCTGTCCGTTCATCATTAAAAAGGCTTTTAGAAATGAATCGATTTCTCCATCCATCACGGCATCTACGTTACCGGTCTCATGGGTCGTACGAACATCTTTCACTAGTTTGTAGGGATGCATTACGTAGTTACGAATTTGGGAGCCCCATTCGATACTCATCTTTGAGGATTCAATCTCTTCGCGCGCTTCCATTTTTTTTCGTAGCTCGATTTCGTACAATTGTGATTTCAACATCTTCATAGCGGTAGCCCTATTATCGTGTTGGCTTCTAGAGTCTGAACACGATATTTGAATGCCCGTGGGATGATGCACCAATTGCACTTTGGTTTCAACTTTATTCACGTTCTGACCACCGGCGCCGCTCGATCTTGCAGTGGTAATCGTAATATCGGCAGGATTAATGTCGATCTCGATACTATCATCTACCAACGGATAAACATATACGGATACAAATGAGGTATGCCGTTTAGCGTTACTATCAAATGGTGAAATTCGCACGAGTCGGTGTACCCCGTTCTCGCCTTTTAGCCAGCCAAAACCATAATCGCCTTCGATTTCGAGTGTAACTGTCTTGATACCGGCCACGTCACCGCCCTGATAGTTGAGTTCCTTGACCTTGTAACCGTTCTTTTCGGCCCACATCATGTACATACGCATCAGCATTGCCGCCCAGTCGCAGCTCTCGGTACCTCCTGCACCAGCTGTTATTTGAAGCACTGCTGAAAGTTCATCACCCTCATCAGAAAGCATATTCTTGAATTCCAGCTTCTCGATTTGGTTCAACGCCTTTTCATACTGGCTCTCGACTTCATCTTCCTTAATTTCTCCCTCCTCTTGAAATTCAAGTAGCACTTCGAGGTCGCCCACAAGGGTTTTGGCCGCATCAAAATCATCGACCCATTGTTTTTTGGATTGTATGAATTTCATGTGGGTCTGGGCTTCTTGGGGATTGTCCCAAAAATCGGGAGCTAGAGTTTTCTCTTGCTCGTTCTCTATTTCGATACGTTTGGCATCAACGTCAAAGATACCGTCTTAGTGCCCCTAGGCGGTCCTGTAGACCTTTGAATAGGTCTGCGGTAATGGTCATATGCTTCTAAATTTTGGGCAAAAGTACTATTTAGACTTGAGATATAATATTTAGATTTTAGATAATGTAAGCGCGGCCAAAGGCGAAACGTTGGAAGTTGACAAGATACTCCGACAGATTCCCAACGCTTTTCGACTGAAAGGTGAAAATTTACTGTTGTTGCTGGCTAGAGACTTGAACCGTGTGACTGGTTTTGTTTCTCCCTGTAGTATACACAACCCCTATAAGTGGTGAACAATCGGAATAGTCCTTACCATGGGCCACTTTGATGTGATTGGTATTGGCCAAAAGGTTGTTGGTAGGATCAAAGCCGATCCATCCTATTCTGGGCATGTACGATTCAGCCCAGGCGTGCATTGCCGAATCGCCAAAAAATCCATTACCTTGATGTAAATACCCGGAAACATATCTCGTGGGAATTCCGTTTTTCCGCGCCAGAGCACAGAACAAATGGGTGAAATCTTGACAAACACCGTGTCGTTTTTCAATTATTTCGTCGAGAAGCGTGTTGACGTCGGTCACATCAGTCTTAAAATAGATATGTGTATACGTAAATGCGTTGAGGGCCTGTAGATTATCGAAAATGGATATATTCTTATCGAAATCGAATATGTCCTCTTTGTTATTCGGAAGGGTGGTGAAAGGGGTCTTACGTAAAAAGGCCTCATAATCGACCTTGAAAGTCAGTGTATTGATTTTGTCATAGGCCTCTTGAATAGTATCCTCAGAAATAAAATCAAAAGGATTTACCTCTTTTTTAACTAACTTGAAATGGGCCTCGAACGAAATTTCCTTAAACTTTTGCTTGGGGTGCACCCTGATAGTGCTAAAGCCATATCCGTTGACTGAAAATTCATTAACGGCATTCAAGGAATTCTTGAACTCTACGCCTACAAAATCTTGATTGGAATTTTGCTGTGGTGTGATTAGAAATTGCCAGTGCGCATCGTGTACCCAATTTTCATAGCTGTTCTCGGCGGTATAGGTGATTGCGTATTCTAAAGGCATGTTTTCAGGTAAGTAAACTTCAATTTTATTAAAATGTATCAATTGTGGTACATGTACCATCGGAGAATCCGGCAATCGCATAAATGTAGTAAACTAATCTGGGTATTTAAAGAGTTTAGGGACAGCATCAATAATTAAAAAATTCCTTTTCCATTTTTTGGCTTATCTCGGATAGGCTACTTAAAATATCTTCGATAAATGACTGTATGTCTGTCTCGATTTCCTTAATATATTTAAATTGGTATTCCGCACGTACGCGACCCACCAAAAAAGCCGTAGACTCTTTATTATATTTTTTGCTTGTATCGAGCACTTTAATGTGCTCATATACCTGATTTAAGCTATTCATAATGGATCTGGGACAGTTGGGATTCAGAATAAGAAATTCTAATGTTGATATGCTGGTCGGGGTCTTTTTGTAGAAGCGACGCATCATATCGTACGACTCCGCACATTTCAATAAGGTCGTCCACTCAAAACTATTGCTGAATTTATCGCCATAGCTTCCTTGCGCCCTTAAGGCGTCAGTATGTTTTGAGTTGATCATTCGTATGATTTGGGTAGCCCTTTCTATATTGACACCCATCATGATTATGGCATAAATTTCGTCATGTAATAAAGTACCACGCATTTTACCCCGTAGAATCGCTGTCATTTCTGCCACGTGCACCGTAAAGTCATGCAAACCATTTTTTACATAGGCATTGGCATCATAGTTTAGTACGAAATGGTAGAACTTATTGATAGATTCATATAATTCCGTCGATATAAGATCGCGTGCGCTATTGGCGTTTTCCCTTGCATATTTTACATTATTGATGATGGAAAACGGATAGGTAGTATCAAGACCTATCTGATATAATACCTTTTCTTCATCGACAATTGCCGATTCATCTTCAACGGGATCACCCACCATAAATAACATCGACCGCAAGACAAATTGCCGAGACTGCGACAATTGGTTTGGGGCATCGAGCGATGAAAAATAGTTAACGTTTAAATATCTTGCAATGTGCTCGGAACGTTCTATGTATCGTCCCATCCAGAAAAGGTTATTGGCTACTCTTGAAAGCATATGGTAAGTGTGTTTCTTTTAATTAATTTTAATAGCTATAAAAATAAAGTTAGGGTAAGTCTGCCGAAATACACTTACTTCTTTAATACCCAAGTATCCTTTGAACCGCCACCCTGTGATGAATTAACGATAAGGTTACCTCTTTTCAACGCAACACGGGTCAATCCACCTTTTAGTACGAATTCGCGGTCTTTGCCTAGTACGGTAAAGGTTCTAAGGTCTACGTGCCGTTGTTCGAATGATTCAGTGTCCTCAATGTAGGTTGGATGGACTGAAAGCGATAATATAGGCTGGGCCACATATTTTCTTGGGGTTTCCTTGATCTGATTTTTCACCACTTCTATTTCTTCCTTGGTCAACCGATTCCCTATAGATATACCGTATCCACCTGCCTCGTCTACCGGTTTGATTACCAATTCATGAATATGCTCCAATACATACTTCAACTCATCGGGTCGGCTACAATGGTAGGTATGCACATTGTTAAGTATAGGTTCCTCGTTGAGATAGTATTTGATGATTTGAGGCATATAGGTATATACAGCCTTATCATCGGCGACTCCTGTTCCTGGAGCATTGGCTAGGGTTACGTTTCCCTTTTTGTAGGCTGCAAAGAGTCCCGGTACCCCTAGGGACGAATCCGGTTTAAATTCCAAGGGATCGATGAAGGCATCGTCAATACGGCGATAAATAACATCGACCTTCTCCGGACCTCGAATGGTTTTCATGTAGACAAAATCATTTTCCACGAAAAGATCTCGTCCCTCAACAAGTTCAACGCCCATGGTTTTAGCCAGATATGAATGTTCATAAAATGCAGAATTGAACATGCCGGGCGTAATGACCACTACGTTGGGTACGTCAACCCCTTTGGGCTTTACGGTTTCTAGCAGGTCAAGAAGGTTCTCGGCATAATTGGTTACAGTGTGTGTCTTATAATGATTGAAAACACCAAAAAGTGCCCGTTTCAAAGCGGTACGATTACATATGACATAGCTCACACCGGAAGGGCAACGGATATTGTCCTCCAAAACATAATATTTTCCGTCTTTGTGTTTGATTACATCAGTACCGGATATATGGTTGTAAATGCCTCCCGGCGGATCGACACCAACCATTTGATCCAAATAATTCGCTGAAGAACTTATCAGATCCATCGGTACGATACCTTGCTTTATAATTTTTTTGTCGTGATAGATGTCCCACAAAAATAAATTTAGGGCTTTACTTCTCTGTATGGCGCCACGCTCAATAATGTCCCATTCTTGTGGGTCGATTATACGAGGAAAAAGATCGAAAGGAAATATCTTTTCCCTGGTCTCCTTTTTGTCATACACTTGAAAAGTAATACCCTGATTGAAGAACGAGGCTTTGGCCTTGTCATTTAACTTCACATAATCTTTAATAGAATGTTCCCCGTATAAATCGAACAGTTCTGAATATACGGACATGATTTTACCATCCTTATCGTAAATTTCATCAAACAGTTCAGGATTTCGTTGATATGAGGAGAACATTTGATTTTCTGTGGTTTCCATAGGCTAATTAATTTTTCATAAGGTAATGGTTTGAAATTAATTTTTAAAGCGGAATTCCATAATATTAAAGCTCATATACATTAAAATCATTAATAGTTTATGGTATTTTTTGGGAATTAGGACCCTAATTTGCGGAAGTAATGAATTAAATTTAGTGCCTACCATTTTACAATTCACTTTAATATAAGGTATGAAAAATAATCGGTTGCTTCTGTATGTAATTCTTCTTGTAGGAACTGCCGCATTGGGACAGTTTGCTGAAAAAAGTAAAGACTTTCAAAAGTTTCCCGGGTTTTTTGATTTTCAATACGATGCAAAATCGGATAAAATATATTTGGAAATCGACGAACTGGAAAACGAATTTCTTTACGTGTATTCCCTTAGCAGCGGCATAGGTAGCAACGATATCGGGCTTGACCGCGGGCAGTTAGGAAATGAGCAGGTGGTCTATTTCAAACGTGCAGGCAACAAACTACTATTGGTACAGCCGAATTTGAAGTTCAGGGCCTTAACGAATAACGTGTTGGAAAGAAAGTCTATCGAACAGGCTTTTGCAAAATCCGTACTGTTCGCATTTACCATTGCAAGCGAAACCGATGGCAAGTTTATAATTGATATAAGCGATTTTCTAATGCAAGACGTTCACGGCGTTTCGAAACGCTTGAAGGAGGCGAACCAAGGCACGTTTTCTTTGGATAAGGATAGAAGCGCTATGGTAATGGAACGAACCAAGGGATTCCCGAAGAATATTGAGTTTGATATTTTGCTAACCTTCAAAGGAGATGCCGAAGGCGATTATATAAAGTCTGTAACGCCAAACCCTAATTTGGTAACAGTTACCCAGCACCATTCTTTTGTAGAACTACCTGATAGTGGCTATCAAAAACGTGCCTTTGACCCGAGATGCGGGTCGTACCCATTTTCCTATTATGACTACGCCACACCGATACAAGAACCCCTTGAAAAACGTTTTATCACGCGCCACCGTTTGACAAAAAAGAATCCTAGCGTCGAAAAAAGTGAAGCTATAGAACCGATTATATACTATTTGGATAACGGTACACCGGAACCTGTGCGCACCGCTTTGTTGGAAGGGGGTGCATGGTGGAACCAGGCTTTTGAGGCCATCGGTTATTCCAATGCATTTCAAATAAAAATGTTACCTGATGACGTCGATCCGATGGATGTACGCTATAACGTAATACAGTGGGTACATCGCTCGACCCGAGGATGGAGCTATGGCAGTAGCGTCACCGACCCTCGAACCGGAGAAATTATAAAGGGCCACGTTAGTTTGGGAAGCCTTCGCATACGACAGGATTTTCTAATTGCACAAGCTTTGATGGACAAACCCTTCGCGGATAGGGATGATAATTACCAACCTATGCTAGACCTTGCCTTGGCACGTATTCGACAATTATCCGCACACGAAATCGGGCACACGTTAGGCTTTGCGCATAATTTTGCTGCCAGTAGTAATGGCCGAGCCTCCGTGATGGATTATCCGCATCCACAGTTTATATTGGAAGAAGGTGAAATTGATTTTTCAAACGCATATGCAGTCGGTATCGGGGCTTGGGACAAGGTAATAGTGGCTTACTCATATTCCGACTTCGGAAATGAAAAAGAAGTAGCGGATTCCACTGAAAACGAAGGCTTAAACCGTATTTTAGAGAAGGCTTATAAAGACGGTCTGCGCTATATCACCGATCAAGACGCCCGCCCAGAAGGCGGGGCGCATGCCGCTGCGCATTTATGGGATAATGGCGAAACGGCCAGCAAAGAATTGGAAGATGTATTGGCAATTCGATCAATAGCTATTGAAAATTTTTCCATCGATAATATTCGAAAAGGTGAGCCGAATTCGGTTTTGGAGGATGTTTTTGCACCGCTTTATTTCTTACATCGATATCAAACGGAAGCCACTGCAAAGGTTGTTGGCGGACTGAGTTATAACTATACTGTCAAGGGAGATAATCAGGGGGAACTTGAAGTAATCGACAAAGAAACACAAGGGCGCGCATTAAAAACAATTTTAAAAACTTTAGACGCCCAAGAGATGGCCATTCCAAAAGATAAGTTGACTCTTTTTCCACCACGAGCCTTTGGATATCCACGTTCTCGCGAATCGATAAAGGGTAGAACCGGTGTATCCTTCGATGCCCTCTCCGCTCCTGAAACAGCAGCAGATATGACCTTGGGATTTCTACTCCATCCCGAAAGGGCATCCCGCCTGATTCAACAAAAAGCTTTAGACACGAAGAATCTTGGTTTAGGGGATGTCTTGGATGCAGTAATCGACAATTCAATAAAAAAAGAATCCAAAGAAAATTATATTTCGGAAGTTCAAAATAACATAAATTTCCGCGTTCTGTTTTATTTGATGAATTTAGCTGCCAGTGATGCCGTGCATCCGCAAGTGAACGCCATCGCAAGTCAGAAAATCAATTCTCTGGCAGGCGATTCAGATAAAAGCTTAAAAAATAATCCGATAGCGGCTGAATTGCAAAGACGTATACATGAATTTTATGAGCATCCAGAACAGTTTAAAATAATTCCAACAACGAAAATTCCGGATGGATCCCCAATAGGAATGGACTGTTTTGATTGAACTTGTGCTTATAACTTGAACCTAAGGATAAATGACTATAAATCTCATTAGTGATACCGTAACAAAACCTACGTCAGGGATGCTTGACGCCATGATGTCTGCCGAAGTGGGCGATGATGTATTCAAGGCAGACCCTTCAATAAACGCATTGGAGCAGAAAGTGGCCGAAATGTTCGGAAAGGAAGCTGCGCTATTTTTCCCCACCGGTACGATGACCAATCAGACGGCCATAAAAGTGCATACCCAACCTGGCGACCAGTTGATTTGCGATAAATATGCGCACGTTTATAACTATGAGGGCGGTGGGGTTAGTTTTAATAGCGGTGTTAGCTGTAAATTGGTAGATGGTCATCGGGGCACGATGACCGCTGAACAAGTCGAGGCCGCCATTAATCCACCTGATTTTTACCACAGTCCGCTTACTTCTTTGGTATGCATTGAAAATACCACGAACAAAGGAGGAGGTGCCTGCTGGGATTTTGAAGAACTAGAACGTATTAAACTAGTTTGCGAAAAACATAATCTCGCTTACCACCTTGACGGCGCCCGATTATGGAATGCCTTAATTGCAAAAGGCGAAAGTACGCAACAATATGGTGCTCTTTTCGATACTATCAGCATCTGCTTGAGCAAGGGACTCGGTTGTCCAGTAGGGTCGGTTTTAGTTGGAAATAAGGAAATCATCCGCAAAGCCCTGCGAATTCGAAAAATTTTAGGGGGTGGTATGCGACAAGCCGGTTATTTAGCCGCTGCGGGAATTTTCGCTTTAGATAAGCAGTTTGAACGACTTTCAGAAGACCACAGAAAAGCCCACGAAATTGGTAATTTGCTCCAATCATTAGCCTTTGTAAAAAAGGTCGAGCCCATCGAGACCAATATTATCATTTTCGAAATTGATGAGAATTTTATGAGTGGCGATGAGTTTGTAGAAAAGCTTAAAGCCAACGACATACATATTATAGGAATGGGACAAGGAAAGCAACGTATCGTTACGCATCTAGATTATACAATGGAAATGCATGATGCATTTTTAAGTATTCTGAAAAACCTATAGAACTAGATTACTCGATTAAAGCCTCAATTCCGATTTAGCCTTTTTCGTAGCGTTGAGCAACCTCTAGCCCATTTAATTACAAAACTTTTCATAGCTTACATACTGTTTTATAAACGGAATTTGTAAAGCCCTTACTGAAGGTTAACAAGAAATACAGAATCCCAATTTTTGAGTTAAACCCTAGCTTAAATTCTTGCCTAAATTCTTAATACCATTTTCCATACCCGCCTCTGAATCATAGAGCTCGCTGTGTCCAATAGTACTGCCAGAATCATCCTTTAAACTAAATATAAATTTCCCTTCAGTATTGGTCCGTCGCTCAAAATGGTTTTTGTTAGCATTTACAGCTAGCAGATTTTGGATAGTCTCGTCCATCTTATCTTTATCCATATATGCGATGCTGGTCAATAAGGTATCGCCGTTTTGCGTCTGGACCTCGAACTGATGTCCGTTATCGATTTGCGTTATTTTTATCACTTTTTAATTTTTCATAAGATATAAAAACAGGGTATTCATTGCTGATTAGGTACAGAATTGTAAAGGTCCATTTCTCGCATCCTTTAATTTAAAAACTCCCTGTCAAAATTGAAAGGATTTTCTAAATTCGGATTTACGGTAACCTGCACGGCATTCGCACCACCTTCAATTTGAACACGTACTATATTCTGTTCCGGCCATGGTTTGTTCTCGAACCAAAAATGTCCGTCGCCTTGCATATATAGTACGGGTTTGTCTAAAACTACTGAGGCCTTCCTGAAACGATTGGTAAATGGTTCAAACTTTTCAGGGTTTAATTCTGTCATGTTAGCATGCCCGAACAACACCGCTACCTCAATATTATCTTTTTGTAGCTCGAATTGTTGTTCTATCCACTCGGCATCATCTGCCAATCGGTTGTCCCATTCCATTTGATCATGCACCGAACTTCCTACCAAATTAAGGCCCAGAAAAAGTACTCTGTTCTCGACCCATGCAAAATTTTCTGGCCTTTCTTCCTGATTTTCTACAACATATGGAAAATTCCAGTTCGTATTAAAATTTAAGAAATATGTTTTCCAAAGTGCCAATCCATCTTCCGGATTATCACAATCATTAAATTCATTGTCTCCCAAAATTATAAACGTAGGGGACTCAAATTTTCTCAGTAATCCGCTTACTTCCTCATATACTGATTCATCACAAACATCCCCACCGGGTTTTATGTCCCCTACATGCACGACAAACTCCGATTTTGACTTTGCATTGTGAGCATCTATTAAGTTAACAAGGCCTTCCTTCTGTTCTATAGTATAGGGTACATCTCCAATGACCGTAAAAATGGTTATTGCGGCTGAATCGATTTGCGCACCCCCACTATTTTCGTCTGTCGGTAGAACTTTATCATCCGATGAACCTGAACAGCTAACAAGTGTCACAGCAGTAAATAAAGTGAGTAAAATTCTGACTATTAAACGAATTGATACAGTGTCTAATTTTTTAGAAATTATCATTTATAATTATTTATCTATCCTTTAGTATTTCGTTTTGAATCTATTCGGATAATAAAAAGAAGCTATATATAAAGGTATGGATATTAGCAATCGGAAGAAGATTCACTATTCGAAAAAAATCAAATCTCATTTTAGGCAATATTATGGTGATTTGAGTTAACCTAAAAAGGAATGTTCAACTATATTAACAATTATTAGTTTTGCGCGAATGCAATTTACTAATTATTTAAAGTTAACCTTAAATTCAATACGTATATGCCTTTTATAACAAACAAAAAATCAAACACTCCCGTAGATGTATTTTATGAAGACTATGGGTCTGGACAGCCGGTAATATTAATACACGGTTGGCCGTTAAGCCGAAAATCTTGGGAGCAGCAAGTATGGAAAATTGTTGAAGAAGGGTTTCGTTGTATTTCGTATGACCGTAGAGGATTCGGAATTTCATCACAGCCTTGGGGCGACTACGATTATTCCGCACTTGCCAGTGATTTAGATACTCTAATTAAAGGACTTGATTTGAAAGACGCTATTATAGTCGGATTTTCTATGGGCGGTGGCGAAGTAGTTCGCTACTTAACCGATTATGGTTCTGATAAAATTGCAAAAGCAGTCCTTATCAGTTCAATTATTCCTTTGGTAAAAAAGGAAAAAGACAATCCCGATGGTGTCCCTGAAGAAGCCTTAAATGGTATTATAGATTCGCTACAAAAAGACCGTGTAGGATTTCTAAAAGAATTCGGAAAGGGTTTTTATAATTATGAAGATAATAAAGATAAGGTAAGCGAAGCGCAGTTGGATTATGATTTTAGTATTGCCTCCCATGCTTCTCCAAGAGCTACCATTCAAACGGCATTAGCGTGGATGGAAACAGATTTCAGATCAGAGCTTAAAAATGTCGATGTTCCAACATTAATCGTGCACGGCGATGCAGATGAAACTGTACCTAAGGCTACTTCAGCAGACCAGGCAGCCAAAGGGATTGCCGATAATACCTATGAAGTAATTAAAGGGGCACCACATGGTCTAAATATTACACATGCCGATGAACTAAATGAAATTTTAATTTCATTTTTGAAAAAGTAAAGTTTTTTCCAAATTGTTACAAGTCGGACTCTTACAGTCCGGCTTTTTTTGTTGAAAGGAATACATTATATGAATAAAAAATTGCTAAGAGAGTGTATGAAGCTCATTATTTGGGGTGTTGCCACCGCTATTCTTTTCAATGGTTGCAAGCAAGCGCAAAAAGTTGCTGATGTACTAACAAAACCCACCCCACGGGAGTTGTACGCAAGACAATTTGAGAATGATACTAGTATGTACAATGCATGGGAAAACGTTTTTGAGAATGCACTAAAGGATAGTGTTCAAATTCAACTACCCTATTCTGAAAGCGGCGTTTTTTTTGCCGAGAATATCGAAGCGTATTCGTATGATTTAACGCTGGAGCGAGGTGAGATTTTTCACGTTGAGGTGCTAACCGATTCGATTCCTGTCTTTATCGATGTTTATAAAAGAACATCGGATTCAACATTGACATTCTCTCATTTCGCCCGGAACGAAAGCGGTCAAAACATTCTAAATAAGACCATTGAAAAAACAGGGAGTTATAAGGTAATTTTACAAGCAGGTATTCGCAGCCAGGCTAATTTTGACTTTGATTTATATAGTACGCCCAGTTATTCTTTTCCAGTACTAGGTAAAGACAACCAGGCCATTCAAAGTTTTTGGGGTGCCGATAGGGAAGGGGGTCGGAGAACACACCAAGGTGTCGATATCTTTGCTGATAGGGGCACGCCCGTAATTGCTGTAACTCAGGGTAGGGTCAGTTCAACCGGAAATCGTGGATTGGGAGGAAAACAAGTATGGTTAAAATCCGGGCTTCTAGGAAATTCACTTTATTACGCCCATTTAGACAGTGTACTAGTACAAACCGGAAAGCGAGTACAAATTGGTGATACACTGGGTCTCGTCGGTAATACCGGTAATGCTCGAACAACTGCACCCCACTTACATTTTGGTATCTATGAGCGTTTTCGCGGTGCTATTGACCCCTTGCCATTCATTCGCATTAACGATAGATTTAAAACAGACCTGGAAATGCTTTCGTTGCAATCCCCAAAAATATCCGTCTCAGCAGCAATGGCAAATCTGAGGCAATCTCCCTCTGTTCAAAGTAAAAAAATAGGAACTGTGAAAAGAGGAGATACGTTATCTATACTTGGCGTTACCGATAAATGGATTCATATCAATACGAAGAGGATTGGTAAGGCTTTTGTTCATAAGAGCTTGGTCAATCTAGAATCGGGTTAAAGAATCCTATTGATTAGTTTAATTCTTATTTTTCGGATGCTGACATTAGCACAGGTAGATGGTCAGAAATATATTTTAGGTTCTCTAACCGGTCATCTATATGAATATAACTGCTCACCCAAAGATTTTTTACAAAGATATAATCAATACGTCGGTTCAATATCATATCGGCATCAAAGCCGTTAAATGTACCACTCGGACCATAGAATGGCGATTCTGTAATTTCTTTGCCATCGGCCATATAATTCTTTATAAGCTGTATGGGTTTTTCGTCAGGTGATAGGTTAAAATCTCCAGTCAAGATCACGGGTAAATTATCGGTATTGATTTCCTTTATTTTAGTGACAATTAGATGTGCTGATTTTTCCCTCGCCTTTTCCCCGATATGATCAAAATGGGTATTGAAGACCCAGAGTTTTTTACCGTTATCCCGGTTTTCAAAAAGACCGTAGGTACAGATGCGCTCTAAAGCGGCATCCCATCCTATTGATACTTTTTCAGGAGTTTCAGAAAGCCAAAATGTGTTTTGTTCCAATACTTTATATTGTGTTGAATCATAATGAATTTCGGAATATTCTCCTTTGTTCTTGCCATCCTCACGGCCTACTCCTATATACGCATAATCAGTTAGGCTGCTATCGATAAATTTTACTTGCCGTTGTAGTGCCTCTTGCATACCAATGAACGACGGATTATAATGCTTAACAAGCGCTATTAACCTATCTCTTCGGTCGTTCCAATTATTGACCGTATCACTAAGGTTATCATATTTAATATTGTAGGTCATAACCTTTATTTCTTGGCTTTGCAATGCTATAAAAGAAATTAAGGCAATCAGCAGTGAAATTTTTTTATGTATCATGGATAGGACGTTTAAATGTATTGCCAAACTAAGGAATTAAGTTTACATTTAACCATATCTATGGTAGACGTACAGTTTAAAAATATATTTTAAACGGTGTATGCTAGTTATGGATAACCTACTCAAAATTACTACCATGAAATCCATTCCTGAAAATATAATCCGACAAATTTTTGTTCTTCTTCTTATCGTTTTGATCGGGGCATTGATCTTTAAAGAGATGGTACCCTATTTATCTGGGGTACTAGGTGCCATTACAATCTACGTGCTTTTTCGAAAATGGATGGCTAAATTGATTGCGAGAAAATGGAATCCAAAATTAGCAGCTACTGTAATCATGCTAATATCATTCGTGCTCATATTAGTACCGGTTGGTGGGCTTGTACTTATGCTGGGCAGTAAAGTAAGCAGTGCAGTAGACAAATCCGAAAATGTTTTTAAAGCTGTTCAAGAACAGATGTCTTCCATTGAGAAGACCCTTGACTATGATCTTACCTCCCAAATCGATCCATCTGGTGCCTCAGCCTGGTTGGCCAATAATTTAAAGGGATTAGCGGGCGGAACTTTCAACATGTTTATTTCAATCGCCATCATGTATTTTCTATTATTTTACATGCTTACTAACCGTAAGGAGTTGCGCGAGTCGATGTTTCAATATATACCCATCAGTAAAAACAATTTAAAAGTTATTGGTGATGAGGTACAAAATATGGTGCGATCTAATGCATTGGGAATACCACTAGTCGCAATAGCTCAAGGTATTGTAGCATTGATCGGGTTTTTTATTTTTGGAATTAAAAATCCTTTCTTTTGGTTTGTTATTGTGGCGGTGGGGTCTATGATACCTTTTATAGGTACTTTAATTGGTATAATTCCGGTATTTATTCTTTCCATTTCAACAGGAAACGATTTTCAAGCTTGGGGTATTTTAATTTATGGTTTTGTCGTTGTTGGTTCTACGGATAATCTCATTCGACTTTATGTACTTCAAAAGTTAGATAATGTACATCCGCTGATTACTTTGATAGGGGTCATCATAGGGGTTCCCCTTTTCGGGTTTATCGGATTGATATTTGGACCACTCTTACTCAGTCTTTTTTTGATTGTTGTACGGATTTATAAGAAGGAGTATGGCGAAAGAGAATTGGTAGAAGGCAGGCGATTGTCATAGCTTATACAAACGAATCTATAGGTAATACCATAGGTCAAGTTCTACTGTTACTACAATAAAGATTCATTTGCGATTTATAGAATTTACAAAAATGTTCACCAAAAATTTGCTCATGAGCTCTATTAAGCTGATTTGTAAAGGATATTTAATTTGTAATTTAATGGTATCCATTCAGACTATTAATGGAAATTTTGCGGCAGTTTAATTACTGAAATCGTTTTCTCAATAGCATTCAAAACTCTTATAGCAGAAGATTAATAGATTATATTGTCCAATATTCTGCTGAGGTTGAATTCTTTGATATTGAATTTTCCGTCTACGTAAAATACTTCCCGAATTTCATTTTTCAACTCGCCTAGCTCCATCTGGTAATAGCCCAATTTTGAAATTGTCTTTTCAATTTTTTTAAAGCTATTTTCTTCATCATCGTGGCTAATTTCATTATGGAGACGCGTAAAGATTTCAGGTTTTGTTCTTGATTGTATAAGGGTCAGTTCCTTCGCATCCACCACAGAATCTGCTTTTGCACAAAGCAATAGGATGTACGCCTTTAATTCGGTTTTTGACCAATGTGTACCGTTATTTTTCATTGTTTTGAATTGTATTTATCCGGATATTGAAAGTGCTTTTTTTCGAGAATGCATTCATGGATTCTATAATGGATTCAGAATTTACGATTAGAATTGCGCGCAACGCAGCAGCCTCGATTTTAGGAATCTTTGGAGCTTTGATGTTCGAACTTCTGGTGGTCTCTACTTTCGTAAAAAAGGCTAATGCCGATTGGCCACGCTTACCTCCGCACTAATACCACTCAGGTCGGGACGGCGCAACCACAATTCAGATTCCCCACCTTCGGTAACGGCGTACCAGTCTTTAAGGAATTGTTCAAAACCTCCGGGGTTCCATGTACTTCATCGTATTTCTCCGGAAACCCATTGTCCTGACCCATTCATGCCGATGTGTCAAAAAACGAGATGACCGCAAGGTCCCGTCCTTCCTTAGCACTGCCCAATTCATTCGAATAGACGCCATAGGTTTCATCAGGGAATTTTTTGACATAGACCTTTCCTATTTTTTCCACGAGTACCATGGATTCCTTACCCTTGCCCCTTGTGATGTCATATTAGTCCACCAACATGTTTTTGATGGTGAAATCCTTCGAAAAGCGGCTCACCTCCGTTTCATGTTTCTAATAGCTCGTAGCACCACTTCCAGGGGCAACGTATGCTAGTACATTGTTATCCCAATCAGCATCGTGACCTTCTTCTTTTCCGGGACGGCCGTCTAAGGCGCTCCACGGAAGTGGCCCCATGCTCCAGTGATAACGGCCGGTGTTCGTACCGCTACTGATCCGGTAGATTCTTGCGCCATAGGGCCCATCGCCATGAAATTTTTTGTTGTGGGCCGTAAGCCCCTTTCCAAATTGGGCTATCTGGGTCGGGTTAGGCGTTAGAATCGCCGATTCAAAAATCACGTACTCGTTTTCGCTTTGCGCTAGTGCCATTAGCGGGACTAGGAGTATAATAAAAATTACTCTTTTGATAATGATTAAGGTTGTGTTCTTGCCAAGGGCGGTCGACAGACTAGTATTGCAAACTTAATTGCTGGCTACTTTTGCTGGTTCTTCCATAAGTTTCTCATTATAATAGGCAGCCTCGCGAATGATTTTTCCTTCCTCATTAAAATCGTTAATATAAAAAACGGGAAGTTCGATAGCCATTTTGTCCGACTTCCGAATAAGATGATAATTCCACCACGACTGTACTACCCGACCATTGTCCATTTCGTATTCCAGATAATCAGGATATCCTGTCATCTCAATGTTTTTAATCTCAAATTCTTCAAGGATTTTTTTGTCGAGCGCTTTTTGATCGGCCAAAGAAATCCCTCGGGTCTTGAACGAGTTCAGGTCCCCAAAACGAGCTTCTTCGTCATAAAAACTATATGCTTTTTCTAAATCCCCCTTTTCGAAGGCATACATCATTTTTCTGACTGTATTAATGTTATCATGATGATTGTAGATAGTACCATTGGTACGATTCGAAAAGCTGCTGCCGATTTCATCCAAAACACGGCCGTTGCTGTACGTTATAATCCTAATTATTTTATTGTCTTTGGTCAAGTCGTATTGTCGATGCGCCGCAGCATCTATCTTTACCCCTGTGTCTTTATGCACTCCTTTAATCTGGTTCCAGGTTAGTACAGTGGTGCCGTCGTTCTGCTGTTCATCTTTATACTCGAGAGCATCTGGATAGGAACCAGGGAAAGCCTCCATTGAAAAATAATCTAATTGATCATGGTAAAGCATCACTGATCTAAAAAATCCTGATTTGTCAGTGCTTTGCCCCATAGGATCGTTCGAAGTCCCATTATAAGATTTAAAATCATCGGCCATGTAGCTGGCTAATTTAACGGTGTCACCTGCTACCGAAGCTTTGACAAAGTCTTCCACGACATTGATTGCAGGATGTTCCATATAAATTTTTCCATTGGTTTTTTTTTGGCCGAAAACGGCTGAAATACTTAAAAATAAAACGGCGAAAAGCATGTTCTTTGTTTTCATTTCAATTTAGTTTTAGTTGGATTAACTCTTAACTTTTAAATTTTCATTTAGGTTGAATCTTCGGTAAAAATTTGCTCTGGAAGGCACATATTTACCAATGTTGAGGTTTTCGAATTCTATTTAACTATAGGTATAATCTTATAAATTGAGGAAAATACTCCGTGATAATAAAAAACAGGCAAACCGGATAATGATAAGTGTTAGGTGGATTTTCCGTACTAATTGCTAATTCAAAAAACCTACTCCAATTGTTACTTCCATTCAGTTTCCCCCAAAACCGCCGGTTGCCTGTTTACTATTTTATTTATAAAGGGATTTTTTAAAATCTTAGAGATTTACATTATTCTGCCGGCGGTGTAAACTTCATTCCTTCAGCTTGTAAAATGTTCAGCATATCATAGTAGTAACGTATCATGACAATTTTACCATTATCTACTAGGCTCGCTGTGTGATAGGGTATAGGTATCGCCTTGCCCGTTTTCTTATTGGTTATGGTGTTTGTACCCCATGATAAGACCCATTCGCCCTCGTTCCAATTATTGGAAACCTTAACTGGTAGGTAAAGGTCTTGGGTTACTACATGATTGTAATTTGTGGTACTATTGGTATAATACTCTTTATGTTCAGCGACATTTAACGAGTCCATTCCACCACCTAGCCCATATACCATCGCATTATCGGCTAATTGAGCATTCATTGCAGTTACATCTCCGGCCTGCAGAGCTTTAGCATAGTTCTGCACGAGTTCTAGGTTAGATGGTGCATTGTCAAATTCTAAGGTTACGCCAACTTCTGTATCTTGTGAATTTGACAATATTGGTATTAATAACAGCGTACTGAAAAAATACAGAGTCATTTTTAGAGTTCTCATTACTGTTTGATTTTAAGAATTGTTATTAAGTTCAAGTTGTATCTCACAAGCATATTATGTGTATTGATTTAGCTTAAAACATTTAACTTCATAACTAGCTATATTTCAGTAAAGTTCATTTTGTATAACATCCGTTAAGTTAGAATAGGCACTTCCGTATAATCATCCACAGTTTATTTATTACTTTATTTCGCTAAGTATGTTCTATGTTACTTGCTTATTTTTTGCTTTGGGTCATCCTAAAAGACTCAAAGAAGTATTTTGATAAAATATTTGACCATATTGATGTATGGCAAATCGCTTTGAAGCGCATCGAATTCGTTTTACGTTTGGTGTCATTAGCTAATAGAATAAATCCTTAGCTTTTTGCAAACTGAAAAAGGACGAAGCAATACTTTTCTTGTCCGAACACCCATTTTGAGTTATCGAAGCATTAATAGCGTAAAAGTTGTATATTCATGCAACCCTATTTTCCTCCAGGTTAGTAACTAAACCAAGAATGGGAAGTTTTTCAATTAAAGCCGTTTGCCTTTTTTGCTTTTCTCTATTGAATTGTTACCAGTCTATTGCCCAATTTATAGACCTAACTAGCGAAAATCCTTACAAAAAAGTTTTCGTGGAAACCGATAGTTTCGGTATTTCCTATTTAGATCAACTTGAAGATGCCTATCCCCATGTTGCATCCGATTCCGTCAAATTTTCGATGCTTGACGATTTAGCATACTATTACCACACTCGCAACTTGCGAATAGCAATGAATTTTACCCTAAAGGGATTACAGTTGACTGCTGCCAAAAGGAATAGCCTCTGGGAAGGGCGTTTCCAGATTACACAAGGTGCTATTTTACTGCGGATGGAACAATTGGATAGTGCTCAGACCATTCTTCATGATGCCTATAATAAGGTCTGCGAGAACGACCTCGCCTTCTTGAACACCCAACTTGGTTATGTCTACGAGCGAAGGGGACAATTGGATGTTGCCGCCGATTATGCGCTTGAATCGCTAGAACTCGGGAAAAAATTAGGTGATAATAGAGCCATTGCAGTGGCTTATAGTGATTTGAGCAATTTATTTTGGAAGCAATCCAAATTCGATACCGGTCTTGCCTATGGACTCAAATCTTTACATTTTTTCGAAGAAATAGGTATCACAGATCTCGACTATGATTTTACGCTCTATGTCGTCGGTAACAATTACTTAGCCCTAAAGGATAATCAAAATGCACAGGTATATTACGAACGTGCTATGGTCATCGGTGAACGATATGGTTTCTATAATAATCTATGCGACATTTATATTTCTTTGGTTGATCTGTATGCCTTTCTTGGTGAGTTCGAAAAAGCTGACGAAGCAGGCCGCAAAGCCGTAAAATATGCCGAACTGCTCGAGAATAATTTTATGGTAATGCGCTCTTGGCTATCCATTGGAAAGCTGCTTAACTTACAGGGTAAGTATACCTTGGCCGTAGAAAATTTGCTGAAATGTGTTCATATTGCCACCGATAATTTCGGGGACGAGTACTACCTAAGTCAAGCTTATCACGCTTTAGGTAAAGCGTATGCAGGCAATCATGAATATGAAAAGGCTTATCAGGCCTTTGCTGAATACGATACTTTAAAAAATTTGATTTTTACGGCGGAGGCCGACCAACATATTTCCCAACTCCGAACTAAGTTTGATGTTGAGGACAAAGAAGGTACGATATCGCTTCAGGAAGATTTAATTCAAAAACAAAAGGCTAGACAGACACAGATTATAGTTATTGCCGTATTATTATTTTTATTACTTCTTTTAGCGTATAAAGCTATTTCGAATAATCGAAAAAAGAATAGGTTGCTCCAGAAACAGAATGAGGAAAAAGAGTTTTTACTAAAAGAGATTCATCACAGGGTTAAAAATAATCTGGAAATCGTTTCAAGTCTTTTATCGTTGCAATCTGCACAAATTGACGATTCAAAAGTTTCAAATGCAATGGCTGAAAGTCAACATCGCGTACAGAGCATGGGTATGATTCATCAAAAACTGTATATGGGTAAGAATTTGGCGACCGTAGAAATGAAAGATTATTTTAAAAACTTGGCCGACTACATTCTCGATGCTTATGGAATGGAAAAAAGAATTGCCATTGAAGTTATTATGGATTCCTACGAGTTGGACGTTGATGTGGCGATACCAATTGGACTTATTGTGAACGAGCTGTTGACCAACGCTTTAAAATATGCTTTTCCCAATGAAAAAAAAGGAACAATACAAATACGTTTGGCGAATACGATGGGCAAGCTTCAATTGGACGTCATTGACGATGGAATAGGCATGAATACTAAAAATAAAGTCTCCGATTATGGTTTTGGAACTCAACTTATAACCTTATTGACCAAACAATTAGATGGTAAAATAGAATTGAATACTCAAAAGGGCACTGCTGTATCCATTCAATTTCAATCAAAAAAAGCAGCATAATCATGAAAGATAGCGTACGCATATTGATTGTTGAGGACGATATGATTATCGGAGCCAACCTTTCTTTGCAACTCGTCAATTTGGGCTATGAGGTAACTGGCATCGAATCAAGAGGAGAGGAGGCAATTGCGCATGCGATGGCCAATACACCGGATATTATTTTAATGGATATAAACTTAAAAGGTGCGTTGAACGGCATTGAAACCGTTGCCGCCATTCAAAACAAAAAGGATATTCCCATAATTTATTTAACAGCAAATAGTGATGAGTCTACTTTTTCAAGGGCAAAGGAGACCCGTCCCAAAGCTTTTATCACAAAGCCTTTCAATAAATTAGACCTGCAAAGAACCATTGAATTAGTGATTGAAGAGTCGAAGGAAAGCAGACATCATCAAAATAATACTGCTGAAGTTGAAGTAATGAACGACCGGATTTTCGTGAGGCACAACGGGAAAATGGAAAAAGTGCTTCTTAAAGATATCCTCTATATCGAAGCAGATCGTAATTATTGCAGTATTAAAACAATAACCGTGGCCCATTTGCTTTCAAGTACGCTTAAAAGTATAGAAGAAAAACTACCGGCTTCCAGATTTATTCGCGTACATCGTTCCTTCGTTGTTAACATTTCGAAACTGGATTTCGTTGCAGATGGATACTTAGAAATTGGCAGAAAGGTCATTCCGCTAGGTAAATCGCATAAAGAAATGTTGATGAGCCGTATTCAAGCACTATAAAGAAACATTTTTTCTTTATTCTCCCATGACAATTTAAAGCTGCGCTTAGACAAATGATAGTATGCGTTCGTCCTATATAATTTTAAAATTATAGGGCTGATTCGAATGGCCTAACATTAGATATTACTCAAGAACCGATTCAAGTTCTTGAGTAATAGGTATAGGACTTTGCCTACGGATTAATATTAGCGAATTAATCCCTACCCCGTGATTTACTTCGATTGTTCCCACTGCGCTTCTGACTACCACTGCCACGATACTTCGAACTTCCCGAATTATTACGGTTTCTCGAGCGGTTCCGATCAGAGTTAGGTTTTCGTCGCGGTTGTTCGGTTTGGGTATCTGCCTCATCATCGCCCTCGATAAATTGATGTTCGGGCATACGGGGTACTTGTTGATTTATTAATTTTTCGATATCCCTTAAGTAAGGCCTTTCCTCTTTATCACAAAAAGATAGTGCGATACCACTAGCTTCGGCACGTCCTGTTCTTCCGATACGGTGAACATAGGTCTCCGATATGTTTGGAAGGTCATAATTGATGACTAAATTCAGTTCTTCCACATCAATTCCACGAGCGGCGATGTCAGTAGCGACCAAAACGCGTAATTGTCCGTCCTTAAAATCACCCAAAGCTTTCTGACGCGCCGTTTGCGACTTATTACCATGAATGGCAGCTGACCGGATATCGGACTGTGCCAGTTTCTTAACAATTTTGTTCGCCCCATGTTTTGTACGTGAAAATACAAGTACGGAATCCTCCGGTTTTTCTTTAATGAGATGGGCCAACAATTTTGGTTTATTGGGCTTGCTAACAAAGTACACGCCTTGATCGACTTTCTCTGCTGTAGCCTGCTCAGGCTTAATGGTCACTTGCTCAAAGTCGCCAAGAATTTTTCGCGATAGTTCTACGATGGATTTCGGCATGGTGGCCGAAAAGAAAAGAGATTGGCGTTTAGGCGGTAGTTTGGCGATGATCTTTTTGATATCATGAATAAAACCCATGTCGAGCATCTGATCGGCTTCATCGAGCACTGCGAATTCTAAATCCCGAAAAGAGATAAAGCCTTGTCCCATGAGATCAAGTAACCTACCCGGTGTTGCAACGAGGATGTCTACGCCCTGTTGTAAAATTCTAGTTTGTTTCCCCTGCTTTACCCCACCGAAAATTACGGTAGTCTTGATGTTGGTATATCGGGCGTAGGCATCAAAACTTTCCCCAATTTGAATAGCGAGCTCGCGGGTAGGGGTTACCACTAGGGCTTTTATACGCCGTTTACCAGTTTGTGTTTTTTGGGCATTGTATAAATGATTAAGGATTGGAATACCAAAAGCGGCTGTTTTTCCAGTACCCGTTTGAGCCACGCCGAGCAAATCTTTACCTTTCAGTAAAATAGGAATTGCCTTTTCTTGTATGGGGGTTGGGGTTGTGTATCCTTCTTTTTCGACCGCTTTTAAAATGGGTTCGGCCAACCCTAAATCTTCGAATGTCATATATTGGTATAAGCCGCGAAGATAGTTTAAAAAGATGTAAGGCTAAAGGATGTTGGATTACCAGAGGGGATTCATCATATTAAAAAGAACAGGACGCAATACTGTCTTGCGTCCTGACCCTATATACAATAAATACAAAAAGTTTAAAAAGTAACTGAAATCTTTCCTCGCAGATAAAAAGGTGTGCCGGGCGTAAAATGGATTTCTTCGAAAGACTGTGCTTCGTTGAACAATCGACTTTCGGTAGCGAACTGTGTCTCGTTCCATTCCGTATCGAAAAGGTTTTCGACGATTATGCCTACCGTCCAATTTTTGAGGGAATAGTTTAGATTCATGTCCGTAATGAAATAGCCGTCGGCAACAATCGAATTATCTTCGTTGGCAGGTCGGTCGTCAACAAAACGATAACTGATTCCTCCCGAAAAATTATGGATATCCCTGAAAGATAGTCCCGCAGTTGAGGTCAAGTCAGGCGCTAGAGGAATTAAATTTTCACCCTCTGGATCTTCGGTACTACGGGCATGGGTATAATTGACATCACCATTGAGGTACAGTCCATCGGTCAGTTGATAACGTAGACCAAAATCGACACCATAGCGTCGGGTTTTTCCACTAGGCTCAACGATACCGGCATCACCAACATACACAAATTCCTGTTGCAAATAGAGTGTCCATAATGCGGCATTAACGGCTAACTTGTCGGATGGTTTTAAAATCGTACCCACATCGGCACCAAAGGCTAAGGGTAAAATGTCTTCACCTGTATCCGCAATAACGACCCTAGTATCGTTCGAGTGGAAACCGATTCCGGATTTAGCAAACAGCTGAACGGATGCCGTTGGGGCGTAGAGGACGTTCAGTTTAGGCCCTAAAAACAGTTTATCCTGACTTTGTGAATCATAGGTTTCAGTTAGTAGATTAACATAGTCGAATTTGAAATAATCTAAGCGTAACCCAGGATTGATAGTCCATTTGTTTCTTTTATAGGTTACGTCAAAAAAACCATATCCGTTGACCTCGTCCACATTTCCATTGGCTAAGCGTTCTAATAGAGTCTGACGGTTTGCCGTACGTGAAAGCTGTACATTGTTAACATCGTCGTACCGGAAACCAATGCCCGCTTCATATTTTAGCTGTGAATCATGGTCCCCTATGTGAACGTAATTTTGGTATGCCGTTTCGGCGCCAATAATCGTACGGTCTTCAAATTGCCTAATTTGGTCACCATTTACAGGGTCTTCCAAAAAGAAAGTAAAGTTCGAGAACAATTCGAAATCATACTTTGAGATATAAGCTTTCGAGCGTACCGTTGAATGTTCATCGACCTGATTGATATGGTTCACCAGAAAGTTCGAACGACTCGTTTTACCGCCTTCTGTATCATCAATGGCTCCAAATCTTCCAATCAGACCCTGGTCAACGGCGCGTTGGGGTATCTGACCCGATGCGTCCCATTTACTTTGAAAATGAGACATGGTAAGGGTAAGGTCTTGGTCTTCGCGGTTGCTGTAATTGTATCGTCCCATCAAATTGATGCGATTAAAATTCTGAGGTGATTGAAAGGCGCCGTCCGTAAGTACAAGCTCTGAAGCTACGTAGGCATTACTATAATCACTTTCGGCAATCTTGAACATCCCAGTGGTACGAAGGGTGTTGAATTGACCTGCTTCTACTGAAACCGTATTTTGATCGATCTGTTTACGAAGCTTTAAGTCGATATAGCCTGCGGTATTAAAATTTCCCTTTTGGGCATAATACGGACCTTTTCCAAAGTCGATTTTGTCTATGGTCTCGGGAATTATGAAGTGCATATCGGCATACCCTTGTCCATGTGCATGGGATACCATATTAACGGGCATACCATCGACATTGATTGCAATATCGGTACCGTGGTCGATATCGAAACCACGCAGAAATATCTGTTCTGCTTTTCCGCCACCGGCATGCTGGCCGATGATAAGCCCTGGTACCTTACGCAAAATCTCTTGCGAAGATTTTACAGGGCTGGTCTTGATATCAACATTGACAAAATTGCTCAGGGCATTTACCTTTGATACTAAGACAACTTGGTCTAGAGATACAGCCGATTCGATCATCGTAATATTGACTACGCCATCGAGCTGACTTTCTTCTACAGTAAACTGTTGGGTCTTAAATCCGAGACTGTAGAATCGAATAATGTCGCCTGCGGAAATATCATCGAGCTCGAAGTAGCCCGAAACGTTGGTGTAGGTGTAGGCACCTGTTGTTTTGTTATATACGCCGACCCCTTCAAGCGCTTTGTTATCTTCAGAACTTACGGTACCGCTGATTTCATGGGCATAAAGACTGCCAGATGTTATTATTAGTAATAACAGGAATATAAAATTTTTCATATTAATATTTTTATTCAATGGAATCCATACTGAAACGTCCGTCTAGGAAAGAAGATTTCCGGAAGGTTTCGTAGAATCATAAATTTTTATAGGACGTATTTCGTCTAAGCGGATTGCTTTTGAGGAGGTTCTTTTGGAAGATTCGAAAAACCTTTTTTAGATTTTTGCGCTATCCAAAATACATTGTAGGATATAATTTGTGGAAATTTTTTCGGTAATATGGTGTATTGCGAGCTGATATGCTTATCATATTTTACAAGAACGGGAGTCGTCTCCTCATCTGAATTTTGCTCATCAGAACCGTTAAAAACAGAATCAATCAAATCGATAAGTATATGTTGATGATTCGAGGTCGCCAAATGGTGATGTCCGTTTTGGTGTTTCGGGTGGTCAACGTAGTTCTGCTCTTCATGGGCTATCACGTTTTCGGGATATTGGAAAATGTGCGAAATTTCATGGAATACGCTACTGATTTGCTCGTGCATCGGGTTGGCCAAATAACATATGCCCATAAGCAAGGCCATGTACTTTATTATAAATGGCTTCAAGCCTTTTAGTATTCCTTCTTTCATCTGAAACTCTATACTGAACACCGATTGCATTGAAAAATTGCACTGTACAGTAATTAACTTCAATTTGCAGTTTAGCTATTTTCTAATAATTCGGTCAAAGTCTCCTCAATAAAACGGGCATACGAAGCAATGGTGGTGAATTCAAACACTTTGTTCAGTGGAAAGTCTACCTCTATTTCTTCG
The DNA here is from genome assembly GCA_011050085.1 of Pricia antarctica. GTDB lineage: Bacteria > Bacteroidota > Bacteroidia > Flavobacteriales > Flavobacteriaceae > Pricia > Pricia antarctica_A. Next base: position 9,181 of record DRGL01000066.1, on the reverse strand, counting down.
TTAATTCGTGCCGTTACCCGAATAGCGGCCAATGAATGTCCGCCTAAAGCTAAAAAATCATCGTGAACCCCTATTTTTTTCAATTGCAAGACTTCTTTCCAAATATCCGCCAATAATTCTTCGATTTCATTTCTAGGTGCGGTATAAGGCGTATCCATGGCCAATTGGGCACTGTTTAGTTTCTGGAGCGACTTCTTGTCTACCTTTCCATTTTTGGTCAAGGGTATTTCGTCTAAAGGCCTAAATAGGGTAGGCACCATATAATTAGGTAATCTGTTAGATAGAAATTCCTTAAGCTCTTGCACCGAGACTTCCTTGTTACCAGTAAAATAAGCCACTAATTTTTGGTCTCCCAATGCATCCCTTTCCGAGCGTTCATATCCAATTTCGCCCATGATGCGCTTAACCTCGGTTTCGTCGATATATTCGTTAATCTCTTCCAAGCTTTCGTTTCGTGTCTTGTGACCCAATCGAACGTCCCAGCTGTACGGAAAAGCATAATTACTATATCCCTCTTCCTTCTTGTGTACGTATATGCCGACTTGATTTATGAGGCAGTTGGTCGAACGACCAGTATCGGTGGGCCTTACCCATCCTATTTTATCCTTTAGAAATAATAACATCTCTTCAAGGCTTACATCGCTATACCGATAGAAATCAACGAATTGAACCTTTTCGAAAACAGCATCGTCTTCAAAAGCGGATACGTCCAATAGTTTTTTAACGGCATCCGATTCGCGGTGATAAAGTTTTCGTGCTTCAAGAATCGTATCGTCAATCTTGGTAGTATCCATCCTATCGTCCCAAAAAAGTTCTTCGGTCAAGCGGGTCTCAAAAAACTGCCCTCTTGAAAGTCCAGTTACGATAAAGGGAATCTCCTTTTCCAGAGCAATTTGAGTACTCAATGTATATATTGTCTTGAAACAGCCGTTGCAAACGTTATGATGTCGATGTAAACTGTCGACAAAGATTTCGTTCATATGCGGGGTTTCGCCGTATACGTGATCGACGCCCAATTTAGTTACGATACGGTCAACATTGGCTTTGGCCTGATCGGAAATGTAACCGTTGTCCATCGTAAAGGCCAAAACGTTCAGCCCCATATTTACCAACCTTGCCAGTACATAGGTACTGTCCTTACCGCCACTCAAAAGGGAAATACAATCGTACTTCGGACTTTCGCCCCGCTTAGAGGTTAATATCCTTACCAGTTCTTCATCGTTCTTGAAATAGCGTTTTACTTTATCCTCATATGTTGAGAAAGAGGTACATAGTTGACACACACCATTTTCGTTGAATTCAATTTCCGGATAGTTGGAGGGCAGTCCGCAAGAGATACAATTGACAACTTCATTTTCAGGAATTGACTTTTTATCTTCCACTAGCACTACCGCACAATTTTCTATATCAGGATGGGTGGCAAGGTTAGCTTCGATATCTGATAATTCGATGCGATGTCCACGAAGTTTTACCTGCTCATCGATTCGCCCGAGGTACTCAAAATCATCATTAGCGTTTATGCGAACCAAATCCCCGGTGCGGTACATTTTTGAGTTTTTGGAAAACGGATTGTCCACGAATTTGGATGACGTCATTTCGCCAGCATTGGAATAGCCTTTCGCCAATCCTGTTCCGCTTAAATAAAGTTCGCCGATTACGCCTTTTGGCACAAGGTTTAAGTGGTTATCTAAAACATAGGCCTGCATGTTTACAATAGGTTTGCCGATAGGTACCGACGCTCCGGTGTGTTCGTGGACATTGAACTCGCTGACGATACAGCCCACGGTCGCTTCTGTAGGACCATATTCGTTAAAGATTTTCAAATCGTTTGAAAAATGTGACGTTATTGATTTTGCGAGGGGCACCTTAAAATCTTCTCCGCCAACAATCATTGTTTTTACATGGGACGCACTTAAATTTCGTCCTTGAAGAAGGGCTAAATGAGATGGGGTCAGCTTAATCACATTTACCAAATTATCTTCGACCACTTGCAAAAGTGCTAAATCTGGCCCAGTTTGATTTTCTTCATAGACGATGATACGTCCACCTTTTATAAGTGGTAAAAATGTGGATGTCAGCGTTAAATCAAAACCAATGGAAGTGAACAATGGGAATACCGACCATTGATCAATCTGATATCGATTTACGGCCCAATCCAAGTAATTCGAAATTGAGGCATGTGTTATTAAAACTCCTTTGGGGCGGCCTGTACTTCCGGATGTGTATAGTATGTAGGCGAGGTCCTCAGGATTTTCATCCAAGCCTAAATTAGAGGTTTCTTCCGTCAAAAGCGTATTTTTCTCCTCGGATAGTGTTAGGGTTTCAACACCATCAAGATCAAGTTTTTGCCCTAAACCACTTTCCTTCAGAAGCAGGGAACATTCCGCATCAGTAAGCATGTAGGCGATACGGTCCGAAGCTTGATCGGATGCGATTGGAATAAACGCGGCGCCCGTTTTTAAGACCGCTAAAACACTTATAACATATTCGGAACTTCTTTTAAAATAAAGAGCTACTTTATCCTCTTTACCTATTCCTTTTCTCTGCAGGTAATGGGCCAATTGATTGGCTTTTTTATTTAGACCGGCGTAGGTATAGGTTTTGTCGTTGTGTTGTAATGCCACCGCATTTGGATGCTCTTTCGCGTTGTTTTCAAACCGGGCAACGATACTATTTAAGGATTCATTTGAAGCATTGTCCTCTTTCAAAAATAGTTGCCTTTCTTCCGATGTCAGTAAACTTGGTTTTTCGATAGGCGAATCCATATCGGCCAACATGGCGTCCATTAGCTTTAGAAAATGATGCGGCACTTTTTGTATCAATTCATCACTGAATACGCCGTTGTTCAAATCAAAAGAGAGTCGGATTTCCGCATTTGAATCGTAATCCAATACATGACATCGAAGGTGATGGTTGCTATCAATATGCCCAGTATATATCCATTCTGAAGTGGTTTTGTAGCCATTAAAATCCGGAAAACTGTTATGAATAAAATTCAGTACCACATTAAAAGCGCTATTAGTCTCTTTGTCGGATGAATCTTGTAAGGCATTTTTAAGACTCTGATTATTTTCGAACTTGACGCGTTGCAAAAGCGTGCGAAAGGTATCTTTTTCTCCTATTTCGGAAGTCAAAGGATAGATTTCAAGAAAATAGCCTACGGTATCATGAAACCTTCTCGACACCCGATTATGAAGTAGCGCGCCCAAGGCCAAGTCTTTTTGGCCACTGACCCTGTACATATAAATGAATAGCAGACCGGACAAAGTTGTAAACAGGGTTTGCTGTTCGGTAAATCCCCTGATATCAGGATGTTTTAAAAGGCGTTTTAATTTGTCGGAACGTTCCGCACCCAAAGAAATGGGAACCCGAGTTGCCTTGGTAACTCGTGTGCTGCGTTTAACACCATAAAAAGACGGTAACTCCGATGTATTGCTTACTGCAATCCCAGTCTGTTTTTTTTCATGTTGGATAGCGTTCCGTTTGAGTTCAGATGAGACATAGTCCAAGTAGCTCGAACTTTTAACAGTAGGTCCGGTCATCGGATTCGTTAGCAGGTCTGCATATAGGCCGGCCATTCTTTTGAACACGATTTTTCTTGAAACCCCATCGGTGACCAAGTGATGCATGTTAAGGTACCAGATGTATCTATTTGCCGAGATTTTAAGTAGGGCGGTATCAAAAACTTTATGGGATAGGTCCAATTTTCGCTGGCTGCGCAACAGCAACCATTCGGAAATTTCTTCATTGGAAATTTCTGAAAAATCGATAACTTCCAGCTCAAAATCCAGCAATTCTTGCACGGACTGAAATGGAATGCCGTCTTCCTCCCAAAACTGAATTTGAAAGGCATCCGTTGTGTCCAAGAGTTGTTGAAATGCTTTTTCGAATAGCCCTATATTGATTTGACCTAAAATATCATATGAGCAGGCCGTATTGTATAGTGGCACGTCTGGATTCATTTTTTGACCCGTCCACAAAGACATCTGACCAGCTGTTAGCTTTAATTTCATGAATTTTTTTTAGTCTAATTTATGAGATAGATATGCTGAAATATTTTGCACGTTGCCGAAATTCTCGACGGTCATATCCTCAGGGGGTATTTTTACTATGAATTCATTTTCAAGAAATAAGACAAGCTTCATCATCCCCAACGAATCCACGATGCCGCTTCCTAATAAATCTTCATCCAAACCAATAGTATCAAAAGGTTCTATTGATATTTCGGAGATGATATAACTGATAATCCTATCGTTCATAAGCTAGTGGTTTCAAGTGATTTGATGATTTGGGGACGGTCAATTTTTCCTGTGGCTGTTCTTGGTAAATCCTTTAGGATAGTAATTCTTTCTGGAACAGAATAGGGTGGAAGCCTGTCTTTACAATAACGTATAAGGTCTTCGGTACTATATTCCATGGTATCTTCAAGGTTTACAACGGCTTCTAGGGTTCGACTATCTGCATCTTTCTGCATCATTATTACGGCTGCTGCTTTTACGGCGTTGTTTGTTAAGAGAACCGCCTCTATTTCATCAAGTTCTATGCGATAGCCTCGTAGTTTTATTTGCCTGTCGTTTCTACCCAGAAAAAATAGTTCTTTTTGAGTGTTTTCTCGGACCATGTCGCCGGTTCGATAATAAACATGGTCGTACCCAGTTGCCTTCTTAATCTTAAAAAAAGATTTTTGGGTTCGTTCGATATCGTTCCAATACCCCATCATCAGGATGGCTGTTCTTACTACAAGTTCTCCCGGCTCTCCTATGGCTACCTCCCCATCGTGCTCGTCCAAAATTTTGTATTCCGTGTTGCCCCAAACGGTTCCCAACGGAATCGGGTCGTCCGTTTTAGGCGGCTCTTTAAGTACGTAGTATGTACATCTGAAAAGTTCCGACGGTCCATATGAATTAATGAATTTGACATGCGGCCATTTCATCATCAATGCTCTCAACTGTTTTACGGGAAACACTTCGCCGCCGAACCGAACTAATCTTAGGGCGCTGAAATCTTTATTTTCGATGTCACCCTGTTCTAAAACCTGTAATAGTATTAACGGTACCGAAAACCAAAGTGTAATTTTTTCCTTGGCCACCAAAGCCGATAGACTTGCGGGTAATTTGACATAGGAATCGGGGAAAATGACTGTTGTCGCTCCAACTAAGGGTCCTGAAAAATAGCCGAAAAGGGACTGGTCAAAATGCAAAGGTGCAAAATTTCCGATTCGATCATGTTCATCGGAATTGTGCAGCTCGGCCTCGAGTCTGGCCAAACCTAAAATGTTGTGGTGGGAATGCATTATTCCCTTTGGTATTCCGGTTGATCCCGAGGTATAGAGAATGGAAGCCAGGTCCAGTTCCAAAATTTTGGGGGGACTGAATGAATTTAAGGACCTTGAAAAAATGGAGGCCCAAGAAACGGTCACGGTATCAAATTCGTTTGATAGTCCAATTATAGATTTAATAATAGGTGCCGCATCTGAAATTGCCTTTAATTTTCTGGATTGTGAAGGTGTGCTTACAATGTGTTTTATATCACAATCCTCTAAAATCATGAGTATTCGATTCACAGGAAGGAATGAATCCAAGGCTACAAATGCCCCACCTGATTTAAGTATACCATAAACAGCCACTGCAGTATCCAAACAACGGTTCATGAAAATACCTATACGATCGCCCCTTCGCACTCCGTTTTCGACAAGGTAGGATGCCAATTGATTTGCCTTCTGGTCTAGCTCAGCATAGGTTAAGGAATCGTTCAAACATGTAAAGGCTTCCTTTTCGGGGAAACGCCCGGCAGTTCGTTCAAGTAATTGTGCCAGGTTGTAGATCATACATTAGATTTGGAATTATACGTAAAACTGCTTTTATCTATCATTGTACTCCTGAACTTTACTGTAAGTTTTAAGGGTATAAAGGTAATCCTAGAATTAAAGTTTTTCAAATTGTTCGATGGTAGGTTAACCTTTGATAGCACCTTACATCGAAAAAAAGGGTAACAACGTACTATTATATCTAAAATAGTATCATATTTATAACGGAAATTCACTTTGCTGAAGTATCCAGATATAAACATATTATTGAAAATTACTTAATAAATATGCTCCGACACAATTTTCGAACGTTTAATAATCAATGAAAATACTTAAACAGAATTGTCAACAAATATAAGGATGCTAGTTTAAGTTTTTTTAAAGTCATAAAACTCTTCTTGCTACCTGTTAAATCAAATTCACCCTTTATGAACAAAAATATCGTTCAATTCGTTTTTATCCTTTTTCTTCTCTTGCCATTTGCGATGAACGCGCATAGGCCTGACCGAAGCCTTATCTACTTGAGGGTATATGAAACTGCCGGGATTGACGGGCGTTTTGAGATTATGGCTAGTGAACTGGACAAATATTTGGGAATTGATTTAGGAAAACACCCCTCGGTGGAAGAGGTCGCTGTTTATAGTGAAAAAATACAGAAATATCTCTTGGCGCATAGCGCATTTTCATCGGTCTATGGAAAACATAATATTATTTTCACGGATGAAATCAGTATCTTAAATATAGATTTCGGTTCATTTGTTGCCATACACTTTAAGCTTGACAATATCGTACAACTTCCGGATGAGCTGGAGGTGACTTATTCCGTTTTTTTTGATGAGAATCCCTTACAAACCAATGCCTTGGGCATGGAATACAATTGGAAAGCGGGACTTATCAACAACGAGAAAATTATGGCTTTGGATTTTACTCCCGGACAGAAGACCAAAACCTTGGACTTAACCGATACTTCTGTTTGGAAAGGCTTCATGGCCATGATGAAACAAGGAGCATGGCATATCTGGATAGGCATTGATCATATATTATTCTTACTTGCCCTGATTCTTCCTTCCGTTGTTCGACGGGAAAAAGTAATGCTCGATATCGGTAACAATCAAGCCGTAGCAACAAAATCCTCGAGATGGAAATGGATAGCGGTAGGGGAATTCAAACCTGCTTTTTGGTATATCCTAAAGATAGTCACCTTTTTTACAATTGCCCATACCATAACCCTGAGCCTAGCCTCGTTGGGTATAATCAATCTGCCTTCAAGGTGGGTCGAATCCATTATTGCCTTTTCGATAGGTTTGGCCGCCTATCATAATATCAAACCGATTTTCATGGGCAAGGAGTGGGCGATTGCCTTCATTTTTGGCTTGTTCCACGGATTCGGTTTTGCTACGGTACTTTCAGAATTAGGCTTCAAGGGTGAAAATCTTTCCTTGTCTTTATTGGGCTTTAATATTGGCGTTGAATTGGGGCAGGTAGTTATTATCCTCTTAATATTTCCGTTGCTTTATGTTATTAGAAAATCAAAGTTATATCCGAAACTGTTAGTTTGGCTTTCAGCCCTGCTCATAGTCATTTCGTTATACTGGTTAATAGAACGTGCCTTTGATATTGACATGCCTTTTGACGAGTACCTTAATGGAAAAATTTATCCCATTGTCAGATTCTTCGGTTTGGTCTAAAAATTTTGTAAAGAAAAGAAACATTGCTTTTGAAAAACGAAACTAACTCCCGTTCCCTTTTAGCTACATGGAAAAATAGGGACAAAAAGACAGTAGGCGATTCACGTATTTCCAAAGCACCCGTTGGTGCTACCATTCCTTTGTCTAGCGGGCAGCAAAGACTTTGGTTCCTACAACGCTTACTGCCTGAAAATCCGGTATATAATTATGCCGAAAGCTTTATATTTAAAGGGGAATTAAACGAAGCGGCCTTCGAACATAGTTTGCAAAGTGTTTTTGAGGAAAACCCCATTTTGAGGGCCTATTACCCCTATGAAGATGGGCGACCCATTCAGGTTACGGACGAATCATCGAAGGTGGATTTGAAGCGATTCGATCTGAGTGGTATGCCCAAAGTTGATCAAGAGAAGCAAAAGCTAGATTTACTATTATCAGATGCCCGTAGGCATTTTAACCTGAATGAATTCCCACTCATACGAACCACGCTGGTAAAATTAAATAATGATGAGCATGTCTTTTTACTGACCATGCACCATATCATTTTTGATAAGTGGTCCATGGACCTCTTTTTAAAGGAGCTTGCCGCGCATTATTTGGCGTACAGTACCGATTTTGAAATTGAGAAAAAAGAAGAAAATCGTTTACAATTTGCCGATTATGCCTATTGGAGGAAAAATCGGGAGTTGGATGCGATTCAAATGGCATATTGGACAAAAAAACTGGGTGGGGAGATTCCATTATTGACCTTACCTACCGACTACTCTCTGCCGGCAAATCCCTCCTATAAAGGAACTTCCTACAGAACGAAATTTTCAAGTACGCTTTCTAAACGGGTATTGGATCTTTCAAAAAAGATGGAAACTACCCCGTATGTTTTTTTACTTTCGGTGTACTATATTTTGCTTCATAAATATAGCAATCAAAAGGATATTTTGGTCGGTTCTCCTATTTCCCTTCGAAAAGATACCGCCCTTGAGAATATCATGGGATTTTTCGATGAAACTGTCGTGTTAAGGACTTCAGTTCTTTCGGAAATGACTTTTTCAAACCTTGTCAAGCAGGTGAGAACGACGGTATTGGAAGCCTTTTCAAATACGGATATTCCGTTCGAGGCCTTAGTCAAAGCCCTTAGTCCAAAGCGCTCTTTGAGTGTGAATCCGTTTTTTCGTGTGATGTTCATTTACCATTCCGTCAAAAATACGCCTTCTTTCGGACCAGGATTGGAACTGTCACATTCGTTTTTCAACCCGGGTGTTTCCAAATTCGATCTTACCTTGTTCGTAGGCAATGAAGATGGGTTGCTTTCTACAGGATTTGAATATGCAACCGATTTGTTTGAAGAATCGACCATAATACAACTTCAGGAGCATCTAAGGCTATTGCTAGAAACTATAACCACCACTCCTGACCAAAAAATAGCGGATATCACTATGTTGACCGCTAGCGAGAAAGCGATATTTCTTGATAATCCGCAAAAGGTAGAAAATCACATAGCCTCCTTTGTGGGTATCCACAAAGCCATCGAGCATGTAGCCAAAACCCAACCGGATAAAACGGCATTGACCTTTGAGGATGTATCTATATCCTATGAAACTTTAAACCGAGAAGCTGAAAAAGTCGCGGTGGCCCTACTGGGGAAAATCAAAAAAAACAACGAAACCATTGTTCTGTGTTCAGAAAGGTCAAT
>DRGL01000065.1 GCA_011050085.1 Pricia antarctica | reverse complement strand
CCAACTGCAACCCTGCAACCGTATTAGTGTGGTAAGGGCCGACTTTGAGGTAGGGCAAATCTTTAATAGGAATGGGCCAAGCATCGTTCCCAAACACCAGAATATCTAAGGTGTCTTTTGGGTATCTTGTGGTTATCAGTTCAGCCAATGCCATAGCCACTTTTTTAGCGGGCGTGATTCGATCCTCGCCATAAAGAATCATACTATGGCTGATATCAATCATCAGCACGGTACTCATTTGAGCTTTATATTGGGTGTCTTCGACCACCAAATCCTCTTCGGTAAGGTTAAAACTACCGATGCCATTATTGACTTGTGCATTTTTCAGGCTTTCGGTCATCGAAATGTGCTCAAGGCCGTCGCCGTAGCGGTATTCCCTTAAATCTCCGGTATGTTCATCGCCTTGTCCCGATTTTCCGGTCTTATGATTTCCGGCTCCGCTTCGCTTAAGCTTTCCAAAAATCTGATCTAGGGCACGTTGGCGGATGATACGTTCCATTTTCGCGGTGATGGAGATATTTCCTTTACCACCACCCTCACCTTCTTCGCCATCTTCACCCATTTCACCGCCACCATCTTCGAATTCTTCTTGAATATAGCCTTTGGCCTTCAAGTCTTCGATAAAGTCGTCGATGGTATACTCATCATCAGTGAGTTCGTATTCTTTGTCTAACTCTCGCAACCATTCGATAGCTTCATCAAAATCGCCCGATGTATGGGTGATTAATTCTTGAAAAATATCAAAAAGTTTTTCAAACGGAGTAATATCTTCTGCTTTATAGGTAGCAAAGCGGAATCCTTTTCTTGTATTCATAGCCATGATATAAAATTAAAGCTTTTCGAATTGATTGCCTTATTTTTTAAGAAACGTTAACGATTGAAAATAGCCATATACGATAGTGTTTGTCGGTAATAGGTGTCAATATTTAGATTTCAAGTAACTTCGTATGTATAATCTTTTGGTCAATGGCTAAAAATCAGTTTATTGGTTTTCTTACTACGGAAGCATTATGGACAAACGAACAATTCGGAATTCGCCAGTTCCATTTTCCGGAAGTGAATATGTCCGACTTTATACCTACTACCATTCCTGAGCGTTTGCGTTTGGGCCATCGCATGGAGCATGTCTTCCATCAACTGGTTGTAGCCTCAGCACAATACAATATCCTCATATACAATCTGCCGATTAAAAAGGATAAGCGCACGATAGGGGAAATTGATTTTATTTTGCAGGACATCAAATCCAAACGTCTATTACATATAGAACTGACCTATAAATTCTACATCATCGATACCAGCATTTCCGAACCTATCCACCAATTGATAGGTCCCAATCGCCGCGATATGTTTTTCACTAAAATGGAAAAAATTAAACAGCGGCAATTCCAACTGTTACACACCGAAGAAGGAAGTCGTGCTCTAAAAAATGAGGGAATACATCATGAAGAAATAGAACATGAATGTTGTTTTAAGGCTCAACTATTCCGCCCCTACGAAGAGTCCAAGGTTCATATACGACCTTTGAATAAACGCTGTATTCAAGGTTTTTGGCTGAAATTCAACGCCTTCAATAGTCGAGATTTCCAAGGATTTGAATTTTATATTCCTTATAAACACGAATGGGTCGAATCACCACGTCTTGATGTTAACTGGCAATCGCACTACGAGGTTATGATGGATCTTAATGTACGGATGATACAAGAAAATGCCCCCATGGTCTGGATGCGAAAATCTGAAACGGAATTAGAGAAATTTTTTGTGGTTTGGTGGTGAGCGTTAGAACCGTAGATATTCTGTAAATCTGCAAGGTGAAATCAAGATTGCGTTAATTAAAATATTTTATTCAATTGAAATAAAAAAGAATTATTATCGCCTAGGATTCGCTTTTAGTCTGCATTAAAACCTAAGCTAATCGTATATCTAAAACTATCATTATTTTAAAGAAAAGCATTGGCGAAACCGAAAATCAAAGCGTTCAGGAATTTTGAACTTCACCGCTAATACAGTTACTGTGCTACTGTAAATTACCACAAAAAAGAGTCTTCAACATTTTAAAATTTACCGATTTTGAATAAATCCCAACCATAGGCATCAAATCCGCAAAAATCATATTGCCTTGGATATTTTTCCTATTTCTCCCTACGTTAAAAAATTCAGCGCATAAGACCTACCGATGTAAAGAAGGTAAGAAATCAGAACTTGGCTATATTAAAAAAATATAAACCCGATTTTAACTAAAATCTAGGCAAGATTTTACGAACCGACAATAGCATTTTACGTCGTATTAAAATCAGCCTTGCGCTACAGTAGGTTAGCCAAAATACTGACTAATTATAAGCAGCACAAAAGAAGATCAAACTTGCAAAACGCTACTATATGCAGGTCATTTTCTTAAAGCTCTAGGGTTGGCTAAAATCCTTTACTGCCCTTACATTAAATTTCCGATGCTCGGCAGTTTTGTTGTAATGAAAAGAGGTATCACCATCGCTAAAGCGCACCAACCTAGCTTGATTTTCGTCATAAGATTGATTACTCCAATACAAATCATCACCAAATTGACCGCTATTGCTTGCCCCAGGGCCTATCGTCGCATACATCTCCCTTAGTTCTTCCATAGTTGGCAATCGCCACCCTTCGCCCAATTGTTGATTAATAGTTAAGGCATTATCCCAAGTCATCGGCTCCACATCTCTGGCATACGCCATTGTTCCGGATTTACCCGAAGTGTCAGTTTTGAAAATTATGCCATCACCCATGCTGCTTCCTACCAAAACATCGGAAGAAGACGTACTTGAATTTTGTTCCTCCGTTGATGGACTACTACTATTAGTATCAACACCTCCCTGGCTATCCTCACCAATATTGTTTTCGGGCAAAGCATTTGTTTCCTCCGAAATGGATTGTTTTTGCGTTGCGCCGGGTTCTATTTCAGCAGCGGGCTCGTCAACCCCTGTAGATTTGTTTGTAGGGTAAAAAGGAGTGTCTTCTGTAGCACCTGAATTAAATTCCGAAAAAATCCATATTCCTACAATTGCTATGGCGACCATAAAAACTAAGATGAGTGCTTTTCGCTTAGAATTTGTTGTCTTAATTGGCACTGTTTTGTTACTATCTTCTTTAGCTTGAGCGGCAATTTCATGATGTTCTAGAGTTTCTTGTTTTTCTCGTAAATCTGTATCTTCCTTAAATTTTCTCCATTCTTCATCCCTCGCCTTTAAGGCAACCGCCATCTTTTTCCTATCTTTTTGCTCTATTTCTCTTTTGGCCCGCACCTCCTCTAATCGCCTAACTTCCCGCAAACGTTCTTCGTCTTTTAAACGTTTCTCTTCTTCTAGACGTATCTCTTGCGCTTCAATCTTTTCCTTAATTTTTGCATCCTCCTCTATTCTAAGTTCTAAAGCTTCGACTTCTTTTTTTAATCTATGCTCCTCTTCTATTTTTACACTAGTATCACTTAGCGATTGTTGCTCTTCTTCCAACCTTTTTCGGGCTTCCATTTCCTCGCGAAGTCTTCGGCCTTCTTCTGCCCTATTTTTCATCTCGGCTTCTGCCATCGCCTTAAATTCTTCCTCGGTCATTGGATAATCCTCTTCTTCTTGCCCAAAATTCATGCTAATCTGCGATCGGTCAAAGGCACTTGGCCCTATATTTTCAGAAGTGTTATCGGCGTGCTCTTGTCCGCTATTCTTTAGATTATCACTTTTTGAACTCATGGCGACTGTTTCAATTTTTTAAAGGTCTAAAATTAAGAATAATGGTAGGAATGAAACAAAATAAAAGAACAAATCCCTACAACCAGTTGTATGCCATTCTATTGAAAAAATATAATAGTAAAGTGGCCTTATCTATGTAATTCCCTTACCGTAACAAATGAAAAATTGTTTCGTCTTTATAAAAATAATCATCATTCAAATCAATCAAAATGATTAAAATCGTTATTCAGTTGCTGACTTTACATTTTTGTGTATCAATTTTTGGTTGCCAGGCGTATACTAATATGGATACCTATTTGACTGAACTCCATGAAGATGGCAAATTAAATGGCAATGTTCTAGTAACCAAAAAGAAGAAAATAATTTTTGAAAAATCATTCGGATATACTGACGGATCAAAAACTACGAAGCTGAACAAAGATTATCGGTTTAACATCGGTTCAATATATAAAGAATTTCCTGCAGTGGCCATCATGCAGTTGAAGGAAAAGGACTTAATTGATTTAGAGGATAGCGTTTCTAAATATCTTTCTGATCTACCGGAATGGTCAAGAAAAGTTTCTATTAAAAATTTATTGCAGTACACTAGTGGATTGCCAAAAATTGGGTGGACCGAATACTTCGCCAACGGAATAAATATTACCGAATCCCATATTCTTGATGAAATTAAACATATCAAGAACCTTGAATTTGAACCTGGCTCAGATTATCTATATTCAAATAGTAATCCTATTTTACTGATAAAAATTATAGAGCAAGTAACGGGGTCGAATTTCTATGATTATGTGCAAAATGCCCTATTTGAACCTTTAAAACTAAATGGTAGTGTCTTTAAAAATCAATATCCTTACATCGATAGGTCGTTAATGGCTATCCCATTCGATACTGATTTTAAGGAAGACAATTATAAAATTGCCGTTGAAAGTCTTCTATTAAGTTCAACTGCCCGTGATATGGCCATTTGGTTCGAACAATTGGCTGCATTTACAATAATCGATAAAGCCGCAGTACAATTACTTTCAGAGTGGGCTAAGGTCGGTAGCAATATACAAGCGCCACTTGGTTTCGGTGAATGGATAAATGATCGGTTTATCGAGCATACCCATCATGGTTCATCTGGAAATTACGAATGTATAGTTCGAAGATTTAAAGAAAACGATATTACCATCGCGATTTTGACCAACCAAAAGCATGGTAATGTCTATGAAATATCTGATACGCTATATAAAATTGTAAAACAGAATCCATAGCGCTAGTTCTATTTTAGTACAAATAAAATCAGCGTATTACGCGTTCTTCAGTACGCTGTAAAAGGATTACATAATGGATAAAGATTACTTATGCCTTTTCTTAAGTTCCGCTTCAATATCCTTCAAAGTAAAGCCTTTGGCCTGTAGTAAAATCAAATAATGAAAAAGTAAATCAGCACTTTCGTACAAAAATAATTCATCATTATCATCTTTGGCCTCTATAACAGTTTCTATGGCTTCTTCCCCCACTTTCTGGGCGATTTTGTTGATGCCTTTTTGAAATAATGAGGCAACATAGGATTTGCTAGCGTCGGAAGTGGTGCGTCGCTGCTCGATAACGTCTTCTAATTGTGACAGAAATCCGAAATTAGAAGTATTTTGTTCAGACCAACAAGTATCGCTGCCGGTGTGACAAGTTGGGCCTTCAGGAAGCACGGAAACCAGTAAAGTATCATTATCACAGTCGATCTTAATATCGACAAGATTCAAAAAATTACCACTCTCCTCCCCTTTTGTCCATAATCGCTTTTTTGAGCGGCTGAAAAAAGTAACTTTCTTCGTTTCTTGCGTTTTCACCAAGGCCGCCTCGTTCATGTAACCGAGCATCAGAACATTTTTAGTGGTTGCATCCTGGATTATAGCTGGTACCAGGCCCTGTTCACTTTTACTAAAATCTACTTTCATATTATGCATGATTCAATCATTCTACTAGTATACAAGATATTTCGGTCCGCCAAAGATTTTATTATTATCAGGGTGACAATTTAGCTTCTACGGCCCTCCATTTTTGGGAGGTCGGTGTATAGAAGCTCTTAAATGTTTTCTAATATAATTTTATAATCTAACAGGAATTCCGTTTTCCTTTAATTTTTCCTTTAATTCGGTAATACCAATCTCCTTGAAGTGAAAGACACTGGCAGCTAAAGCTGCATCGGCTTTTCCAAGAGTGAAAGTGTCGGTAAAATGCTGCAAATTTCCTGCACCACCAGAGGCTATGATCGGTATATTGAGTTCGGTAGACAAACGTGCCAATGCCTCATTGGCAAAACCTCCTTTTGTGCCATCATGATCCATAGAGGTAAAAAGGATTTCCCCGGCTCCTCGCTCTTCAACTTCTTTGGCCCATTCGAAGAGTTTTCTTTCCGTGGGTACTTTTCCGCCGACAAGATGAACGATCCATTCCCCATCAATTTGTTTTGCATCAATGGCAACAACGATACACTGCGAGCCAAATTTTGCCGCTAAGTCATTTATCAATTGCGGATTTTTGACTGCCGAGGAATTGATTGAAACCTTATCGGCACCGTTCTGTAGCAAAATATCTACGTCTTCGATGGAAGAAATTCCACCACCCACTGTAAAAGGAATGTTCACCTTTTCCGCAATACGATATACCAATTCCGCCAGTGTTTTTCTTTTTTGCTCAGTAGCCGAAATATCAAGAAAGACCAATTCATCAGCACCTTCCTTACTATAGATTTCTGCTAATTCGACCGGATCACCTGCATCGCGTAAGTCGACGAAGTTGACGCCTTTTACCGTTCGGCCATCTTTTATATCAAGGCAGGGAATAATTCTTTTTGCCAGCATAATTTGCTATTGTGTACGTATTTCCGATTATTTTTTGTCGCTAGGTTCCCTGAATGCTTTGCAAACAGAGTTAATAGCTGTCCAATATAAAGGATTCAAGCTGTTTTAAGCTAATTCTGTTTTCATAGATTGCCTTGCCAATGATGGTTCCCTCACAGCCGATTTCAGCCAGTTTTGGAAGCTCTTTAAAGGTTGATATTCCGCCGGATGCAATTAAATTTAGCCCTGGCACGATATCCAATATTTTTCGATATAAATCGAACGACGGTCCTTCTAACATGCCATCCTTGGCGATATCTGTGCATATTACATACTGAATCCCATTGTCTTGATACGATTTTATAAAGGGCAGCAATGCCTCACTTGATTCTTCTTGCCATCCGGAGATTGCCACTTTTTCATTCATAGCATCCGCCCCGAGTATAATCTTATCGGCTCCATATTTTTCAATCCAACCTTTGAAAGTGTCTGCATCTTTTACCGCAATGCTTCCTCCTGTTATTTGCTTGGCGCCGCTTTCAAAGGCAATTCGCAAATCGTTATCGGATTTGAGTCCCCCGCCAAAATCAATCTTCAAGGTAGTCTTGGATGCAATTTGCTCCAATATTTTATGGTTGACAATGTGTTTGGACTTTGCACCATCTAAATCGACCAAATGCAAATAATCAATACCATGGGCTTCAAAGCCTTTGGCTACCTCCAACGGGTTTTCATTATAAATTTTTTTCGTGTCGTAGTCCCCTTTTGAGAGCCTAACACATTTACCGTCAATGATATCTATTGCAGGAATTATCCTCATCGAATGAATTATAAAAGGTTTTGTTTGTCTATCGACATCCACAAAGCGGAATCCCCGATTTTAGTGAATCCGTATCGTTCATAAAGTTGATGGGCATCCTTGGTTTTAAGGGCCAAGGTTTTGAGATTTTTGATTACCTCATCTTTCAAAAGATGAGAAATTAATTTTTTGCCCAATCCCATCCCTTTATAATTTTTATCCAAAATAATTACATCCATGATATAACCGAAGAAAACGTAATCTGTAACTAGTCTGGCGAATCCAATCTGTTCGTTTATCTCGTTAAAAAGTCCAAAGCACAGCGAATTTTCTATTGTCGTCTGAACCTCTCCCACACTGCGACCTCTACCCCAGTAGGATTCTTCGCTAATAGCGCGATGGATGGCGGTTACATCAAGTTTATTTTTATCTTTTGAAATGTAAAATCCCATGTTGTTTAAATTCCTAAAAAGTTTTCCAGAATTCTCGCTCCAACTTCACTGCTCTTTTCAGGATGAAACTGAGTCCCATAGAAATTATTCATTTGCAATGCAGCGCTATACGGTAAATCGTATTCGGCTTTCGCAATGGTTTCTGCACTTAAGGGTGCATAGAAACTGTGTACTAAATAAATATGTTCTTTTTCCGCTATACCTTTAAATAAGTCGGATTTCAAACTTGAAATTTGATTCCATCCAATTTGGGGAACTTTTACATTTTCAGAAAATCTTACTACATCAACATCGAAAATGCATAGGCCTTTGGTATTTCCTTCTTCCGAAGTCTTACACATCAATTGCATGCCCAAACAAATTCCGAGAACAGGCTGTTTTAGATTTGGTATAAGCTTATCAAGACCACTATTTCGCAACTTTTTCATAGCACTACTTGCTTCGCCAACTCCTGGAAAAATCACTTTATCGGCGTTTTCTATTTCTTGGGCATCATCGCTTAATACAGCTTCGTACCCCAAGCGTTTAATGGCAAACTTGATGCTTTGTATATTTCCCGCACCGTAGTCTATTATTACAATTTTCATTTTGAGGTTTTATTTCAAGCAAATTAAAGCATTCCTTTAGTGCTTGGGAGTACCATTTTTTCGACATCACGCTTTACCGCCATCTTAATCGATTTCGCAAACGCCTTAAAGATGGCCTCGATTTTATGGTGCTCATTGTTACCCTCTGCTTTAATATTCAAGTTTGCCTTGGCTCCGTCCGTAAATGATTTGAAGAAATGATAAAACATTTCCGTAGGCATATCGCCGACCATTTCACGCTTAAAATCTGCTTCCCATATTAACCAGTTGCGACCACCAAAATCTATGGCGACCTGAGCCAAGCAGTCGTCCATAGGAAGACAAAAACCGTAGCGCTCGATACCTAGTTTATTCCCCAAGGCATTGTAAAACACTTCCCCAAGAGCTATAGCCGTGTCTTCGATAGTATGATGTTCATCAACTTCGAGATCACCATCGACCCTTATCATAATGTCCATTTGCCCGTGTCGGGCAAGTTGGTCCAACATATGATCAAAAAATGCCAATCCGGTTTTGATATCGCTCTTACCGGTTCCGTCTAGATGTATTTCTATTTCAATGTCGGTTTCATTCGTTTTCCTGTGGGTTTTCGCAACTCTTCTTTCCAGTTTTAAAAACTCATAAATTTCTTCCCAATCATTGTTTTCCAACGCAATTATTGTGTCCAATTCTTCTCGTTTTACGGTAATCTCACCGGTACCCAAATGGGTATTGTCGTTGATGAAAATACCTTTAGCGCCGAGATTTTTTGCGAGTTCCATATCCGTTAAACGATCACCGATTACGTAAGAGTTATCTAGATCATAAACATCGGAAAAATACTCCGTCAACAGGCCTGTACCTGGTTTTCGGGTATTCGCATCTTCATGGGGAAAAGTTCGGTCTAAAAAAACTTTATCAAAAACAACTCCCTCATTTTCGAAGGATTTAAGAATGAAATTATGTACGGGCCAAAAGGTATTTTCAGGAAAAACATCGGTACCCAGGCCATCTTGATTCGTAATCATCACTAGCTCAAAGTCTAACTCTTTGGCAATTTTACCTAAGAACGTAAACGCTTTTGGATAGAATATCATCTTTTCGAATCCATCAATCTGTTCGTCGACAGTTTCTTTTATTATGGTTCCATCGCGATCAATGAAGAGAACCTTTCGCTTTGATTTATCTTGAGGTATCTCTGAGGGATTAAATGGTTTCGTTTCTTTACTTTTCATTAGGTCTAGTTTATCGCTTTTAGCGCCATTACCAACTTAATATTTTCTTCTGGGGTACCGACCGTAAGTCGTAGGGTGTCTTCACAAAGGGGTTGATTGCTTCTATTTCGGATAACAATGCCCGTTTTCAACAGTTGCTCATACCGCCTATTTGCGTCGTCGACCTTGACCAAAATAAAATTGGCATCTGAGGGATATATTTTTTCGATGAACGGTACGTGCTTCAGTACTTTCATCAGCAATTTTTTCTGATTCAGTATCTCAGCAATTTCCAATCGAATTCGGGCTTCGCCCTGCAGTCGCTTTATTGCGTGGTTCTGGGTCAGATCATTGACGTTATACGGAGGCTTTATCTTATTTAATATTGAAATAATCTCTTTTGATGCCATACATATTCCCAACCGAATACCTGCCAATCCGTAGGCTTTGGATAAGGTTTGGGAAATAACCAAATTTGGATAATCGTCCAGTCTTTTTGTCCAGCTGGTTTTATCGGAAAAATCGATATATGCCTCGTCAATAACCACCAAACCTTCGAAATTTTCCAATAGCTCAACCACTTTATCCTCGGTAAAACTGTTACCAGTTGGATTGTTCGGGGAACACAGAAATAGTATTTTAGAATTTTCGTCTGTTCGCTTCAGGATTCCAGCTACGTCGGGCTGGAAATTTTGAGTGAGTAATACTTCACGATTATCGATATGATTAATGCCTGCGAGCACCGAGTACATACCATAGGTCGGGGGTAATGTAATAATATTATCAATTCTAGGTTCACAAAATGCCCTAAAAATCAAATCGAGAACTTCATCGCTTCCATTGCCCAAGAGCATTCGATCAACAGCTATTCCCTTCCGTTCCGAGAGTGCATACTTCAAATTACGATGATGGGGATCGGGGTAACGATTGGCACCGTTATCAAAGGGATTTTCATTGGCATCTAAAAATACCATTTCCGTACCGTCAGCAACATATTCGTCACGAGCGGAGGAATACGGTCTTAAACCTTTAACGTTTTCCCTGGTTATTTTATCAAGCTTAAAATTCATTTTAATCTTATTATTGGTAATTCTTTATTTCAATCTCACTTTACCCATCATAACTAATACAAAATTCACGGGTGTCAATCCTAAATCAAGATAATGCGCCTACTCTAAATACCATTGCGATGCAGACCTACTCCATGCTTATTCTCGGATTGACCTAAGATAAAAAAAAGGTCAACCTAACTTGGGTATTTGATAGGTTTACCCATACTATTCTAAAGCCTTTTTGTCTTTCAACTTAATATTTTAAACTCTTTAAACGCAAGCTTACCGCATTCTTATGCGCTTGCAAGCCTTCTGCCTCGGCCATGATCTCTATGGCATTTCCAATTGCCTTTATACCTTCTTTAGTGATTTTTTGAAAGGTCATACTTTTCATGAAGCTGTCCAAATTCACACCACTATATTGCTTGGCGTACCCATTGGTAGGTAAGGTATGATTCGTTCCTGAGGCATAATCCCCAGCGCTTTCCGGGGTGTAATTACCAATAAAGACAGACCCTGCATTTATTGTATTATCCACATAAAAATCTTCATTTTCGACACAGACAATATAGTGTTCCGGACCATACTCATTTATTAAATCGATGGCGTCTTGGTCATTGGTAACATATATTAATTTGCTGTTATCTATAGCTTTTTGCGCGATTTCTATTCTTGGCAGCTGTTTTATCTGCTTTTCAACTTCCCTTTCTACATTTTCAATAAGCGTTTTAGAAGTAGATACCAGTATGACTTGACTATCTATACCATGTTCGGCTTGGCTAAGCAAATCGGAAGCCACAAAGGCCGCATCGGCAGTATCGTCAGCAACGACCAAAAGTTCACTAGGGCCGGCAGGCATATCTATTGCTATGCCATACTTAGTGGCGATTTGCTTCGCTACGGTTACATATTGATTACCTGGACCAAAAATTTTATATACTTGCGGTATACTTTCTGTTCCGAAAGTCATACCGGCAATGGCTTGAATCCCCCCTACCTTATAGATTTGAGTAATTCCGCATAAATCTGCAGTGTACAATATAGCAGGGTGAATCTTCCCCTCTTTGTTCGGGGGTGAACATAATACAATTTCTTGGCACCCAGCTATCGCCGCGGGAACGGCCAACATCAATATCGTTGAGAATAGAGGTGCCGTTCCTCCCGGAATGTACAGACCGACTTTTTGAATTGGCCTCTTTTCTTGCCAACATAGAACGCCCTTCACAGTTTCTACCTCAATCTTACGCGTAATTTGAGCTTTGTGAAAGGTTTCTATATTCTTTCTCGCTATCTGAATAGCATCCTTCAATGCATCGGAAATTTGTGTCTTGGCTTCGTCGAGCTCCGTATCGGAAATCTTCAACGTATCCAAATCCACCTTATCAAACTTTTTGGTGTATATTTTTAAGACGTCATCCCCTTTCTGTTGAACCTCTTTGAATATTATATTTACTGTTTGCTCGATAGCTTCAACCGTCTGCGTAGGACGTTTCAAAACGGTAGCCCAATCGGCTGTATCTGGATTATATATTTTGTTCATTAGCTTAATTTTTTACGAAAATGATATCCGACCACTTCATATCCTTGTTTTTCCCAAAATCGCCTTCCAGCTTCATTTTCTGTGTAGCAATTTAATTCAGAAGCCTCGCAGTTTATGGATTTGGCATAGTCAAAAATCCAGTTTATTAGTATTTCCCCAATGCCTTTACCCTGATAATCCGGAAGTATAAAAACATTATCAGGTTCTATATGTTTGCCGATATAATATTTGTGCAAAATCCATATGCCGGATATACCGATTAATTTTTCATTTTCGAAAACACCGACGCACTGATAACTACGTAGAACCATATCTTGAAGGCGACTAATAAGCACGTCTCTAGAAATATTCGGATTCAATTGTGATAACAACGGAAGGATTTGATCAACTTTTTCTTTTTCGATAAAACGAACAACCAAGTCCATAAATTTTTAACTTACTAAGATAATTCGTCGTAGCTATTGAAAGGAAAATTGGGTTTCTTAAATTTTCGATTCATACTTTAAAGTACCATTTTCTCTATCGGGCATACCAAAATTCCCTCTGCTCCAGCTTCTTTTAATTGATGTATGACCTCCCAAAATTTATCTTTGTTGATTACCGTATGCACTGAGCTCCAACCCTTTTCCGCCAGAGGTAAAACTGTGGGACTTCGCATTCCGGGCAATAGGGCCAATATATTTTCCAGTTTGTCGTTTGGTGCGTTCAGCAGTACGTATTTAGATTGCCTAGCTTGTAAAACGGATTGAATACGGAACTGAATTTTTTTAAGTAGCGCTCTTCTTTCTTCGGATATTTGAGGAGAAACCGCAAGAACGGCTTCACTCTTTAACATCACTTCCACCTCCTTAAGATTATTCTTGAACAAGGTGCTACCACTGGAAACGATATCACATATAGCATCGGCCAAACCTATGTTCGGCGCAATTTCAACAGATCCTGTAATAATGTGAAGATCGGCTATCACGCCTTTTTCTTTTAAATAATTCTGAACGGTATTCGGATAGGATGTTGCAATCCGTTTTCCCTGAAAATCCTGTACGGATTTATATTTAACGGATTTTGGAACAGCCAATGATACCTTACATTTTGAAAAGCCCAATTTTTCGGCAATTTCAATATCCTCACCTTTTTCAATCAGTACATTTTCGCCGATAATGGCTATGTCTACAACACCATCACGAAGGTATTGGGGAATGTCACCATTTCGAAGGTAAAATACTTCTAGCGGAAAATTTCGCGATGAGGCCTTCAATTGATCTTTTCCATTGTCAATCGAGATACCACAGTCCTTTAAAATTT
>DRGL01000064.1 GCA_011050085.1 Pricia antarctica | reverse complement strand
TTTGGTTATACAAATATCGCAAAAGATAAGGCACTTTTAATGCATTTGTGCGCACAGTTGTAAACAATATGTTACTTGTGGAGCAACATTCTAAACATTAGTATTACCACAGATTGCCACAGATTGCTACTGGGTTATCAACAATTTATGACAAACTCATTTGCTGGTTCAATATTTGATGAGTGAATTTTACAACATTATCGATATAAAATGAATCACTATTTGATATGAATTTCCTTCTTCATTATTTCAAATCTTAGAATAGCGCATTACTTTATATCAAACCTATCTTTCATCAGTTCGATTGAAAACGAATCGAAATCCCGTAAACATTGGAGTTGGTTTTTGAGTAATACCGTATTGAAAAATTTAGTTATGTCAACTAAGGTATAATTAATGGGCAACCGGCTTTTAGTATCTAAATTATAATCATTGATGATTTTAACAATTATAATTCCGTATTCCTCAATGATAGTCTGGTACAAATAATCTTTGCGCTCTATAAAATTAGTCAGCATATCCGGGGAGTCGTTTTTCAAATCCCTTTTTTGGTTTTCAGTAAATACTTTGAGTTGTTCAAGATGCAATTCCCCAAACTTTTCCGGTGTGAAACTAGACTGTTTTTCCATGCATAAATATACTAAAAAGGTACATTACCGGATTAGGTCAGGGTATAGGTATTCGCAATATTCTAAATTGATATGACTTTTAAGGGTAGAGTATTTGTATTCTGAATCTTAAACGACATGCAGTATTTGTTTGGAATAGTTATTTGTTTCTGGAAGAACCTTTAAAATTGATTTTAGGCATCAGTTTTGTCTGGGATAGGAGCGCAGCGATACACAACTTGAATCTAAACACACGTAATAAGGTTTTTCCGAGCGCAGCGAGTAGCTAAACTTAAAATTCTCTTATGTAGGTTTAGCCAAAATAGGGATAGAATTACGGGAAATAGGCTAAAACCCAAAAAGTGTAACAAACAAGGCCAAAACACCCCCTTTTCTAGTACATAGTATATTAATATGTCTAGGAAATAGGGTTTTTAGGGGTTTTTCGTTACACTTTTTTAGAAGGTAAAATGGAAAGTGTAGGTTTTGAAGGCGGTGTTAAATACAAAATAGCATCATTCTTGTTTCGGTGAATTTTCATAACTCAATTTGGAAAGTTCGACCTGATCTTCGTTTTCCCTTACATCCATTATCTTTATTTGGTTCTTAATGCCAACGCCTTTCCTCATAGCTTCCGAGAAAACATCCAGAGGTAAACTATCTTTTTCGTTTTGCCCTACGTATATGATGCCTGTATTGGCTCGTACCCTGCCACTTGCTACTACTTTACCATCCGTTAAGAAAACCCCGTACATAACAGGTATTTGAGTTCCCGCAGTTTTATTGTGGACTACCTGAAATGTTACCTCTATATTATGGATATCCTTCAAAGTTTCAATTTTCTTCAAAGTTTCGTCGTAACCTAGAACACTTGCTATCTTCAAAAACGATTCTAAAGGCATAGCAGACCTTTTATCTGGATCATCCTTAAAGTACCTACCAATCATAGCGGGGCTTATGCCAGTAGCTTCGCTGACCTTAGTATTATTCCATCCCTTCGAATCCATCCGGTTTTCGAGAGCCTTTACATATATGTTAAGCAGTATCTGTATTTCCATGCCACAAATTTATAAAACTTTATTCACTTAATATAATATAATCGATATAATCCCATATAGTATATTTTATTTAATATATACCTATATAGTAAAGTGGTATGATTTTAACAAATACGCATTTAAATTTGCGTATATGATACGAATAAGCTATATTTGTTTCATATGTGAATTTTATAACAAAAAATATGACTGAATTGCATAGAGTATATTTTATGATTAAATTGCAGACTATGGCAGCGTACAACTCAACATACGATTTAGATTTATCGCAATTCAGAGCGAACGATACCGATACGGTTAACTTTGACGGTGCGCCTTTCATCCAATATAATGGTGCTAAATTTTTCTATCGTTTCTATATTCCGAGCGTACTTCGACCTTCATCATTCGAAGCGCACTATATGAAGCATCCATATTTATCCGTATGCAGCCCAGTTATAAATTTCCTTTACCTCAATCCCGGAGCATCCATTAATGATATAAAGCAATTTGCAAAGATCGTCAACAGCAAGGCTGTCAATCGTATGACTAGTAAGCAAATGGATGAACTGATTGAAGATGTTCTTTATATAAGGGAGTCCGACCAAATTGAAGAAATGGCGACCCCTAATCTCAGAAGAAACTTTGTGTTAAATCCCGGACTATCCGAGTCGAAGAAAATCAAATTTAGAAATCAATGTATCGGAGTCGTAAGATCGGCAGCTACTTTATCGGAACTCGAAGAATTATTAGGAAAATGGCGAAAGGAGTGGGGAAAACCTACAAATCAAAATATAGCAAACCGAAGTGATTTCGAATTTAAAACCGTTGAAAAGTATTCCCCTCAACTTAAAGAAGCTAAGAAAAAAGCACTTAGAGTATTTACAACTCCAAAGCCTAATATAACTTTAGAGAGCCTACGTCAAGCGATGTTAGGCCACGATTTAAAAAACGGACTGCCTACATATAAAGATTTAACAGACGCAACCGGTAAGAGCCTTGACACGGTTAAGAAGTACGGAAAGTATCTAAAACCCATTAAGGCGCACTTAAAGAAAAAGTTAAAAAACAGTCAAAAGGAGTTTGATTTTTTCGCCCCGTTCGATGGAACCCTTGAAGATATAACTAAAGAGATTCAAGTTAAAGAGCCAGTTTTTAGAGATACTATTGATGTAAGATTATTAACGGAACGGCCTACGGTATCCTACAACAAATGTTATAGAGAGCAGATGAGCAAAATTGAAGAACTAAAATTAAAAGCGGCATAATATGGCAACACTAAACCATAACAGCACGAGCAATAAAAAACGGGATGCATACGCAGCGCAAAACCGAAACCAGAAGGGAACAGATAAATATTACAAGCGCAATGTTACCTACAAACAAGCTAGTCTAATAGAAAAAATGTCAGATCTTGAAAGTTTATCGGAGTTTGAAGAAAGGTTTTTAACAAGCGTCGAAGGTAGAAGAAATCTAACCGCAAAACAGAAAAAAGTACTTAACCAAATTTATGTAAAGCATGAATACCAACTAAATTAAATGGGGAATTTCAAAGAACTAGACACCACAAAATTAGGGGAATACGCTGAAAGCCTTGTAGTAGAGTATTTAATAGAAGTAGGCTATAATATAGCTACGTGGCAAGTCGATGCATCCCATCCGTTTGACATTCTGGCAACCAAAACGAACCACTATGCGGATATGTTCATTGTCGAGGTCAAGGCAAAAGCGCACCGATGGAAGTACCCCGATACTGGTTTTGATCTGGATGATTTTGAGAAGTATGTAGGCATGTCGATACCAGTAAAAATATTCTTTGTAGACCCCGAAAAGGGTAAAATGTATGGGAATACCTTAGATAATTTAATTCAAAAAAGAGAGGTTTATCACAAAGGTGAAAAAATAGAGTACCCAATATTCACTAAAGCCAAAGAAGGCGATAGCAGATACAAGGCAAAGGTATTTTTCCCGTTGGAAGCGATGTTGCCAATAGCCGATTTGAGAGAAGATGAAATTAAAAAACTCAAATCTATGACCAGTAGTAATCACAGTAAGAAATACAAAACATCAGCATAACTATTAAAAACGAAAAAATGGAATTTACAGAGTTTATACAGGAATTAGAAAAATTACAGACCGACGAAATAGAGATTCAAACGGTCATTTATACAACGGAATCGGCATACGTCGAAATCATTGGCGAAAGCGGGAAATCCGAAGTAGAATTTCAGATACCGATGGATTACTGGTTTGTACTGGCAAAGGTCAAAACCACTATCGAAGAAATGAAGGCATCGAACAACCTAGATAATTTCATGGAAGGTCTGGATATTGAAAAGCCCCGGACGGAAAAAACAGAAGATATACTTTTTTAAGATGATAGGATTTTTACAAATAATACTAGGAGCGGTTACGATAGTAGGATTTATAGTTTTTACTGTATGGATACTTAGCTGGCTAGAAAACAAATTAACTTAATGAAAGATATAAGTTGGATTACTCTAAAGGATTTTCCCCGCTTTGAAATTCATAGAGAAACGCATGAGGTTAGGCTAAGAGCCTATAAAAAGGTCAGTACGCACCGATATTATGACCTCGAAGGTAATCTAATGGAAGAATACGAAAGCAGCACAAATAAAGCTGCAAAGCCCATGAAATTACGCCCAAACGGTACATATACTTTACTCAAAAGCGGTAATCAAGTAGGCAGGGTAATTACTAGACTTGTAAGGGAAAATATTACCCATGAAAAGCAATATAAGTATCAGAGAGAGAAAATAAAACCCGATATAAAAATGAGATTTTAATGAGAGAAATTGTAAGAAATAGACGGGTAAAACCTGAAAACTTAGAGAGCGTAAAACGTGAAAGGCATTTGATAAAACTGTTATCGATGCAGAAGAATTTTTACAAGTTTCTGGAATGTATCAAAAGAACGATCGGGGCATCCCTAGTAGTTACCGATGAAGGTCAGACCGGGATTGCACTACATGGAAAAATAATACAAGGTTACACGTCAAACAGATTTAGCGATAAAGATAATTTACAGGCTCTAATAAACTTTGCAGGGCTAAACTAATTTTTTGTTGTTTCCAAAGCCCTAACAAAATTTAGGCACTCATTTTTTTATTTTAATTGGTTGGAATTGCCTTTAGGTATGCACAAGCTGTAAAACCCTAAAGGCATTTTTTATGACCAAAAACGAGATGTTAATTTTTTAACAAAACCCAAATTTTCCAAATAACACTAATAAATCTTATAGATATGAAGGCAGATATGATGCAGCCCAATTTAGAAGCCATTGCGGTAAACCATGATAAATACATGGATATGGCGAACTATTTCACAAACAACGATTACCAACGAGCGCAGGATCTGGTGCAAGATATGTACCTCAAAATAGGCGAACGATTGACCAGATTGGACGAAAAGCCATTGGAGTACATAACCCTAGGTTATTGTTTCAGATGCATCAAATATCAGTTCTTCAAAGATGAGAAGGATGATAAAATGGATGTTAAGGATTTCAACGATGATAATGAAGAAATCGAGATAAGCACAAAGGCAACAATCTATGCCGAAGATCTTGAAGGTTATGAATTTATCGATGATTCACAAGATGAAGAAATCGCAACATTTAAGAAATTCCTGAATCAAGTACCCTACATCAATAGAGAGGTTTTGTTACAGCATCAAGAACGAACCCAAAGGCAGATACAGGCCGAAACAGGGGTTAACCGAATGAGATTGAGAGAATTAAAGAATCGAGGTTTAGACAACCTCAAAACCATATTAGAAGATACAAATTTAAGCAGATACTATGCCAGAAAAAAGAAAAATGAAGAAGCGAAAGCCCAGAGCGAAAGCGAAACCCAGTCAGGGGTTAGGGGATGATATCGAGCGTATCACAGAAGCGACCGGGATAAAAAAAGCCGTTGAATTATTTTCAAAAGCTACTGGAATTGATTGCAAATGTAAAGAGCGCAAGGAATTTCTAAATAAGAAATACCCCAGAAACAACCCTAACTGTTTCAATGAAACCCAGTATAACGATTGGATAGCAACATCCGCAGAAATCAAAAGAACTCGAAAGGTTACAGCAGCCCAAATGCAAGTGTTAGTACACTACCTCAAAGAGATTTTGAATATGGCGGTTAGTTCAAGTTGTAATCAATGCAATTGGAACGAATGGCAGAAATACATAGATAAGTTGGATGAAGTAGCTGCAACTTATCAAACAATAAATTAAATCCCAAATCAAACTTAACCTACAAATTATGCCTACTAAAAAAACTAAAGTAATCCGAGATAAAAAAACAGGCCGAATATTAGGGTCAGAAAAAGGAATAACCCCGGATGAACTAATGCAAGCCTTTGAAGATTACTGTATCTACGTTAAGGCAAATCCAAAGTTCAAAGAAGTACCCAATACTAAAACGGATTCAGTCATACGCCTAAAAATGGAGGTGCCAATTACCAAAAGCGGTTTTATGGCCTACTGTATGAAAAACAAGATTTGCGGAAATATCGGGGATATAATCTATAACCGGGATGAACGATATAACGAGTTTAAAGATGTTTCTATTTATGTCGATGTGATTTCAGAAGCGGACTGTTTTGATGGTGCAACGGCTGGTATATTTAACCACGCTATCGTTATCCGAAAACTAGGATTAGCCGATAAACAGGAGGTTAAAAATGAAGAAGAAGTTAAAATAACCTTTGTTAAGCCAAAGCAAAACGATAAAAGGTAATGGCTGGCCTTCTAATAGAAGAACCCATACTAACGGGCTATCAGGATAGAATTCTCAATTCCGATGCCCGTTTTTCGGTGGTTATAGCGTCTACAAAAGTCGGAAAAACCTTTATGATGATCTGGTGGTTATTCAAACTAGCCAATTCCCCACAAGATAAAAGGGGAAATCATTATTTCTGGTTAAGCCCTATTGCCGATACATCCCGTATGGCCTATCGTAACATGAAGGATATTATTGCAGGGGCTAACGGATTTAAAACTAACGAGCAATTAATGTCAATCGAATGCCCTAACGGGTCGATTATAAGGTTTGTTAGTGCCGATAACCCGCATTCACTTTATGGTCGTGAAGCCCACGGGGTAGTTTATGATGAATTTTCACGAGTTGACAATAAAGATGCATGGAATGCAATCCGTTCTACAATGATTTATACACAAGCCCCGGCAAAACTGATCGGTAACTACGTCAATAGAGCATGGGTTAACGATATGATAGCGTTAGCGGAAAACCCGGATGAACCGGATTATGAGTTTCACAGGATTACGGCATACGATGCAGTTGATGCTGGTATACTGGCAGCAGAAGAAATCGAAAGGGCAAAACGTGAATACACTAAAGCCGAATTTGACGAACTTTTTTTAGGAATAGCAGCCGATAATTCAGCCCAATTAATTCAACAGGAGAGCATTGAAAAGATTTTCGTAAACGAACTACCAACAGGCACCAAATATCTAACGATCGACGTTGCCCGTATGGGTGCAGATAGAACGATCGCGCTGGTTTGGGATGGCCTAAAGGTTATTGATTCCCTTGTAATCGATAAAGGTACTTTACAGGAACAATTGAAGAAAATTCAGGTGTTACGGGTAAAGTATAATATCAATTCGATGAATACGATTGCAGACGAAAACGGAATAGGCGGGTTCTTTGTCGATTCCCTCAATTGTCAGGGATTCATAAACAATGCCAGACCTACAAAAAAGGATGGTCAGGTTCAAAACTTTGCAAGCCTAAAGGATGAATGCCTTTACAAAATGATGGAAATGGTCAACGCCAATTTAGTAGGTGCAAATCTGCCACACGAGTTAAAGGAAAATCTAATAGAAGAATTGCAGCAAGTGAAATTTGCTAAGGAACTTGACACCCAAAAAGTAAAGTTCTTAGGTAAATCCGAGGTTAAAAAAATCATAGGTCGCAGCCCAGACGTACTTGACGCATTTTTTATGAGGTTCTACTTTATGTTACGCCCCAATTACGGGGTATATCACATCTACTAAAATTTTTCCAAAACGCCCGGTTTCTTCTTATGGGTGTATGGAGCAAAAAGTAACAATTCCCACAAGTTTAGCGGATCTGACCTTAGACCAATATATGCGTTTTATGCTTTGTAAAGAGGAAAGCGAAGATGATTTATACCTAGCACAAAAGGCCGTTGAAATCTTTTGCGATGTTGCCCCGGAATTTGTACGGCACATCCAAAGAAACCAATTCAATGAACTGGCACAACAGATTAAAGAGGTACTGGAAGAAATGCCCGACCTAATCACAACATTCGAGTTAGACGGGGTTAGATACGGTTTCATTCCCGATATGGATAAAATGAGCATTGGCGAATTTACCGACCTATCCGACTTGATGGCCGACATAGACCAACTAGAGCAATATATGTCGATTCTTTATAGACCTATTACAGATGAAAAGGGTACTCAATACCTAATCGAGCCATACGATGCCCGGTTATTCCCGCTCAAAAATATGCCTTTAAATATCGCAATATCATGCAATGTTTTTTTTTGGAAACTCGCCAGCGATTTACTCAACGACACTCAAAACTATGGGAAACAACTGGCAACGGACAAAACGATTCAGGCCAAATTTCCGCAGAGTTTCAAAGTAGATGGGAATGGCACAACTCAATTAACGAACTCGCTGGATATGACTTTACAAAACTTGATGAAGTCACTAACAAAAATGTACATGCCGCTTTATATCAACTTACCTACTTGAAGGATAAGAACGAAACGGAAAATAAGATTTTGAAGGCGCAACAAAAGAAATAAGATGAGATCATATTACGAGGTTTTACAGGTAATCAAAGAGAAACTGGAAGCCGACCCATTGGTACACACCATTACACAAGGCAGCATTACTGACGTTGATTTGGACAAGAAAAATATCTATCCCCTTGCACACATCCAAACAGGTACGGCAATTATCGGGATGCAAACGATCACTTTCAATATTTCGGTTTTCGCAATGGATATACGGGATAATGTCAACACGCTCCGGACTGACAAATTCAACGGAAACGATAATGAAATTGACAATGCGAATAGTATGCTGGCAATCTGCAACAGGCTATTTAAAAGCATTGCAAAACTGGAATACGATTATTCGATTAATGAAAATCCTACGTGCGAACCGTTCTACGAAAATTATCACAATGGACTTGATGGATGGGCTATGTCATTCCAAATCGAGATACCAAATACGGAAATCGCAGTATGCTAATTACCAAAGAAACACAAAACGCTCTTAACAAGTTCGCCCGTGAAGTAGTGATGCAATCAAGAAAGAATCTTAATGATCTGGATAAGAACACAAGCTGCAAACTTGATAAATCCATCGATTTCAATTTGAACATATCAAAAAATTCGTTCGGACTTGATTTTGAAATGGAAGATTACGGGCAATTTCAGGATAAAGGGGTTTCAGGTTTCATAAAGAAATATGATACGCCATTTACTTACAGGGATAACAGACCACCACCTAACAAATTAGATAGTTGGATAGTCAGGCGGGGAATTGCACCACGGGATAAAAACGGAAAATTCATATCCCGGAAATCGTTGCAGTTTCTCATATCAAGAAAGATTTTTTTCTACGGAATAAAGCCCAGCCTATTCTTTACCAAACCCTTTGAAAAGGAATTTAAGAAGCTACCAAATACAGTAGTCGAAGCCTTTGGACTTGATGTAGAAAAGTTCTTCAAAAACACCCTAGAAAAACCAGTAAAACCGAAAAAATGATATTGACCAGATCGCCTTATTATATAAACGCACCCTTATCTACTAGCTTTATTTCAGGCGTAAACTTGAAACTAATAGTTAACGAAACTATTGAAGATTCATCTTTGGCCGGGGCGGATTACGAGGTACTTAAAAACAGGGCTAATATTTCGGTTAGCTATTTGGATTTTGAAATCAGCAATCTAGTACGGGATAAATTTGAGTATACCCCGATTTTCAAAGCCAATACCGGGCTATATGACAGCAACCCCGGAAACATTCTATCCCTAAATTATCAAGTCGATTATATAGGTTCTAACGATGATTACAACTCAACGAGAAACATCGTTTTAGACGGTTACGGATACAGTCTGGAAGGCATTAACCCTACTATCCCAGCCAATAAGATTCTGCTGGCAAACGATTTTTATATAGTCAACAAATTAGGGTTTTTCAATATCCCAGTTTTGAACGATGGCACAAACCAACACATCTACGTAAACGGTCAAGCCTACCCAGTTACCCAAAGCAATAGCATCCCCAGCAAAATTAAGAATATGGTTTTGAACCTATCCGAGTTCGATGATAAGATTCGGATTTCGTTCGGGGGCAATATCATAAATCTGGAAGTAGTCGAAGAATGCAAGTACGTACCAAAGGATGTAATCTTTTTGAACAAATACGGGGCATGGGAAATAATGACATTTTTTAAAGCTACCACCGAAAGCATCAATATCAGCAAAAGCACTTTTAAAAACAATGTTGTAGCAAACGGGGCATACAATCCCAACAAACATACCTATCAAGATTTCAATAAGAACGGGCGGGAAAAGATAAAGCTGAATAGCGGGTTTGTGCCAGAACCTTACAACGAAACCATTAGGCAGCTTTTACTATCACAGCACGTTTTTTTGCTTAACAACGGCAACCATATCCCTTTAAACATCGATACGACAAGCTACCAATACAAAACACGGATTCAGGATAAATTGATAAATCACGAGATAGATTTTCAGTACGGATTTGACTTAATCAACAATCTATAATGGGAAACAAAAGAGTAGATATAAAAATTGAGGGTAAGAGATTAGACCTATACGATGATGAAAATATCGTGATAGAATCTAGTGTACAGAACATCAACGATATCAGCAAGGTTTTTACCGATTTCAGTCAATCATTTACCGTACCGGCCAGCCAGACCAATAACGCCATTTTCAAACACTTTTATAACGCCAATATTCAGGGCGGTTTTGACGCACGGACTAAAAAGGATTCGAAAATCGAGATTGCTTTGTTGCCTTTTAAGGATGGAAAAATTAGACTGGAAAGCGTAACGATACAGAACGGGAAACCCAAAGATTACAAAATTACTTTTTTCGGGAATTTGGTTAATATTTCGGATCGGTTTGGGGATGATAACCTTTCAGATTTGGACTTTTCGGAGTACGATCACGATTATGATTTCAAGGCTGTTTTAGGCGGTATGCGTTTAGGGCTATCTAGTCGGGATATCATATATCCGTTAATATCAACTGCAAAGCAATGGTATTACAATAGTGCCAGTACCGACCACACCTACGGAGATCAAAGGGCAAATATTGCGCTTCATACAGGTCATTCAACAGGTGAAGGCCACGGTATACTATGGACTGAATTAAAGCCAGCTATTGCCGTTAAACCTGTTTTAGCAAAGATTCAGGATACATACAATGTTACTTTTTCACAGGATTTTTTAGGCAGCGATGTACTAGACAGATTATATCTATGGCTATCCAATGAAAAGGGTAAAATGATTGAGCAAAAGGAAAGGTACAAACTTGATTTTCAGTACCACCACGCCAATATGACCTTTTTCGATCTGGACAATGATTGGTATAAAACCACTTTGAAAAGTCATACCACGTTTAGCCCACAATTAGGGGATGAATTTATATCTGGTGAAATATCGGTAACGCCCACGGATTTTTATAGCGATGTAGAATACACATTATCGCAGAAAAAAGAGGTAGGAGGGCAAATTACGGCATTAGGTGAAAATCTGACTGGATACAACTACATCGAATTTTATACAAGGTTTTTTGAAAACAGAACTTTCGATATCGAGTATTCTTTTTTTATGGAATCTAAGGAGTACATGGAGTATTCTTTGAGATTGATGATACGTAAAAGAAGATGGAACGGTTCAAGTTGGGCGTTAGTTGAAGAAGAAGTGGTAATGTCGGATGATCGGGGATCAAGTGATAAAATCGAGATAAAGAACGAAATACCTGAAATGAAGGTAAAGGAGTTTTTTTCTGGATTGGTTTCTATGTACAACCTAGTCATTATTCCTGAAAACGATTCATCCTTTTATATCGATACCCTAGATAATTGGTACGCTGATGCAACAATGTACGATATAAGTAAACACATCGACATAACGAAATCCGAGGTTTCGAGAGGTAAGGTAATTTCTAACGTGAAATTCAACTTTGAAGAAGATGATACCATACTCATTGACCAATTCAATAAGATAAATGGATACCAATACGGCAATCTTGAAACCCAGCTAAAGGATAGGAACTTTCAAAATTTGGATGGTGAAGATCTGGATATTTCGGTCAAGTTCGGAAACATGATTTTCGAGCGTCTAACGGATATATCAACGGGCAATATTACGGATATACAATACGGGGCTGCAATAGATGATAACTTAGAACCAACGGACACGAACCCGCTTTTATTCTATGGAGTTCTAACTCAAATTAGTACCCCTATGTCAGTAATCACAGATAGGGATTCACAATACAGCCTAACCAGTTGTTTTATGCCCTCACACGTCAACAATCACAGCACTAAAGCCTATTCGACGGTATGGAATGCGGAACTGGATGAATGGGATAATCAACTCATTGAAAACAGCTTATACAAACTGTATTATGAAGATTACATAACTGATATTTTCAACGAAAAAAGAAGGGTTTTTGACTACACGGCAAAGTTACCGGATTACCTGTTATCGAAAATCAAACTCAACGATAAGCTACTGATAAACGGTACTAGGTTCATCATTAACAACATGGAAATCAATTTGACAACTAACGAGGTTAAACTCGAATTGCTCAATGATATCTATGAGTTGGATGTATTGCTACCACCAGAACCGAAATATCAAGCCGTAACGCTGGCTAGGAACGGCAGCGATGGGCAAACATCTTGTGATAATTGGGATGCCGATGATACCAGAACCTACTATATCAAAACGGGGGAAACCTTTGAAACAGCTACGCAACTATTTACCAGTAATAGCGAAACGACCCAATTTTTTGCGTCTACTGGATACTATTCAGATGGTGAAATTACCAGAAGATTGGCATTCGGCATATTCCGTTCAACAGTACCATGCGGCAATGGGAGCGGTACAGCCTTAGTTAATGTATCCTATGCAAAACAAGCTAGTCAGGCATGCAGCAATTTCGCTGATGGTAAAAGTTACGGTTTCTACATCCCAGCCGGGCAAAATTTTGAAACAGCTACCAAACTGTATTCAAATTTTGATGGAACCATCCCGACACTATCCCAATATTATTCAGATGGGAACGTAGTACGATACTGGAACAAATCAGCACAAAAATTTGCAAGTACCCAAAATTGCTAAAGCTATGACAGGATTTATAATCAACATTTTACAGCAATCAAAGCATTACGGAATATCCGAAACCGTTGAGATCGCCAAAGGAAAGAACAAACTACCAGAAACCTATTCAGAGGTATGGAGCCAGTTTATTAGAAAGCTGAAAACCATGCATTTGCCCAAAGATTAAAATATGGCTACTACAAAGAACATAAATATCAACGTCGATACCAAAAAAGCCCGGAAAAACGTCGAAGGGCTTAGCGATAGCGTGAACAAAGAAGCCAGTAAAACGGCTGGTATTTTTGGGAAACTATCTAGTAAAATCGATAGCCTAACGGGCGGCATGGTCAGTAAGTTTAAAGGATTAACAGGTTCTTTGGGCGGTGTAAGAACCGGGTTTAAAGGTGTTGGTACTGCAATTGCTGCATCTGGCTTAGGTCTATTGGTGCTAACGATCGGGGCGGTAGTGACTGCTTTTAAATCTAGTGAAGAAGGGCAAAACAAGTTTGCTAAAATCATGGGCGTAATAGGTTCGGTAGTCGGAAACGTTACCGACCTAATCAGCGATTTCGGTGAAATGGTTATCGATGCCTTTGAGAACCCCGGTAAGTATTTCGAGAAGTTCAAAAAGGCTTTGAAGGATAACGTAACTACCAGAATCAAAGGATTATTAAACCTATTGCCCAGCCTAGGAAAAGCAATTGAGCAAGTATTTTCAGGGGATTTTTCCGGTGCTGCCAAAACCGCAACTAATGCAGTCGGTCAAGTTGTTTTAGGTGTTGAATCAGTTACCGATAGCGTAAGCAATGCCATAGAAAAGGTAAAAGAATTTGGTGCTGAAATCAAAAAGGATGGTGAAATAGCCGCAGCGATAGCAGCCCAAAGAGCCGCAGCCGATAAAAAGGAGCGAGATTTATTGGTTCAACGTGCTATTGCAAACCGTGACGTTGCAGATGCCAGGAATAAAGCCGCAGACCGTGACAAATACAGTACCCAGGAACGTATTAAATTTCTAAAAGAAGCTAGTGCGATAGAAGATGCCATAACCTTAAAAGAGATTGAAGCCGCAAAACTTAGAGCGGATGCCAAAACAGCCGAAAACGCCTTATCCAAATCAACGAAAGAAGATTTATTGGAAGAAGAAACTTTGAAGGCTAAGGTAATTGAACTTGAAACCAAATCTTTAAATTTAAAGAAGGCACTCACAGCCCAAATTTCAACACTCAACAAAGAGCAAGCCGCAGCAGATGAAGCGGAAATAGCAAGATTGGAAGCCATAGCCGAAAAGCAAAAGGAAATCGAGCGCAAAAGGTTAGAAGATATCCAAACAATCCGTGACGAGTTCAAACAGAAAATCGAAGATCTGGATGCAGAAGATGAACAGGCTAAACTTGATCTGGCAGAAGAAAGAAAAATTGCGGAACTGGAAGCCCTAGATGCTAGTTTGTCGGAAATGCAAGAAGTAAGAGATTATTACGATAAGCTACGAACCGAAAATGAAGAAGAAGAAGCCCAGCAAAGAGTAGAAAATGCCCTAGCTGAAAAACAGGCAAAAGATGATATTACACAAGCGGCTGGTGACGTAGCAATTCAATTCGGTCAACTCTTACAGCAGTTAGGTGAAGAAAACAGGGCTATTGCAATAGCCGGGATAGTTACCGAGCAAGTTGCATCCGTTGCAAAAATCATTAGTGCTACTGGTGTAGCAAATGCAACAGCAGCCGCAGCGTTGCCCCTTACTGGTGGTATGCCGTTTACTGCTATAAACTCAATAAGTGCAGGTTTATCAATTGCATCCGGTGTTGCTAGTGCAGCAAAGGCAATCGGAGCGTTAGGCGGTGGAGGTGGTGGACTTCAAAGGGATGCCCCTAGTGGTGGATCTGGTGGAGGTGCAGCCCAGCCACAAGCCCCTAGTTTCAATCTAGTAGGTCAGGGCGGTTTGAATCAAGTCGCTCAGTCATTGAATCAGCAAAATGATAGACCGATGAAAGCCTACGTAGTCGGTAAAGAAATGACCTCACAACAGGAAATGGATAGAAACATTAAAGATACTGCCACTTTATAAGCCAGCCAAAGGCTTAAAGGTTCACATCCTACGGACGGTTAACCCTCATTTTCCAAAAACGGCCATTTTCTCTTATAGGGAGTAGATGAACAAATTAGACCTTTTCAGACTTACATACGACCCCAAAAAGGATAAAGGCGTTTACGGCCTTTCATTGGTCGCAGATCCCGCAATGGAAGGGATGTTTGTTGCATTTGGTAAAGATGATAAGCCGGAACCCTTCAAAATGGAGTTTTCGGATATCGACAAAGAGCAGCGTATCATTATGGGCGTTGCCTTAGTTCCACACAAGCCTATTTACAGAAATCAAGATGGTTACGAGTTCAATGTATATCTGGAAAAATCCGATATAAAGAGCGTAGCACACAATTTTCTAAAATCCCAGTTTAACAACAATTCAACTATTGAGCATTCTAAAAAAATCGACGGTGTTTCGGTCGTAGAATCTTGGATAGTCGAAGATGAAGCTAACGATAAATCCAATTTATACGGATTGAAGGCCAGCAAAGGCAGTTGGGTAACATCGATGAAAATTGATAATGAGGAAGTCTGGAACGAATACGTAAAAACGGGTAAGGTACTAGGATTTTCAATAGATGGATTATTCACATTACAAAAAATAAATTTTAATAAAACCAGTATGGCAGATAAAACATTAGCCCAAGAAATAAAAGAAGGATTTGCAGAATTGAAATCACTTTTTTCAGGAAAAGAAGTAACCCCGGAGCCTGTAAAAATGGCATCCGCTAAACTTGACGACGGTACAGAAGTACAGTTTGATGGTGAATCTATCGCAGTCGATACAGCATTATTTACTACTGATGCAGAAGGCAATCAAGTCGCTGTTAAAGATGGTGAACACAAATTAGAAGATGGTTCTTTCGCAGTTACAGTTGAAGGTATCGTTACCGAATTGAAGCCCAAAGAAGAAGCCCCAGCAGAAGAAACTGAAATGTCAGATGAAGATGCCGAATTGAAGGAACTTAAAGAAATGTTGGATGTTTTGAGAAGTGAATTTGCAACTGCAAAAGAAGGTTTTGAAACTAGCTTATCCGAAAAGGATACCAAGATTACCGAGTTGGAAACTCAATTGAGCAAAACCCCGGCAACAAAGCCAAAGAAGCATACCCCAGCAAAAGCTAATTTTTCAAGTGATAAACCAATGACACTTGCAGAAGCAATCCGATTTAAAAAACAATAATATCAACTAAGGTCTAAACCCAAATCTGACCATAACTTAATCTAAATTATTATGCCTACAGTAAATGTAAATAACCAAGCCTACCAAGGCGAACCCGGAGTTATCGTAACCGCAGCTCTAAATGAAGCTAGAACTATCAAACAAGGTCTAGTATCCTTTGCACCTAACGTAAGAACTAAATTCAATATCCCTTCTTTGACTGATGAAGGTGGTTTTGTTGATGCAGCTTGTGGATGGAATAGTGCGGGAACTATCACACTTGATAACAAAGGTATCGTTATCAAAAGGATAATGAAACAAAGAGAGGTTTGTAAAGAAACTTTCATTGCAGCGCACAATACAGAAGGCGAAATCTTGGAAGCTATCATGGAACAGCAAGTTCTTAAAGCAGCCGAAAAATTCGACAAAGATATCTGGATTGGCGACAATACAACTAGCGGGGATTTCGGTGGTCTAATACCATTGTTTGAAGCTGATTCAACAGTAATAAAGCCTACTGCATCCGGGAATGCCGTTACAGAAGCGAACGTTACCGCAGAACTTAAAACAGCTATCGCAGGGATACCCTCACAAATCCGATTGAAGTCAGATTTGAAAGTAGTTGTTTCTTCAAACGTAGCACTTGCATACGAAAATTTCCAAATTGAGAAAGGTATCAATGCTCTTGCAGATGCAAGCGACAGAGGTACAAGATTTTCACGTTACAACGTAACAGAAATGCCATACCTAGAAGATAATACTATCATAATCTATCAATCTGCAAACGTTTGGACTATTTCCGATGTTAACAACCCGGAAAATGAAGTAAGAGCGGTTGACAAAGATGTTACCGATCTTGACGGAATGGTACGTGCTAAAACCCTTTTCGGTGGTGGTACTGGATACGCTCACGGATCTGAGATCGTCTACTACGTTTCAGCCTAATACACCCAAATTTTACTAACCAAAAATCAAGGGATTGGATTTTTTCCTAATCCCTTTTTTTCATAAAAATATACAATATGCCAAGTTTAGCAACAGCAGGGCGCAAACATTGCGCTAAAGATACCCTAGGAGGTAACAAGGCCGCTTTTTTCATAAATTTCGTAGATGATTCCTTTACAGTTGTAGATGGTGAAGCTACTGCAATTAACGTTGCAGTTACCGACGTTTTCAAATACGAATTACTTAACGACGGTAACATTTTTGACCAAAATATAGTATCCGATTTCAATGCGGGAACTACTACCAACACCCAGACAATAACCCTTTTATTCCCTAAACTGGATAAAGATACGGCCTTACAGGTCGATTTATTGGCCAAAGGCCGACCAGTTATTGTAATGCAGGATAGGCAAGGTAAATACCGTGTAGCTGGTATCTTGGATGGTTGTGATCTTACAGGTTCAACTTTGTCAAGTGGTGGTGCAAAAGCGGATTTCAACGGGTTCAATTTAACCTTTACCGCAACTGATCAAAATTCGGCACCTACTTTGACAGCCGACACATTAACGGCACTTTTGGCCTTAGTATCCGAAAACCAAATCGAAGCTTAATTTCTTCACTCACAGATTAACTCTAATCTATTTGAACCCTTGCATCCCGCAGGGGTTTCTTTTTTCCAAATCAATCCAATTTTTCTTATGGGTGTAGTGAGTAAACCCAAACTAAATGAACGCCTTACAGCCTACAACAGAACCCCAGCAACTACTTTTTATTCCCCGGCACAATTCCCAGACGGTGTATGTAGAACTGGTAAACGAATTGACCGATTTATCAGTCACCTACGAATTTGATACGGTCTATTCGGACGGTTTTATGAATGTGCCGATCGCACACAACTTTTCAGAGGGCGAAAACTACCAATACGAGGTAACTGACCTAACAGGTAATCTAATGTACCGGGGTAAGATATTCATAACAGGCCAGAGCAATCTACAGAACTACAACACCCACAACGATATACTTTCAATATAATGAGCGAGCAAAAACAAACAGTCGAAAATTTTATTTCGATGATAAAGATGAACAATTACCAACGGCCAGTAGTTAAAGAGGTCATTGGTAAGGATTACGTATTGAACGGAACCAATAACAGCCATTTTCAGACGCTAATTGATAGAAAATTAGGTAGCCCGACAAACAGCACCATCATTAACAAGTATTCAGGCTTTATCTACGGTAAGGGTCTAACGACTACGGATATCGATAAGAGCATTTTAGCATTGTTCCCAAAGAAGGATGTTAAGAAAATCGTAGCGGATTACAAACATTTTGGATCGGCAACTTTTCAGGTCATTTACTCAAAAGGTAAGGGAGCGTTAAGGAAAGTTACGGGCATCTATCACATCCCACGCCAAACGATAGCCCCGAATATTATGAACGATGAAGGCGAAATCGAAGGCTTTTGGTATTGCAGGGATTGGAGTAATACACGAAAAAACGAACCTGAATTTTTCCCAGCGTTCGGAACTTCAAAAGATGATATCGAGATATATGAGATAAAGGATTATGAAGCCGGGTCAGATTATTTTGCAAAGGCCGATTGGGAATCTTGTTTGGAATG
Source organism: Pricia antarctica (assembly GCA_011050085.1). Taxonomy (GTDB): domain Bacteria; phylum Bacteroidota; class Bacteroidia; order Flavobacteriales; family Flavobacteriaceae; genus Pricia; species Pricia antarctica_A. Next base: position 99,884 of record DRGL01000064.1, on the reverse strand, counting down.
GTGTGAAACCGATGAAGAAATATCACACTACACTTTATCGCACATGCAAAACGGCCTAAGTGCTGGTTTTGTAATAAATCTAAACAACGGGATCCCGGAACTTGAAACACGTAAGAAGGTCGAAGCCGACATTAAGCGTAAGGTAACGGGGTCTAATGCAGCCGGGAACGTGGTCGTATCCTTTAACAATTCAGATGCTACAAAAACCACCGTCGAAGCATTTCCGACCAATGACAATCATAAGCAATGGCAGTATGTCAGTCAGGAATGCAAAACGCAGATAATGGTTGCCCACGAGGTAACTAACCCTATTCTTTTCGGACTTGAAAAATCTAGCGGTTTCGGTAACAATTCCGAAGAAATCAACACAGCTACCAAATTTTTGTATGCAACCGTAATCGTACCGTATCAAGAAACGATTTTGGATGCCTTTCAAGATATTCTAAAGGCCAACGGTAAGCAGATAGAACTTGAATTTTTGCCCCTAATCGATTTCACGAAAGAAGATGGTACTACCACCGACACCGGGGAAAACGTCGAAATGAGTTCAAAAAAAAAAGTTGAATCCCTAGATGATTTTACTGCAAAAGCCTTAATCGATTTGGGTCAGGATGTAAGCAGTGTGGAGGGTTACGAGATAATCCATGAAGAAGAAGTTACGGATAATTCATTTGAAGCGAACCTAGCGACCGCAATTTCTGGACAACCTACCACAAAATCAGAGCAAGATAATTTGCTTTTCAAAGTCCGCTATACATATGCACCTAGCGAGGTATCGGATAACAGCCGGGCATTTTGTCAGAAGATGGTAACTGCCAACAAAGTATACCGAAAAGAAGATATTATTGAAGCTGGTAATCAAGTGGTCAACGCTGGTTTAGGAGCCAATGGAAGCGATACATATAGTATCTGGAAATTCAAGGGCGGTGTTAACTGCAAACATTTTTGGCAAAGGCGGGTATACATCAAAACAAATAACAGCATCATATCAGTTAATGAAGCCAGACGTAAGATTCTGGAACTTGAACCGAGCCAAAGGGATGAAGTTAGGTTGCCACAGAACGAAAAGGAGGTTGCACAAGCTGCATCAGAATCAAATAACTACTGGAAACTAAACTAATGACAAAACTACTTTTAAAAGCCGACGATCTTACTAAAAATACCGTAATGGGCGGCAATATCGACGTTAATCATTATCTGCATATCATCAAAGAGAATCAAGTATTTGTTATCGAGCCAATTTTAGGAACGAAACTATATGATAGGATTTTAGCGGATTTCACGGCACAAACGTTAGAAGGTAACTACGCTACTTTGCTTAACGACTACATCAAACCTATCCTTATATATAGCGTTGCAGCCGAATTTATTTTAACGCACTCTTACAACGTCGCAAACGGTGGGATTTTTAAATCACAGCCAGAGAATGCAGCACCCGTTTCAAAGTCAGAAGTAGATTTTTTGGTACAGAACCAACAGAATAAAGCGGGGGCATACATTCAAAGGATGAAAGAATTTCTTTGCGATACGAACATCCCGGAGTATTCAGGATCACAGGATAACAACTTCGACGTAAAACCGCAACATGGTTTCACCTATACAGGGGGCTGGCAACTATAATACAAAATGGCAAACCTAATTACATCCGGGCGAAAAGTATTCTCTAAATCGACATTGGGAGGTGTACGTAAGGTATTCATTGCCACATACGTATACTATCCCAGAACTGCATTCGAGTTTGACGGTATGGAACTGATTTCTATGCCCACAACTTTTGTACATCAGTATGAAATATTAGGTGCTGCCAACACCTTTACAGTCAATTTCGACGGGGATAGTTACGCCCAAAGTATCAATCTTGAATTTCCAAAACAACAGGTAGGCAATACCCTGAATTTTGAAAGGTTAAGCCAGCTAGAAGTTAGGATTTTGATACAGGATAACAACGGCACATGGACTGTATACGGACTGGATAACGGCATGAATTGCGACGGTCTGGACATTGTTTCAGGTGGTTCTAAAGGCGAGTTTAACGGGTATCGTATGAGATTCTCCGGTAAGGAAAAGCACGGCACACCGATAGTTTTAGACCCTTTTTCAAATGGGTTTATAGTAGTAGATGAAGAAGAAGATTTTTACCAGTTTCAGAATCTTGAAGCCTTTATGTTTCAGGATGGAACTCTTTACGAATTTAATTAATAGATATATATGTCAGTTTTAACGATTAGACCAGAGATTACCAGTATGGCAGATGCCGATTGGTTTCACGTTGTACAAGTTTCAGATACAAGCAGCAGCCCACAAGGTACATCCAAGAAAATCAAACGGGCTAATGTTTTCGCAAACTATATAGGTTTTGATACCAGATATTACACCCAGACCGAGGTAGAAAATATGTATACCGGGCTATTGCCGATGCAGGGATATAATAAACTTGATTGGGATATTGCCTACTCATGGGGAAACCATGCGGATGAAAATTATTTGAAAGCTGATTACACGGGCTTTGATTCCCGATATCAAGTATTGACAGAAAAAGGAGTAGCTAACGGATACGTACCCCTAAATGCATCTGGTTTTATCGATGCTGCATTTTTGCCCGATTCTATTGATGATATTCTGGAATATGCTGATTTGGCATCTTTTCCCGCTACTGGTGAATCTGGAAAATTATATCTGGCTCTTGATACGGATTACGTTTATCGCTGGTCAGGTTCTACATACGTACAAGTAGGGGGCGGGGATATTCCCGTTGATTCTGTTTTTGGGCGTACTGGAATCATTACGGCAATGGAATCCGATTATGATTCATTTTTCTCATTGTTGGGGCATACACATACAGCATCCGAGATTACCGACCTAGGTAGTTTTACTGGATTTGATTCTAGGTATTTAGGTAAAACTGAAACAGCAGTAGATTCGGATAAACTTACAGGATTAGGTAAAGTATCTGGAGGATCTAGATTCGGTGGTATTCCGTTTATCGATACTAACGGGGTAATGGATATTGGAAAGTACATTGATTTCCACGAAACAAATGCAGATACAGGAGATAATACTTTTAGAATCACTAATTCATCAAATCTGCTAGATTTTAGCGATGCAGTAAAGATCAACGGACGTGCGGATTTAGGCGGTTCGGAGGGAACTGGTTACAGTATTATATGTAGAAATTCAAGTTCTTCATCTGGATCTGGTTCGGGTACAACTAGAATGCTTTTTTCATGGTCTAACCACGGTGCAGCTTGCATTGAGGGATATAAAGAATCTACTAACACAACTGGACTGAAATTCTATACTGAATTGGGTTTCAATTCGGAATATGAGAGATTGAAGATTAGACCTAATGGCGACGCTTATTTTTCCGATAACGTCTATGCGGATAACTTCATTTTAAATTCAGACAGAAGATTAAAAGATAACATCGAGCCACTTTCAGGTAATTACGATTTCAATTTTGTTTCATACCACATGAAAAACAGTACCCAGAAACGGATAGGTGTTATAGCGCAGGAGGTCGAAAAAACTAACCCCGAATTTGTACGAAAGGATGAAGATGGAAATATGTCAGTTGCCTACATCGATTTGCTATGTGCAAAGGTAGCAGACCAAGAAAAAAGAATCCAAGGATTAGAAACGATAATAAAAAAACTTTCTAAATAATGCCCGTACCCAACACAACAACTTTCACACTTCAAAACGTAATCGATGAACTTGGAACGGCTGCAAATAGCTTACAACAATGTTTTATAGATTCCGTATACGACAATTTTGACCCAGCCTATCGAGGAGATTTAAACAATCTTTTATGTTTCAGGAACTACGATAAGTTGAAAGGAATTGAACTAAGAAAGGATACGACCAGAAACACGGCTTGTGGTGGTGCTTCAAATGGCACGTACTACATAGACATTGGCAAATCTTGGTTTATAGCGGAAAACCTTTATACCAACGAAGCCAGAACCATCAAGGCATCTGCAAGTTGGTATGCCACTGCAACTACTGCAAGAAACTGGAACGGATCCAGCTTTACCCAGACATTACCATGTTTATAATGAAATATCTAAAATACATATACCCAGCAGTTATAGCTATCCTTTTGGTAATCCTATTCGTTAGGAAAACCGAAACGGTTACTATTACCGTACCCGAAAAAACTGGACAATTCGATCGGAATAGCACGGAATTAAAACCCATTATCCAATACGATACAATCGTTTCAGAGGGCAAAAAAGAAGTTATCGAAGTACCTAACCCAGTCAATCTAGATTTGTTAAAGAAATACCATACGGCACAAGATAGCTTAGAGAGATTGAAGCTGTATAAGGATGCAGTAACGGAACGAACCTATAAAGAAACGTACCGAGATTCAACACAAGAAATTACAGTTACATCCGAGGTAATCGGAACGCTCAAAGGCCAGAAAATCGATTATAAGGTATTTCCCCAGACAATCGAAGTACAGCAAAAGAAACCTAAGATAAGTTTATACGGGGGCATACGTACAACCGTACAACCGCAACAGAACTTTGAACCTCATTTTACATTAAGAAGCCCCAAAGCACTTTACAGCGTGGGATATAACATCAACCAGAAAGCCGTAACCGTTGGTTTAAGCTACAAACTCTTTTAAATGGAACCATTACTATTTTTAACTGGCAAACCGACCGTATGGACATGGATAACTGATGTTACACCGTGGATAATCACAGCCATAGGTACTATTATAGCATGGAACAAAGATTTTATTGCTACTAAATTCAGTAAAAAAACTAACACCTTAGAACTGCATTCCACTAAGGAATCCATCGAAAGTCAGGCACTACAAAACGTCGAAGCCACGGTAAACATTTATAGGGGCATGGTAACGGATTTGAAAACGAATATAACGGAACTTAAAACGGAATTACTGGAACTTAAAGATTTCATACGAGAGCAAAAGGAGTTTATAGCAAGGCAATCCAAATCATTGTCGTACTACGAAAAGAAGCATGGTAAAATAATAGAAGAAAAATGAGAAATTTAACGACCTACTTGAACAACCGAAACGATTACCCGCATGAGTTCGCAGCATTCAAAGAAATGTTTCAGCATACTTTGAAATGGGAGGGAGGTAGCAAGCTGCATAAGGTCAAAGGGGATTCCGGGGGATGGACAAAATTCGGGATAGCCTACAATAAAAATAAACATCTATTCGATTCATTAGATGATTTCTTTGATACAACCTATGATGAGGCCGTATTGATTGCATTCTCAAAGTACTACCTAACTATCAAAACCTATATGCTGCCATTGGAAGCCCAGCTAATGTATTTCGATATGGCATTTAATCTAGGAACCCACCGGGCAATAAAGTACTTGCAGCGTTGCATAAGTGTTACGGCAGATGGCATCATTGGCAACGTCACAATGAGTAAGATGCATCTTGTAACCGAGCAATGTTTATACGAGCAACGCAATGCATGGTACAACTATCTGACACGTACAAAATCATGGGCAAAGAAATTCTTTAAGGGCTGGCTCAATCGCTCAAAAGCGATTTACGAAGTATCTTAAACTGTTTCTACTCTTTATATATTTCGTAGGCTTTATAATACAACCCAAAACCTGAAACTCCTAAAGTTGATATTAGGCTTCCGGATAATATAAATAATACTATACCAGCCACAATAAGTGCCGTACCGCCTAAAATATATCTAAAATAATAATCGTGTTTATAGTTCTTAAATTGAGGGGAACGCAATTTGGGTTTTTTAGTTTTTTTGTACAGCTTAAATATCAAGTAGCCCATCCCAAAAACAAAAATTGTCGTTATAAATGGTGAAAGTCGATTGAATAAATTAGATTGGTCAACCCCTTCAAAAATCATTATTCCTAATATAAATACACCAATTATGAAAAGCCATGATAGAAATAAGAGCAGAAGTATATTAAATATGTTTTTCATGTTATTGGTCTAATGGTCAGTTAAATATAATAAACTTAGGTAAATGTTTTGAGTTAAAAATGAAAAAGCCCTTACAATTTTATGTTAGGGTCTGAATCCTATCGATTATTTCGGTGGGATTTTTTTATTGGTTCAAGTGCCGGATACCTCTTTGAAAACTATTACCCATCCAAAGCTTTGAGTAAGTACCATCTACTGAATAGTAATTTTCTTTTGTGAAAACAGTACCTTCTTCATTTGAAAGCAGGGCATTTGTATTTTCAAAAGTTTCACCTTTGGGAACGAAAAAGATAAAAATTCTACCTTCATCCCAGTTTTTGTAAGCATCTTGCGGTGTTTCACCATAGGATAAATGTACGGGCGATGTTTCATAAGTCGTACCCGTTGATCTATCCGATACTTCATAAACATCATTGCTCACATTCTCTTTGCTACAAGATGCGAAAGTTACCATTGCTACTACTGCCATTACCTTTACTAGATTTTTCATAATTAAATTTTTGATTATACTTCTTTTCTTTTGTTTTATCACATTAGTATCAGCCACGACTATTACATGCGAAGTTAACGTTGACACTGGTGTAGGGTACCATTTAGTGGGCCTACCCGACAACGCCATTAAAGAAAGTAATTATCGTATTGCCGCTGCACTGCTGAACAATGGGTACAGAATTCCAGGTAAGAAAATAACCTTAAACCTAGCACCTGCCGATTTACGAAAAGAAGGTTCGGCTTATGATTTGACCTTGGCGTTGGGTATACTTACCGCATCGGCACAAATTAAATCGGAAAATATTGAGAAGTATATTATTATGGGAGAGCTGTCATTGGATGGCAGTTTACATCCTATCACTGGAGCTCTTCCTATAGCAATCAAGGCACAGGAAGAAGGTTTCCAGGGATTTATCCTTCCAAAGGAAAATGCCAGGGAAGCCGCTATCGTCTCAGATTTAAAGGTATATGGTGTAGAAAATATCAGTGAGGTCATTGCATTCTTTGATAAAGGTGAATCGCTGGAACAGACCGTTATCGATACACGTGCTGAATTTTATAAAGATCTTGACTTTCCCGAGTTTGATTTTTCCGATGTCAAAGGACAGGAAAGTATTAAACGATGCATGGAAATTGCTGCCGCGGGTGGACATAACATTATACTCATAGGACCGCCTGGGGCAGGTAAGACCATGTTGGCCAAACGTTTACCATCGATATTGCCTCCGATGACCTTGCACGAGGCACTTGAAACTACCAAAATTCATAGTGTCGTTGGGAAAACGAAGAACATGGGGCTAATGAACCAACGCCCGTTTCGTTCGCCACATCATACTATTAGTTCCGCTGCCTTAGTTGGGGGCGGAAGTTATCCACAGCCTGGAGAAATCTCACTTTCCCACAATGGTGTTCTCTTTTTAGATGAACTTCCCGAGTTCGAGCGTAGGGTGCTTGAGGTGATGCGACAGCCAATCGAAGACCGGGAAGTCACAATTGCACGCGCCAAGTTTACAGTTACGTATCCAAGTAGTTTTATGTTAGTGGCTAGTATGAACCCGAGTCCCAGTGGTTATTTCAATAATCCCGATGCACCTATTACATCGTCTCCGGCCGAAATGCAAAGGTATCTTGGCAAGATATCCGGTCCTTTATTGGACCGTATCGACATTCATATCGAGGTAACACCGGTACCCTTCGAAAAGTTATCAGAAGACCGGAAAGGCGAGAGCAGTTCCGAGATTCGTAAGCGGGTTACGGCGGCAAGGGAAATTCAGACGATACGTTTTAAGGAATTTGATAAAGTACATTACAACGCCCAGATGAGCACAAAACAGATTCGGAGTTTTTGTACGCTCGATAGTGCATCAAAAGAACTTCTCAAAAATGCTATGGAGAGGCTCAATTTGTCCGCTCGGGCCTATGATCGAATCTTAAAAGTAGCTCGGACGATTGCCGATTTGGAAAACGATGCAGCAGTCAGCGGAAACCATATCGCAGAGGCGATTCAATATCGCAGTTTAGATCGTGAAGGTTGGCTTGGCTAATTAATATGAAACCCAGCAAAAGTATCCAACAAAAAAAAGCGGTAAAATACTTTTTAAATAACAGTTCAACTCAATTTAATTCTAAAAAGGAAAATGGGTCAATAGATAATAGCCCATAACCACAATAAAGACAATGTTTATAGCAATGTAAATGTTAATAAGAAGGTCTCTACGTTTCATAGTAATATAATTTCATGGTTGTGAAACAAAAATAATCTCCTACAAATGGTCAACAACAATAAAAACCTTGAAAAATCGGGGTGTTTTTTTGTTTCCATTTGGGGTTTTCTTTAAATCTATTTCATAGGCGTATACTATTCAAAATAATAGCCCATCGATTGGTAACCGATGGGCCATTTTTGTAAAAGTTTAGATTGACTACCTTTCGATATCCTTCATAATTCGAAGGAATAATTTTCTTTCCTCATCAATTTTCCGTAATACTTGTAGGATGTTTTTCATAAGATTTGTTTTTCTTATAACGCATACCTAGGTAGTTCTACATATACTATTTCGATAAAGAACTTTTAGTTTCGATGAATTGGAAAGATTATATTAGATTTTAACCAGAGTATTATTTTTTGCGGATTTATATACAGCTTCAACTACCCGAATATCACGTAAACCTTCTTCACCTGGAACCAACATATCTGTATTGTTCATAATGGACAGGGCATCATCATCCATTTGCTTGGCTTGTTGGTTTTCAAGTGGAAAATCGATTATCTTTCCGTCCGACCGAACGCCTTTGTTACCAATGTATTCGGAATGCGGTGACATTTTAATCCATCCTTTTTCGTAATTGATGTTCAGATAGTTCATAGGAATTCCAAAACTGCTCTGACAAGCCGCTCGCGCGCCACTTGGAAATTCAAGCTGATACATAGCTGTCTCTTCTACTTCACTATAGATTTCGGGACGCGTGGTAAAGGTTTGAGCCAATACGCTAATAGGTTCTTCGCCGGTGGCCAGACGTGCTCCCTGAATAGCATACACCCCCATATCGCCCATCACACCACCACCTAAGGCTTTTTTCTGTTTCCAGTGGTCGGTACGCCCGTCAAAATATCCGGCGCTCGAAGAAACCATCTTCACGGCACCGAAGGTTTTTTCTTTGGCCGCCTTCATGTAGGCTTGAATGTTTGGGTCATGCTGACAGCGATACCCAATAGATAATTTTACTTTATTGTCATTACAGGCTTTGATCATAGCCTCACATTCCGCTACCGATGGCGCCATTGGTTTTTCGCACCATACATGTTTTCCTGTATTCGCCGCCTTAATTGTGTATTCGGCATGCATAGAGGGAGGTAATACGATATAAATTACATCAATATCTGGATTATCGGCAATCTTGCCCATTTCTGAATAGTCATAGATGTTTTTGTCGGCTATACCATATTTTTCTTGCCAAACTGGAATTTTTTCAGGACTCCCGGTTACGATACCTCTCAGTTCACAGTGCTCGGTCAATTGTAGGGCAGGAGCCAAAAGATCTGTGCTGTAATATCCCAGGCCTACCAAGGCTATTCCCAATTTTTTGTTCTGGGTCCGGTTAGCCGACCAAAGAATATTAGGTAGTATACCGGTTGAGGCGACCAATAATCCGGTTTGATGAATGAATTTGCGACGTTTATTTTCCATGACCTAATAGTTTTAGGCCAAAAAAATACGATAAGAATTCGAAAGAACCAATACCGATGCTATAATAGTCAGTTCGAAGTCAGTTTAAGCTAAATGTAGGGCGTCTAGAAGATTTGATTTGGAACCAACTAGAGTTCTAGGGTGTGCTGCCGAAAAATATGACGTAAAGAGACCAGAAAAAGGACACTGCGCAGAAAGTATAAATTAGATATTCGTTTAGTGTGATTTTATCTTTCATAATTTAATCCTTTAACTTAAAACGAAGGAATTATACAAAAAACTTTATAAATCGGACAACGGGTCAAAAATTCGATGGTCGGTAAAAATCTATTCCGAAGGTTTACTATATCGATGAAAGAATTGGGGGGGGTTATGCTTGACAAGGTTTAAATCCGCTAATTACCGAAGTAATCAGGTCTTGAACTTGTGCAATTAATTGTATCATTGTGAATTGATTTTGATATATAATTGAAGAGATTAAGTGTCTTGTACAGTTTTTGATCAGGACCAATTTGGTTAATTGAAGAGGCAATTTTGATTTGTAATCAATTGAATATAAGGTTTTAAAGTTGAAATTAAGCACTAATACTTTAAGATTTGATATTTGTATAGGTTTTAGCCGACTATTTTTTTGTAGAATTAATCTATAGGTAATGTGGTGCGCTATAGTTGATACTCTTCATTGTTATTATCGTTATTCTCAAGTTTATTCGTAGCAAAAACGTCTTTCAGAATATAGGCTACAATAATTACTATGCCCAATGCCATTAAGGGAATAGCGAATTGCCAACCTAATAGATTGAGTAAACTTCCTGTAATTATGGCTAAGGTACCCCCGACCATGGCACAGTTCCATAAAAGCTGTGTTCTTGTGTTTTTTGTCTTACGCTCTTCATCTAAAAAGTAGGCAGTGCCTTCTAAAACTATCCAAATCAAGAAAGTAAGCGCGATTATAATTTGAAAGAATAGGGAATAGGTAAAATCTAAAGCTCTGAAAATACCGTTTGTTGACCAAAAAACGACTAAGATTAACTTAGTGTAGTCAAGAAATTTTTTCTCTGGTTTCTTCCAGAATCGAAAAGGGTATAGTAGTCCTATACCTACAAATGCCAAAACAATGGTTTCTGTGGCATATGGCCAATGTAAAATTCGCGACAACATACCTAACAATAATATGGAAATAGCGATGCGAAGGGGAGTGGTCAATATTTTTTTGGTCGTAGGCATATGAGTAGGTTTAAAATGGGACACGCTTTGTTTGATATGAGGTGTTTTGAGTAGAACCCAAGCGAATGCAATCTGCGCGTCTCAATTAGATGCACAATATCATATAGCTTTCAGGTGTACTCGAAGGCCGTCCATAATGCCCAGGATATTAACAACGGTTTCTTTTAGATAATATTTTATCAGCACATGGGGAATTCGAATGGTAGTAAATCCATTTTTAAAAGAATGCATGGCTTCTTCTAGGTCATTGATGGCCTGTTCATGAGTCATCATATGGTATTCCGTATCAATCTCGATGTTCAGTTTTACCCTTGATATGGCAATATCGATCGATTTGGTTCCATCCCACCATTCCAACATTGCATTGACACCGGACTCCTTTAGGCCATAATATAGTTGAATGGCTTCCCGAGGGGTTTTGTTGATTTCAATAAGTTTGATGATGCGCCGTTGATGCATCTCACATAGTTCTACGCCAAGTCTATCCATGGCTTTTCTGTGAGCGTCATAACTAAGTTCCTTATTACATTCTAGACAAGTCATTGCTATCGTTAAATTTGGTTCAGTTTTAAATAATTGGTTCCTACGGACCTCTCTAATATAACCGCTAATCTTTTTGAATAGTATGAGCTCTCGATGTATGGCACCCCAGTTTTAGACAAACTACATTTTTTTAGACTAACGGCGTTAGAAAATGTTAAAACTGTGGTGTAAACAAGGCCTGAAGTCAATCCTATAAGCAGGTTCGATTAAAATCTAAATCTTATGATTGAATTCTTTCTACTTCATTTATTATTATCTTTCTCATGAAATAATGCACAGTAAAGTATGTTTAAAAGAATGGGTCCCGGCGTTTTGGTCGCAGCAGCATTCATTGGTCCGGGCACGGTCACGGCCTGTACTCTTGCAGGTGCTGAATTCGGATATTCGCTTTTGTGGGCGATGGTACTATCAATTTTCGCCACCTTATTTCTACAAGAAATGGCCGCTCGGTTGGGTATTGTAACTCAGGGCGGATTGGCGGATGTAATTAAACACGAAATTCAATCGCCCTACGTTCGCAGTGGTTTAATTGTAATTGTCTTAGGCGCAATTGTTATAGGTAACGCTGCCTATGAAGGTGGTAATATTGGAGGCGGTTCTCTTGGGCTGGAAGCAATTTTTGGAACGGATTATATATCGTACTATCCTTTTATAATCGCAATAAGTGCTTTTTCGCTATTATACATAGGTAACTATCGTATTCTGGAAAAAGTCTTTATCGGTTTGGTGGTAATCATGAGCGCATCCTTTATACTAACAGCGGTAATAGTACGTCCTGATATTGAACGGATGCTAAATGGCATCTTTGTGCCAACGATTCCAAGGGAGGGTATTCTTACTGTTATTGCCTTAGTTGGCACAACGGTGGTGCCCTACAATCTTTTTTTACATACCGCCTTGGTCAGCGAAAAGTGGAAGTTAGAATCCGATTTGCCACTGGCCCAACGTGATTCGATGGTTTCCATTCTTTTAGGGGGTTTAGTTTCAATGGCAGTAATAGTTTCTGCCGCAGCGATTCCCACTGGGAATATGGATACGGTGATGGATTTGGCAAAAGGCTTGGAGCCGCTATATGGCAATGCTGCCAAATACTTTATGGGTATTGGCCTTTTCGCAGCAGGAATTACTTCTGCCATAACTGCTCCCTTGGCCGCAGCTTACGTGGCCAACAGTTGTTTTAGTTGGAAAGTCGGGTTGAAGGATATTAAATTTCGTTTGGTATGGATGGTTATATTGATGTTAGGCTTGGGTTTTATGTCTCTTGGTATTCAGCCTATAGAAATCATAAAGTTTGCTCAGGTGACCAATGGATTATTACTGCCGATAATTGCCATATTTCTTCTATGGGCCGTGAATAGAAGGTCGGTAATGGGAAAATTCAAAAACAAACCGATTCAAAATAGTCTTGGTATAATTGTAGTTACACTATCAATACTTTTAGGAGGCTTAAGTATTTTTAAGGTTTTCGGACTTTTCTAAGCATCTTGCAATTTTAATTGAAAACCTAATTGTGAAATATATAGATTTAAACTGCGACGTAGGCGAAGGCGTTGGTAACGAGAAATATCTGTTTCCATATATCTCGTCTTGTAATATTGCCTGTGGAGGTCATGCGGGAGATTCTTCCTCTATGCAACAGATTGCTGGTTTGGCAAAGAAATATAATGTGAAGGTAGGTGCACATCCATCTTACCCCGATAAAGAAAATTTTGGAAGAGCTTCCATGGATATCACTTCCGATGCCCTTATAGAAAGTATTCAAGATCAGATTGCGAGTTTGGCATCCATTCTTGAAGAACAAAATATACCCCTACATCATATTAAGGCCCATGGGGCTTTATACAACGAAATCGCTGCAGAAGTGGCTTTAGCGGCCTGTTTTTTAGAAGCTATTGGTGCGTATAAGGACACTGTTTCACTCTACGTTCCACCAGTTTCAGAAATTGAAAAAATAGCAGTCGGACGAGGTTTTTCCATTCGATACGAAGTTTTTGGGGACCGTAATTATAATGACGACCTGAGTTTGGTAAGTAGAAAGCATCCAGATGCCTTGATACAATCTCCCGAAGCAGTTTTGCAACATATTGTTCAAATGGCCAAAACGCAAAAAGTCAAGACACTGACTGCAAAAAGCGTAAAAATTTTAGCTGAAACTTTTTGTATTCATAGCGATACCCCTTCTGCAATTGAAATAGTTATGTATCTTTCGCGACAATTACCGAATCACAATATACAGATCGAAAAGTGAGCGCATATAAGATTTCCATACGGCCATTCGGTATACATTCTATTTTAGTAGAATGGCCTGCACGTGTTGAAGAAACCATTTTAGAAGACATTTTACAGTTTAGCCAACACCTTTCTCAAAATTGTCTCAAGGATGAAAAGTGGGAAATGGTACTTGCCTATAACTCGCTTACCCTTATTCATCGCGAAAAACCGATTGCATTCGAAAGTTTCAAAAACACCTTGTTGAGCTGGTATGACGCCGAAAGGGATGAAACTATTCGCCAGAAAATTCTATGGCGTTTACCAGTTTGTTACGATTTAGAGTTCGGTATTGACTTAAAAGCAGTTTCAGAGTATTCCGGACTTTCGATCGAAGAAATTATCGAAAAGCACACCGAAAAACGATATACGGTCTATGGAATTGGCTTTCTTCCTGGTTTTATGTATCTGGGCGGTATTCCCGAAGTTTTGGAAATACCAAGAAAATCCCTTCCTAGGCCTAAAGTTTTAAAGGGGGCCGTTGGTTTGGCGGGTAAACAAACCGGGGTCTATCCCCAAGACTCGCCCGGCGGCTGGAATATTATAGGTAATTGCTCTGTACCTATGTTCGACCCAAAAAAGGAAGCGCCCTGTTTTGTGAATATAGGCGATAAGGTGCAGTTCTATGCCATCGAAAGAGCCGAGTACGACCTTCACAAGATCGAGGGCGAAGTGGGCATTTATAAAGTGGAAAAAATTATGTTGGATGCTTAAGGTATTAAAATCGGGCTTGTTCACAACGGTTCAGGATGTAGGTAGGTATGGATACCTGAATAAAGGAGTTCCCGTTTCCGGATATATGGATTCGTTTTCGGCGAAGAAGGTCAATATGCTCATGGAAAATGATGATGATGCCGCAGTGATTGAAATTACTATGACCGGTCCCACCCTAGAATTCTGTAATGAAAGTTATATATGTCTAGGAGGTGCTGTCATATCGGCCACCCTTAATAATAAACCTATTCAAAATTATACCGTTCTTAAGGTCGGCAGAGGCGATATTCTATCTTACGGCAAGCTTAAAAAAGGTTTTAGAAGTTATTTAGCTATTAAGGGTGGATTTCTTTCGCCCAGAATTTTGGGTAGCCGTTCGTTTTTTACATCGGTAACCGCAAAAGACCATTTGAGCGATAGAATGGAAATACCGTATGACACCCATACACTTTTTGAGCCTAAAATTACCGAAATCAAGATTGACTCCTTTTTAGATAAAACGGTGTTGGAGGTTTCTAAGGGACCTGAATATGAAATGCTGGACGACAAGCAATTGGAGGTTCTATTTTCTAAGGAATTTCATATTTCAAATGAAAATAACCGCATGGCCTATCAATTAGTTGAGCAATTATCAGGTCATAAGGTTACTATGCTCACTTCGGCAACTTTGCCGGGAACGGTACAATTTACACCATCAGGGAGATTGATCATACTTATGAAAGATGGACAGACCACCGGCGGCTATCCGAGGGTATTACAATTATCCGATGCCTCCATATCACTCTTGGCACAGAAGAAGTTTGGTGATGTTATCTCTTTTCGACTGATTTGAATTCAAGTTAGTCCCTAAACCTAATGAAATCTCAATGTACAGTTTTGTCATTTTAAATTGTAACCTAATTTTGTTTCGTTAGTCCAACTTTCATTTTCAATCTGTGTAATTTAACCCTTTCCTTTTTTAAAATTTGCGCGAAGACCTAAGGTGTCGAAGTTGCTGGAAATTGTCTTATTTTATAATTGAATATGATAAAAAATAACCTTCATCGTTCTGATTAACAGTTGTTTGATAAAATTATCCTTTAATTGACATTCGATACATAGGAATTGTTAAAATATTAGAAATTAAGAAACCTATATCTTTGATATGACAACTACAAACATTAGAAAAAGACAATCCTAAATGGAATTGAATAAATACAGTAAAAACGTAACCCAAGACCCGACCCAGCCTGCTGCCCAGGCGATGCTTCATGCCATAGGGCTTACTGATGACGACTTGAAAAAACCCCTCATTGGTATTGGCAGTACGGGTTATGAGGGTAACCCTTGTAATATGCACCTGAACGATTTGGCTCAAGAGGTCAAAAAGGGCATTAACGAAAGCGGCGCTGTAGGTCTTGTATTCAATACTATTGGTGTAAGTGACGGTATTTCAATGGGTACGTATGGTATGCGCTATTCGCTGCCCTCTCGTGACCTTATAGCCGATTCTATGGAAACTGTGGTTCAAGCCATGAATTATGATGGCCTCGTGACCGTCGTAGGTTGTGATAAAAATATGCCGGGCGGACTGATGGCAATGATACGTTTGAACAGGCCTTCGGTCATGGTCTATGGCGGTACTATTGCATCAGGATGTTTTAAGGATAAAAAACTGGATATTGTATCCGCCTTTGAAGCTTGGGGCGAAAAAGTCGCGGGTACCATGAATGAAGCTGATTACAAGGGCGTGATACACAATGCCTGTCCCGGGGCGGGAGCCTGTGGCGGTATGTATACTGCCAACACCATGGCTTCTTCCATTGAGGCTTTAGGTATGGCATTGCCCTATAATTCCTCTAACCCAGCAATTGGCAAAGAAAAGCAGCAAGATGCAATCAATTCGGGTAGGGCGTTGCGCCATTTACTTGAAAAGGATATTAAACCTAGCGATATCATTACTCGAAAGTCATTTGAAAATGCCATTCGTCTCTTGACGCTTTTGGGAGGTTCAACCAATGCGGTACTTCATTTTATGGCTATCGCAAAGGCAGCGGATGTAGAGTTCACTTTGGATGATTTTCAGAAAATTAGTGACACTACGCCATTTCTTGCAGATTTGAAGCCAAGCGGAAAATTTTTGATGGAAGACTTGCATCGTGTTGGTGGAACGCCGGCGGTAATGAAGTTCATGCTTGAAAATGGGATGCTGCACGGCGATTGTTTAACCGTTACCGGCAAAACCGTAGCCGAAAATTTAGCCGAACTCCCGGGTTTGCATGAAGGTCAAGAGGTAATCAAACCTTTGGATGCGCCCATAAAGGCTACCGGACATTTACGAATACTCTATGGTAATCTTGCCGAAGAGGGTTCTGTGGCGAAAATTACAGGAAAAGAGGGACTATACTTTTCAGGTCCAGCCAAAGTATACGAAGATGAATTTCTGGCAAATGCGGGTATTGGTAGGGGCGAAGTAAAAAAAGGGAATGTAGTGGTCATTCGGTATGAGGGGCCCAAAGGAGGTCCTGGAATGCCCGAAATGCTGAAACCTACTGCGGCCATAATGGGCGCGGGGCTAGGCAAAGAAGTTGCGCTGATAACTGATGGTCGATTTTCAGGCGGAACACATGGCTTTGTGGTTGGGCACGTATGTCCCGAAGCTCAAGAAGGTGGTACTATTGCCCTTTTAAAAGATGGTGATATCATTACCATTGATGCCGAAAAAAATAGTATTTCTGTCGACCTATCCGACGACGAACTAAAGGAACGCCGAAAAAACTGGATACAGCCCGCGTTAAAAGTTAAGCGCGGTAGTTTGTATAAGTATGCCAAAACGGTTTCTTCCGCTTCGCAGGGATGTGTAACCGATGAGATTTGAAGTACTTTATAGGCTTCTTACACAACAGGTTTGGAACGGCCAGGTCTAGGAATAATGAGACTGTCCTAAAGAGAGTGCAAGAGAGAACTGAGTTAATATTTAAATTTGCACAGCCAAGTGTGCTAGCAAATTTCAGTTATATATTTGAAATTGATTTTTTCCTATGGAAACACTTAAAATAAAGAAGGTAGCCCCTACAAAGAAACAGCCCAAAATGAGAATAAGTGGTGCAGAAGCCATAATCCACTGTTTGTTGGCTGAAGGGGTAGATTTACTCTATGGTTATCCCGGAGGGGCAATTATGCCGGTCTATGACGAACTTTATAGGTTCCAGGATAAACTGACCCATATTTTAGCCCGTCACGAGCAGGGGGCCACCCATGCCGCGCAAGGCTACGCAAGGGTAACCGGAAAGGTAGGTGTTGCCATGGCCACATCCGGACCTGGTGCCACTAATTTAGTGACCGGTTTGGCAGATGCCCAAATCGATTCCACTCCTATAGTCTGTATTACGGGCCAAGTAGCCCGTCACCTTTTAGGCTCCGACGCTTTTCAAGAAACGGATATCATCGGCATATCGACCCCTGTGACCAAATGGAATATTCAGGTTACCCAGGCTTCCGAGATCCCCGAGGCGCTGGCCAAAGCCTTTTATATCGCTCGCTCGGGCAGGCCGGGTCCTGTATTGGTAGATATCACGAAGAACGCACAGTTCGACAAGTTCGATTTCAGTTATGAGAAATGTACCTACGTACGTAGCTATAATCCATATCCCACTCCAAATAATAAGGCTATAGAAGCTGCTGCAGAACTTATAAATTCCGCTAAAAAACCTTTTATTGTTTGGGGTCAGGGCATTATTTTGGGTAAGGCCGAAAAACAGTTGAAAGCTTTGGTAGAGAAAGCTGGTATTCCTGCAGCTTGGACAATTATGGGAGTTTCGGCCCTAGATACGAACCATCCTCTTAATGTGGGTATGGTCGGTATGCACGGTAACTACGGTCCGAATATATTAACTAACGAATGTGATTTGCTTATAGCCATAGGCATGCGATTTGATGATCGGGTAACAGGAAATCTAGATACCTACGCAAAGCAGGCGAAGATTATTCACTTTGAAATCGATCCAGCGGAAATTAATAAGAACGTTCATGCTGACGTTGCCGTGCTAGGAAATTCAAAGGATACGCTCGAACTTTTGTTGCCTCATATAAAGGAGAACCATCATGAGGCCTGGCAAACTATTTTTAAGGAAAAATATAAAATAGAATTTGATACGGTCATAAAAGATGACATTCATCCTACGAAACCTGGTTTAACCATGGGAGAGGTAATCGAAGAAATAAATATTGCATCGGGAAATAAAGCTGTAATCGTTTCCGATGTAGGCCAGCATCAGATGATTGCTTGTCGCTATGCCAAGTTCAACCAAACCAAGAGTAATATTACTTCAGGCGGCCTAGGTACTATGGGTTTTGCATTACCTGCAGCTATCGGAGCTAAAATGGGGGCAATGGAAAGAGAGGTTGTTGCCATTATTGGTGATGGGGGATATCAGATGACAATCCAAGAGCTGGGGATAATCATGCAACATCAAGTGCCCGTAAAAATTGTGGTTTTAAACAACGACCATTTGGGTATGGTCCGCCAATGGCAAGAGTTATTTTTTGAGAAACGATATGCTTCGACGGTTATGGTCAATCCGGATTTTGTTAAGATTGCAGAAGGATATAGCATTGAAGCCAAAAGAGTTAGCGAACGTAAAGACCTGAAAAAGACCATAGAGGAGATGATGGCTTCGGACAAGCCTTATTTCTTGGAAGTAAAGGTGGAACAAGAGGACAACGTATTTCCAATGATTCCTTCTGGGGCGTCGGTCTCAGATATTCGTTTAAAATGAACGACACTAACATCCTAGATTTTCCCAAGAGTTTACTTGGTATTCAACGAAAATCCGAAGCAATCGGTTTTACGATGCCTTCGGATATCTATATTGGTAGCCTACTTAAAACCCTTATCGCCTCTAAACCTAAAGGCCATTTTTTAGAACTGGGAACGGGAATAGGTCTAAGTCTCTCGTGGATGATAGATGGCATGGATGCCGAATCGTATATAATTACCGTTGACAATAATCCTGAACTTAGCGATATTGCCACTGATTTTTTCGGGAATAACAAACAATTGGAAATAGTTTGTGAAGACGGTTCGAAATGGATAAAGGAGTATTCCGGAAAAAACTTCGACCTCATTTTTGCAGACGCTTGGCCAGGAAAGTATAGCGAAATCGACAAAATTTTAGATTTGGTAAAGGTAGGCGGATTTTATATTATCGATGATATGAGTGTACAGCCAAATTGGCCTGAAGGCCATCAGGAGAATGTGAATACCTTGGTTAATTATTTGGAGGAAAGAAAGGATTTTACGCTAACTAAGATGAACTGGTCAACGGGTTTGATTGTTGCGGTCAGAAAATACGGAAAATAATCGATTTGCAACCTAAAAACCATTGGGACGCCCAATTATACAATGATAAGCATCATTTCGTGTATGAATATGGCTCGAGTTTAATCGACCTGTTGGAACCCAAATCAGACGAGCGTATTCTTGACTTAGGCTGTGGGTCTGGAGAATTGACCGCAGAAATCGGCTTAGTGGCGAAAAGCGTTTTAGGTATTGATAAATCCCATGAAATGATTTTGAAGGCCAGGGAACAGTTTCCATCCTGCAGTTTTGAGGTAGGAGATATTACAAACTTTAGGCTCAGCGAAACGTTCAACGCCGTTTTTTCGAATGCTGCGTTGCACTGGGTTTTAGATTACAAAAAAGCCATTGAAAATATCTTTGTCAACTTAGCGATTGGCGGAAGAATGGTAGTCGAATTTGGGGGTAAGAACAATGTGAAGGCCATTACAGAAACCCTTAGGGAAAGTCTTTGCCGATGGGGTTATGTTCAACAGTCGAAGCTAGAACTTTGGTTTTTTCCATCCATCGGCGAATATGCGAGGGCTTTGGAATCCCAAGGTTTTACTGTTACTTTCGCACAGTGGTTCGATAGGCCTACAATGCTAGCAGATGACAAATCAGGCATAGCAGATTGGTTGTTTATGTTTGCAAAGCCCTTTTTTGAGGGAATACCCTTTGAAGATGCCGTTAAAATAAGAAATGAGGTGCAGGATAATTTGCGCAATCGGCTTTTTAAAGAAGAAAAATGGTTTGCCGACTATAAGCGGATAAGAATAATCGCAATGAAGTATTAGTAAAAAGTATAGGATTTTCAGTCCTTATGGGACCTTTAAATCAAACAAATAAAAACGGGGAGTCAAAACGTATTAATATATATTAGCAATGAAAAAAGCATTGTTTACAATCTCGGTCTATTCCGAAAATAATATTGGGCTGCTTAATCGCATATCCGGTATTTTTTTAAAGCGTCACATTAATATAGAAAGTCTAAATGTTTCTAAATCAGAAATTGACGGTGTTTCTAAATTTACAATTGTCTCATTTACTACAGAAGAATGGACTCGTAAAATTGTGCAACAGATTGAAAAGCAAATTGAAGTAATCAAAGCTTTTTATCATACCGATGAAGAAACTATTTTTCAGGAATCGGCGCTATTCAAAATCAGTTCCAACTTATTGTTCGACGAGCGGCAGATTCAAAATATTATCAAAGAAAATCACTCAACCATAGTAACTGTGGCACGAGAATTTTTTGTGATATCCAAAACCGGCAGACGAAGCGAAGTAGACCACATGTATGATCAGCTAAAACCCTATGGTATCATGCAGTTCGTTCGTTCAGGTCGGATATCTGTTACGAAAGATGTGATGGGTATAACCGCGTTATTAAACGGTACTAAGGAGGCAGAGTAGATTATTCAGAGAATAAATAGAAATATAACCAGTAATTATTAATTAAAAGGGTTTCCGCTGTCGTTTACATCATCTGTAACTGAAGCTAGGAAACTAAAAAAAAGAGAACATTTCATGGCAAATTATTTTAATACCCTATCCTTACGCGACCAACTGACCCAACTCGGGAAATGTAGATTTATGGAAGCAAGCGAATTTTCCGACGGTGTATCCGCTTTAAAGGGAAAGAAAATCGTAATCGTAGGTTGTGGCGCTCAAGGTTTAAACCAAGGGTTGAACATGCGGGATTCAGGACTGGATATTTCGTATACCTTGAGGGAAGGAGCCATTAAAGAGAAGAGGCAATCTTTTTTAAATGCTACAGAGAACGGATTTACTATAGGTAGCTATGAAGAATTAGTACCTTCTGCGGATTTGGTCATCAATCTGACACCCGATAAGCAGCATACGAGTGTGGTGAATGCAATAATGCCGCTAATGAAAAAAGGCGCCACTTTATCCTATTCCCACGGGTTTAATATTGTAGAAGAAGGTATGCAAATTCGTGAGGATTTGACGGTAATCATGGTGGCGCCTAAATGTCCCGGTTCTGAAGTTCGTGAAGAATACAAACGAGGGTTCGGGGTACCAACACTAATTGCCGTACACCCGCAAAACGATCCTGAAGGTAAGGGGTTGGAACAGGCTAAGGCATATGCCGTAGGAACAGGTGGGCATAGAGCTGGAGTGCTTGAATCTTCTTTTGTAGCGGAAGTAAAATCCGATCTCATGGGTGAGCAGACCATCCTTTGTGGATTGTTACAGACCGGAAGTATTCTATGTTTTGATAAGATGATTGAAAAGGGTATCGACCCGGGATACGCTTCCAAGCTCATTCAGTTTGGTTGGGAGACCGTGACCGAGGGAATGAAATATGGTGGTATCACAAATATGATGGATCGTTTATCAAATCCTGCTAAAATAAAAGCTTTTGAGCTGTCTGAAGAAATGAAAGATATCATGCGACCGCTTTTCCAAAAGCATATGGACGATATTATGACCGGACACTTTTCGAAGACAATGATGGAAGATTGGGCGAATGACGATAAAAATCTTTTAAAATGGCGTGCTGAAACGGGTGAGACGGCATTCGAAAAGACCCCCGCCGGAAACGATACAATTTCCGAGCAGGAGTTTTACGATCATGGAATTTTGATGGTTGCGATGGTTAGGGCAGGCGTAGAGCTGGCCTATGAATCGATGACCCAATCCGGTATTATAGGCGAATCGGCTTATTATGAGTCCTTGCACGAAACCCCACTGATAGCCAATACCATTGCCAGAAAGAAATTGTTTGAGATGAACCGAGTAATTTCCGATACAGCAGAATATGGTTGCTACCTTTTCGATCATGCCTGTAAGCCGCTTTTGGCCGATTTCATGAAAAATATAGACACCGATGTCATTGGTGGGCAGTATGAGGAGAATAGAGGTAACCACGTTGACAACGCAAAATTGATTGCGGTAAACAAAGCTTTACGAGAACATCCTGTTGAAAAAGTTGGATCAAGATTGCGAGCCTCGATGACGGCAATGAAGCCGATTATTTAGAGAAAATTGTAAAGCAATAGCAGTTCAAAATCTGTAACACAAGTCAAAGCGACCATGTAATATTGAAAAACAGTTAGAGGTAGAAGTAAAATCGATGGTTAATTTATCCGTCAATCGTTACATCTGGCGTAATTTCATTTACTGATTTATTAATAAACACTATAATCCTTATCATGTCTAAAGTAACGATACCCAACGAGTTTCAAATTACGAAACCTTTACACCAAAAAAAGTATTTGATCAACGGGGAACTTAGAACTTGGGAAGGGGAAACTGCTAAAGTATTCTCCACAATTTCATCAACGGATGAATACGAACATACTCTTTTAGGCAGTATTCCCGACATGGGGGAGCCGGAAGCTTTAGATTCCCTTAATGCAGCGGTTAAGGCTTTTGACCGGGGTAAAGGAATATGGCCCACGATGCATGTGAAGGATCGCATTGAGTGTATGGAGAAATTTGTGGAACAAATGGCTTCTAAACGCGATGAAATTGTCAAATTATTAATGTGGGAAATCGGCAAGTCCCTTCCAGATTCGCAGAAGGAATTTGATCGTACGGTTGAATATGTTTATGATACGATAGAAGAGTATAAAGATTTGGATCGGTCTTCGGCTAAGTTTCAGAAACACGCCGGTGTATACGCTCATATCAAAAGGGGTCCTTTAGGAGTGGTTCTGTGTTTGGGACCCTATAATTATCCCTTAAACGAGACTTTTGCACTGCTTATTCCCGCAATTATTATGGGTAATACTGCGGTATTCAAGCCGGCCAAATATGGTGTGTTGTTGATTACGCCTTTAATGGAAGCTTTTCAAAGTAGTTTCCCCCGTGGTGTGGTGAATATCATTTTTGGTAGGGGTCGTGTTCTGGCGACACCCATTATGCAAACCGGTAAAGTTGATGTGTTAGCTCTGATCGGTAATAGTAAGTCTGCCAACGCGATTCAAGAACAACATCCAAAAAGCAGCCGATTGCGATTGGTTTTGGGCTTAGAAGCAAAAAATCCCGCCATAATCCTTCCTGATGCAGATTTAGATTTGACCATTGATGAATGTATTTCAGGAACATTGTCTTTCAATGGTCAGCGTTGCACTGCTTTAAAAGTAATTTATGTGCATGAAGATATTAGAGAAGAATTCTTGAAACGATTTGCTAAACGGGTCGATGAATTAAAATTTGGCAATCCTTGGGAGGATGGCGTTAGCTTGACCCCGCTTCCAGAACCGGAAAAACCAGCCTATATTCAGGAGCTGATCGATGATGCCGTTGAGAAAGGGGCGCAAGTTCTGAATGAGAAAGGTGGTCAACATCTAGAAAATTATATATGGCCTGCAGTATTATATCCTGTGACTAAGGACATGAGGGTGTATCAAGAAGAACAGTTTGGGCCAGTAATACCCGTACTATCCTTCTCCGATATCGAAGAACCCTTAGATGATATGGCCGAAAGTAATTACGGTCAACAAGTGAGTCTATTCGGAAAAGATGTTTATGCACTTTCTCCGTTAATCGATACACTTGTTAACCTGGTTTGTCGTGTAAATTTAAATAGTTCATGCCAGCGTGGCCCAGATGTCTATCCATTTACAGGCAGAAAAGATTCTGCTCAGGCCACACTAAGTGTTCATGATGCGCTTCGATCTTTTTCGATTCGAACCTTCGTCGCCTTTAAAGACAACGATTTGAACAATGAAACGATTCAGCAATTGTTGGAAGCTAAACTATCTAATTTTGTAAGTACGGATTATATACTCTAAACATTCTGAGCTAGCCAATCACCAACTTCACTGGTTTTATACGATTTACCCTCCTCTGCCAAATCTTCGGTAACGATGCCTTCGGCCAGTGATTTATTCACTACCCGGCGAATATCTTCCGCCTCTTGTTTTAGGTCGAAGTCTTCGAAAAGCATTGCTGCGGAAAGCACTGTGGCCAATGGATTGGCTATATCCTTTCCAGCCGCTTGCGGATACGAACCATGTATCGGTTCATATAATCTCGTTTTCTCACCGATGGAAGAAGAAGGCATTAAGCCCATAGAACCGGAAATTACTGAGGCCTCATCCGTTAAAATATCTCCAAAGAGGTTTTCGGTTATGATTACGTCATAGCCTTTAGGCCATTGCACCAAACGCATGGCAACCGCGTCGACGAATTCATAACTAACCTCTACTTCGGGATAGTCTTTTTCCATTGCCTGTACCGTTTCACGCCAAAGACGCGAAGATTCAAGAACATTGGCCTTATCGACGCAACACAATTTCTTGGATCTGGTCATGGCCATTTCAAAGCCCTTCTTCGCCAAACGCTGTATTTCGGCCCGGGTATAGGTCATAGTATCAAAAGCGGTATTACCGTTATCCTTACGACCACGCTCCCCAAAATAGACCCCACCGGTCAATTCTCGTAAAATAATCAAATCAGTTCCTTCTATGCGCTCCCGTTTTAAAGGTGATTTATCAATTAAGGATGGAAAGGTGAAAGTAGGTCTAACATTGGCGAACAATCCTAATTTTTGCCGCATTTTCAGTAAACCTTGTTCGGGCCTTACCTTGGCCAATGGGTCATTATCGAATCGAGGATGTCCGATAGCACCAAAAAGCACTGCATCGGCGTTTGCGCAAATATCATGGGTCTCGTCTGGATAAGGTTCGCCGACCGCATCTATGGCAGCTGCGCCGGTCAAAGCGGGCTTCCAACTAATTTCGTGTTTGTATTTACTGGCAATGGCATCGCAAACTTTAACAGCTTGGTCAATTACTTCTGGGCCGATGCCGTCACCGGACAATAGGGCAATATTTAATTTCATTGATAATATTTTTTATTTGCTTTTGGCAAATCTATTATAAGTTAAAAGTTGTGTTCTTAAATAATATTCAGCATTTTCTCTGTGGCCTTTATTGCTGAAACCGTTTGGTCGGAATCGAGTCCTCTTGAAATAAATTCTCTGCCTTCCGTTTCCCATGTGATGATGGTTTCACAAAGGGCATCCGAACTACTTCCAGGGGGTATTCTTACCGAGTAATCAATCAGTTTGGGCAGGGCTTTCTTTCGGGCATTGTATATTTTATGCAATGCGTTCATAAAAGCATCGTACTGCCCGTCGCCGCAGGCGTTCTCTTCAAACGTCTTTCCTTCGATTTCCAACGAGAGGGTAGTGGAGGGGCGCAGACCTTTTGAATGGGTCAATACATATGATTTTACAAAAACCTTTTGCAAAAAGTCGGTGTTCAATACATCTGAAATGATGTATGGTAAATCATCTTTGGTAACCCTCTCCTTTTTGTCTCCAAGTTCTATTATTCTAGCCGTAACCTTTTTGAGCTCATCATCGTTAAGCGTGAGACCAAGTTCTTGTAGATTTTTTTGGATGTTGGCTTTCCCCGACATTTTACCCAAGGCATATTTTCGTTTCCGACCAAAACGTTCTGGCATTAAATCACTAAAGTAAAGGTTATTTTTATTATCTCCATCAGCATGTATACCAGCAGTTTGCGTAAAAACACTATCACCTACAATTGGTTTATTTGAAGGAATTCCAATACCTGAAAATGCGGAAACTAATTTGCTGATTTTATAGAGTGCGGATTCATTAACCCCAATTTCCACCTCAGGTAAAAAATCATTAATAGCTGCAATCGCACTGGCCATTGGTGCATTCCCGGCCCGTTCACCCATACCATTAATGGTGAGGTGTAAGCCGTGACAGCCAGCTTTTACCGCTTCCATGGCATTAGCTACCCCAAGATCATAATCATTATGTCCATGAAAATCAAAATGTATTTTTGGATAGCGTTGGATGATTTCCGCAAGAAAACTATAGGTTTCCGTGTGGGTAAGGATGCCTAAGGTATCCGGAAGTAAAATACGTTTTATGGGTTGGGTGGATAGAAAATCTAAAAATTGAAATACATAGTCTTTGGAATTGCGCATTCCGTTGCTCCAATCCTCCAAATAAATGTTACTGTTAAATCCTTTTTTTTCTGCAGAAGCAAAAACGGCTGCAATTTCTTCAAAATGCTGCTGTGGAGTTTTTTTTAATTGGTACGTCAGATGATTGAGGGAACCTTTCGTCAGAAGATTTTGAGTTTTTGCGCCGGCATTTTCCATCCAATCCAAAGAGACACCACCATCTACGAACGTTAGAACCTCTACTTTCTCCAAATACTGTTTAGATGTCGCCCACGCCGTAATCTGCTTGACCGATTCAAGTTCCCCATCCGATACTCTTGCCGAAGCCACCTCAATACGGTCGACTTTAAGGTCGTCAAGCAACAGCTTGGCCAAAGTCAATTTTTCGGAAACGGAAAAAGAAACCCCAGAGGTCTGCTCCCCGTCCCGAAGGGTCGTATCCATGATTTCAATACTTCTTCGCATCTTATAAAGGCCTGTTTCCTGCAAATTCTCGAATCTGCTCCTTAATGTTCAACAGATAATCGATATCGTCGAAGCCATTCGTCATGTTTGCTTTTTTATAAGGATTGATGTCAAAGCTTTCTTGACTGCCCGTGGCTTTTATGGTAATAGTCTGCTCTGGCAGGTTAACCTCTAAAAGTGCATTGGGATTAGCTTCTATAGCTCGAAAAATTTCCTCTAGGTATTCAGGACTCACCTGTACAGGCAAAACCCCGATATTAAGACAGTTATTGCGAAAGATATCCGCAAAAAAACTCGAAACCACACAGCGAAAACCGTAATCATAAACTGCCCAAGCCGCATGCTCACGCGAAGATCCTGAACCGAAGTTTTTACCACCCACCAAAATACGACCGCTGTAAATGGGGTTATTAAGCACGAAATCTTTCTTTTCGGAATGGTCGTTATTGTACCGCCAATCACGAAAAAGATTATCTCCGAAACCTTTACGCTCCGTTGCCTTCAAGAAACGTGCTGGTATAATTTGATCGGTATCCACGTTCTCTATCGGAAGTGGTACCGCAGATGTTGTTAGTATATTAAATTTGTCGTATGCCATTCGTCTATTTTTTTATATCTGTGCTTATGCTATTCAAAACTTTAAGGAATAGCATTAATCTGATCTCATAATCAGTCAATTCGGTATTCGATTTTAATTTCGAGAATGCCAATTATTGAGTAAGCGGTAGCACTGCCCGTAAAATGCATTTTGTGCCGTTTAAAAGGTTATCCAATCCCACCAATAAAGAGAAGGGTGGGCCTTATGCGGTTTCCAACTCCATTAATTCCCTAGGGTCCGTCACTTTGCCAGTAACAGCTGCTGCAGCTGCCACTAACGGACTTGCTAGTAGTGTTCTTGATCCAGGCCCTTGTCTTCCTTCAAAATTTCTGTTCGAGGTACTTACGGCATATTTTCCTGCAGGCACCTTATCGTCGTTCATGGCCAAGCAGGCGGAACATCCGGGTTCTCGAAGTTCAAAACCGGCTTCCTCTAAAATACGCAATAAACCTTCCTCTTTGATGGCCTTCTCTACCTTATGCGAGCCGGGTACGAGCCATGCAGTAACATTATCCGCTTTTTTTCTTCCTTTTACCAAAGAAGTAAATAGTCTAAAATCCTCTATACGACCGTTGGTACAACTTCCAAGAAAAACAAAATCAATGGGCTTTCCCATCATACTATCGCCTTCGTTAAAATTCATATATTTCAACGACTTGTGATAGGTTGCCGCACCGCTATCTTTGGCATCGGCTACTGGAATACCATTGGAAATACCGATACCCATTCCTGGGTTGGTACCATAGGTAATCATGGGCTCAATATTGGCAGCGTCAAATGTTATTTCTTTATCGAATTGTGCATCATTATCGGTAGATAGAGTTTCCCAATAGTCCATTACAGCATCCCAAGCCTTACCGGATGGCGTAAACTCTCTTCCTTTTACGTAAGCAAAAGTTTTTTCATCGGGTGCAATCATACCCCCTCGGGCACCCATTTCAATACTTAAATTACAGACAGTCATGCGGCCTTCCATAGTCATATCGCGAAAAACTTGACCCGCATATTCAACAAAATAGCCTGTAGCCCCAGAGGTGCTAAGTTGTGAAATAATGTATAAGGCAACATCTTTAGAGGTCACCCCGAAATTCAGTTTTCCTTCTACATTAATTCGCATGCTCTTTGGCTTAGTCTGCATGATGCACTGCGTAGCCAATACCATTTCGACCTCAGAAGTACCTATTCCGAAGGCTATAGCGCCAAAAGCGCCATGGGTAGAAGTGTGTGAATCACCACACACGATGGTCGCCCCAGGTTGGGTTATACCATATTCAGGACCTACAACGTGAACGATACCGTTCTTTTCATGCCCAAGTCCCCAATATGAAATTCCGAATTCATTGGAGTTTTCTTCGAGCATTCGTAGCTGGTTGGCCGAAAGGGGATCTTCTACAGGGAGATGTTGGTTTATGGTCGGTGTATTGTGATCCGCGGTCGCAAAGGTTTTTTCCGGATACATAACTTCAATATCTCGGTTTTTTATACCCAGAAAAGCAACTGGGCTAGTCACTTCGTGGACCATATGGCGGTCGATAAATAATACATCGGGACCGTTTTCGATATGATGTACCACATGCGAATCCCATACTTTATCGAACAAAGTTTTTTTATCGTTCATAGTGTTTGATTTGTAACAAGCAAATTTAACGAAACTAGGTGTTTTTAGAAATTATTGTGGTGGAAATTACGACGTCCAACTTTGTTTATTGCTGAAAAATGGCATTGTATTGGTGCTTTCTCTTTAATAAGGATTAATATGAATAATAGTGGTCATAATTATTAT
Organism: Pricia antarctica; assembly: GCA_011050085.1. Classification (GTDB taxonomy): domain Bacteria; phylum Bacteroidota; class Bacteroidia; order Flavobacteriales; family Flavobacteriaceae; genus Pricia; species Pricia antarctica_A. Next base: position 70,421 of record DRGL01000064.1, on the reverse strand, counting down.
TGCAAAAAATATCGGACCTAAATATCAAGACGTTTTAAGGATTAATTGCTATTATTTATAGAGAATAGGTTTTTTATGGTTAATAAATACGTTGTCAAAAAATACTATTTGGTAGGTAATAAAGCGGCTCAATTCGTATTTTTGCACCTCATTTAATACAAAAAAAATTATGGCACGCGATACCCGGGTTTTTGAACTTATCGAAGAAGAAAAAGAACGTCAAATCAATGGAATCGAATTAATTGCTTCCGAGAATTTTACCAGTCCGCAAGTGATGGAAGCTTCAGGATCCGTGTTGACTAATAAGTACGCGGAGGGGTATCCTGGTAAGCGCTATTATGGAGGTTGTGAGGTTGTGGATAAAATCGAGCAATTGGCGATAAATCGTGCGAAAGAACTTTTCGGTGCCGAATATGCTAACGTTCAACCGCATTCCGGATCACAGGCAAACGCTTCTGTTTATCACGCCTGTCTACAACCAGGCGATACTATCCTAGGTTTTGATTTGGCACATGGAGGTCACTTGACCCATGGTTCGCCCGTAAATTTTTCGGGAAAAATATATAATCCAGTTTTTTACGGGGTGGATAGGGAAACCGGGCGCTTAGACTATGATTCCATCCAGGAAATTGCTAAGGCAAATAAGCCAAAAATGATAATTGCGGGTGCATCGGCGTATTCACGTGATATGGATTTTAAGCGTTTTCGGGAAATAGCGGATAGCGTAGGCGCCCTTCTTCTTGCGGATATAGCACATCCTGCCGGCTTAATTGCAAAAGGTATACTCAACGATCCTGTGCCTCATTGTCATATCGTAACGACTACTACCCATAAAACCTTACGTGGGCCAAGAGGCGGACTTATTATTATGGGCAAGGACTTTGATAATCCCTTTGGTGAAAAATTGAAGAATGGAAGTTTGAAAAAAATGTCCAATCTTTTGGATATGGGCGTTTTTCCTGGAAATCAAGGCGGACCCTTGGAGCATGTGATTGCAGGAAAAGCCATTGCGTTTGGAGAAGCCTTGACTGATGATTTTTTACATTATATGCTTCGGGTGAAGAAAAATGCCGCCGCAATGGCCGAGGCCTTTGTAGCTAAAGACTATAAGATTATTTCAGGGGGAACCGATAATCATATGATGCTTATCGATTTAAGAAATAAGGATATCACCGGAAAGGCCGCTGAAAAGGTTTTGGTAAAGGCCGATATAACGGCAAACAAGAATATGGTTCCTTTCGATGATAAATCGCCATTTGTTACATCCGGTATCCGTTTCGGCACCGCAGCTATAACAACCAGAGGCCTTATGGAAGATGACATGACAACCATCGTTGATTTGATAGATCAAGTTTTGGTGAATTCAGAAGATGAAAACGTAATTAAGGAAGTCAAGAAAAAAGTCAATTCTATGATGAAGGGGAGAGCCCTATTCAATTTCTAGCCAAAACAGGATTACAAAAAATATATAAACCTTATTGGCCAAGCCGATAAGGTTTATTTTATTGAAAATAATCCTAATTGATTGATTTATGGCAATATTGGTAAATCTTTAAGTTTAGGTTACTCAATGATTGAGCATAAAAAGATCACCTCGCTCTAGTTTAAAATTCTCCAAATCATATATTACGGCATCATCTTCCGAATCACAATAGAGTCCCCAAAACTTGTAATAATCTTGTTTCGTCTGATTTCCGGCCTCAATATTACGTATTAAAATATCATTGGCTTGCGAACATTCCTCAAAAACGGGAATATAAATTTCGTAGGGGGTTTCGGTAAGACCTTTACTCAGATGAACGTAATGTTCTCCTACTTTTCTAAAGATATCCTGCAATTGACTGACGATGCTTTCATCAAAAATCTTATTGATTACAATCGTCGTATCCTTTAAAAATAATGTGAACTCTTCAATATCCAAATGAATTTCATTTTTATTTTGCAATTGCCTCAACAATTTTTCGAAAGTCAATCTATTTTGCTTGAAATTTCCCCAACTACCCTTATTAAAGTGAAAGAGCATCTCTATTAAACTCAAGTTACAGTTCAGTTCAATCGCTAGTTGGGCCGAGGCCGTAGAAGTAGAATAGTTAGTGATGGTTACCTCAGAAAAAAAATATTTTTCAAGCGTACTCCGGAATGATTCGAGACCCGAAATTTTCAAATCGCTATTGAACCTTTCGGGTATGTTGTTCTTAAAACTGTCGAAATGTAGTGGCATATACGTGTATAGAGGGATTCAACTGACAAACAAAATTAGTTGCCTTACAAACAATCATTGCAAAGAAAACCTTTTAAAAATGGAGGTTTTTCTTAGTTTTTATGATTTTTATATTTAAATAGTTGAATATCAGATACTTAAATTCTTAATGTAATCTAAAAATTTTAATGTTCAAATGAAGCCGCGTTTTCTTGCCTCTTCAATTAGCGCAAAGTCATTTCCATTTTCTACATTGAGCATTATTTTCAATTGACGTTTTCGATTTTCAACGGTGGTAGTGGCTGCCGCAACTAATGAAGAAATGTCTTTCGTTTTTGTGCCAATGGAAAGTTGATACAGGATTTTTTTGTCCCTTTCGTCAATTTGATCTTCATTGGCCATTTTTCTTCGGATGGCCTGCAAGGCGGCAGCGGTGTAATAGGGGGGCTTGTTCAGTACTGTACGCACCATAGTCTGAAGTGTTTTTTGGTCCACTTCCGATTTAACCATGTAGCCATCGGGGTTTACATTCTTCAATATATTGTTAATCCGATAGCTATCACTGAATGAGGATAGAAATACCACTTTTGAACTTGGCGAAATTTTTCTGACCAAAAGCCCTAAGTCTTCACCACTTCTTTCTTCTTTTGCACTTTCTGGAAACATTTGAATGTCAAGCATTACAATGTCGTAGGGCAAACGCTTTGAAGAACTTTCGATTTCAGCTTTGCCTTCTTCAAAGCTAGGCGCAGTGTGTACGGCGACCTCAAAATTTTCAAAAGTTGAAGATTCAAGGGTATATTTATAACCGAGAACGATCATCTCGTGATCGTCAACAGCGAGTATGCGTACTAAGTCGCTCATATTCGTTTGTCATTATCAGTTTATACTTGCGAAGAAAGCTCTATTCTTTTCGTCTTTCTGGGAGTATCGTTTGCTGTAAAGGAAACAGGTATTTGCAATTGAACAGTCGTACCTTTTCCGGGGGAGGAGTCTATATTCCATTTTCCATTCAACTTCTCTATGCGGGAAGAAATATTTCGCATTCCGATGCCCTTTTTCCGTCTGCTTTTACGAAATCCTGAACCGTCGTCTGAAATAGTTATATGCATGTTCCCGTTTTGGACTACAAAACTAACGGAAACATTCTTACAATTTGCATGTTTAATTGCATTTTGTAAGCTTTCTTGTATCATACGATACGTATTGATTTTCACTTCACCACTTAAAGAATCCCATTCCCAATTCTTTTCAAACTCTAATTTACACTGAATATCAGCCGTTTGCTCCATAGATTTCAGTAAATCTCGCACTGAAAGTATAAAATTATTTAATTTTTGATATGCCGTATTGCTTAAATCGTGGGAAATGGTACGCACTTCTTTTTCTACATCTTGTAAAACATCTATAGCTTTTTTTCTTTGAATTTCAGCATTCGTATCCGATTTTTGATTTAGCCCAGTAAGCACCATCCTAGCTCCCATCATCTTGCCTAAAATCCCATCGTGTAGTTCTTCGGAAATCCGTTTTTGTTCCGACTTCTTACCTTCTTCCTCTTTTTGCTTTTGGGAGAGCATCAAGTTGAAAATTTCTTGGTTTGCGACTTGCTGTTCTTGCTGAAAGCGGAGCTTTTGATTTTTTGAGCGCTGACTTAAAATAACGAAAGCAGAGGCCCCCAAAAGAAACACGGCAACGGAAATTCCCGTCCAGAGCTGCTTTTCGCTTGCCAACATTTCATTTTCAGCTATATATTCATCCGTCTCAAAACGAATACGTGCAAACTTGTCTCGTAACTGACGCTCTTCTTCTTGCAAGCTATCCGTTAATGTGATATAATTCTGATTATAAACGGAGGAATTTTTCGGGTCTAGTTTCGTCAAAAGGCGTAAAGTCTCTAAAACTCGTTCGTTATTATTTGCCGCCTTGCTGTTACTCAAAGCCTTCTTCGCCTGGTCCAAAGCGTTAACTGAATCATTTTTATTCAAATAATAGTCGGCAAAACTAAAATGTGTTCTTGAAATTCCGGCGATATCACCTACGCTGTCTTGAATTTTAATAGCTTTCTCAAATTCATTTGATAAATCTTGATTCGGATTGATTTTTGATTTACTCTTTGTTAAATTGCCTAATGCCAACGCATACGAAGTGGGATCTCTTTCAATCAATGATTTTATTCGTAATATATTTTCGAAATAGGGAATAGATTCTTCAAACTTACCTTGTTCTTGATAAACAACACCAATATTATTTTGGAGATCAAGATTTAAAATATTTTTTTCTTTTATCTTTTTTTGATAATCTAGCGCTATGTCATAATATTCTAATGCACGGTCATACTCTTTCAGGCCTTTAGATACCACTCCTAAATTTGTGTAGCTAGTGTACAATTGCCAGTAATTATTGAGTGGTTTTATAATTTCGATAGCCTTTATTGTTGTAAGCTCGCTGCCCGTATAATCTTTTACCGCAGATTGTATGATGGCCATGTTATTAAGCATAATACCTTCATTCTTAGAAGCTCCCATAAATTGAAAAAGCTCTTTGGCTTTGGAATAATGATAATAAGCACTATCTGGAATGTTTTCAAATTTATAAAATTCTGCAAGGTCCCAATTAGCCTCCGCCAAACTTAAGCTATCTTTAATTATAGTTGCAAAATTTATGGTTTTACTATTTGTAAGTCTAAAATTTGCAGAATCATTCAATCTTAAATATGCCAAAGATAATTTGGAGTAAATCTTGGATTTCAAGGTATCGTTTTCCAACCTAGGTACGATTGGTGTAACCTTATTCAAACTTAATTTTCTTTTTTCAATAGACAAACCTATATCTCTACCAAGATCTATTAATGCATATAGCGAATCGACTCTTGATGAATTCACAACATTTTCGGCACCAGAATTACTAGTATCGCATGACATGTTTAAAAGCATTGTCATGTACATAGTGTATATAGCTAACCTATAGAACTGGTATGGTATCTTCATATGGCAAATTATAACTAAAAAAGGCCTTAAATAAATTTAAGGCCTTTAAGTCAAAATATCTTTATATAATCTAAATTTTATTCTCTCATTGTCGTTCTCTGTCTATCTCCGTCAGATGCATACATAACATCTACTTCATATAATGCATCACTATCATCAACATTCGTCTCTGACTCACAAGAAGTGAAAAGACCGACACTCATTATTACTACTGCGAAAATACTAACTACTTTTTTCATCTTGAAGTTGTTTAGGGGGTTATTATTTTTTGATACTGCTAAACTAATACCGAAACCCTTGAAAAATCCGCTAAAAAATGAAACGATAGTGAATGAACCTAGTCTGTGAGTATTTAAACCGGTTTTACGAGTATGTATTCAATTAAGTGAAGAAATTGCGTTTTTTGACAGCACTTTCTTTAAAACATCGATATTAGATCGATATGATTTAGAGAAGGGTAATTGCTTTTTGTTCTGCTTTAGAGTGCAGATTGACTTGCCATAGTTAATACGTGATATATAGTCTGTGTTGACGATATAGCTTTGGTGAATACGTACGAAATTTTTGGGCAGTTGGTTTTCAAATGTCTTTAATGTTTTGAACGCATTGTTTACCGTTCCATCCTTCATTACGAATTCTGTAGCATTATTGTCAGCCTGTAGGTAAAGAATGTCGTTGGTATTAATGTATTGAAAATCGCTATAAGATTTTAGACACAAGGTATCTGGTTCTGCTTTGGCGGGTACTTGCTTTTTAAGTCGCAATAATGATTTTCTGATGTCGAATTCATTATAGGGCATCAGCCAATAATCAAAAAATCCATTTTTTATTGCATCGTATGCGTAATTTTTACTTTTAGAAATACCAATGATTACAGGAATATTACTTATATACTGATGAAGTTCCATGACCATCTGAAAATACTCATTAGCATTTTCGTTCAAGTTAATAAATACGACATCTGGAGAGAATTTTAAGATGGAATTAATTCCTTCGGTGCTGTCTTTCGCCAGAGCGGCGCACCTAAAGTCGCCATACTCTTCCAAGTAATGCTGTAACTGCAAATTGGAGGTAGCGTCAGAATCCAGAATGGTGTATGTGTATTCCAAAGCACTATAATTTGAGTGCAAATTAAAGATAGTAAGGTACATAGCAACCAAGTTAATCCCCACATTATTTGGGGTATTTATACATAATTTCTTGACAATGAACGTATTTGAAAGAAAAACCTTGCACAATGATGCGATTTTTATAGGATTTTTTTGATAAGAAAATTATAGTAATTGACGACTGAGGAAAAGCTAACACCCTTTGCAAACGTTTAAAAGTGTATTAACCGAAGTGGATTCTAGTAAGTAATACCTAAAAATATAAAAGTATTTTACATTTTAATATGAAACGATTTTTTATGAATAAAATTTTGAATAGCATACAATTAACCATAGTATCGTCTAGGTAGAATCTTTACAAAACCAACTTATCTGAATCAATGATTCAAAGAATTGAAACTTGAGGAATAAAAGTCATACCTATTATCTCAAAGAATTTCTATTCAAATAGTTGCTTTATAGGTTCAGAAATACGGGTAGGCCTTAAGGTTGTCTCATTTAGTAGGCACCACTTTGTACTGGAGCGCACCAATAGTATATTTGTTGTTGCATTATGCATTTCAACAACACGAACACAGGTTGCGCCACCACTTTTTTCGATAAAGGTGTGAGCCTTGATGACATCACCTAATTGTGCCGAAGCCTTGTAATTTATGTTATGATGCATGACTACCCAAATTACTCCAGCGCGCATGGTTTCCGGAGCAACGGTCAACCAATGTTCTTTTGAGATGTCCTGTATCCACTGTACATATCTTACATTGTTTACATGCTCTAACTCATCAAGATCATCTTGAGTAACGGTAATGCTTATTTCAAAATTTGAAGCCATTACTTTTTTTGGATTTTCACCTCAAATAATTTATTCCAGTCCTTACCAGTTACAAAAAATGTTTTTCGCTCTGGATGATAAGCGATGCCGTTCAACACATTATCGGTATCGCTCCAAGTGGCATGGTGTTTTACTTTATCGCTGAGTCCACCAAAATTGACAACACCCTCGATAGCCCCACTTTTGGCATCGATTATCATTACCCCTGATTTTTGGTACACATTGGCATAAATTTTACCATCAACATACTCAAGTTCATTGGCGCTATCATTTACAGAAGCATTTGTTACTGTTTCGATATAATCTTCTTCTATTAGGGTATCTGGATTCAAGAACCAAATTTTTTCGGTACCGTCGCTCTTATAAAGTCTTTTTCCATCGTTGGTGAGTCCCCAACCTTCCTTACTTTTTCCATACTGAAACGTATCGATTTTTTTGAAGTCCTTGAGATTATATACAAATCCTGTTCCTGCTTTCCACGTTAGCATATAGATTTTGTTATTTAGAATTGTAAGGCCTTCTCCAAAATACGTTTTGTCAAGGTCTACTTGTTGAAGTACTTTCCCGGTTTTAAAGTCTACTCTCCTCAATGAAGATCTTCCATTTTTTCCAGTACTTTCATAAAGTGTATCGTTATGAAATTCTAAACCTTGGGTATAGGCCCGATTATCATGTGGATATTCGTTAATAATCTCATAGGTGTATATCTCAGGTGCATTGGGCGCTAAGATTTTTATATCTTTTGAAATCTCTGCGGAGCTTTCATCATAAGATACGTTAGCTTTCAAAATTTTGTTGCCCAAATGGGGAACATTTAATGTAATCTTACCATCCGATACCGGCAGGTCTTTACCGTCTATGGAATAAGTTACTTGACCAATGGTTTTATTCTTTTTATTGTTAAGATTTACTGTAACACTCTCGTTCTGTGCAAAGCTTTTCTGTTTATTAGGTAATTCGATTTCAAACAGGGATGCAGGATTGTTATCACCGCCACATGCCATGAAAACGGTTAGGAACACGCTGCAGTATAAGTATTTTAAGGAGGTCATTAGCTACGTCTAAATAGGTTAGGTGAATTTGAATTTCGCCAACAAAAATAGCGAATTACCAAGAATTAATTAGAATTGAAATTCTAACCAAAACTATTGTAAAAGTATTAAAAGATCGTATATTTGCAGTCGGCAAGTCCTACACGACCAGCTCCTGTAGAATCCCCCAGGGTGGGAACGCAGCAAGGGTATACGGTCGTAGCGGTGCGATGTAGGTAGCTTGCCGATTTTTTTATTCCTTATATGCAACTACCGGTATGCAGCAAAAAGTAGTCTTCATTACCGGAGGTTCTTCCGGTATCGGCAAATCCATAGGTCTTTATCTACACTCCAAAGGTCTCAAAGTTTACGGCACTACACGAAGTTTGTCTAAGCATCTGGAATTTGACAGTTTTGAACTCTTAGAGCTTAATGTTTCCGATACACAAAGTATTGATAGGGCTATTGATAAAATCCTTAAGAGGGAGGGTAGGCTCGATGTACTTATAAATAACGCGGGTGTTGGTATTACAGGTCCGATCGAAGAAACTCCCGATACTGAAATCAGTAAAGCTTTTGATATAAATTTTAATGGCCCAATACGTTTGGCAAAGGGTGTTCTGCCCCAAATGCGTAAGCAAAATTCAGGGCTTATTATAAATATTACGTCCATTGCCGGAGCAATGGGTTTGCCATACAGAGGCATCTATTCCGCAACTAAGGGGGCATTGGATATTGTTTCCGAAGCACTTCGGATGGAGGTTAGAGGTTTTGGCATACAGGTAACAACAATCGCCCCGGGCGATTTTGCTACTAATATTGCGGCAAGTCGCTATCACGCGCCAATTAAAGAGCGTTCTGCCTATAGCGAATCGTATGGTAAGACCTTAAAAATGATCAATGATGATGTCAATAATGCAGGGGATCCCATTGACGTGGCAAAAAAGGTCTACTCGATAATATGCACCAAAAAACCAAAGGTGCATTACAGGGTAGGGGACAAGCTTCAGAAAACATCAATATTTCTAAAACGTATATTGCCCGATAAAATCTACGAGAAACTCCTGCTTAAGCATTATAAATTGTAATTTTACAAGACTCATTTTTAAGTGGAATACTTTCTCATTCCAAAATCATATTAATCCTATTAAATAACTAGCATGAAATTTTTTATAGACACAGCAAATTTAGACGAGATACGAGAGGCACAAGAACTTGGTGTTTTAGACGGGGTAACTACCAACCCTTCTTTAATGGCTAAAGAAGGTATTACGGGAAGGGACAATATCTTAAAGCATTATGTTGCGATTTGCGATATTGTGGACGGCGATGTATCTGCCGAGGTCATTTCTACTGATTATGATGAAATTGTTAAAGAAGGTGAGCAACTAGCCGAACTCCATGGTCAGATTGTAGTAAAAGTGCCAATGATCGAAGATGGGGTAAGGGCTTTAAAGCATTTCTCCGATAATGGTATCCGCACGAACTGTACCTTGGTCTTTTCCGCTGGTCAGGCGTTATTGGCCGCAAAGGCAGGTGCCACCTATGTTTCTCCTTTTATAGGTCGATTGGACGATATTTCTACAGACGGTTTAAACCTAATCGCAGAAATTCGACACATCTATGACAATTACGGCTATGAGACACAAATATTAGCCGCTTCTATACGTCACACTATGCACATAATTAACTGTGCCAAAATTGGTGCGGATGTAATGACTGGAAGTTTATCTTCAATTAAAGGCTTGCTAAAGCACCCTTTAACCGATAGCGGTCTTGAAAAATTCTTGGCTGATTACAATAAAGGAAACTAAATCAGTAGGGGTTATTAATGTTAAAAATTTATATAGCATTATTAAAATTTGAAAGCTTTACTAAAAGTTTTTCAAATTATGCTAAAATAAAAAAGGAGGAAACGTCAAGTTGATGTTTCCTCCTTCTTATTTATTTATCCTTCTTGATTATAATGTTCTTTACTTCAAAATTTAAAACGTTTGATAAATATTGGCGAAGGCGTCCACAATCATATTATCCTTGGTAATGATACATTTGTTCAAAGGAAAAACGACCAAAGCTTTAGTTAGCGTATCAAAATCGTCTGATCGAAACTGCTGCGCAATATCCAGTTCCGAATTTTGAACTAGCGCCTTCCAATTATTTTCGTCCGTTTTTACATTGATACCGATGAAGGCGAATTTTGGATTTTCAGACGATAGGCGTGCCACCCTTTTGCTAATATTTTCAAAATGTCTTCGATCGGTACCGGTCCAGAAATAGAATACGGTTTTTTCCTTTTTGTCATTGGCGATATCTTGCAATGAAACAACTTGTCCACTTATGTTTTTTAGCGCAACATCCGGAATCATTTTTTGGGGCTGAAGATTTTGAATGCCTTCATATAAGGTATTTATTTCCTCCATGTGGCGGTTATTACCTGATACGTTGTGGAAGATGTCGATAAACGCTTTATTATTTTCCTGTGAATCATGAACGTTTACTAAATAGTCTATTGCAACGTACCGATACAAATTATCTTTAAGCTCTTTCTCCTGGACCAAACTATCTATAAACTTTAACTTGTGTTTATTGAAATGAAGTTGGTTTCGAACTATGGTATCATTATTTCCACAACCATTTGTACAGGCCATATAAGATAAGTTACCTACATGATTGATCATGTAATTATAGTAAGGCCTTAGATAAGTCAAATCCTTATCATTAAAATTTAATGATTTTCTATAATCATAAAATCCGTCAGGTAATTTTGAGGTGGCCTTGTGGCCGGTACGTCTTTTGTGTTTAAAGGGATATTCCTCTTTAAAAATATCATAGTGATATACAATGCTTGCCCTACCTATTTTTTCTTCCTTTTCAGAAAGTATCCCTTCTTTATTAAGATCGGTAAGATCAGTGAGACCGTCGTTAATAAGGGAATCGATTTTATCCTCGAAAGCTTCCCCTTCCAACTGATAAAGGGCACGTATCATAGGGGACTCCTCTTCATGCTGTAAAAATCTATCCAGTAAAAAATTATTGATTTCTTCACCTTTTCCTGAGAAAATCAGGGATTCGTCAAAGTATAAGGTATTTAAGCGAATGACAAGGCTATCTCCTTGACTTAAAAACACATACTGGAGTTCAGGATTATGGTTGAAATGATATAACCCCTCCGTAATAGAGTCTAATACAAAGGAAAATCTGTTCTGGTTATCCAACTTAACGGAGTCGATGGCAACGTCGCCACTGAACAATACAACATAGTCATCGGTAGGGTTAACTATTTCACCCGCAAAATAAGTTGCTGATGAATTTTTACCGCCATCTCCGCATGCGGATAGGATAATAAGTAAGCTGTAGAAAAAGGGTTTGAGCATAGTTGAGTAGCCGTGTTGTATTATCAAAAATACGTAACCGAAATACTGGGTGCTGTTAATAGCTAGTTAAAACTAAGCGCCGCTCTAGAAGCCTTTCGATGAAATGCATATCAGTCCTGTTCAGTGGGTGCGGACGGTGAAAAATTTGTATTTTTGCACGAATTTTTAAATGAAGAACTATGTTGTCCGTATCAAATTTATCTGTCCAATTTGGAAAAAGAATCCTATTCGATGAAGTGAACGTAACTTTTGTCCAAGGTAATTGTTATGGAGTAATAGGGGCTAACGGGGCGGGTAAGTCAACTTTCCTCAAAATTTTATCCGGACAAATCGATCCTACTTCGGGTCATGTACATCTTGAGCCTGGAAAAAGGATGTCTATTTTAGAACAAGAGCATAATGCCCATGATGGTTCTACCGTTTTAGAAACTGTTGTTATGGGCAACAAGCCCCTATTCACTATAAAGCAGGAAATTGATGCCCTTTATGCGGATTATACCGACGCAAATGCCGATAAAATAGGAGAGCTGCAAGTTAAGTTTGAAGAAATGGACGGTTGGAATGCCGAAAGCGCTGCTGCCGCACTTTTATCGAACTTGGGTATACAAGAAGATTTGCACCATACGACCATGGGTGAAATGGATTCAAAGTTGAAGGTACGCGTACTTTTAGCGCAAGCTTTGTTTGGAAATCCAGATGTTCTAATAATGGATGAGCCAACCAACGATTTGGATTATGAAACTATTAACTGGCTAGAGAATTTCTTGGCCAATTATGAGAATACGGTTATCGTTGTCTCTCACGACCGACACTTTTTGGATTCGGTTTGTACCCATATCGCCGACATAGATTTTGGTAAGATGAATTTATACTCAGGTAATTATACATTTTGGTACGAGAGCAGTCAGTTAGCAGCTCGCCAACGAGCGCAACAGAACAAAAAATCTGAAGAAAAAGCGAAAGAACTACAAGAATTTATTGCCAGGTTCAGCGCTAACGTTGCCAAAAGTAAACAGGCCACTTCGAGAAAGAAAATGCTCTCTAAGCTCAAGGTTGAAGATATCAAACCCTCAAGCAGAAGATATCCGGCAATAATCTTCGAAAGGGAACGTGAGGCGGGCGATCAGATTCTCAACATTGATAACCTTTCCGCTTCTACGGAAGATGGTGAAATGCTTTTTGATAATGTACACATAAACTTGGCCAAAGGCGATAAAGTGGCTGTCATTTCAAAGGATTCAAGAGCAACTAGTGCTTTCTATGAAATCATAAATGGCAATAGAAGAGCAGATGCCGGTACGTTGCAATGGGGCATCACAACAAACCAATCTTACTTACCTGCCGATAATTCCCGCTTTTTCGAAACGAACGTAAGTTTGGTAGATTGGTTGCGCCAATGGGCCAAAACTGAAGAAGAGCGCGAAGAAGTATACATCCGTGGATTTTTGGGTAAGATGCTTTTCAGTGGGGAAGAAGCCTTAAAAAAATGCACAGTGCTATCAGGAGGCGAAAAAGTACGTTGTATGTTAAGCCGAATGATGATGCTTCGCGCCAATGTGCTAATGCTTGACGAACCTACCAATCACCTTGATCTTGAAAGTATCACTGCTTTCAACAATTCCCTGAAAAACTTCAAAGGAACTGTTCTCTTGACCACCCATGATCACGAGTTCGCACAGACCGTTGCCGACAGAATCATCGAGTTGACGCCAAAGGGCAATATCGATAGATATTTGACGTTCGAAGAATACATGTCCGACAAGACATTGCGGGAACAGCGCGAAAAAATGTACGCTGAACCTGCCTAAAACAGCGTTTCTTGACATTTGTTCGACATTCGATTTCCGTTTTATATTCTATATAATTCAACCCAGTACGTTCACTATCGTGATTAGTCCGACTTTGGATTTTAAGAGTACAAAACGTCCCTATACCTATAATTGGGTCGAAAATGAATAGATGCTCAATATTGGCTAAAATTCGTTAAACCCAAATTGCGAAATGATGAAAACCTACAATTTTATCTATGCTTTTGTGGCACTTGGAGTCATGGGCTGTAGCAAATCAGAAGAATATTCTGATAATGATGGAACAAAAATCAATCAAAAAAGTACCGCAGATTATACCCTGTTATTAAAATCCAATGGTGAACTAAAAGGCACTCATTTAAATGGAGATGCAGAAACCCTTACTCTAAACGAAGGTGGAAGTAGTTTTACCAGTAGATTCGAACCGCTTTTAATATCAGAAGATGGTTCCATATTGACCATGTATCACAAAAATTCAAGCTGTACCGGCACCGTAACTATTCATAATTTTAAAGACGATAGTTCCGAAAGCTATGAAGTGTTTGAAGACCTAGGTACTTGCTCCCTTATTCCAAAGGCTATCGTAAAGGGCGGTGATAACATTTACGTAGCTTATGAAAAGGAGGTTGATGCAAAACTTACCGATTTTGCTGTAAGGGCTATCGATATCACAGATAATCAAAATACTTATGTAGATATTTCACTTAAATATAATCCGGTAGGACTAACTTTCTCAGACAACAGACTGTTCATTCTTAGTCTCGATGAAGATGTATCCGGTGAGCATAAGCTAATTGTTATCGACGCAAGCACTAAGACAGAAGTTTTTAATGGTAATCTCGGCTTCGATGCAAGAAATATATTCAAAAATCCAGATGGCGATATTATAGTGGGATATGATGAACTCCATACTACTATCGACAGGAAAACCATGACTTTCTTATATACTAATTATGGACCAGGTTCTGCCCCTAACTTCACAAAATCGGCGCTTCGGCATTTTGACAGTAATGGACTTATGTATTATGCAATGGTAGCCGGTACTTTCAGCTCGTATACTACTATACCCGCCGTATACGATTTCAATAAAAATTCAGCAGTACTTTATGCCTTTGAAAACTTTTTAACGGAAGCGCAACTTAAATTTGAATTTGAAATTGAGAATACCACCATGGTTCATTATGATGAAGACAATAACCTTTTATTAGTGGGATATAAGAAATCGGTTAACGGTGATAAAGGAGGACTCCTAAGAATAAATCCCGTCCCACAACCTAAATTTGAAGGAAATCTTGATTTAGATGGAATTCCATACGCCATTTATTTCAATTGAATTCAAGGTAAATAAACTAAAAAAGCATCCTTTGGAAGTAGGATGCCTTTTTAGTAAGCTAATTCTTATAATAAGACGCCTAGTTAAAATATTTACTGTTCCAAATTGCAGGGTTAAAATTTTTCCCTAAAGCAAAGCCGTAGAAAATTATAACCGAGGCAATAGATTTGAACATAAAAAAGAAAACTATCCAGAACTCCGCGCTCGAACTACTTTTCGAGAAGAGGCCTTGAGGTACCAGCGTTGTTATAAAATAGCTAATAACTACGGTTAGCAAAGTTAGGTTCACAACACTTTTAAATGGCCACATAAGCCATTTTCGTAATGGATGAAGGTCATTCCCCCATTTATGGACCAGATAAAAATAATTATTTCCAATGGGGGCAAAAAGAAGTGGATCATCTTTATCCTCTAATTTAAAAAGTTTCGATGGTGCAATAATTTTGAAACCTTTTACCTCCAAATCGTGCTCTTTTTCAAGATGTTTTATCTTGGAAATTGCTTCCGCAGGAATCTCCCCTTTAAAGTATTTGGAATGCAAAAATCGCAGGCGATAATCTATGCATATTTTTTTAATTTGGTCGATATGATAGATCTGTTCCGAATCTAGAAGTTCAAAATCGAATGCATTTGCGTTAGCATCCTTACCTCCGCTAATAGTACTTTCAATCCGTTCCCTGGATAAGGAATCGGCATTTAGAATGTTTTGTACCTCCCTTAAAATGGATTTGAAAACTTCTTCATCTCTCTTAAGATGCTTTAGTTTCTCTTCGATGTTCGTTCTTTTAAATAGCATTTTTTTCTTTTATCTCAAAGTTAAGCAATAGAACGCTTCTCTGAATTGGTCTAAGCGCTCATAACGTTAATATTTCGTTAATACAGCATTAGGGATTAGCTCAAGCACAAACTCGTGTATTTTCGTTGTAATTTGTCTGAGATTTTTATTTTTACTCATTTATTTACCTTCTCAACGCTTTCTTTCGATGAAAATTTTGGATAAATTTTGTTGGTTTTTGCTAATTTTGATTGTTTCTGAAGTATCCGCGCAACAACATGCTATTTCTTCCATAAAAGAGAGCAGTTCGTTAAAAGTTCAGAAATCCATACGTACATCTACGGCATCCTCGGGTAAAAACCAAGTGTTTTTTGCTATGCTCGAGGGGACCGATTTTGCGGATTTGTTAGACCTACCTGGACCCTTCACTGTCTTTGCACCATCCGATTTGGCTTTTCAAAATGTATTGGGTTCATCAATTACCGAATTACTCCATCCTGATAATAAAGAAGAACTAAAAGCTTTTATTGGTTATCACATTGTCGCAGGAAACTTGTCGGCATCAAATATTTTAAAGGCACTTTCTAGAGGTAAGGGTACTACCACTTTTACAACCCTTCAAGGAGATATTATTACAGCCACAATGAATGGTCTCGATATTGTTTTAAGTGATAGCTACGGGAGTAAGGCGTCTATAGTAGTAGCTGATTCTAACCAACGTAACGGTGTTATCCATGAAATTGATGGAATTATAAGGCCTGGCAAAATGTAAGATCTCGAATGGCACCCTAAACAGTAATTTTAATTTTGAAAATTAAAGATTTGGTATAATAAACTTTAGCGTTTATATTTTTTGAATCTTTGAGTAAGTGAAAGACTATGCTTTTATGTCCAATTAAAAAACGACTTTGGTAATTGGTGAATTTTAAAAGGTCTTTTACACTTTACCTTTTACCGGAGTATGGCCCCTAACTGGTTTTCGTAACTTTTCTGTAGTTTATCCATGATTTTATCTATCTGCTTATCGGTCAGGGTGCGTTGATCATCCTGTAAGGTGAAAGTTACAGCGTATGATTTTTTTCCATCAGGGAGATTATCGCCGGTATATACGTCAAAGAGATTGATTTCCTTCAAAAGTTTTTTCTCTGTCCGCCAGGCGATGTCATGTATTTCCTTAAACGTAATTTTATTATCTAGAAGTAAAGCGAAGTCTCTCTTGACTTGCGGATATTTTGGTATTTCGGTATAGCTTATTTCGTTTTTCTCGGCTAGGGCGATTACATTTTCCCAGTTGAATTCGGCATACAGACAATCTTGCTCAACATCCATTTTATGTAGGATAGATCGATGTACCGTACCTAATATAGCAAGTATTTTTGAGTTTGCCGTAATAGCCAATCCCTCACCGAAAATCGGATTTTCTGTAGGTTCGGAAATCATTTCCGTAATACCTAAACGTTGTAAAATATTGGTTACCATAGCCTTCATAAAATAGAAATCTGTTCTTTTTTCCTGAACTGTCCAACTATCGTGATGACGATTTCCTGTCAAGAAAAGACTTAAACATTTATGTTCAACAAAGCCTTTGGAAGTTTGTTGGTAGGTTTTTCCAAATTCGAAGAACTTTAAATTTCTATTTTTCCTATTTATATTAAATGATAAGGCTTCAAGTCCCGAAAATAAAAGGGATTGCCGCATAACGGATAGTTCGGATCCTAGTGGGTTCAAAATCGTAACCGAACTATCGGTATATTCACCTCCTAAAAGTTGGGCATACTCCGGGGAAGTCAAACTGTTCGCCATGATTTCAAAAAAGCCTTGGGCAGCCAATACATTACCAATAGTGTGTTGTAATTTATAATCCTCAAATCGAGAGGTCGTGGAGATGGAGGCCTTTAATTTCCTTTTGAATTCAATATTGTTGTAGCCATATATTCGAAGTATCTCTTCAATCACATCTACTTCACGCTGCACATCAACGCGGTAAGAAGGAATGGAAAGGCCCAAACCAGCTTGGGTCACATTCTTCACCTTAATGTCCAATGAAGCAAGAATGGATTTAATCGTGTCTTCCGGTATTTCTTGTCCGATAAGGGAATGAACTTTATCGAAACTTAAAAATACTTGGTTATCATCAAAACGTTTCGGATAAAAGTCGACAACATCGGAAGTGATATCGCCACCGGCAAGTTCTTGAATCAATATAGCTGCCCGTTTTAAGGCATATTCAACGTTTTCGATGTCGATACCTCTTTCAAATCGGAATGAAGCATCTGTGTTGAGGCCATGTCTTTTTGCGGTTTTGCGTACCAGTACGGGGTCAAAATAAGCACTTTCTAAAAAAATCGCTTTAGTTTTTTCGGTAACCCCTGTGTTGATACCGCCAAAAACACCCGCTATACACATAGGTTTTTCAGCGTCGCAGATCATCAGGTCATCTTCGTGCAAACTACGTTCTTCACCATCAAGCGTCATGAATTTGGTACCTGGTGCAAGCGTTTTGACAATGACTTTATTTCCAAAAATTCTTTCTGCATCAAAGGCATGTAATGGCTGCCCAAGTTCATGAAGTACATAATTGGTAACATCAACTACATTATTAATAGGTTTGGCCCCAATGGCGCGCAGTCGGTTCTGTAACCAATCCGGTGAGGCTTTAACCTTCAGATTGCTAATCGTTACGCCGCAATATCTAGGTGCGGCCTTGCTATCTTCAACGGTAACCTGAATTTTCAAAGACCTATTGTCAACCCCGAATTGGCTTACGGAAGGTGTTATTAGCTCTTTATCAATTTTCTTCTGCCTAAGTCCAGCTTTGAGGTCTCTTGCGACTCCAAAATGGCTCATGGCATCGGCACGGTTCGGGGTAAGGCCTATATCGAAAACTTCATCAATCTCAACCTCGAAAATTTCAGAACAGGGCGTACCGGGAGTCAAGGTATCTTCAAGTATCAAAATACCGTCATGATTTGTCCCGAGGCCGAGCTCATCTTCCGCACAGATCATTCCCTGACTTTCTTCGCCGCGTATCTTACCGACTTTAATTTGCCAGGCCTCTCCTTCAGCGTTATATAATATAGAGCCCACTGTAGCTACGGGAACCTTTTGACCCACAGCGACATTCGGTGCACCGCATACGATTTGAACGGGCTCCGATACTCCAATATCTACTAAAGTCAGCTTTAGCTTATCCGCATTAGGGTGTTTTTCACAAGAAAGTACATGACCGACTACAATGCCTTTTAGTCCGCCTTTAACGGACTCAAAGGTAGTTATACCTTCAACCTCAAGCCCTAAGTCTGTTAATAGTTCGGCGGTTTTAGAGGATGGCCAATCCGGTTTGATGAATTGCTTCAACCAATTATAAGAAATCTGCATGGTTTGAGTTTAGGATTTCCGGCTTAAAAGTTGGACCGAAATCAAAAAAGACAAAGATAAAATAATGCTATTGTAATATAAGCTTTGAAGGATGGAATTTTAAAGGACTAATTTGTACAACTGCCGTCGAGACTTTCTTTTTGGGAAATTAGATGATAGTAGATTTACCCAGCCAAATATTCTCGTCATTGAGATTGAAATTTTCATCGGAATCTACAATGTTCTCGGTGATATAATCGCCTACGTATTCCGTGCCGTATTTACTACTGCCCAACACGTCGGGAGTGACCACTTTCTTTACAAAAGATTTATGCACCGCGGTCATTACGGCATTGGCTTCTTCATTCAGACCAAAATGCTGTAACATCATCGCGGTACTTAATATGGATGCTATAGGGTTAGCAATATTCTTACCCTTAGCTTGGGGATACGATCCGTGAAAGGGTTCGAACATAGCATTATCGGTGCCAACGGATGCCGAAGGCAAGAGTCCAGTTGAACCAATAATCACACTGCCTAAATCAGAAAGAATATCACCGAACATATTGTCGGTCAAAATAACATCGAATTGATTCGGTTTTAGCATCATTTGAACGGCTGCATTGTCGATAAATAAACATTGCAATTCGACATCCGGATAGCTTTGACCTATTTCGGTAACCGTTTTTCGCCACAACCGTGATGATTCCAGTACGTTCGCCTTATCTACTAGAGTTAGTTTCTTTCTTCTTTTTTTGGCCGCTTTAAATGCCAAATGTGCAATCCGGCTAATTTCTTGCTCCGAGTATTCGCAAAGATCGGAGGCAACTGTTCCACTAGCGTTTATTGTTTTCTTCCCGAAATAGATACCGCCTGTGAGCTCCCGAAAAATAATCAGATTAGTGTCGGCAATAATTTTTTCCTTTAAGGGTGAGTTGGCTAGTAGGGTAGGAAAGGTTCGAATTGGCCGGATGCTCGCGAAGAGTCCTAATTCTTTTCGTAATCTAAGTAATCCCTGTTCCGGTCTTATTTTAGCCTCGGGGTTGTTGTCATACTCTAATGCACCAATAGCGCCGAATAATATGGCATCCGATTCCCTACACAATTCTAGGGTATCGTCGGGCAGGGGTTTACCTGTGCTTGTCATAGCAATAGCACCAACAGGTGCTTTGTTAAAGGTAAAACGGTGGTTGAAGGTCTCTTCAACGGCTCGAAGACATTTGACTGATTGAGCCAGTACTTCCGGGCCGATACCGTCTCCTCCTAAAAGAGCTATTTTTAGATGCATGGTATTAAATCTCTGAATGATTGCGCTGCAGGAACAGTAAGCTAATAGATAGCATGGAATTAATGCGTAACGCGAACGTAAAATTAATCTAATAACTTTATATCGCCATGACTTAAAGGTGAATTACGCGCGGGGAATCAGAGTGCTATCTTGAAGTGATTATATTCCTTTAGGATACTGTTTCAATTCCCAAATTACAAGCTTCTATAATTTCTGGTATATCGGCATCCGTAATTTCTTTTTGCACATCGGCAAATTTTAAAAATTCATCATAAACTTCGTCCAGTTGACGTTTTGTCAATTCGTAGCCGACGAGTTTAGCCCGGTAGGCCAATGCCGCACGGCCACTTCTGGCGGTCAGTACAATCGTAGACGCATTAACACCTACATCTTCGGGGTCCATTATCTCATAAGTTTCCCTATTCTTTATCACACCATCTTGATGAATGCCTGAGCTATGAGCAAATGCATTTGCGCCAACAATTGCCTTGTTTGGCTGAACCATCATTCCCATTTTCTGGGAGACCATCTGGCTGGTATCGTATAATAATCTACTGTTGATGTTTGTATCTAGATTCAAAGATGGGTGTTGACGAAGAATCATCACGACTTCTTCTAGAGAAGTATTGCCCGCGCGCTCACCGATGCCGTTTATGGTGCATTCAATTTGTCGCGCACCGTTCATCACCCCAGCTATGGAATTGGCAGTGGCCAGGCCCAAATCGTTATGACAATGGCAAGAGAGGATTGCGCCATCGATCCCCCTTACATTTTCCTTTAGATATTTCATCTTGGCGCCGTATTCTTCCGGAAGACAATATCCTGTTGTATCTGGAATGTTCAGAACGGTCGCTCCTGCCTTAATAACGGCCTCACAGACCTTGGCGAGAAATTCGTTGTCGGTACGACCGGCATCCTCGGCATAGAACTCAACATCCTCCACAAAGGTTTTGGCGTATTTGACAGCACGAACCGCGCGTTCTATAATCGCCTCTCGATTCGAATTGAACTTGAACTTTATATGTGAATCGGAGGTACCTATTCCAGTATGTATTCTTGGTCTTTTGGCGTATTTGAGAGCTTCGGCAGCTACTTCTATATCTTTTTCGACCGCACGGGTAAGACCGCAAACCGTTGCATTTTTAACCAATTTTGAAATAGATTGTACGGATTTAAAGTCCCCAGGACTTGATCTGGGAAAACCCGCTTCGATAATATCGACACCCAATTCATCTAAACGTGCTGCAATAACCAGTTTTTGGTCAGCATCCAGCTTACAACCAGGTACCTGTTCACCATCACGTAACGTAGTGTCAAAAATCTGTACTTTATCTTTACTCATTATATTTTGTACTTTAGCTAGCTTATGTTGAGATCGTTCGAACTTTTCCAATACCCATTCGAAGATACTCGATGTTAGGTAAAGTCTAGAATTATTCGAAATGGATTATTACGAATATAAGACCTATCAGACAATACAACTGTCGAATGCAATTATTAGTACAACGCCAAGTCCGATTTAGGATTGTATAAGATACTAAAAAACAACCATTTAAACTCTAATTATTACGATGACAAATGCGCATAGGGATGCCTTGTTCGTTTTGGTGAAATCACTTTCAAAATCTGAAAAACGTCAATTTAAATTATATGTTGGTAGGTTGGGTGTAAATACCGATGCCAAATTTTTGGCGCTTTTTAATCTAATGGACAAAATAAAGAAATATGACGAAAAAGCAATTTTAGAAAGTGGAATTGTGAAAAAGGCTCAGTTGTCTAATCTAAAGGCGCATCTATACAAACAAATATTAGTCAGCTTACGATTGAACCCTGTTAATCAGACCATTAGATTGCAAATTCGTGAGCAGCTTGACTTTGCGACCATTTTGTACCAAAAGGGACTCTATAGGCAAAGCCTTAAAATTTTGGATAAGGCAAAGGCAACCGCCATTGAGAATCAAGAAAAGAACATCGCGTACGAAATCGTTGAACTAGAAAAAATAATCGAGACCCAATATATTACCAGAAGCATTCCCGATCGGGCCGATGAACTCGCTGTACAGGCAAAAGAGCTCTCGGCCCAGAATGTTATGACCAGTAAGTTGTCTAATCTTTCCTTACAACTTTACGGATTAATGCTTAAGGTAGGTTATGTGCGAAGTGACAATGACTACATAAAGGTGAAAGCCTATTTTGAAAGTCATTTGCCAAAATATCGGATTGAGGATTTGGATTTTCGGGAAAAATTATGGCTTTATAAATCCTATCTCTGGTACAGTTTTTTGATTCAAGATTTTTTATCAACTTATAAATATGCGAGCAAGTGGGTTGATCTATTCTATGAACACAAAGATCAAATCTATCTGAATCCCGTATTCTTTATAAAAGGAAATCATTATTTACTTGAATCACTATTCTATGTGAAATATGCATCTCAATTTAAACAATCCCTTGAACGTCTTGAAAAGGTGGTTGGGGCCAAAGATTTCCCAAAGAACGACAATGTAGCCTCTTTGATATTTCTTTACGTCAATGCCAATAAATTAAACCTTCATTTTCTCGAAGGCACTTTTAAGAAGGGATTATATCTTGTCAAAATTGTCGAATACGGAATTAATAAACATAAAGATCGTATTGATGCCCATCATATCATGTTGTTGTACTATAAAATCGCCTGTTTATATTTTGGAATTGGTGATAATAAAACCTGTATTCAATACTTGAAAAAAATCATAAATAACAAAAACTTAAAAATGCGTGAAGACCTGATGTGTTTTGCACGGGTTTTGAGTTTAGTTGCACATTATGAAGCGGGAATGGATTATCATCTCGAAATACAACTAAAAAGTACGTATAAGTTCTTGCTGAAAATGAACGATTTGCATGCCGTTCAAAAGGAAATGATAAAGTTCCTTCGAAATCTAGGTGGAATATATCCGCATGAATTAAAAATTGAATTTCAAAAATTGCATACGGAATTGAAAAAGTATGAGAATCATCCCTATGAGAAAAGGGCTTTCTTGTATCTGGATATTATCTCATGGCTCGAGAGCCATTTAGAGAACCGGCCAGTTTCAGAAATTATAAGGGAAAAAGCGATGGCAGTAACACGGTAATTGTGGATGTTATTTCTTTTTTCCGAATGTAATTGCAATTTGTTTATTTGATGGGAAGACAAACTATTACGGCATAAAGTAATCTTGTTTTAGCAGTGCGAATTAAGACCAAAAGTTTATTTTAGATTGGCTTATTCTGAAAATAATATCACACCTAAAATTCTCTTCAAGATTTCCGTCTTATAGATAAACCTTTATGTAAAGATATAAGCGGACAATATTATATTTCATAACTACGCTTGATTATAGGTTTTAATTAAGGTCGTATTTTGAAACCATTGCCGTAAAACGATACTTTCGAAGGTCGGTGGTGGGGCTCAACACGCAAAGCTTTTTTTTTGTAAAAAGCAAATGAAATGGTGTCAAGATTTACATCTAGGTCTAGGTTAATAATGGCAATAGCATCAACAAATTTATAATGTTGACGCTATTGCCATTACTGCAAATATCCTAAGCACTTTCACCCTGTTGATAGGAAGATGTACTATTGCTGCATGTTCAGATTCATTTAAAAGAAAATGAATCTTCAGCCTTAAGGTTGTCTTTAAAATAATTCTCTTTCATATATCTTTTTAACTATTGTAAAATAGAATCGAATTTGGACTTTAATCCAATCAGATTTTACGTTAATTCAACCCTGATTGCCATGTTTATGGTTAAACACCAGAATAATAATCGCAAACTACTTAAGTTTTGTAAGATTTATAATTGTAAATATGATTTAGCCTTTACTAATCATATAATTTTCCAACAATTAGGCTATTACTTGAGGTTTTAAAATATCTTAATCAAACTTGTTTTTGTTCTTTCAAAAAACTGTCGAAGCGTTCAAAGTGGCACGTATACCCATTGGGATGTTTTATTAGATAATCTTGGTGCTCTGGTTCAGCGGGCCAAAAGACTGTGAAGGGCTCTAGTGTGGTAACTGCATCACCGTTCCATCTACCGCTTTCATTAACCAATTTTATAACCGTTTCCGATTCCTTTTTTTCTTCCTCATTTTTGAAAAATATGGTAGATCGATAACTTGAACCTCTATCATTACCTTGCTGATCGACCGTGGTCGGGTTGTGAATTCTAAAGAAATAGTCCAATAGTTTTACAAAAGATGTTTCCCGTGGATCATATGTAATTTCTATACCCTCGGCATGACCAGGATGGTTTTGGTACGTGGGAGTTTCATTTTGACCTCCCAAATAACCTACTTCGGTATCTCTTACTCCAGGTCTTACCCGAAAAAGTTCTTCCATGCCCCAAAAACAGCCTCCTGCGATATATGCTTTTTTGTAATCGCTCATTATTTCGTTATTTAAATTTAAAATTCTTTTAATCCTTTGTCATAGTTTTTAAGTAAACCTTACTTTTCGTGGGATGTCAAATTCACGAAATCCATCAAGAAAGCAATTACTTTTTGTTCTGGCATTTCGCAAGGTTTTAGGCATTCACCCTTTGCCGTACTATAGTAATTCAAGCTGATGAAATCATTTCCGCCCAATTCCTCGGCGTATAATTTTATACTCTTCCCAAGGTTATAATCCGTTCTTGTAACACCATACTTTTTATTTTTATAGGCTACTTCTGAGTAGCCAATGGGGAAACGATGTAATCTATCTCTAAGCATAATCTTGAAATTCAATTTTAACAAGGCTAAAATTTCATACAACGTCATTGAAAATTAGAATTCAGTGGTCTAAAAATTAAAAATGGTTTTATTAAAGACTAATTAATCAAGAGCTACATGACAACATCGAGCACCCTACTTTGTTACGTGCCCATTCAGGGCGTTTGGCAAACCATTTTTCAGCATTTTTTTGCTCATCATACGGATTTCGTAGTAGACTAAATAATTCTTCAATTACAGTATAGTCTCCGTTATCGGCTGCGTCTATGGCCAACTGTGCCATGTAGTTGCGTAACACATATTTAGGATTCACCGTATTCATGGCCAATTTTCGCTCAGAATCCTCACGTTCCTCTTTCTTGAGCCGTTTGCCGTATTTCGAAAACCAGCTTTCCCATTCCGCTTTAAGCGTATCCTTGATTTCATCAGGTTTATAAAAAGCATCCGTGATAAGGGATAGTCCATCGGAAGATGCATCCTTTTTGAAATTACCTAAATTCCTAAAAAATAAGGTCATATCTGTTTCGGAACGTTGTAATAGGGTTTCGAGCTCTTCAATGAAATCCACATCATGGTTATCCTCATAATTAAAACCTAGTTTTGCCCTCATCATCGTCAGATAGGCCGTTCCCAATTTTTCCTCGAGACCATTTAAAATTAATTCCAAATCTGCGGTATCACCGATTAAAGGGTAGAGGGCATTTGCCAACTGGTAGAGATTCCAAAGCACAACTTGGGGTTGTGTTCCATAACGGTATCGCTTTTGCCCACTATCGGTGGTATTCGGAGTCCATCCGTGGTCATAACCCTCTAACCATCCGTAGGGACCATAATCGATAGTGAGCCCTAGAATGGACATGTTATCGGTGTTCATCACACCATGTACAAAACCTACGCGCTGCCAGTGCATGACCATTTTGATACTTTTTTCCCCAACTTCCTTAAAAAATTGTAGATAGGTATCCATAGATGGTTTGCCCAACTGCGGATAATGTTGTGCGATGGTATAATCGACGAGTGTACGCAAGGTTTCCACTTCTTTTCTGGCGGCAAAAATCTCATAGTTGCCAAAGCGCAAAAATGATGGGGATACCCTACAAACGATAGCGCCCTTTTCATATTCAGGATTACCATTATACAAGACGTCACGGAGTACTTGGTCGCCCGAAAGCGCTAGCGACAAGGCCCTTGTCGTTGGCACGCCTAGATGAAACATAGCCTCGCTACAGAGATATTCACGAATCGAAGAGCGCAAGACAGCCAGACCGTCAGCCGTTCTGGAGTACGGAGTTTCGCCTGCGCCTTTCAACTGAATTGCCCAACGTTTGCCCCTACTAACGACTTCACCTAAATTAATGGCACGGCCGTCGCCGAGCTGCCCCGCCCAATTCCCGAATTGATGGCCGCCATAACACATCGCGTAAGGCTTCGTGTTCGGTAGAATCTCATTCCCCGTAAATACGCCACGAAAGATATTACTTTTGGCATCTTGACCTGTCAGGCCCAAGGTCGTCAACATTTCCGGTGAAACATGAAGCATCTTTGGGTTCCCCGTTTTCTTAGGTTTCACGAAAGAAAAACAAGCCCCATGTACTTGCCGTCTATGATTTTCCGAAATTGGGTCAGCCGGAAGCTGTGTATTGAATGTGTCCCTTATTTCTAGATTTACTGTCAAAATTTTAACCTTTTTTGTTAAGCTTTTTATCTGCAAAGATAAAGTGAAACTACCTTCAAATTCCTAATTCATAATATCGTATTCGACAATAACAACGTAGCGAATACTTTTCATAAAATAGAAAGTTTAAAAGACTTCGGATAAAGTTAGGTGTTAAACCCTTTGTAAATAATGCTTTACTTTAACCTTCTTCGATTCACTTTTGCTGATAATCTAAAGTCTACTATCAATTTGCTTTTGGAGATGAGCTAATATGCGTTTATCTTGCCCTCTAATTGTGCAGATTTTTGAACCGAGCCACTACTTTCAATTCCAAAAATTTTATAGAAATCAATTTGGCCATGTTGCTGTTGAGCACCTCTGGGCCATTCGGTAAGTTTATAACCTTACCCGTGCCTTTGACCATTGCGGTTCGAGCAGTATTGGCGTTGGTTTTTCTAGCTTTATACTGTAAATTTAAGGGTATCTCCTTCGCCGTTCATAGCAAGGACAGATGGGCAATTGTGTTAAGCGGATTACTCATGGCCGGCCACTGGCTAGCTTATTTTCATGCCTTACAGCTGTCTAATGTAGCGATTGGCATGTTGTCGTTATTCACTTATCCC
Organism: Pricia antarctica; assembly: GCA_011050085.1. GTDB lineage: Bacteria > Bacteroidota > Bacteroidia > Flavobacteriales > Flavobacteriaceae > Pricia > Pricia antarctica_A. The sequence continues at coordinate 43,310 of DRGL01000064.1, read as the reverse complement.
GTATTTACCTCGTTTTTGGAGCCGCTCTTCCTAAAGACCCGATTTCAAAAATCCCACTTACTTCTGGGGTTTTTAGTACTCCTCGGCTTATATTTTTTGATACCTGATTTTTCATTTGGCAATAAAAACACGATAGCCATTGCATTCGGTTTGTTATCTGCCATATGCTACGCAATTCGTAATCTGATATTGAAAACAAAGGTAGATCGGTATCAAGGTTCGCTATTGATGACCTATCAAATGATTATTGTTGGTGTACTATTATTGCCCGTCTATTTTGTTTATGACATTAGGCTAGTAGGGGAGCAGTGGCAGGGATTGTTAGGGGTAGCACTAATTACAACAGTATTGGGTCACAGCCTATTTATAAATTGTTTCAAGTACTTTTCTGTTACAACGGTCAGCATTCTCAGTTGCATTCAGCCCGTTTACGGTATTTTAATCGGAGCCTTGTTTATGTCCGAGGTTCCTGTGTTGACAACCATATTTGGTGGGATCCTGATTTTGACCTCTGTTGTGGTCGAAAGCATACGTTCCTATCGTTAATTATGGGAAGTCTAGTTCGTATTTTGTTGTTGGTCTACACTCGGCTTCGATCCTAAATTGTACTGGTCGATTAAACCTTCTCCCAACTTTTGGAATTCTTCGTTCTGGGCCATTTGACGGACTTTAGCGGGATCAAAATCACCATTGAAATATAGGAATGAACCGTTTCGGTTATTGTTGTTGTAAATGAGAATTTCCTTTACCGCATCACGCTTTTCACGAATGGACACCACGTTACGGTTAAGATTATCATTCTTTCGAAATACCTCGATAAACGAACTTCCGGTAATACCGTTCATTTGCTGGTTCAAGAAAGTCGTTCGCTCCACAGTGGCACTGGGGAACTGCATAAAGCGAAGATCTTTGGTATTGCCTACCAATGATTTCATTTCCGGTGAAATAGTACCGAGCATCGACATCATAAACCGGGGCACGCGTATAGCAGTTACTTGGTCGTCTTCTTTGTGGGCATCGTAAAAATTATCGATGGAATTATAGGTGCCACAAGAGGAGAGCAAAACTAAAGTTGAGAGCACTATCATCTTTTTCATAGGATGGTTTATTTGGATAACCATAGGCTTATTCACTAAATTACGTTATTTTCTTAAAATATGAGATTAAGAATAGCGACTACTTCGGATGCAAAAGGGTGCTTTTGACATTGAAGTCCAATAATTCATTAAAATTATCCTTAAACCTAGTTCGTTCTGTAATAATTTAAACGCAAGCATCCCAAACGGGGTCTTGGGGCGGGGCTGCGGTCAAGTTCAACACTTCGTTTTTAACGGGATGAACAAAACTGAGATGACGTGCATGCAGATGGATGCTGGCATCTTTGTTGCTGCGATCGAATCCATATTTGAGATCGCCCTTAATCGTGCAGCCAATAGCGGATAGTTGCGCTCTTATTTGATGATGCCTACCGGTTAGAAGGTCGATTTCAAGTAGATAGTAATTATCCAGTTTCTTGATTAAGCGATAATCTAGTATTGCCTTCTTACTACCATCAACCTCTTTAGGGTGGGCATACGACTTGTTTTGTTTCGGATTTCGTTTAAGCCAATGCACCAGCGTATCAACATCCTTTGCAGGAATATTTTTTACAACCGCCCAATAGGTTTTGGTGGTTTTTTTTTCGGCAAATAGTTTGTTGAGCCGTGGAAGCGCCTTTGAGGTTTTGGCAAATACAACAATTCCCGATGTTGGTCGATCTAATCGATGGGCCACTCCAAGGTATACATTGCCGGGCTTATTATATTTTTCCTTGAGATACAATTTTACGACTTCGCTTAACGGCATATCACCGGTCTTGTCGCCTTGTACTATATCTCCAGGTCTTTTATTAATGGCAATGAGATGATTGTCTTCGTAAAGCACTTGAAGATTTGTAGGATTTGAAAGTATTTTGTTAGCCACTAGACAACTATTTTGTTCACTCTACAACCTAATATTGCTCTTCGTCGCTGGGAAAATCACGACTTTTCACGTCGGATACATAATTTGAAATCGCCTGACCCATTTCCTCGTAAAGATTCATATACCGTCGCAAGAAGCGGGGGTTGAACTCATGGGTCATTCCCAATAAATCATGAATGACCAGAACTTGTCCATCAGCATATTTTCCTCCACCAATACCGATGGTGGGAATGGTGAGACTTTCGGATACTTTCTTGGTGAGTGTTGCCGGTATTTTTTCTAATACGATACTAAAACATCCTAGTTTTTCCAAGAGGAGAGCATCCTCAATTAAGGCTTCCGCTTCCTCATCTTGCTTGGCGCGAACCGTATACGTACCGAATTTATAAATACTTTGTGGTGTTAGTCCCAAATGGCCCATTACCGGAATGCCCGCATTAAGGATTCGTTTTACAGACTCTTTGATTTCGACACCGCCCTCTAATTTTACGGCATGAGCTCCACTTTCTTTCATGATTCGAATCGCGGAACGCAAAGCTTCTTTCGGGTCACTTTGATAACTCCCGAAGGGAATATCAACAACGACCAGGGCCCTTTCTACAGCACGTATGACCGAGGTTGCATGATAAATCATTTGATCCAAGGTAATCGGCAGCGTTGTTTCATGTCCTGCCATGACATTACTGGCAGAGTCACCTACAAGTATAACGTCTACATTGGCTGAATCGACAATTTTGGCCATTGAATAATCGTAAGCGGTAAGCATGGAGATTTTCTCCCCGTGCTTTTTCATGTCAACCAGGGATTTTACCGTTACCCGTTTGTATTCTTTTTTTGCTGTAGACATCTATGTTTATTTGGATTACTTGGGATAAATGTAAGGAAATTGTTTTAGGTTAAGCGGTTATTCCGTTTGCACTAGGTTCAGGCCCAGTAGGAGATTATTGTCGAACAATGCTCTTGAAAATTTTCATTACTTTGGTCTAAATTGTTAGTTATGAGAAATATAATATCCCTTTTATTATATCTAGTTATTGTCAGTGGTTCCGCTCAAAATCCGGAAAAATACAAGTACAAAAAACCATAGAAAGTTTTTTCGAACGATTTCATCAGCAAGATTCTACTCGAATACGTCAAATGGTGTACGAGAATGTAGTAATGCAACGAATAACAATTGACGCTACGGGAAAAGCGTCCATTCGCGAGCAAGATTTTGATGAATTTTTAAAAGCTCTCGTCAGTATTCCCAAAACTGTAACCTTCAAAGAAACTATCAAGTCGTACTCAATTCAAATCGATGGTCCTATGGCAAATGTCTGGACTCCCTATGAATTTAGTCGCGATGGGAAAGTGGACCACTGCGGGGTCAATTCCTTTCAACTGTTCAAGGATGGCGAAAATTGGAAAATCATTTACATTATCGATACCGGTCTAAAGGATGGCTGTGCAAGAGGCGAAAATTAGTATTTATATGTATTAGCGGCTCAAACTTGGCTTACGCACTCATACATACTAACAACTGCATTTCGCCTATCCTAAAAAACACGGCTTACCAAAAACAGCACTAGCCAAACAATATTTTAATATCAAATTTCTATACTTCCCAACCTTTTCTATATTGGCGACCCACAAACTGGTTCGCCTCTTCGAGATTGGTAATACGCATGTTCTCCCCATCCCACAGCAATTTTTTTCTACCGAAGAATTCTTCATTACCTTCCGAATTTTCCCTACGCAACATATAACTACGAATGGCAAGATTTCCCATTAATACGGTTTCGGTCATCGGACCGGCATAGTCGAACGAAGATGTTAGCCCTTTGTGAAGGTCGCTTTCGAAGCCTGCCTTACAAGCATTGACCCATTTGCGCTGATGTCCGTATTCGGGCTCAAGATTCGGTTCCGTATCCGGTCCGAATTCTGTAGTACCATCGTTCAAGTATAGTTTTGGCATTAGGGGAGAACTGTCATTAATATTGGTCGTGATAATACCTTTTTCACCGATAATCATCACCCCGTTCGCGCTATCCTTACCTCCAATATCGCTATCTGCGGGAATAATATCGGGATGGGATGGACGGATACCACCATCGCTCCAAGTCATTTCAAAAGGTGTTTTTGTTTTTTCCGTAGCATCAAAATTCAAGGTAATAAAAGAAGAGGCAGGGCAGCCTTCAGGATGGTAATTGGGCGTCCACATTTGTGAAAAAACGGAACCCACACTACATTCGGCCGCCGTTGGATATTTTAGATGTAACGTTCTAAAAGGAATATCGATCAAATGGCAACCTACATCACCTAGAGCACCGGTACCGTAATCCCACCAACCTCTCCAACTAAAAGGATGCAAATTGGGTATATATGGTTTTTCTTCGGCAGGGCCGAGCCATAGGTTCCAATCCAATGCATCTGGTTTTAAGCTTGGGTCCGGGGCTGGCATGGCGCCACCTTGCGGCCAAACGGGACGATTCGTCCACACCTGTACCTTGGATATAGCTCCTATCTTTCCGTCATCGACCCATTTCTGAACGATTTTTAAAAGCTCGTTCGAACCGCCTTGGTTTCCCATTTGGCTAACGATCTTATTATCTCGAGCCATTTGAGTAAGCATTCGCGCCTCGCGAATATTATGTGTCATGGGTTTCTGAACATAAACGTGTATTCCCCTTTCCATCGCATATTTTGCTGCAGGCCCATGCACGTGATCTGGTGTAGAAATGGTTACGGCGTCAATACCTTTCTCCTTATCCAACATTTCCCGATAGTCAGCATACTTTTTGGCCTTCGGAAAAAGTTCAACGGAAGCCTTTGCAGAACCTTCAAAATCTACATCACAAAGAGCGACCACTTTTTCACGGCCGTCTACGGAAGCGTTTCTGATATCGCTTGCTCCTTTTCCGCCAGCACCTATGGCTGCAAGGTTTAGCCGGTCACTTGGTGCCAAGTAACCAACGCCCCCAAGCACATGCCTCGGAACGATGAAAATAGAAGAGGCAAGTGCGCCTTTTTTAAGAAACGACCTACGCGTAGTATTTGAAATGGTATCCTTTTTAATCTTCATGGTATTGTGATTTGTTTTAAGTAAAAAAGCATTTAAAGGTATTAAAATTTATAGGATAGGGAACATTATTATTCTTTATCCACAAAATATTTAAAAACATGAAAAATAATCCTTTGCTTTCAAATCAGTCTCCGTACTGATTCTTATATTTATCGCCGTTAAAAAAAATAAGACACATGAAAATATCCTTGAAGTTAGTAGCATGTTTTTTTACCATTTCTGCGCTCGGTTTATCTACCGTAATGGCACAACAGGAAAACCCAATTGAAGGGAAATGGGATATGGTAATTCAAAAAGATGGCGAAGAATTGCCATCATGGTTGGAAATCAAGCATTCGGGAGTAAAAACTTTGGTAGGTTATTTCGTATATGCGAATGGAAGTGCACGTCCAATATCCGAAATTGAGCATAATAACGATACATTCAGCTTTACAATTCCCCCACAATGGGAAGACGCCGATACGGATTTACAATTTGATGGGAAAATAAATGGGGAAACCTTAGAAGGGACTTTGGTATACACCGATGGAAAAACATATGATTGGGCGGCTACCCGAGCTCCGAAATTGGCCTACACCGAGAATCCGAAATGGGGCAAACCAATTCAACTTTTTAATGGAAAGAATGTAGAAGGATGGAAGCCGAGTGGCGAGAAAAATCAGTGGATGGTTGAGGACGGTGTTTTAAAAAGTCCGGAATCAGGTTCGAATCTGATATCGGAACAGGAGTTTGAGGATTTCAAACTGCACGTAGAATTTAAAGTTCCCGAAGGAAGTAATAGCGGTATATATTTGAGAGGTCGTTATGAAGTGCAGATAACCGATGACTACGGTAGTGATCCAAGCAACGTTCTTTTTGGAGGCGTTTACGGATTTTTGACTCCCAATGAAATGGCAGCAAATCCGGCCAGCGATTGGCAGACCTATGACATTACTTTGGTAGGTCGCCGAGTGACCATCGTGGCTAATGGAAAAACGATTATCAACCAACAGAATATTCCTGGAATTACCGGTGGTGCTATCGATAGTAAAGAGGGTGAGCCTGGCGCGTTTATGATTCAAGGTGATCACGGGCCGATTTCATTTCGGAAGTTTGTAGTTACGCCTCGAGTCTCAAAATAAAGGTGATTTAGGTATTCTAAATAACATTTGGGAGTTTACTATTTTCTCCAATGATTGTCTACAGCATATAGATTATGCGTTATGGTCGCCAACAGACCCGTTGCGAGAAGTCCATGTAAAATTTGGGAATTTATGGCCTCCCAATTTTCCACCATGGTACTTCCAAATATTAGGATGATCATCAATATTGCGCTTGCGATTAGCGATTGTCTGGTAAAAAGACCAATTATGAGTAGTATGCCAACACTAAATTCCCAGAAGGGAATCATATAACTGAAGGCTAATGTTAGTATTTCCGGTAACACAGAATCTTTAAAACTGTCCACTATGTAATTGCTAAATCCCGTAAGTTTGGGTAAGCGTACCATTCCATGGCCAAACATACTTACCCCCAAAAGTAGTCTGGTGAGGAGATAAGCCATACTTTTAATTTTATCATTTGTCATAGGGGCGATGGGTTACGTTCCTGCTATTTTCTGTAGTATCTCGCATTTTTAGGATTATAACTTTCGTATCAACAATCACTCATATTAATTCCCACAGCTAGACCCCCCTCCGAAGTTTCTTTATATTTCGAACTCATGTCCTTAGCGGTTGCCCACATCGTTTCCACTACCTTGTCTAGCGGCACTTTAGCATCTTTCGGATTAGAACCGAGAGCAAGTTCCGCGGCATTGATAGCCTTAATGGCCCCCATAGAGTTTCGTTCGATACAGGGAATCTGAACAAGTCCGCCAATAGGATCGCACGTTAGTCCCAAATGATGTTCCATGGCTATTTCTGCCGCCATTAGAACCTGCTCGGGAGACCCGCCTAGGAGTTCGGTCATAGCACCAGCGGCCATGGCGGAGGACACACCGATTTCAGCTTGGCAGCCGCCCATGGCCGCGGAAATGGTCGCTCCTTTTTTAAAGATGCTACCGATTTCGCCCGCAACCAATAAGAATTGCTTGATATGTCTGAAATCCGCTTCATGGTTTTCAATCACCAAATAATACATAAGCACGGCGGGAATTACGCCTGCGCTTCCATTAGTCGGTGCTGTTACCACCCTACCCAATGAGGCATTCACCTCATTCACGGCGAGGGCAAAACAACTCACCCATTTTAATATCTGTCGGAATTTGACTTCGGTGCTTCTAATGGTAGTAAGCCACTCCTCAGGTGATGCATATGCATTCGTATTCAGGAGCATATCCCTATTCAATTGATAGGCACGGCGTTGCACATTGAGACCACCGGGCAGTTTACCCTGTGTATGGCAACCAATATACATACACTCCAACATAGTATTCCAAATCTTTTGAATTTCAGCATCGATTTCAGCATCGTTTCGAAGCGAACGCTCGTTTTCAAGTACTATTTCCGAAATTTGCATTTTTTTGGATGTACAGTATCCTAAAAGTTGATTACCATTTTGAATGGGAAAGGGAAAAGTATCAAAAGTGGCTTGTTTGCGCTTGGCGTTTTTCCGCTCTTTGACTACAACAAATCCGCCCCCTATAGAATAAAAGGTGTTCACTTTCCTTTTGCCGGAAGTCAAAAAGGCTTCAAATTGAATTCCGTTAGCATGGAATTCAAGAAATTTTTTATGGAATATAATGGCCTCTGTGGGATTGAAGTTTATTTTTCGGGTATTCCCAAAATTTAAGATGTGACCATCCTGTATATCCTTTACTATAGTATGTATGTTGGCAATGGGAATTTCGACAGGGTCGGCACCCGTCAAGCCAAGCATTATGGCATAATCGGTTGCGTGGCCCTTGCCAGTTAAGGATAGCGAACCGTAGATATGCACCTTAATTTTGTCTACTTCCTCAAAAAGTCCCGCGGCCTTCAATTCCGAAATCCATCTTTCTGCCGCCCGCCAAGGTCCGAGAGTATGTGAACTCGAAGGCCCAATACCGATTTTTAGCATGTCAAAGATACTGATACATTCCATGGTCAGACTAATTTAGCTTTGGCGTAAAGATAGAAAATGCAATTTCGTTTATGAAAGTATTAGATCCTTTGAAAACAGAATCAAATGCGTAGGGGAGTAGGTCACGCTTTTTTGATTTCAGGCTTCAATAAATTTTCTAATCAGGTAACCACCAAATGCATTGAAATTCTATTATAGGTTTATACCTTATTCTTTAATCTGGCCTAACATGATTAGGATACATCATGTGCCGCATCAGAGCCTTGAACCTTTACATTACGACAATTTCAACTAATTCGGCGTACTGTATGGTTTTAAAATGACATCCTGTCAGTTTTATTCCCTTGGCATATTGTTTGACATTTAGTTATCGAATTTAGAAACGATACTAATTTAATATATATAACATGAGCAAGATTATAGGAATTGATTTGGGTACGACCAACTCTTGCGTTTCCGTAATGGAAGGTAACGAGCCGGTAGTAATTCCAAACGCAGAAGGAAAGCGGACTACGCCATCCGTCATCGCCTTTGTAGAAGGTGGCGAAATAAAGGTAGGTGATCCGGCAAAAAGACAAGCGGTAACCAATCCAGAGAAAACGATTTATTCCATAAAACGTTTTATGGGCAATAAGTATTCCGAGTCAAAAAAAGAAGCGGAACGTGTACCATATAAAGTAGTTAAAGGTGATAATGATACGCCTCGGGTTGATATCGATGGTCGTATGTACACCCCCCAAGAGCTTTCTGCAATGATTCTTCAAAAGATGAAGAAAACTGCAGAGGATTATCTGGGACAGGATGTTACCCGTGCCGTAATTACAGTTCCTGCCTACTTTAACGATTCGCAACGACAAGCAACAAAGGAAGCTGGTGAGATTGCAGGTTTGACCGTAGAACGAATTATCAATGAACCGACCGCTGCATCATTGGCTTACGGGCTTGATAAAAAAGATGTAGACCAAAAAGTAGTCGTATTTGACTTTGGTGGTGGTACACATGATGTGTCCATCCTGGAATTGGGTGATGGCGTTTTTGAAGTACTTGCTACAGAAGGTGATACCCACTTGGGTGGTGATGATGTAGACCAGAAAGTAATTGACTGGTTGGCAGAAGAATTTAAAAAAGATGAAGATATTGACTTGCGTAGTGATGCAATGGCATTGCAACGTCTGAGGGAAGCTGCTGAAAAAGCTAAAATAGAGTTGTCATCTTCGGCACAGACCGAAATCAATCTTCCTTATGTTACTGCTACTGCTTCAGGACCAAAGCATTTGGTTCGTACATTGACACGCTCAAAATTTGAGCAGTTAATTGAAGATTTGGTTAAGCGTACAATTGATCCGTGCTCAAATGCTTTAAAAGCGGCCGGGTTGTCAAAAAGTGATATTGACCAGGTTATTTTGGTCGGTGGATCAACAAGGATACCTGCCGTACAGGAAGCCGTCGAGAAATTCTTTGGAAAAAAACCATCGAAAGGTGTTAATCCCGACGAAGTAGTTGCCGTTGGTGCTGCAATTCAGGGAGGTGTATTGACAGGTGACGTGAAAGATGTATTGTTATTAGATGTTACACCATTATCCTTAGGTATTGAAACTATGGGAAGTGTAATGACGAAATTGATAGAAGCCAACACCACGATACCGACAAAGAAATCACAGGTATTCTCCACAGCGGCTGATAATCAGCCATCCGTAGAGATTCACGTATTACAAGGTGAACGTGCTATGGCAACTGACAATAAGACTATTGGTAGATTCCATTTAGATGGTATTCCACCAGCACAAAGGGGTACACCACAAATTGAGGTAACCTTTGATATCGATGCCAATGGTATCATCAAAGTTTCAGCAACGGACAAAGCGACAAATAAGTCACAGGATATTCGTATCGAGGCTTCTTCCGGTTTGACCGAAGAGGAAATCAAAAAGATGAAGGCTGAAGCTGAAGCAAATGCTGAATCGGACAAAGCAGCCAAAGAGACTGCCGATAAGTTGAACGAGGCGGATAGTATGATATTCCAAACCGAGAAGCAGTTGAAGGAATTTGGTGAAAAACTCTCCGATGACAAGAAAAAGCCGATTGAAGCAGCTTTAGAAGAGCTTAAGAAAGCTCATGAAAGTAAAGATTTAGCTTTAATCACGCCTGCTTTGGATAAGATAAACGAGGCATGGAAAGTTGCTTCCGAAGAAATGTACAAAGCACAGGCCGATGGTCAGCAAGCTGGAAACCCTGCCGAAAACGGTCAGGATACTACAGAAGCTAAAGCCGACACCAAAGAAGGCGATAATGTTGAGGACGTTGATTTCGAAGAGGTAAAATAATTATTTTCGTTACGATTAGTTATTATTCAAACAAAAGCCCGTCAGGTAAACCTGACGGGCTTTTTTGTATCCAAGTTTATACTATAGTTTACCACTAAGCCACTAAATTATACTCCCATAAGCAATGAAATTTCTATCTAAAAAAGCGATAATTTTTTGTTTAATGTTTTTAACAAAACTTTGAACAAAATAGTTTTTCATTTGATGTAAACTGTGTTACATTTAACCTGAACATAAAAAATATGAAAATGAAAAGTTTATTAGGAAGTACAATGGCAATCGTTTTAACAGTAGGTACTGCGTTTGCAGGGAACAATTTAAACACCGATCCTACACCCAAGCTAACTAAAGTAATTGTACAAGATACCCCAAATATTGTAGGTGTAGCTGCCGGTAATGAGAATTTCAGCACTTTAGTAGCGGCGGTTAAAGCAGCCGATTTGGTCAATACCTTAAGCGCTGAAGGTCCTTTTACTGTATTTGCACCCACAAATGCGGCATTTGAAGCCTTACCCGATGGAACTGTGGAGACTTTATTGAAACCAGAGAATAAATCGACCTTAATTTCAATTTTGACCTATCATGTAGTTGCTGGAAAAGTAATGGCAGCTGATGTAGTAAAGGCCATCAATGATAATGGCGGTGAGTACGTCGTTGAAACCGTACAAGGTAATAAACTTACATTGTCACTAGATGGCGACAGTGTTATGCTTACGGATGCAAAAGGGGGTACGGCCACAGTCGCGCAAGCTGATGTAGCTGCTTCAAATGGTGTAATTCACGCAATTGATTCGGTTATTATGCCAGAATAATATTCCATTTAAAGTTTATAATTAAAAGCATCCATTAAATGGATGCTTTTTTTGTGGACTGTTATCTGGAATCTACTGGCTTTTTTAAATAAGTTATTGGTGACCGGTTATCGTAAACAGAAAAAGAAAATCTTAGTACCCTAGATTATCATCAAATATAGTATAGCAATCCTAAGAAGCAACGCCCTTTACCTATATTAAGTCGGCTCTTTAATTTTGGAACAGCTTTTGTTTTACATTGCCCGAATAAGTCCTAATTTTGTAACCATGTTCAGACAATGTATTTTCCTTTTTCTCATACTTCTGCTAGGATTACCATATGTACTTGCATCCCAAGCGATTAAAACTTTCAAGATAGAGGATTTCGGTTTAAAGGGGAATGTAAAATCCTGTTTGGTGATTACGGATTATGGGAAAGAAGAATACCATTTTGATACAATTGGTCGATTGACCAAATCCATAACCCGGTTTAATGACTTTGACTATGAAACTACCTACTATAAATTTCAAAATAACGAGCTCATAGAGAAAAGGGTAGAAAATTATTTTGATAATACCTTTGACAAATCTACCTCGATTGCTAATTTTTACAAATTCGATTCCCTTACTAATAGAAAGGTTACTGAAAAAATAGTTTCATACACGAAACAACTGTTAGAACAAAATGTTTATAGCTATAACGAAGAGGGGCAATTAATAAATTTGACCAGAACAGATACCGATGGAACAGATGAAACCCTTATAGCTTACGATACCATAGACGGAAAACAAATAATGACCCAAACCATCAATGGTAGACCATTAGAAGTTGTTAAAACCTGGAACGAAGCAGCAGCAGATGGTTCAGAAAATTTATTAAAATCTACCATAAAGTATTTTGATGCTAAGCTTAACACGAAATCGGTAGAAATGTTTAACACCAGTCAAATGTTGGTTTCAAGAAATGACTTTCTTTACGATGGTTCAACCGAGAAATGGATACCACAAGAAGCTATCATTTACAGCTATGATAACGGAATTTTGTCAAAGAAGACAACGCAAAAGCAAAATCTCACGGTTACCAAAAATTATATTTACCAGTTTGATGGAACTACATTCAATAATTGGGTAAAGGAGATAATCACTCCTGATAATACGTATAAAACTCGAAAAATCAATTATTATCCGCTTCCCGAAACTATGGAGCAGTAATTATATTTTGAGACAGCTATAATCAGTACAAAGTTGAAAAGTTTGCACTAGAAATAGAGGTCATCCTTTAAAAATTTGTCATCACAAATTTTAGTAGTTTAAGGTCCAGAGTTATTGGGAATTTTAGTTTTAGTCCATCATCAAATAACTATTAACAGGAAGAATCGGCAATAATTTTCCATTTCCCATTAATTTTTTTAAAAATTATCATAAAAGTACCGTTCTTATCGCCGGCCTCCCTCGTTAGAAAATATTGTCCCATCACATAATAGGCATCTTTGGTAATCTCCGTAATGGCATCAATCTGAAAACGTAAGGTTCCGGTATCTTTTTTACTTGGATATCCTTTTTCATAGTTGTCCAAAGTGGTTTGCCATCCTTGAGTAACTTTCCCTCCACTATAATACGTAAGCGAATCAGACTCCCAGTAGCCCTGCATAAACCCTTCTAAATCATTATTGGACCATGCTTCCTGTTGCTCGATTAATTTAGATTTTATGGCAGTCTCATCTTCGCTTTGTGCGGATATAAAATTTATCGTCGCAAAAAATGATAAGGTAAGAGAGAAGAGTAATTGTTTCATATTTACTTGTTTTTTAGTTTGTTTTAAGACTTGAAGATAAAAAAGTGTTCCGGATTTTTTTAAGGGATTTGGTAAATTTTGAACTATTTCTCATTTTTCCTACAAAATTGAAAAGCTATTTTTGGGAAGCGTAAAAGAACACCTATATTAGTAAAGTATAAAATAGAAATTCATGTACATAACATGGTAATACTAATATTTAGTAAATGAAAAAAGTAGTGACTTTCGGGGAAATTATGTTAAGATTGTCCCCTCCAGGATTTTTAAGATTTTCGCAGACGACAAATTTTGACGTCGTCTATGGCGGTGGTGAAAGTAATGTGGCAGTTTCACTGGCCAATTATGGGGTACCGGTTGATTTCGTAACCCGTTTACCTAAAAATGATATCGGCGAATGTGCTTTGATGGAAATGCGAAAAAGGGGCGTTGGTACCGACAAAATTGTGTTTGGAGGAGACCGTTTGGGAATCTATTTTCTAGAGACAGGAGCAGTAACCCGTGGAAGTAAAGTTGTGTATGACCGTGCGCATTCCGCCATTGCCGAAATCAAAAAGGGCATGATTGATTGGGATGTAGTTTTCGACGGTGTGGAATGGTTTCATTGGACGGGCATCACGCCTGCCATCTCACAAGGTGCGGCGGATGTATGCCTCGAGGCAGTTAAAGCGGCAAAAGATAAGGGAGTGACGGTATCTACAGATTTGAACTACCGAGCTAAATTATGGAAATATGGCGTTGAGCCCGAGGAAATCATGACCGAGCTGACCTCATACTGTGATGTCATTCTCGGTAATGAGGAAGATGCGGAAAAACATTTCGGTATTAAACCAGAAGGTTTAGACATCACTACCCAAGGAGAGCATGTTAAAGCGGAGGCATTTCTATCCGTTTGCCAGCAGATGATGAAGAAATTTCCAGATGCCAAAAAGGTAATTACAACCTTGAGAGGTTCCATTTCAGCTTCCCATAATACTTGGGCAGGAGTACTTTATGATGGGGAAACGATGTTTCAATCCCCAGAATATCAAATCACTCATATTGTAGATAGAGTAGGAGGGGGAGATTCGTTTATGGGAGGTTTGATTTACGGGTTATTAAAATATCCCGAAGACGATCAAAATGCATTGAACTTTGCCGTAGCTGCATCTTGTTTAAAGCACACCATTTCAGGTGATGCCAATTTGGTAACGGTTGATGAGGTTGAAAAACTGATGGGCGGCGATGCATCGGGACGGGTAGCACGATAATTTTTAATTAATATTTTGCAGGTATTGATGCTTCTTTGGTAGACTAATAAATGCTTTTGTTTAGTTGATACAGGCAGTAGTGTCTGACTTGCATATTTGTAACAGAAATAAAATGGCGCAATACACGAGAATACAAGTAGTACACACCATGGAGGAAACCGGCATGGTACCGCTTTTTTACCATCCGGATATCGACCTCGGAATGAAGGTGCTAAACGCATGTTATAATGGCGGTTCACGTCTAATGGAATTTACGGCACGTGGGGATTTTGCCTTTGAGGTTTTTCATGAACTCAATAAGTTCGCAATTAAAGAACTTCCCGGTATGGTTATGGGCGTTGGTTCTATTACGGATGCGGCGGCGGCTAGCATGTTTATGCAAATGGGAGCAAATTTTATAGTTACCCCGACTTTGCGTGAAGATATCGCCTTAGTCTGTAACCGAAGAAAAGTACTTTGGTCTCCCGGTTGTGGAACGCTTACGGAAATTAACCGAGCGGAGGAACTGGGTTGCGAAATCGTAAAACTTTTTCCAGGTGATATTTACGGTCCAGGTTTCGTAAAGGCTATCAAAGGGCCGCAACCTTGGACTAGCGTTATGCCAACGGGTGGTGTTAGCACCGATGAGGAGAACCTCAAAGGATGGTTCGATGCAGGTGTAACCTGCGTAGGAATGGGGTCTCAGATGATTAGCAAAGATATACTGGCCAACAATGATTTTGAAGGTCTCGAAACAAGGGTGAGGGAGACCTTAGCTTTAATCAAAAGGCTAAGAAGTTAGCCAAGGGTCTTAACACAATTACTATTTACCTTAAACTCCGGAAAACCAATTTTTCCGGAGTTTCAATTTTATAAAATCGGTCTTGCTGAATTTTTTTGGTATTTACAGTTTCATCTAATTGCCCTGAAATTCCAAATCTTCTAAACTTTTGCGTATTCCCATTTCCAATCCACGTAATTCCCCGAGACCCCGCAAACGACCGATGGCGGAATATCCGGGAACCGTAATTTTTTTAAGGTCATCTAACATTTGATGTCCGTGGTCTGCGCGCATGGGGATTTGCGCGTTTTTTTGACCCTGATTTTTGCGTTTTTTTTCTTCCAGTACAATCTCCTTAATCAAATCGTACATGGGTACATCGCCCTCTAGGTGATTTGATTCATAAAAGTTGCCATGACCATCACGTTGGGTACTCCGTAAGTGAAGAAAGTGTACCCGATCGGCGAACCTCTTGAACATTTTTATAATATCATTATCTTCCCTAACACCCAAAGAGCCTGTGCAAAAGGTAATTCCGTTATGAATTGATTTGACATTATTGAATATATGGGCATAGTCATCTTCTGTGCCCATGATGCGAGGCAATCCTAAAATCGAAAAAGGTGGGTCGTCGGGATGAATGCACATATAAATGCCATTTTCTTCTGCAACGGGAATAACTTCTTTTAAGAAATGAACGAGGTTTTCTCTCATTTTCACTTCATCCATTCCGTTGTACGTATCCAATAGGATTTGAAATTGACCTAGGTCATATCCCTTTTCAGGTACGGGGTAACCTTTGGCTGAGCCTGGTAAGCCGGCAATTATAGTTTTAACTAATTCCCAGATGTCATTTTCTGACATCTGTTCAAAACGGATTTTGGCAACTTCGATTTGTTCTGGACTATAAGTGACCTCAGCCTTGGGCCGTTTTAGAATGAACAGGTCGAATACGGCAAGCGCAATGAATTCGAACCGTAATGCTTTCGAACCATCATTTACTTCATAATCCAGACTTGTACGTGTCCAATCCAATATGGGCATAAAATTATAGCAAACAATATTGACATCACAGGAACCTAAGTTGCGAAGACTTTGTTTGTAATTTTCTATATGCTGAATATAGTCGCCTTTTTGAATTTTTATGCTTTCGTGAACGGGAAGGGACTCCACAACAGACCACACAAGTCCACCATCGGCTATAGCTTTCTTACGTTTTCGAATTTCGGAAACCTCCCAAACATCCCCAGTTGGAACATGGTGTAGAGCGTTTACGATGCTGGTTGCCCCTGCCTGCTTAATATCTTGAAGGCTAACTGAATCAGTTGGACCGTACCATCGCCATGTTTGTTCCATTACTTTTTGTTTAAATCCGAAAGTTAAATTCCTTAGGCCTTTTGGGTACCCGGCATCGGATGACTGATAAATTCTTAAAAAACTAATTTTATCAAACCCCGCTAAAAGCACTAAAACCACCATCTACGGGAAGTACGATACCGGTTATAAATCTAGCTGCGTCGCTACATAAAAAATGGATGCTACCATTAAGTTCTTCGATATTGCCAAACCTTCCCATAGGTGTATTTCGTATGATGTCGTTACCGCGTTGAGTATAAGAGCCATCTTCGTTTGTTAATAGCGCCTTATTCTGTTTGCCTATAAAAAATCCTGGAGCAATAGCATTAACACGAACGCCTTCTCCGAATTTCAAAGCCATTTCTACAGCCATCCATCTAGTGAAGTTTTCCATTGCGGCCTTCGACGCCGAATAGCCGGCCACTCTAGTTATAACCCGCTCGACCGCCATGGAGGAATAATTAATAATTACACCTTCTTTCTGGTCTGCCATCACCTCCCCGAAGATTAAGGATGGTAATACTGTACCATTCAGATTGAGATCCGTAACTTTTTTAAAGTCATCAATAGAAAGGTCAAAAATTGTTTTGTCGGGGGCTATGGTAGCACCGGGTAAATTTCCGCCGGCGATATTTAGCAGAATATCAATGCTTCCGAAATCATCTAATATTTGACTTTTGGCTTTTCGAAGCGACTCCTCATCTAAAATATCGGCTTCATAGGCAATGGCTCTTCCATTATAATCCGCTATCTCCTCTAGTAACGAGCTTACCGAAGATTTGTTACGGGTCAAAAGGGCAACATGAACCCCTGACTTAGAAAGACTTTTTGCTATACTTCCTGCCAAGGCACCACTGGCACCGGTTATTATGGCATTTTTATTTTTTAAATCGAACATAGACCTTTGTTTTATTGGTGTTCCAAGTTAATACAATATTTTTTACAAATAGAATCGTTTACCAAGGCTTTTGATAAGGAATCTATAGCACTATATTTAGAGGGTTAAAATAGATAAAAAAATAAAAATTTATAAGGTTAATGAAGACGCTGCAATTTTTTATAAGGATGCATTTTATGTAATGAAAGTGGATAATTGTAATACGTTTTTAAATCGTGAATATCTTTTCGAAGCCGTTAAGCATGATATAAAAGAACTCAAAATGGTAGAAAATTATAGTTTCCCCGACACTTTAGATATCCCAATGGGTAATCAAGAAATTTGGGCCTCGGGCGTAACCTATATGCGAAGTCGTGAAGATCGAACGGAAGAATCCAAAAAAGCGGGTGGCGGTAGTTTCTACGATCGGGTCAATGACGCAGATCGGCCTGAACTTTATTCAAAGCTACGGCACAACGCGCTGTCGGTCATGGCGGAAAGGTACGCATACGTAAGGATTCAGGATGAGACGTTCCGGAACCTGAGCTGACCTTGCTAATTACTTCTAAAGGTACGATAGAAGGTTATAGTATCGGGAATGATATGAGCTCGCGAAGTATCGAGGGCGAAAACCCCTTATATCTTCCACAAGCTAAAACCTACGAAGGATGTGCGGGCTTAGGTTCCTGTTTTTATGTTTCGGAAAATCCTATTCCACCAGATACAAAAATAGAGTTGGAAATTGTATGGTATAGTGAGGTAACTTTTTCAAATAATATACCAATTAGCCAAATGAAACGAAAACATGGTGAATTGGTAGAATTCTTGTTTAGGGAATGTAATTTTCTTAATGGGTGCATTTTGATGACAGGTACTGGCATCATACCCCCAGACGACTTCACATTACGGATTAGCGATTAAGTACGGATAACCATTGAACATATCGGTACCCTGATCAATTGTGCAACTAGTTCATCTAGACTAAATTTTGGAATATTGGAAGATTTTATGTGTTGGTGGAACTAGAACCTTTACAGTGAAATGCCTCGTTTCCAAGGTATAAAGTCTTCCTGTCCCAATCGTACTGCAGCAGGTGTAACTTTACCGCTTGCCACTTCGATGATATAATCCAAAAGTTCCTCTCCCTTACTTTTGATAGTGTCTTCGCCGGTAATTATAGTACCTGTATTGAAATCGATTAGGTCTTTCATTCGTTCACTTAGTGCGTTATTACTTGACATTTTTATAACCTGTGCTATAGGGTTTCCGGTAGGTGTACCCAGACCTGTTGTAAAACAGATGATATTACAGCCCGAACCGGCCAAGCCCGTAGTACTTTCGACATCGTTACCAGGGGTGCATAATAAATTTAGTCCTTTTTTGGATACGGGTTCAGCGTAGTCAAGTACATCGGTAACGGGACTTGTACCCCCTTTTTTTGCTGCTCCTGCAGACTTCATGGCGTCAGTGACCAGTCCGTCTTTAATATTACCTGGAGAAGGATTGTTTTCAAATCCTGAACCTACGGCAACTGCCCTTTCGGAATAGGCACGCATTAATTCGGCAAATTTCTCGGCATTTTCTTTGGAATCGCAACGGTTGATCAGTTCCTGTTCCACACCATTAAGTTCGGGGAATTCTGACAATACAGTGGTCGCACCCAAAGCCACTAATAAATCAGAGGCATAGCCTAGCGCAGGATTGGCCGAGATTCCTGAAAAACCGTCCGATCCGCCGCATTCCAACCCTAAGACCAAATGGGATAGGGGAGCGGGCCGCCGTTCAGTGGCATTGGCCTTCACTAATCCTAAAAAGGTTTTTTTGACGGCCTCTTCAATAAAATGTCGTTCACTCTTGCTTCCTTGCTGTTCGAGAACGTACAGCGGTTTTGAAAAATTAGCGTCCCTTTTTTTGATAGCCTTCTCCAAAATTTGAAATTGGGCATTTTGACATCCCAAACTTAAAATAGTCGCACCGGCAGTATTCGGATGCGTAATATAGCCCGCTAATAAATTGCACAAAGTTTCAGAATCCTGTCGTACACCACCACATCCGCCCTGGTGATTCAAGAATTTTATACCATCAACATTGGGAAAGGTTCGGTTGCGTTTCATATCCTTAGAACTCCTAATTATAGATGAAGATAAAAGTTGCTCATCCGTAGCACCGGCTTGATACTGGCGAATCAAAGCTTCCGTATCGACAACAAAATCGGTCTCCGTCTGATAGCCTAAAGATTTCAGCAAAGCAGATTTAAGCACGTCAACATTCCTATTTTCACAGAATACTAGGGGAATGACCAACCAATGATTTGCCGTACCCACCTTACCATCAGCTCTGTGATATCCATCAAACGTGGTATGAGCCCATTTAGAAACGTCGGGGACATCCCAGGATAAATTTTTACTTCCCACGGCATAATCTGAAGAAGCGTGTACAATATTTTCGGTGGTTATGGTTTCTCCAAGGGCAATACTTTTGGTGGCTTTCCCTACAAGGGCACCGTACATATAAATGTTATCACCCGGCTGAAGGTCGTTGACCGAAAACTTATGTTTGGCCTTGGTGGCGGACACCAACCTAAAATCCTTACTGTTGTGCCGAATCGATGTGCCTTCGGCCAAATCGATCAAAGCCGCCAGAACATTGTCCTTGGGGTGCAATTGTACATATTTTTTTGACATCTATATTCTGATTTTGTGTACTTATGGCTTTCGATGTTATCTATGGAGCTCTATTTTGTTTCTCAATAAAAACCAAATCCCTCTCGAAAACTTAAATTTCATATCAGGCTAAAAATAAGGCTTTGAATGCTTATTTTTGAATTAATAGCTATTTTTTGTGCTATAGGCCTCATTATAGAGACAAGAAGATTCATCATCTTATATGCCTGTGGTTTTATGCCTATTTTATCGTAAACATATCATTTCATAAAAATAATAAACGCTAAAAAAAATCTATGAGTGTATTGAACAGTTTTAGCCTTAAGGGAAAAACAGCACTGGTCACAGGATGCAAAAGAGGCATTGGCAAAGCAATGGCCTTAGCGTTAGCCGAAGCCGGCGCGGATATTATCGGGGTAAGTGCCACTTTAGAAAAACATGGCAGTATGGTCGAACAGGAGGTTGAAGGTATTGGACGAAAATTTAAAGCCTATGCCTGCGATTTCGGTAATCGGGAAGACCTCAATGCCTTTATAGAGACTGTAAAGGATGATTTTCCTAAAATCGATATCCTAATCAACAACGCGGGAACTATTTTACGCGCCCCGGCCATTGAACATTCTGATGCCTATTGGGACAAGGTCATTGAGGTAAATCAAACGGCACCTTTTATTTTGACGCGTGAAATCGGTAAAGAAATGGTAAAACGCGGTGCTGGAAAAATAGTGTTTACCGCTTCATTATTAACCTTTCAAGGGGGAATTACAGTGCCAGGATATGCCGCAAGTAAAGGAGCTATCGGACAGATGACCATGGCGTTTTCGAATGAATGGGCCAGTAAAGGAGTCAACGTAAATGCTATAGCGCCCGGATATATAAGTACTGATAACACCGAAGCCCTACGTAGCGATGAAGAAAGGTCGGAGTCCATTTTATCACGTATACCTGCCGGACGATGGGGTCAGCCGGATGATTTCAAGGGACCAATTGTCTTTCTATGTTCAGAAGCTTCCAAGTACATGAACGGTACAACGATTTTGGTAGACGGCGGATGGATGGGCCGATAGTCGTATTCTAAGTCTTTACGGGAGATTAATCATTTAGAAAGTCCAGACTCATTTCAGTCAATACCCGGACACCAAGTTGAAGGCCACTATCGTCAATTCGAAAATCAGGGGTATGGTGCGGAAATGATTCCGTTGTCCCAGCAGCCATTCCACCCAGAAAGAAGAAAAATCCAGGTATTTCTTTTTGGTAGTATGAGAAGTCCTCTGCCCCGGTGACGGCATTTTGGGATTGAACGTTAGCCTCACCCGCTACGCGTTTTATTGTTGGTAACATTTGTTCGACAAGTGCCGGTTCGTTGTAGGTAATTTCCGTTGCATCCCGTATTTCGATGGTAGCCTCGCCATTATATGCCTTTGCGATAGCGGGAACCATTTCGTTCATCCTACGGTTGATGTGCTCCTTCATACCTTGGTCAAGGGTTCTGATGGTACCTATCATTTCTGCCGATTCGGGAATGATGTTAAATCGAACGCCGCTGGTAATTTTGCCTACGGTTATGACCGCTGCCTCTTGGGTTAATTTGGTCTCACGGCTAATAATGGTCTGAAGGCCATCTATAATCTTGGCACTGATCAATATAGGGTCAACACCCGACCAAGGCTCTGAGCCATGGCTCTGTTTTCCTTTAACATTTATGGTGAAACTTTGCGCTGCCGCCATAGTGCCTCCTGATTTATAGCGGATAGTTCCCACGGGGGTTTGTGACTTGATATGCAGTCCGAAAATAGCGTCGACATCCGGATTTTTTAATACCCCTTCCTTGACCATTAAAAGCGCGCCTCCCTCTTCTCCGGGAGGTGGACCTTCTTCGGCAGGTTGAAAAATAAATTTAATCGTCCCATTTATTTTATCGGTGTTCTTTGATAACACCTCGGCAACACCCATTAATATGGCAATATGTGCGTCATGACCGCAGGCATGCATTACAGGAACCTGTTCCCCCTTATAATCCGCTTTTACAGTAGATTTAAACGGAAGGTCGTTACGTTCCAAGACCGGTAGAGCGTCGATATCTGCGCGTAAGGCAATCGTTTTACCCGGCTTCTTCCCCTTTAAAATTCCTACTACGCCAGTATGTGCGACGCCCGTTTGGACTTCGATACCCAAAGATTTGAGATGCTCGGTAATTTTCTCTGCCGTTTTAAATTCACGGTTAGAGAGTTCAGGGTTTTTATGGATATCCCTACGCCATTCGATAATCTTGTCAGCAACGGCATCATAATCCTTACTTAAGTTTGGACCTTGACTATAAGCTAGAAAACCGATACAGAACAGTACGAGAGTGCTGAATTTTTTCATTTGAACGTAGTTTGTTTAAAATTTAATAAGCTGATACTCTTTATTTTGTAATTGCACAAGGGCGTTCATGGCTGATAGGGCCGTCTGAACGCCCGGTATAATATCCTTTTTAACAATTTTTTTATGCCCTGCAGTCTGTCCGCATAAAATGATTTCAACACCGGAAGATAAAAGCGCTTCAATAAGTTCGTGATTGGGATTGTTCATTTTAAAACGCTCACTATAAGCAGCATCAGTTAAAATGTCCTTATAGGCTTCACCATGAATGACCAGTGCGACGGTCATATTGGCAACCGGAACACCACTTTGGGCATGCATGTTAAGAAAACGAGCGGGAGTATTTAAACTGCTACTAAGTCCATCAAAAGCTTTTTCGGAACTTTCGATATCAAAAACAACTTTGAAGTCCATTTCGGTATCTACCTTATAGTCCGGTGAAACTTTATAAACTTCCCCAAACTCTTTAATTACAGGACCATCGGAAATTTCCTGAGCGAAAATAGTAGGACCTAGAAACAGAATCAAAATGAAATATAAATTTTTCATACACCTAGTGTTGGGTTAAATATAAAGGAATTATATGTTTATAAATTGAAACAACAAGATTTTAGGATAAAGGGATTTATGGCTAAATTCACAAACTGTAAAAATTTAAAGATTTGAAGCAATTTATAGATCAATTGAACGAGGCCCAAAAAGCCCCTGTACTCCACAAAGACGGACCCTTAATGGTTATTGCAGGTGCAGGGTCCGGCAAAACTCGGGTATTGACCTATCGCATTGCCCATCTGATGGACCAAGGCGTAGATTCGTTTAATATTTTGGCACTTACCTTTACCAATAAGGCCGCTCGGGAAATGAAAAAGCGTATCGCTGATATTGTTGGTGGATCCGAGGCCAAAAACCTTTGGATGGGTACTTTCCATTCCGTTTTTGCTAAACTGCTTCGTTTTGATGGCGCTAAACTGGGCTTTCCCAGCAACTTTACGATCTATGATACCCAAGATTCCCAACGCCTGATTTCCGCGATTATAAAAGAAATGGGATTGGACAAGGATATCTATAAATACAAACGGGTACAGAACCGCATATCTACTTATAAAAATAATCTAATCACTGTTAAGGCCTACTTTCAAAATCCGGAATTAGTGGAAGACGACGCCATGGCCAAACGGCCAAGAATGGGTGAAATCTATCAGAATTACGTTGACCGATGTTTTAAGGCCGGGGCGATGGATTTTGATGATTTACTATTGCGTACCAACGAGCTTTTGACCCGATTTCCCGAAGTTTTGGCGAAGTACCAAAATCGATTCCGTTATATTCTAGTCGATGAGTACCAAGATACGAACCACTCCCAATACTTGATTGTGAAAGCCTTGGCCGACCGATTCCAAAATATATGTGTCGTAGGGGATGACGCCCAGAGTATTTATTCTTTTCGAGGGGCGAATATCAGTAATATATTAAACTTTCAGCGCGATTATGAGAATGTAGGTATGTATCGTTTGGAACAAAATTACCGATCGACCAAAAATATTGTAAACGCTGCCAATTCCATCATTGCCAAAAATAAGAACCAGTTGGAAAAGGTCGTATGGACGGACAATGACGAAGGTGGACAGATCAAAATACATCGCAGTCCGACAGATGCTGAAGAAGGTAGATACGTTGCAGGTTCGATTTGGGACCACAGAATGAACGAACAATTGCCCAACGGTCAGTTCGCCGTTCTTTATCGTACCAATTCCCAATCGCGAGCGATTGAAGACGGACTTCGAAAGAGAGACATCCCTTATCGTATTTATGGGGGATTATCTTTTTATCAACGTAAGGAAATCAAAGATGTACTTTCTTACTTACGGTTAGTCATCAATCCCAAAGACGAGGAAGCACTAAAGCGTATTATCAACTTTCCATCAAGAGGTATCGGCCAGACAACAGTCGACAAATTGACCGTTGCCGCCAATCATTATAAGCGATCCATTTTCGAGGTTATTGAAAATTTGGATAAAATCGATTTGCGAATTAACTCCGGTACTAAAAGGAAGCTAGAGGATTTTACTACCATGATCAAAAGTTTTCAGATCATGAACGAGGGTGTAGACGCTTTTACCCTTGCTGAACATGTGGCCAAAAAAACCGGTTTGCTCTTGGAGTTTAAGAAGGATGGTACTCCGGAAGGAATTGGCAAAATGGAAAATATCGAAGAGCTGCTCAATGGTATCAAAGATTTTGTAGAGGGCCAAAAAGAGCTCGCTGACGCCACCGGAAGCATTTCGGAGTTTTTGGAAGACGTCGCTTTGGCCACCGATTTGGATAAGGATACCGGAGATGACGACCGTGTTGCCCTGATGACCATACACTTGGCCAAAGGGCTTGAATTTCCATATGTGTACATCGTTGGTATGGAAGAGGATCTTTTTCCTTCGGCCATGAGTATGAATACGCGAAGCGAATTAGAGGAAGAACGCCGTCTTTTTTACGTTGCCTTGACAAGGGCCGAAAAGCAGGCGTATCTCACCTATACCCAAAACCGTTACCGATGGGGTAAATTGATCGATGCCGAACCGAGTCGTTTTTTAGAGGAAATCGATGGACAGTACGTCGAAAACCTGACGCCCATCGATAATCCCGGATATCGCTATAAACCAATGATCGATGCCGATATTTTCGGGGACGTAGATAAGAGTCGATTGCGCCAAAGCAAACCTACCCAAGGTGTAGCGCCTAAAGCGGGTAGACCCAATGAAAATCAATTACGAAAGCTCCGCAAACTAAAACCGGAACTAGCCGTTCCCGTTGGAAATACGAATTCAGTGGATCCAAGCTTACAAGAGGGCTCTACCGTAAACCACACTAGATTCGGTAGGGGAAAGGTCTTAAAAATGGAAGGTGCCGGCAATGATAAAAAAGCGGAAATTCAATTCGAAAAAGGCGATATTAAGAAATTGCTGTTACGATTCGCGAAATTGGAGGTAATTACCTCTGAATAGCGCCTTTAAGATAATCACTAAAAAAGATGAGCGAATTTATAAAGTTGTACGAAGAAAATCCCGATCCGAGAATTATAAAACATATTGGCGATATTTTACGCAAAGGTGGTCTGGTGATTTATCCGACCGATACCGTATATGGCTTGGGTTGTGACATAACCAATTCAAGAGCACTTGAGAAAATTGCACGTATTAAGGGTGTTAAATTGGCTAAGGCGAATTGGTCATTTATCTGTGCCGATTTAAGTAACCTTTCCGATTATGTGCGTCAAATAGATTCGGCAACCTTTAAGATTTTGAAGCGGGCCTTGCCCGGTCCGTATACGTTTGTTCTTCCTGGAAACAACAATCTTCCAAAAGATTTTAAGAAGAAAAAAACAGTTGGTATTCGCGTACCCGATAATAACATAGCTAAGGCATTGGTAGAGAGTTTGGGAAATCCTATAGTTTCAACCTCAATATATGACGAAGACGAGGTCTTGGAATACACTACTGATCCCGAACTGATTTTTGAAAAATGGCACAAGTTGGTCGATGTCGTAATCGATGGTGGGTATGGTGACAACATGGCGTCTACGGTAATCGATCTTTCCGGTAGTGAGCCAGTCGTTTTACGTGAGGGAAAAGGCGATTTGGAAATCTTCAACTGATTAATTGATTTTTAAGTTCAATTCATTGGGCAATATACTAGAATGTATCATTGTGCAACCGTGCATTCCATTTTTCTATAAAAAAAAATAATAATCAGGACAGACTTGGCCCAAAGTTTTGGGATAAAGTTTAAAAGTATCAGGTCTCTAAAACAAAAAAAACCGCAGCTCATTGAGCTGCGGTTTTGTATTTATGATAATCTTAAATTTTAGTTATTAATCGCTGGATCATCCATTCCTTCTTCAATCATACTATAGAACTGATCGATTTTTGGAAGTACTACGATACGGGTTCTTCGGTTTTTTGATTTTTCGGTCATAGATACTGGAATGTATTCCGATCTACCGGCAGCAGTCATTCTTTTTGGATCTACATTGAAATCCTTTTGAAGAATACGTACTACAGATGTAGCCCGTTTTACACTTAAATCCCAGTTGTCAACAAGTACACCATTTCCACCTCTATATGGCACATCGTCGGTGTGGCCTTCGACCATAAACTCGAAATCAGGTTTGTTGTTGACTACTTTCGCCACCTTTCCTAAGATTTCTTTAGCCCGATTAGTAACGTTGTAGCTACCGCTGCTGAATAACAATTTATCAGAAATAGAAACGAAAACAACACCTTTTTCAACGCTAATTTCAATATCTTCATCATCAAGGTTACCCAACACTCCTTTCAAACTTTGAACTAGTGAAAGGTTTACAGAATCTCTGCGTGTAATGGCATCCTGTAATTTGCGGATAGTAAGGTCTTTTTCCTTAAGACTTTCTAATGACTTTTCAAGATTTTCGGCACCCTTAGAAGTTAAGGTAGTCATATTGCCCATATTGTTGATCAATTCCTGGTTGTTTGCCTGTAAGAAAGCATTTTGATCTTGCAAGGTTTTCAACTTAGATGAATTGGTTGCTTTCTCTTCCAAGCAATCGTTCAACTTAACCGTTGCGGAATTTAAAAGGTCTTGTGTTTCTTTTTGTTTGGCTTCAAGTTCACCGTACTTCTTGCTCGAAACGCAAGATGTAAGCAACAGAGAAGCACCTAAACAGCCTAAAATGATTTTTTTCATAATGATGGATACTAAATATTAGTTATTGTTTTGATTTGATTGTTCAAAATAAGTGCCAAAATTAGGCGATCGTCCATTTTTGCCGTGGCAAAATTAGTTAATCTTTTATTAATACATTGAATTTGTCTATCTGATTTACGAAGTGAGACCAAACAATGGACTTTGTAAGATAATACTTTATAATAAAATTAGCTTTTTCGCGTCTGTGGTACATCTTATGAAACTGTCTATAAAAACTTAAATGTGCGCGTAAAATTGCAAAGCAGTGTTTATATTTAAATTGTGCAATGAAACGTAGTGCAGCTACACCGTCAAGAAGCAGCCTTATAAATATAATGGCCAGGGCTTTTCTCCTAGGTAGGTTTTTTGTAATCGAGAACAGGGAATTTCTAAAATTTAAATAGGTTTTTTTGGGATTCATGTTGCTTAAGGTCGACCCTCCCAAATGATACACTTTCGAATTTCCTACATAATATACTTTCTCGCCCTCGTTTTTGGCGCGCCAACAGAGATCGACTTCTTCTTGGTGTGCGAAGTAGTCTAGGTCAAAGCCTTCGAGTTGCCAATACACCTTACTTTTTATGAACATACAAGCACCTGTGGCCCAAAATATTTCACAAGTATCATCATATTGCCCAATATCCTTTTCCAAGGATTGAAAAATACGGCCCCGACAGAATGGATATCCTAGTTGGTCGATGAATCCGCCACCAGCTCCAGCGTACTCAAAGTGGTCTTTGCGCATCAAATCCAATATTTTAGGTTGTATGATAGCAACATCTGGCATGCGTTCAAACAGGTCTAATACAGGATCCAACCATCCTTCTGTTACTTCTACATCTGAATTTAGCAAACAAAAAATATCGGCATCAATCTGTTTCAATCCTTCATTATATCCCCCGGCAAAACCACCGTTAGTCGAGTTTTGAATAATTTTTATCCGAGGATAATTAGTTCTTACAAATTGCACCGACGTGTCTGTAGATGCGTTGTCGATGACATAGATGTCTGTTCCTTCAGAATAAAGTACAACAGATGGGAGATATCTCTCAAGCAGTATCTCTCCGTTCCAATTGAGTATGGCGATGGCAGTGCGCAAAACGATGGCAAATTAACGGCTAAAATCAGGAATATCGCTAAGAAACCTATATTTTTCGGCCCTGAAATCCATTTTACAATAGTAATGTTCCAATCCGTTGGTTACCATAAGATACTCTGCCTTTAATTGTCGGTTATACCTCGCTATTTGATCGAAGGTTTTTTGGGTAATGGGTATTTTCGGCTCTTTGCACTCTACTAGAATAGCAATGTGACCCTCTGGAGTAAATACTACAATATCATAGCGTTTTTTAATGTGGTTGATGGTAAGTTGCTTTTCAACATTGATTAAGCTAATGGGATAATTTTTATCTATAATAAGGTAGCGCACTACATGCTGGCGTACCCATTCTTCGGGCTGCAGAATCACGAACTTTTTACGGATGACATCAAAAATTTGGGTATTATTTTCGTTATTTTTGAGACGAAAGTCATAGGCCGGGAAGTTAAGCGGTCGCATGGCACAAATGTGATGATTTTTTTGGAATGGACGAAGCAAAACGGATAGTTAGCGATATTAAAAACGGGAATATAAAACCTTTGTACTTTCTATTCGGTGAAGAACCTTATTACATCGATGCCATATCAAGTTTTATCGAGAAAAACGTTCTTGCGGAAGAAGAAAAAAGTTTTAATCAAATGGTATTGTATGGGAAGGATGTTTCCGTTGATGATATCGTTTCAAATTCCAAACGCTATCCTATGATGGCCGAAAGGCAGGTGATAATCGTCAAAGAAGGTCAAGATCTTTTCAAAACCATAGAGCAGTTGACAGATTACGCTAAAAATCCTCAACCCACCACCGTTTTGGTCATTTGTTACAAGTATAAAAAATTGGACAAACGGAAGAAATTATACAAGGTAATCAAGGAACAAGGCGTAATCTTCGAAAGTAAAAAGTTATATGAGAATCGTGTCCCCGATTGGATACGAAAGCATCTGCAGGCTAAGGGCTATAGTATTTCACACAAGGCAGCTATATTACTTACCGAGTTTTTGGGCACAGATTTAAGCCGTATAAACAATGAACTTGAAAAGTTGCAGTTCGTGTTGCCCCAAAATTCAGAAATAACTCCTGAAGATATCGAGAAGCATATCGGTATCAGTAAGGATTATAATAATTTCGAACTAAAAAAAGCGATTGGTGAGCGAGATGTTCTAAAGGCTACTCGCATTATCAATTATTTCGCGCAAAATCCTAAAGACAATCCTTTCGTGCTGACTGTTACTTTGTTGACGAGCTTTTTTATTCAATTGCTTAAATATCATGGGTTATCCGATCATTCTCCAAAAAGCGTTACGAGCGCTCTTGGTGTAAACCCATATTTTGTAGACGAATTTCGGATTGCCGCGCGAAATTACCCAATGAAACAGGTAAGCGGTGTGGTGTCGCATTTGCGCGAAATGGATTTAAAAGGCAAAGGAGTAGGGGCAAATGCCCTCGCCCAAGCTGATCTTCTTAAAGAACTTTTGGTAAAAATCGTTTGATATTACTTCCGGTCCACACTATATTTTCCAGGACCCAATAAAATTATGGCTACAAAGAAAGTTAAGTACATCAGTGCTTTTTCTTTTGTGGCAAAATCATCGGCTCCATGCACGATAAACGCCGCTACAGCCATAGTTATGGCGGAGGGAATCGCTACCCATCTCGTCTTGAAGCCGATTATTATGAGTAGTGGACAAATCACCTCACCAATTACGGCCAAGAATAGGGAAGGTGCGGCACCAATACCTATAGGGTCACCAAATTCTAAGTCGCCACCTATGACCTTTTGAAATTTTGGAATTCCATGGGCGAGCATCATAGCCGAAGGTGCTATTCGTAAAACAGCTAAACCGATATCTTTTAAGGTACTTTGCATCTATTCTTTAATTAATTGTGTAAAAAATCTCCTTAAGATAAGCTTTTAAAAAATAAATTGAACATTACATTCAAGTCAAAAGTAAAATTCTTAAAATTTATGAAATGGCCAAATTTGACATACATTTTCGACAATGGTAATAGGATATTATCTAAGTGCAGGAAAATTTTCTGGATCGCTTTCGTTCATTAAATTATAGACTTTTTCAAAAACATCCTCTACATTAGGTTTGGAAAAATAATCACCATCGGTACCATAAGCAGGTCTATGGGCCTTGGCGCTCAAAGTTTGAGGAGCACTATCCAGAAACCTGTAGGCGCCCTGTTTTTCAATAATTTCGTTTAGAATATATGCAGAGCATCCCCCGGGAACATCTTCATCGATTACGAGAATCCGACCAGTTTTCTGTACGCTCTTTACCGTATCATGGCGAATGTCAAAAGGGAGTAACGTCTGGGCATCTATAACCTCCGCGTCTATTCCAACTTCTTTCAGTTCTTCCGTAGCTTGTAACACAATCCTCAAAGTTGACCCATAGGAAACCAAAGTAATATCTTTTCCTTTTTTCAAAGTCTCTACTACGCCGATAGGTGTGCACATCTCCCCTAGATTCATTGGTAGGTCCTCCTTTAAACGATACCCGTTTAAACTTTCAATGACCAGTGCGGGTTCGTCACTCTTTAGTAAACTATTGTAAAAGCCCGCTGCCTGTGTCATATTTCTTGGAGATAGAATATACATACCTCGTAAAGCATGTATCAAGGTTCCCATCGGGGAACCGGAATGCCATATTCCTTCCAGTCGGTGACCTCTGGTACGCACGATCAACGGTACCTTTTGTTTGCCAAACGTACGGTATCTGAGGCAAGCAACGTCATCGGTCAAGGTTGCCAACGCATAATAGATATAATCCAGATATTGAATTTCGGCAATGGGTCGTAAACCTCGAAGCGCCATACCCGTTCCTTGACCAATTATGGTAGTCTCTCGTATTCCAGTATCCGACACGCGTAGTTTTCCATACTTTGATTGCAGCCCCTCCAATCCTTGATTAACGTCACCTATGGTTCCCGTATCTTCCCCGAAAACAATAGTATTCGGATATTTTTCAAATAACTTATCAAAATTATCCCTAATAATTATGCGGCCGTCTACTTTCTTAGGGCTTTCAGGGTAAATTGGCTTTACTTCTGTTATACTGGTCGCCTTATTGGAATGTTCGCTATACAGATCAGCACTGAACATGGGCTGGGTTTCAGCAAGAAAGTTATTGGTCCAATCCAAAAGGGCTTCTTTTTCCTGAAAGTTTTCACCTAAGAGATAACGTAATGCTTTACGAGAACTTACGGCGAGTTCCTTCTTTATCGGTTCTTCAATGGCAATAAGATCATTTTTTATCTTGGTAATGAAATGTCTATTTTGACTTACGGAGGCTGCTTGGTCAAGTAGGGCGACCAAGGTTTTCTTTAAAGCTTTGTGTGGAGCGAGGAATTCGGACCAAGCTTCTTTTTTTGCGCTACGTACTTCTTTGGTGATGGCTTTTTCAATGTTCTTTAAAGCGTCATCGGTGGTAATACCGGTCTCTAAAATCCACTCCCTAAATTTTTTATTGCAATCGTGTTCCTTTTCCCATTCCAAGCGTTTGTGGTCTTTATAGCGCTCGTGTGATCCTGAAGAGGAATGGCCCTGTGGCTGCGTAAGTTCTGTAACGTGTATGATTACCGGTACATGCTCATCGCGGGCGATATCGGCAGCGTTTTCGTAGGCGTGCATCAGCGCGGTATAATCCCATCCTTTTACCTTGAGCATTTCATAACCAGCTTGGTCTTCATTGCGCTGAAAGCCACTCAACATTTCAGAGATATCTTCTTTGGTTGAATGGTATTCCGGAGGCACCGAGATGCCATAATCGTCGTCCCAAATACTGATAACCATAGGAACCTGTAAAACCCCGCCTGCATTAATCGTTTCCAGAAACATTCCTTCACTAGTGCTAGCGTTCCCGATAGTGCCCCAAGCTACTTCATTTCCATTTTTGGAAAATTTGGAAGCATCGACATTTTTTAGGTTGCGGTACATTTTTGAAGCCTGAGCGAGCCCTAATAGCCTCGGCATTTGACCTGCGGTACATGAGATGTCGGCACTGCTGTTTTTCTGTTCTGTTAAGTCTCGCCAAGTACCATCTTCGTTTAGGCTATATGTGAGATAATGGGCGCCCATTTGACGTCCGGCACTCATGGGTTCCTTTGTAATATCAGTGGTCGCGTAGAGGGCATGAAACATATCTTTCGGTGTCAAAAGGCCTAGAGCCAACATAAACGTCTGATCCCTGTAATATCCGCTTCTAAAGTCCCCTTTTTTAAAGGAACGGGCCATTGCCAATTGCGGCAACTCCTTACCATCACCGAAAATTCCGAACTTAGCCTTGCCGGTCAAAACCTCTTTTCTTCCCATTAAACTGCAGGTTCTACTAAGCACCGCCAATTTATAATCGTCCAAGATTTGCGTCTTGAAGTCTTCGAAGGAGATGTCACTGCTTGTTTTGGGAGATAGATTCATGAATTTTTTTTGACTTGGACAAAAATATCGATTCAAAAGTATTTAAACAATCCTGGCTCAAAAGGATATTTTCATAAAGTACTCAATAATTAGAAGAAAATTACGCAGGATCTTTTAAAAAAACAAAAGGATGTACAACCGTAAAGGTAAGTTATATTATAGAGTGAAATTTAAAACCATTTTCTTGTAAAAAGTCCCGTTAATGTTTTCGGACTTAAAGTAACAATAAAACGTATTTTTTCTCCATAATTCGGTTGCGATACTTCCCATCCATTATTGGAATATATAGGTAAATATAGTTCGAAGTAATCCGTTAAAAGATTTAGGCGTACACCAGAATCGTAAACGAACTTAGCGGGTATTTCTTTATTCTTAACCACTCCGGCATCACCGTAAACTTCGATCCATCGCCAAAGGTTTACGCTGGTATTTACTGTGGCCAAGAAATCGTTGGCAAAACGAAATTGTTCCGGAAGAAAAGATTTAAAGCCGCCTTCAGCGATTATAATCTGTTGGCTATAGATACCGGACTCTTCCGATCGTCCTAAATAACCATAATCGAAAAGATAATCGGTAGGGCGATCGAGTGCAAAACTGAAAAAATTAGGGTCCGCATAGTCGGTAGTTTTATTTCTCAAGAATTTACCGGCAAAAAAACGCAGATTGAATTGTCGATTACTTTCGAAAAGCTTTCGATATTCTAGTTCAAAGGCTACTTTGGTGAAATCACTGGCGTGTTGCACATCCCCGAACCAAGACAGGTAATTGATGATTCCCGGATTTCCACTGGTGTACCTGGCATTCAATACACTATAATCCGGGGGGGTCTTGAAATCACCCAAGCGCTCATCTTTGTCTCGAAGAACGTTTACGTATCGAAATGTTAGAATATCCCTTTTATTCGATATCAGGTTTTCAGGACGCCAACCAAAACTTATCGAGGGTGTAATGGTGGTGTATCTTGAGTTTTCCTGAAAATGATAGGTTGATCCACCGATTCGATAATTCGCGACGTAAAGTCCGCTTTTGCTGAGATACTTTCTGTAGGTTAGACCACCGGAACCCACTAATGCCTTTTCACGAAATGAATACGAGGGTTCTACATCATATATAAATGGCTTTTCTAAAAACGTCTTGTTATAGAGGCGTAGTCCAGGCGTCCATCCGTTATAGAGGTTGAACGTTATTACCGGTACGTAGAAAACCTGATTATAATAGGGGTTTTCGGCATCCTTAAAAAAGGTAAATTTCAATTTCTTATTGCTGGACAAAAATCCACCCAAGGATTTCCAATTGTCACGTTGGTTAAATTCTGGAATTCTCTGATCGTAATTTAAGACTAACCTTTTTTCATCCTTTTTGGGAATAGTTACGGTTTTTTCAGTCTTGATGTTTGCAAACCAATACTTTGAAACTACAGAGTCATTGCGCAAGCCGAATAGTGAAATAGGTACATTCGTTCCTGATTTATTTTTTAGCGTGACTCTAAGCGAATCTTCTGTTTTCTCTACTTTCTTAATTTTAAAATCAATTTTCCAATCGGTGTGTACATAACTTCTAAAAAACCAATTGATGTCTATATCCGTTGAGCGTTTTAAAATAGATTCAAAATCAAGAATTTTTGCACGGCTCAGATTATAATATTGATAAAAAGTTTTTATGCTTTTATCTACCTTTTCCTTTCCGATATAGCTCCCTACATACGATAGGCCAAGACCTGCCTTATATTTATTCGCTATTTTTTGGTTAAATCGGGTTAACGAATCGTTTGGCGTACTCAAAGATTGATCAATATTCTTCCGGGCGACAAGCATATATAGCAGCGGATATTGCTCGTTAAAGCTGATTTTAGCGAAATTAAAACTGCGGATACCCCAAATTTTAGATAGTTTGCCCAATAGTTTCTGATCGGGATAATACTCATCTACGTACGCAATCATGAGATAATTTGCAATGGCATCGCTTAACCATTGTTCCTTTCTAGGATCAAGAAACAAGGTTTCTTCCAACATATTAATCAAGGCAGTTTTTAGGAATTTCATCTCGAACTGAAACTGTTCCTCGTAGGGACGAATAAACGATGGTAATTGATTGATACCGTATAACGGATTTTTTTCATAATCAATTTCGCTTACCAATAACTGTTCATGAGGGTACTCGCCCAAATGGGTTTCTATGAATTGCGTGACCCTGTTAATAGAAATGCCTTGGGAAATCTCACTGTAGTTGGAAGCCTGGAGATCTGTAATAACGGTCATTTCTTCGGTGACGTGGGTAGTGAACCGATTTTCGGGCGTCAGAATGAGTTCGCCGTTTCTTTGTTTTACCCCCTGCAACTGTGCTATTTGTCCGTTGAGTAACGTAGTATTAGATAAAACCCTAAAATTCGAAGCAAGATATAGCTGGTCGGGATAAGTAAAATTAATAGCGGTATTCGTAATACCGGTGTATAGGTCTTCGAGGTTTTTGTTGGAATATAGGTGCCAGACGCCGTCAAAAACGGCAGGGGTCAAATACCAATCTTTTAGATAATAGGTATTGTTTTTCCCGTATCCATAAGGTGTAAATTTATTTTCAGGAAGTTTTATCGTATATGAAAAAAAGAGTTTGGTCGATTCTCCAGGGGGTAGCGGAGCATTCAATTCGACCTTCAAAATATCTTCTTCTTTAGTTCTTTCCCATCGTAAGCCTCTATAGGCATCGTCTACCACGCTCATTATGGTAGTGTACCCCCTTTCATCCTTTCTTGCTAGGTGAAGACTTTTTTTAAATTCTTCCTCAAAACGTTTGGCCAATCCAGTTCTCTTACTGGCATATGCGTTGGCCCAGTCATTAAAATAAATTTCATTCAAGGTTGAACTGGAAGAATTTTCATAAAGAAATTCCTGTTGAATGGTTATCTCCTTGGTTTCTCCATCAAGGTTTGCACTAATTGTATTTTCATGCTGCGCGTATAGTTTTCCAATGCATGAAAACAGGGAAAGCAGTAGAATTACTAGCTGTATGGGGGAAATTTTTTTCAAGTAAGCTATTAAAAATTAGGACTTAGCGAACGACCTTTGTAGAACGAGTCGATAATCTCTACAACATCTTCCTTAGTATCAACAATATGTATTAGGTCTAAATCATGCGGACTGACGTTCTTAGCTACCAACATGGTATTTTTGACCCAGTCCATAAGTCCCGACCAAAAATCGGTACCTACTAAAATAATAGGAAATTTTTCTATTTTATTGGTTTGAATTAAGGTGATAGCTTCAAAAAGTTCGTCCAATGTACCAAAACCACCTGGCATGACTACAAAACCTTGTGAATATTTAACGAACATTACCTTTCTAACGAAAAAATAATCAAAATCAAGGCTTTTGTCAGGGTCGATAAACGGGTTATCATGTTGTTCGAAGGGGAGGTCAATATTTAAACCTACCGATGTTCCCCCTGCAAGATTAGCTCCTTTATTACCGGCTTCCATAATACCTGGTCCACCGCCCGTGATAACACCGTATCCAGCTTCTGAAATACTATGGGCGATATCGACTGCCAATTCATAATAGGTATCACCTGGTTTGGTACGTGCCGACCCAAAGATTGAAACACAGGGTCCGATGGTGCCCAATTTCTCGTATCCCATTACAAATTCGCCCATTATCTTGAAAATGGCCCAGGAGTCATTGGTTTTTATCTCGTTCCAGCCCTTATGATGTTGTTCTTTTCGCATATACTAAGTGTATTTGTAATTCCTTTTATCG
Source organism: Pricia antarctica (assembly GCA_011050085.1). Classification (GTDB taxonomy): domain Bacteria; phylum Bacteroidota; class Bacteroidia; order Flavobacteriales; family Flavobacteriaceae; genus Pricia; species Pricia antarctica_A. Next base: position 7,081 of record DRGL01000064.1, on the reverse strand, counting down.
GAGGTATCTAAAATGAAACTCGAAAAGATTTTCAAGGATATGGATGTTTAGGATGGCTGGATTTTATATGAAATCAAATATTCCATACATTCTTACCGGAGCTTGCCAACTTTAAATTTTATTTCCATAAAACAGACCAAGCGTATACCTTTTCCATGTGTTCGGAACCCTATTTAAATTCCGACCTGTTCCTTTTCTTTTAATATTCTTTTAGGGGATAACTCTTTTCTTAGATATTCAGCCGTGTAACTTTTCTTGTCTTTTGCCACGACTTCCGGTGTTCCTTTCGCAACAACCATACCACCACCGCGACCACCTTCATAGCCGATATCGATTAGATAATCCATCATTTTAATGACATCCATGTTGTGTTCGATAATCAAAACCGTATTTCCTTTGTCAACCAAACGGTTTAAAACTTCCATTAGTACCCGTATGTCTTCAAAGTGTAGACCCGTGGTGGGTTCGTCTAAAATGTAAAAGGTATTTCCTGTATTTAGTTTCGATAGTTCGGTCGCCAATTTGACCCTTTGTGCCTCTCCGCCAGATAAGGTTGTTGATTGTTGCCCTAAAGTAACATAACCCAATCCAACATCCTGTATGGTCTTTAACTTACGATGTATTTTAGGGATTAGTTCAAAAAATTCGACGGATTCGTTAATAGTCATGTTAAGTACATCTGATATCGATTTCCCCTTGTACCTGATTTCAAGTGTCTCGCGGTTAAAGCGTTTTCCATTGCAGGTCTCACATTCAACATAGACGTCAGGTAAGAAATTCATTTCGATAATCCGAACACCGCCCCCTCCGCAGGTCTCACAGCGTCCCCCTTTCACATTAAAACTGAAACGGCCGGGTTTGTAGCCACGAATTGCAGCTTCAGGAGTTTTGGCAAATAGCGAACGAATCTCTCCAAAAACCCCAGTATAGGTAGCAGGGTTTGATCGCGGTGTACGCCCAATAGGTGACTGGTTAATATCGATAACCTTATCAATATGTTCCAAACCCTTAATTTTTTTGTACGGCATCGGTTTTTTGACACCGTTAAAATAATGGGCGTTCATAATTGGATACAAGGTTTCATTGATTAATGTGGATTTCCCACTGCCTGAGACTCCTGTAACGCCAATCATCTGACCCAACGGAATCGTGATGGTGACATTTTTTAAGTTATTGCCAGTACAACCCGATAGAGTTATTTTTTTTCCATTACCTTTTCTGCGATTTTCCGGTACAGCTATTTCTCTCGCACCCGTAATGTAATCCGCGGTCAGGGTGTTGAAATTCTTCAAGTCTTTTGGAAGTCCTTCGGATATTATTTCACCACCATGTCTTCCTGCTCTTGGACCGATATCAATGACGTGGTCCGCCCTTTCAATCATATCGCGGTCGTGTTCTACCACGATTACGGAATTTCCAATATCTCGAAGTGCTTCCAAAGATTTGATTAACCGGTCATTATCACGTTGGTGAAGACCAATACTAGGTTCATCCAAAATATAAAGAACACCTACTAATTGTGATCCTATCTGTGTAGCCAGACGTATGCGTTGCGCTTCACCACCGGATAGCGACTTAGAACCTCGGTTTAAGGAAAGATAATCTAGACCCACATCCAATAAAAACTGGATGCGCGTCTTAATTTCTTTAATAATTTCTTCAGCAATGACTTGCTGGTTACCTTCCAATCTTTGGTTCAATCCTTCGAAAAATTGGGCCAATTCAGAAATGTCAAGATGAGCCAATTCAGCTATATTCTTTTCATCAATCTTGAAGTTAAGTGATTCTTTACGTAACCTTGAACCCTCGCAGGTAGGGCAAACCACTTTATCCATGTAACTCTTTGCCCATCTTTTGATAGAAGTCGAACCAGCCTCCTCGAATTGATTTTTTATAAAGTGTGATATGCCCTCATAATCTATCTTATAGTTGCGTTTGACGCCCAAGGTCTTGGAATCAATCTCAAAGCTTTCATGTCCACCGTGCAATAGAACCATCATGGCTTTATCGGGAATGTCATTTATCGGATCGGTTATTTTAAAATCATAGCGTTGGGCAATAGTTTCTATTTGTTTGAAGGCCCATGATTTTTTGTAGTCACCTAATGGAGCAATACCTCCTGATTTGATGGATAACTTTTTATCTGGGAAGATTTTATTTTCATTTACTTCGTATATATGTCCCAAACCATTACAATTTGGGCACATTCCTTTTGGGGAGTTGAAGGAGAACGTATTTGGCTCGGGAACTGGGTAAGATATTCCTGTAGTTGGGCACATCAGGTCACGACTGAAATAGCGGACCGTCGATTCGCCTTCTTCCAGCACCATCAACACATCGTCACCACTATACATCGCGGTATTAATGGATTCGGTAAGGCGTTTATCAAGATCTTCGGTGTCTTTGACCATCAATCTATCGATTACGATTTCGATATCATGAGTCTTGTACCGGTCTACTTTCATGCCCTTGGTAATATCAACTACCTCACCATCTACCCTGACCTTGACAAAACCCTGCTTACCGATTTGTTGAAAAAGCTCCCGATAATGACCTTTTCTGGATTTAATGACAGGGGCCAGAATATTAATTTTTTTGCCGTCAAAGTCCGCCATAATTAGTGCCTTAATCTGAGCATCACTGTAACTCACCATCTTTTCACCCGTATTATAGCTATATGCCGTACCGGCGCGAGCAAATAAAAGACGTAAAAAATCGTAGATTTCGGTTATTGTACCAACAGTAGATCTTGGGGACTTCGAGGTAGTTTTTTGCTCGATGGCAATAACAGGTGAAAGACCGTCGATTTTATCCACATCCGGCCGCTCCAATCCGCCTAAAAATTGACGGGCATAGGCAGAAAATGTTTCGATGTAGCGTCGTTGTCCTTCGGCATAGATAGTGTCAAAGGCCAAAGACGATTTTCCGCTACCGGAAAGCCCGGTAATTACTACCAATTTTTCCCTTGGTATTGTGACGTCTATATTTTTAAGATTATGGACGCGAGCACCCTGTACTTCTATGTTCTCTTCGTATTTTATCATTTTTTCCACAGCAAGGCGGCAAAGGTACGATTTTGACAATGAATTAAGAAGAAGGAGAATACCATAAACTACTAACTTTTAAACGGCTTCTCTTTTCTCCGAAAGATATTTCCAGTATCGCTTAGGAACTTGTTGCGTATGTAGTTTCGTATTGATTCGTGATTTGATATTGGTACTCTTGAAGTAATTGTTCCACAAATCTTGAAAGTTATATTCATCAGTTAAAAAAGGATCTTTTTTATGTATGCTGTTCGCATAAATTTCTTTCAAATCCAATGCTACTATTTCTACCCTTTCAAGATTGTAGAAAATGCCGTATTGTCGCTTCACATCATAAATTAACCACTGTTGGTCCGCATATCTAGAACGGAAATGTTTTGAAATTAGGGGCAGTACATCGAAATCAGGTTCAATATTGGCGAAATAAATATCATCTTGGGTCAGTTGAAACCTTACAAAAGCTTCCATGCGATGTTTTTCACGACCAACGGACTTCGTCAGCTGACTAATTTTTAAAACTAAGCTATCCGAATAATCAGATTGTATTGCTTCTTGGGTCGCGAACAGTTTTCTGATGTAGCGATATAACAATATTTCGATACCTTGTGTTTCACTCAAGTAGGCAAAATAAATTTGCTTCATCGCGGTATAATTCTTTTTCTGGATACCGTTCCATACTCGCTTGGCTTTTTCTATATGTGTAAAAATAGTCTCGGATTCTGAAAAAAGACCATTTTGATTGACACTGTTCTTCTGAATATCAGCAACCTGAGCCTTTTCTTCAAAAGCTACAAAAATTGTCGTCAAGAAGCCATTGAAACTTCCATCGTAGATAAATGTTTTTGCATTTTCCATACCATTTTTATTTAGGATTGAGTGGAACTTGTTTTTCGTTAATTTTATCTTTAAGAATATGTAGTGCCTCCATAATAGGACCCCTATCATCATGAGAACTATTTTCCAAGGTCTGGCTTGGGTTCAATGACACTACTTCAACAAGCACTTCAAGTACTCGTTCATTTAATTTTTGACCCAAAGGTGAATCGCCTAATTCTTCGATTTCTTTTTTAAGGCCATAATATATTTTGGCAACATCTTCCTTGAAGGCATATTCCTGTTGTAGACGTTTATTCTGACTACGTTGTTTGCTGGCATAGATAGCCAACCAAACTACACCGCCCAAAAATGGTAGGTTGCCCAAGGTGTACTTCCACATTTCATCAAACTCGAATTTGGCATAAATGAAAGCGAAAATGGATAAGCCCATCATAGCCAAAATGGAAATAATAAAAACGGCCGACCATACAATATTCATTTTATGGAAAGAGTCTTTGTGGTCTTTAAAAGCTTTGGCCAACGCCACGGTACTTGCTCCCTTTAATAAGCCCTCTATTTTGATAAATAATTTTTCCTGTTTTTGATAATTCAGGCTGTATAGGTTTTCAAATTCTTCTATTTTACATTTTATCTTTTCCTCTATTCCCAAAACTTGGTTTCCCTGTTCGTCGTAACGGCCAAACAGTTGATGATTGAATTCCTCTATGTCTACCCTTATTCGGGTCAAGGAATCTTTTTGCTGTTCAAATTCCTCTAGAAATGAATGTAGTTGTAAGGCCATAGATTTTTTACCGGATGGTGAGGGCTTGAAAATAGAATCATAAATTGAGTTGATTTCTACTTTTTTACCCTCGATTTGCTCTTTGGTGATCTCAAATTGTTCGAATAATGTGGGTTCATCATCACTACCATGAATTAAACGTTCCTGTAAATCTGAAATTTCATTTAATACCGAATGGGCGTTTTCCTTAAAATCATTGACGATTCGTTTTAGGTAGGTTTTTTGCCCACGTGTCAAATTTTGATCTTCTGTCATAGCGCTGCTGCATTTTTTCGGGGAATTAGGATTATGTAAATAGGTTAAGTTGCGTGCTATATTCTTTTCTAAATTTACCAGTAGAATTTTTTAATATCATTCCTTTTATGGTTTGGGGTTCTCGGTCAATTCGCTCCCATTTGCTCGAATCACAAACAATAAAATATTTGGCTCGGTTGAGGGCGATACCAATATTTTTCAGATGCTCCCAGTTCAATTTTCGAAATCGTCTGGCGTTAATTATTTTATGTACCGATTGTAAACCTATGCCTGGTACCCTTGCCAATATTTGTTTCTCTGCCGTATTTATATCTATTGGGAATTGTTCCAAGTTTCGCAACGCCCATCCCAGTTTTGGATCTACGTCTATATCAAGATTTGGGTGGGAAGTATTCAATAATTCCTGAACCCCAAAACCATAGAACCGTAAAAGCCAATCCGTTTGATATAAACGGTTTTCCCGTAACATGGGTACTTGTGTGCCAATAGCTGGCAATCGAACGTCTTGGGCTACCGGTACATAACCGGAATAATACACCCTTTTCATATTATACTGCTTATAATAATGGGAGGCGGAGTACATGATATCCTTATCCGATTCACCTGTTGCTCCAATAATCATCTGGGTACTTTGACCTGCCGGTGCATATTTCGGTGTGCTTTTTATAATTTTCTTTTCTTCCTTAAACTGAATGATTTCATTTTTCACCTTGAGCATTGGTTTAATAAAATCTTCATGTTTTTTATCTGGCGCCAATAATTTTAGTCCGGAAATCGTTGGGACTTCAATGTTTACTGAAAGTCTGTCTGCATATAAACCCGCTTCCCGCATGAGCTCGTCACTTGCCCCAGGGATTGATTTTAAATGAATATAGCCGTTAAAACCTTCTTCCGTACGTAGCTTTTTGGCAACGGCAATCAACCGCTCCATCGTGTAGTCGGCACTTTTAAAAATCCCGGAACTCAGAAATAGTCCTTCTATATAATTACGACGATAAAAATTGATGGTTAGGTCTACTACCTCTTGAATTTTAAAAGCAGCCCGTTTAATGTCATTGCTTTTTCGAGTCACACAATAGGCGCAATCAAAGATGCAGTGATTGGTCAGTAAGATCTTTAAGAGCGATACGCATCGACCATCTTCAGTATAACTGTGACAAATACCCATACCTGTACTATCTCCTAAGCCTTTGTTGGTATTTACACGCTTGCTTCCGCTACTGGAGCAGGAAACATCATATTTGGCAGCATCAGCTAAAATATTGAGTTTCTCTTTGGTTCTATCAAAGGACATAGGATCAGATTTGTAATTAATCCAAAATTATGGAATAATTCCTAATTATGGAAATAATCCAATAAATATTTTGGAATATATCCAAAATGTGTATCTTTGATTTCAATGTGTTGTGATAAGGTGCTGAAGATGTAAGGCTTTATTGCATTTATAGGGTTCAATTAGGGATTACCTACATAGATTTTAGAATATCTCTAATCTGTAGTCAGAAGACTATCACCTCATTAAAATGAAAAATGTTTCACGTATGGAAAATGAAATTACCTTAAAACGTTTTGCAGACATCCGAAGGGATTTAGGTTATACCCAAGCTGAGTTTGCTGCTATGCTTGGTGTCTCCAGTACTACGGCCGACATAGAACGGGGCCGGACCAAACTTGCTGGCAAGGTAGTTTTGGAGCTTTTAAAACAATTTAAAATCAATCCACTTTGGCTTTTTGGCGAAAGTGAGGACAAGTATTTGGAAACTTCCAAAACAAGTGTCATCCCTAAAGTGGTGACCGTTGATTCTAGTGACCGTGAGAATATGGTCTTAGTAAATGCCAAAGCTGCGGCGGGTTATCCACAAAATATTCATGATACCAGCTGGTATCAACAATTACCCGCTTTCGATTTGCCCATACCAGAATTTAGAAATGCTACCTATCGCGGGTTTCAAGTGGAGGGCGATAGTATGTTACCCAACCTAAAGTCCGGAGAATGGGTTTTGGCAAAAGCCGTTGAACACATCGATGATGTAAGTCCCAATAAAATGTATGTTGTCGTTTTAGAGGATGCGGTTCTGGTCAAGAAAATTGAAAAACGTCCTAATTCCAATAACATAACGTTAGTCTCGTTGAACGAGACCTATCCTCCTTATGATATCAAACC
>DRGL01000063.1 GCA_011050085.1 Pricia antarctica | reverse complement strand
TTGGCACCTCGATGTCGGCTCGTCACATCCTGGGGCTGGAGAAGGTCCCAAGGGTTGGGCTGTTCGCCCATTAAAGTGGCACGCGAGCTGGGTTCAGAACGTCGTGAGACAGTTCGGTCTCTATCTACTGCGGGCGTTAGAAATTCGAGCGGACCTGGCCCTAGTACGAGAGGACCGGGCCGGACCGACCGCTTGTGCACCGGTTGTCCCGCCAGGGGCATCGCCGGGTAGCTATGTCGGGAACGGATAAGCGCTGAAAGCATATAAGCGCGAAACCGGCCGCAAGATGAGATTTCTTTAAAGGGCCCCCATAGACGATGGGGTCGATAGGCCGTAGGTGGAAGGGCAGCGATGTCCGTAGCCGAGCGGTACTAATTGCCCGTAAGGCTTGCGCATACGCCCCCCTCCCTCGGGACGGGGGGCGCAACAATCCTTTTTAAAAAGCGCGTACCGGAGCCACAGTGCCCTTTACCTAAGAACGTGTAAACTATACCAAGTACCTGTCCCAATTTTTTTTATGTCATATACGATGGACGGCGCGGAGCGACCGTACATCATCATAATATTGAAGACCCAGGTGGCCATGGCGGCGGGGCCCACCCCTTTCCATTCCGAACAGGGAAGTTAAGCCCGCTTGCGCCGATGGTACTGCCGATAAGGTGGGAGAGTAGGTTGCCGCCTTACCTCGAAGGGCCCCGATCACACGATCGGGGCCCTTTTTTTGTGCCCCGGCCACAAAGGTTTGTGGATTTTGAATACTCTACTAACGACCTACATCGAATTAGCTCCTGTAAATGGGTTTCTAATCAATTACAACATGAAGATTAAAGGCCGATTCTCATCTACTTTATATCCTTGGAAATAATTTGCAGCTTAATCCTATCTGCTCTTAATTTTAAATTGGCTAATTAGTCTGTTGATTATTGGGTTTATATATCAGAATGTGAAACTAAAATACGCATCTTTCTTACCACTTGATTGTCACTCTATTTTACATTGATGGTAACCCAGTAAAAAAACTTTAGTTAAATAAGTAAAGGATTTAAAATAGGACATAAAAAAAACCGCCCGATTAGTATCGAGCGGTACAGTTCATGTTTTTATGTACTTTATCCGAAATAGTAGATTATACCCTTGGCAAATCACCTTCGCCTTTGAGTGGTAATTCTGATTCCCCCATTAGGTAGGTGTCAACATGATATGCAGCTTGACGCCCTTCCGAAATAGCCCATACAATAAGTGATTGTCCTCTTCTTTGATCTCCAGCGGCGAATATACCTGGCACATTGGTCATGTAATTGGTTTCGGTAGCCTTTATGTTGGTTCTTGCATCAGCTTGTATGCCTAATTGGTCTGCTATGGTCGTCTCTGAACCCGTAAAACCTAGAGCTAATAAAGCCATTTCACATTTCCATTCTTTATCTGTTCCTTCGACTTCTTTCAAGGTCATGGATTGCCCAGGCTTTTTTACCCATTCGACTTCAGAAGTTATCAATCCTGTTAAATTACCATCAGAATCGCCAACGAAACGCTTTGTAGAAATACTGAAGAACCGTTCTGCCCCTTCTTTATGTGATGAGCTTGTTCTCAACCGCATTGGCCAAAAAGGCCAAGGTTGGTTTTCTGGACGGTCTGCAGTACCCATGGGCATGATTTCAAAGTTTGAAACCGATTTTGCACCTTGACGAAAAGAAGTTCCGATACAATCGGAACCGGTATCGCCACCTCCGATAACAACAATATTTTTGTCTGTTGCTAAAATCTCATTGTCAAACTCGGTTACTCCATCAACCCTACGGTTGTTTTGGGGTAAAAAGTCCATCGCTTGTACGACACCTTTTAAATCAGAACCTTCAATGGGTAGATTTCTACGAATTGTAGCACCGCCACATAACACAATTGCATCAAAATCACTTTTAAGCTGTTCTCCTGTAATATCGTTACCAACGTGTACACCACATTTGAATTCTATACCCTCGTCTTCAAGCACTTTTAATCTACGATCGATAATGTGTTTTTCCATTTTAAAATCGGGAATCCCATAGCGCAACAATCCGCCTGGCTTCTCGTCCCTTTCAAAAACAGTCACCAAATGTCCTGCGCGGTTCAATTGCTGCGCTGCAGCCAATCCTGCAGGTCCAGACCCTACAACAGCGACTTTTTTTCCGGTTCGGGTTTCGGGAACCTCTGGTACTACCCATCCTTTTTCAAAGGCGGTCTCCACAATATTCTTCTCAATATTTTCAATAGTCACCGGGTCTTCGTTGATACCAAGAACACAGGCTTCTTCGCAAGGAGCGGGGCAAAGACGGCCCGTAAACTCCGGAAAATTATTCGTTGCGTGTAGAATATGAGCAGCTTTATCCCATTTACCTTTGTATACAGCGTCGTTAAAATCTGGAATTAGGTTACCTAAAGGGCAACCGCTATGGCAAAACGGGATACCACAATCCATACAGCGAGCGCCTTGCTCTTTAAGCTCTTTTTCCGGTAAAGCTTGCGTAAATTCTTTATAGTTTTTAACGCGCTCTTCTACCGGAGCGTAACTTTCAACTTTTCTATCGAATTCTAAAAATCCTGTTATCTTTCCCATGTTTCGCTTAAATCTTTTGTAATTTTTCTTCTTCCAATCGTATCAATGCCTTACGATATTCTTCGGGCAATACTTTGATGAACTTTGGCAAGCAAGACTCCCATTTCTCAAGAATACGCTGGGCCAATGGACTCAGGGTAGCATTGTAATGGCTTTCAATCAAATCTTTTAGCTGTTTGATATCTTCGGGCTCCGTCACTGGAAGAAGATTCAAATCTTCGGTATTGCAATTTTTCTTGAAGGTATTTTTATCATCATAGACAAAAGCGATACCGCCGCTCATTCCAGCACCAAAGTTTCGCCCAACTTCGCCAAGAATAACGGCAACTCCACCAGTCATGTATTCACAACCGTGGTCGCCAATGCCTTCGACTACTGCTTTTGCACCTGAATTCCGTACGCAAAACCGCTCTCCGGCCTTTCCGTTAATGTAGGCTCGACCTGCAGTGGCACCATAAAGGGTAACGTTACCTGTTATGACATTATCTTCAGGTATAATTGTAGATTTTTCAGGAACCCTTACGACCAGCTTTGCTCCTGATAGCCCCTTTCCAAGATAATCATTGGTATTTCCGTTGACGGTCATCGTTAAACCTCTCGTAGCAAACGCCCCGAAGCTTTGTCCTGCTGAACCGGTAAAATTTAATCTCAGGGTATTGATAGGAAGGCCCTGTGCTCCATATACCTTTGAAATCTCATTACTAATGATAGCTCCGACAGCACGGTCGGTATTTTTTATAGGAAAATCAAGGGTCAATTTTTCCTTTCGGAATAATGATGGATTGGCTTTCGCAATAATTTCAAATTCGATGGACTTATCAATATTGTGTTTCTGCTTTTGTGTATTGTAGAATTTTGTACCTGCTGGAACATCCACTTGATGTAAAATAGGTGTCAAATCAATTCCTTTGGTCTTATAGTGATCGACCGCTTTCCGGCGATCTAACTTTTTAACCTGGCCAACCATCTCGTTCACGGTTCGGAAACCCAGTTGTGCCATAATCTCCCGTAGTTCTTGAGCTACGAAATACATATAATTTACGACGTGTTCGGGCTTCCCGTCAAATTTCTTGCGAAGTTCAGGGTTTTGGGTGGCTATGCCTACCGGGCATGTATTTAAATGGCAAACGCGCATCATAATGCAACCAGAAGCTACAAGGGGTGCGGTTGAAAATCCGAATTCCTCCGCGCCTAGTAAACAAGCTACTGCAACATCTCGGCCAGTTTTTAGCTGCCCGTCACATTCTAAAACGATACGGTTACGAAGGTCGTTCATGACCAAGGTTTGCTGAGCTTCTGCAATGCCTAATTCCCAAGGCAATCCTGCATGCTTTAACGAGGTTAATGGTGAAGCACCTGTACCACCATCAAAACCGGAAATAAGTACAACATCGGCTTTAGCTTTAGATACACCTGCCGCAACGGTACCGACCCCTACTTCGGAAACCAATTTCACATTTATACGTGCTTTTCTGTTTGCTGATTTAAGGTCATAAATCAATTGGGACAAATCTTCAATCGAATAAATGTCGTGATGTGGGGGAGGTGAAATTAGCCCTACATATGGGGTAGAGTTCCTAGTCTTTGCAATTGCTGGGTTAACTTTTGGTCCAGGTAATTGGCCGCCCTCGCCCGGCTTTGCGCCTTGGGCCATTTTTATCTGTATTTCTTGGGCGTTGGTTAGGTAATCGGAGGTTACTCCAAAACGACCGGAAGCTACTTGTTTGATAGCACTGTTTCGCCAGTCACCAGTAGCATTTTTATAAAAGCGTTCGGCATCTTCGCCCCCTTCACCAGAATTGCTCTTGCCACCGATACGGTTCATGGCGATGGCTAAATTCTCATGGGCCTCCTTGCTTATTGAGCCATACGACATAGCACCGGTCTTAAAACGCTTGACGATTTCTGTCCACGATTCTACTTCTTCCAAGGGAATGGGGTCGTAATTTGAGAATTCGAAAAGTCCACGAATAGTCATTAAATTTTTTGACTGCTCATTGATCATTGCGGCATATTCCTTATAGGTGCTAGGCTCGTTTCCGCGAACCGCTTTTTGCAATTTAGCTACTGATAACGGATTGAACATATGTTTTTCACCATCCCTTCTCCAACGATATTCTCCGCCAACTTCAAGTTCCATTGCGGCTGCAACTTTCTTATCGGAAAATGCATTACTGTGTCTTTTGGCTATTTCTTTTTCAATTTCGTATAGTCCGATACCTTGAATTCGGGTCGGTGTATTTGGGAAATATTGGTCTACAACTTTAGTGTTAATACCCACACATTCGAAGAGCTGAGATCCGCGGTAGGAGTTCAAGGTCGATATCCCTATTTTATTCATGACCTTGAGAATGCCCTTGCCTACAGCTTTGTTGTAATTTTCAACTGCCTCTGCGAAAGTATATTCGGCAATATCATGTTCCTCAATCTGTTCTCCAATAATTTCGTTTACCAGATATGGATTAATGGCACTTGCGCCAAAACCGAAGAGAAGGCAGAAGTGATGTACTTCCCTAGGTTCTGCCGATTCTACGATGATGCTGAGTTTGTTTCTTTTACCCAATTTTTGAAGTCCGCTATTGACGTACGAACAGGCTAGTAGTGCAGGAATAGGAGCCATTTTTTTGTCGATACCCCTATCCGAAAGAATAATAATATTAGCACCGTTGTCCGCCTCTTTTGAAGCTTGTTTTAAAATGGCATCCAAGGCATCTTCTAAGCCGTTATACCCTTTTTCAATATTGTATAGGGTTGGAATGGAGACGACTTTATAATCAGGACTCACATCATAGTTCTTGATTTTGTCAAGATCTTCTTTAGAAATAACGGGATTCTGAATTTTCAATTTCCGACAGTGTTTCTCCGAGAAATCGAAAATGTTATGGTCACTGCCCAACGTCAAGCTGATATCGGTTATGAGTTCCTCACGAATACCGTCTAAAGGTGGGTTGGTGACCTGGGCAAAAAGTTGCTTAAAATAATTGTATATAAGTTGTGGTCTTTCAGAAAGCACGGCTATCGGGGTGTCGGAACCCATAGAGCCAATGGGCTCCTTTGCATTTTTCCCCATGGGAAGGATAATCGTGTTGATATCTTCCATAGTATAACCAAATACCGATTTTCGTTTTTCAAGACTTGCTTCTCCTAAAAATAGGGGGCAATCGTTGTATGGAATATTTCTTAGGTGTACCAAGTTGTTGTCAAGCCATTCTTGATAGGGATGCCTTTTGGCAATATCGATCTTGATTTCCTCATCGTTGATTATCCGGCCCTCTTCCATATTGACAAGAAACATTTTACCGGGTTCTAGGCGGCCGTGAAACTCCACATTTTCAGGTGCGATATCGACTACCCCGGTTTCTGAAGACATAATCACATACCCATCTTTTGTCACGGTATATCTAGAAGGTCGTAATCCGTTACGATCTAACACCGCTCCGATATAATTGCCGTCTGTAAAAGGGATGGATGCCGGACCGTCCCAAGGTTCCATCATACAGGAATGGTATTCGTAAAAAGCTCTTTTGCTCTTGTCCATGTCTGCATTCTTCTCCCAAGCTTCGGGCACTAAGATCATCATAACCTCGGGCAGCGAACGACCGGTCATCAATAAAAGCTCTACTACCATATCCATGGTGGCGGAATCCGATTTTCCGGGAAGGATAATTGGAAGAATATTTTTGATTTCATCACCGAACCATTCACTTTTCATAAGCTCTTCGCGAGAGCGCATACGTGAAACGTTACCACGTAACGTGTTAATTTCCCCGTTGTGACACATATAACGAAAAGGCTGCGCAAGGTCCCAAGTCGGGAAGGTATTGGTGGAGAACCGCTGATGTACTAAAGAAAGCCGGGTTACCACACGTGAGTCCAAGAGGTCTTCGTAATACAGACTGATATCCTTTGGCATTAAAAGCCCTTTGAAAATTATGATTTTTGTGGAAAGACTAGGAACATAAAAGAACTTATTTTCCGAAAGTTTGGAGTCAATAATGGTATGCTCAGTGACTTTTCGGGCAATAAAGAGTTTAAGATTGAAATCGAAATAGTTTTGATCCGAGTTGGCCTTGGCAATGAAAATCTGCTTTACAAATGGCTCGGTCTCCATGGCGATACGCCCCGGAATAGAGCGGTTGACCGGCACATTACGCCAACCTAGTAGCTTTAGGCCCTGCTTGTCGATGTTCTTTTCAAACGTGGAAATACAAAAATTCCGTTGGTTTTCTTTTTGAGGCAAAAACACGTTGCTCACTGCGTATTCCCCTGGTTCCGGAAGTTCAAAGTCACAGACTGCCTGAAAAAAATCATGTGGAATATCAATAAGGATTCCAGCACCATCACCAGTCTTTCCATCTGCACTTACTGCACCACGATGTTCCAGTTTATGTAATAGCTCTAAGGCTTTATGGATGATATCGTTAGATTTTTTCCCCTTTAGGCTACAGATAAAACCTGCGCCACAGTTGTCATGTTCAAATTCAGGTAAATATAGTCCTTGCTTTTGTAGTTTCATCGGATGTGGTATTTCTTCAAAAATAGTGTTTTTGGTAAATTATCTGCAGTGATTTCTAGATTATCAAATAAAAATTCAACGTTTGGAATAATTGGTTATATAAAACGCAAATATCTTTTTTTGAAGGTAATAAATTATCAGATTGATAAATATAATGCTTTCGACAGACGTGCGGAAATTGTTTTGGGGTGTGGCATAAGCAATTACAAACTTAACAGTCTAGAGCCCCTCAATTTATACCAATAACTCTAATTTAAAGCGAAAATATGTGATTGACCCCCTCTTATTTTAGGGGTGCCTATAATATGAAGATAGAAAATGATTGAATAAGTGTTGGATTTATGCTTTGAAAGTTGCTAATGCATTTGAAATTAATCCATTAATATGCTTCTCGAAATCACGATTTTCTGAATTTCGGAAGTGCCTTCGTAAATCTGCGTGATTTTGGCATCCCGCATTAACCTTTCTACATGATAGTCCTTTACAAAACCATTGCCACCATGGATCTGAACAGCTTCGACTGTAGTGTCCATAGCTACCTGTGACGCATATAGTTTTGCCATTGCTCCCGATAGATCATAATTTATCCCGTTATCCTTTTCCCAAGCCGCCTTGTAGACCAAATTACGGGCTGCCTCTATTTGCGTGTGCATATCTGCCAATTTGAAGGCAATGGCTTGATGATTGGCGATTTCAGTCCCAAAAGCTTTGCGTTCCTTAGCATATTTTAAAGCCATCTCATATGCGCCGGCAGCGATACCTAGTGCTTGCGCCGCGATACCAATACGTCCACCGGCCAAGGTTTTCATGGCAAACTTAAAACCAAAGCCATCTTCTCCGATACGGTTTTCCTTGGCAACTTTTACATCATTAAAATTGAGGGAATGGGTATCGCTTCCGCGAATGCCCAATTTGTTTTCCTTTGGGCCGATTTCGAAACCGGGCATGCCTTTTTCAAGGATAAGTGCATTTATACCCTTATGACCTTTTTCTTTATCCGTTTGGGCGATGACCAAATAAACCTCTGCGGAACTTCCGTTGGTAATCCAGTTTTTGGTTCCGTTAAGAATATAATGATCGCCCATATCCAAGGCCGATGTTTTTTGTGAAGTAGCGTCGCTTCCTGCTTCAGGTTCCGAAAGGCAAAAGGCGCCTATAATTTCTCCGGATGCCAGACGGGTTAGGTATTTTTGTTTCTGGGCCTCATTGCCGAAAGTTTCAAGCCCCCAACATACTAATGAATTATTTACGGAAACTATAACCGAAGCCGAGGCATCGATTTTTGAAAGTTCTTCCATGGCAATAACGTATGACAGGGTGTCCATGCCGCTACCATTATATTTTGGGTCGGTCATCATCCCCATAAAGCCAAGTTCTCCCAGCTTTTTAACCTGTTCTACAGGAAACTTTTGTTGGTCGTCCCGCTCTATAACGCCGGGCAACAATTCGTTTTGGGCGAAATCGCGCGCGGCCTGTTGAATCATGATATGCTCTTCCGACAGTGAATAATCCATAGAATCTATTGCATTTTTTGCTTTTAACAAATATACGGTATTTACAATCGAATATAAATTTGTGCATACCTGGATGAAAAGCTTTTTTTAAAACCTCAAATTTTTATATTTGTTAATTCAGTAAAATCAAATGCTATTTAAATGCATATACGATACTATTAGAAAGGCAAATTTGAATATCTTTAAAAAAAATCCGTTCGGTCAGATCTCAGCCGTATCGCTTTTGTAATCGTATTGAAACTACTAATCTAATTAACTTCACTAAAACCGATTTGTATGGAGACCATTATTATCATCGTATTCGTTTTGGGTTATCTGGCGATAACCATGGAACACAATTTGAAAATTGATAAACTCATTCCCGCCCTTGCAATGATGTCAATTTTGTGGGCCGTAATTGCTTTGGCCCATATGGATGTTTTTGAGGTCAATACAGAGTTAAAGGAACTGGAACCGTCATCCCTCGAGGCCATACTGCTGCACCATTTGGGTAAAACCGCAGAGATTTTGGTGTTCTTATTAGGTGCGATGACCATCGTCGAAATAATCGATTATTTTGATGGTTTTGCCACTATCAAAGGGTTTATAAAAACAAAAAGTAAGAGGAAATTGCTATGGTTATTCTCCGTTTTGGCCTTTATACTTTCCGCTATAATTGATAACCTGACCGCTACAATCGTACTGATTACGATTTTACAGAAAGTTATAAAGGAACGCGAAACGCGACTTTGGTTTGCAGGTCTTATTGTCATTACGGCTAATGCCGGTGGTGCTTGGTCGCCAATCGGTGACGTAACTACAACCATGTTATGGATTGGTAATAAGGTAACTGCCGGTGTTTTGATAGAGCACGTGCTGTTGCCTTCGATAGTTTGTATGGTGGTTCCTGTATTGGTCGCAAGTAGGTATGGTGCGTTTAAGGGAAATTTATTGGCAGACCCGGATGAGGTTGTTGAGGTCCCCAAATCGAAATATGGCGCTACTATGTTGTATTTGGGATTAGGTGCTATCGTATTCGTTCCTTTTTTTAAGACGGTGACGCATCTTCCTCCTTACGTTGGTATGATGTTATCATTAGCGGTAGTTGCTACATTCGCTGAAATTTATAGTAGTTCGAAGTTTAGTATAACTAATGTTGAAGGTGAGGGCGATGATACTCAGGGACACCACAGTCCGGTACATTCTTCTTTATCGAAAATTGAAATGCCCAGTATATTGTTTTTCTTGGGGATATTACTAGCGGTAGCAGCTTTGGAATCGTTGGGAATGCTCTTTCATTTCGCGGAGAGCCTAGAATCGAATTTACCGATGTTGGGTACCGAGTCTAGGGGCGAATTGGTATCTGATTTAGTGGTGTTGATATTAGGACTCGGTTCAGCAGTAATAGATAATGTTCCTTTGGTCGCCGCAAGTATGGGTATGTTCTCCGTACCCGTCGATGATCCCGTATGGCATTTCATTGCATATTCGGCAGGAACTGGTGGTAGTATGTTGATAATCGGTTCGGCTGCAGGTGTGGTCGCTATGGGAATGGAGAAGATTGATTTCTTCTGGTATCTTAAGAAAATTGCATGGTTGGCGTTTCTAGGTTTCATTTCCGGTGCCATTGTTTTCGCACTTCTTAGAAATTTCGTGTTCAATACATAATTTAATCGGTAAACTACCGTTATAGAGGCAACACCAGCATCCTTTTTTTAAGGTAAAAAACACAAGAATTCTATGATGTTATTCCAAGATGCAGCGCAAGACCCTCAGGTAGGCGATGTTATGTCAGAAGAGAAGACCCTTTCCGTAATCGATCTTATTTTTAATGGTGGTACGGGAAGTGTGCTAATCATTTCGGTGCTGTTCATCATGCTCTTTGTTGCCCTATACATTTATTTCGAGCGTATTTTTGCCATAAAGGCCGCTTCGAAAATAGATAGCAATTTCATGAACCAGATTCGCGATTACGTGACGAGCGGTAGATTGGATGCTGCGAAGTTATTATGCGCCCAAACGGATTCTCCAGTAGCCCGTTTAACGGAAAAAGGGGTATCGAGAATCGGTAAACCTTTAGATGACATCAACACCGCAATAGAAAATGCGGGTACGCTAGAAGTGTATAAGTTGGAAAAGAATGTAAGCATTCTGGCAACTGTTGCAGGGGCAGCGCCTATGATCGGATTTTTAGGTACAGTTATCGGTATGATCCTTGCATTTCATGAAATGGCTTCGAGCGGCGGACAAGCTGAAATGGGTTCCTTGGCTTCGGGAATTTATACCGCAATGACAACTACCGTTGCAGGACTAATTGTGGGTATTATAGCCTACATTGGTTACAATCATTTAGTCAATCGTACCGATAAGGTCATTCATAAAATGGAGGCGAATGCAGTTGAATTCTTAGACTTATTGAACGAACCTCTATAATTCCATACTATGAAATTAAAGGGAAGAAATAAGGTAAGTCCCGATTTTAGCATGTCATCGATGACGGATATTGTTTTCCTGTTGTTGATATTCTTTATGCTTACCGCGAATTCTCCCAATGCTTTGGATCTCTTATTGCCTAAAGCGAAAGGAAAATCTACCAACACCCAAAACGTATCCGTAAGCATTGATAAAGATTTACAGTATTTTGTCAATAACGAGCGTATCAATAGCGACTACATAGAAGTTGAACTTAAAAAGGCGCTAGAAGGACAAGATAAGCCAACCATTATTCTCAGGGCAGAAGAAAATGTAGCCATCAAAGAGGCGGTACATGTTATGGATATTGCCAACCGGAATAGTTACAAGGTAATCTTGGCGGTTCGACCTAATTGAGAAAACGAGCATCACTTAACTTATGGTCCATTGGGTACAAATCGGCACAACATTAATTAGGCAGCAGATACTTCAAAGTTTGCATAATAGCCGGTGTACTGTTAGAAAGATATTTTAATCCGAAGAGGCAAAATGCGGTATTTAGATACAAGTCACAAAAAGAAATCATTCACGCTGACCACCTTTCTTTTAAGTGTGTTATTGCTGATATTATTCTATATCGGCCTTACTTATATGGACCCCCCTATCGAAAACGGAATTTCCATCAATTTTGGCACCACCGATTTTGGTAGTGGCAATGTGCAGCCCAAAGAAAAAATACAGTCCGAACCGATGGATACACCTCCTGTCGAACCGGTCGAACAAGAGCAGGAAGTCGTTGAGGAAATTGTAGAAGAAGAAGTAGTTGAGTCCGAAGAACCTGAAGAAGTAGTTGCCGAAGAAGCTCCTGCCGAAAAAGTTCTTACCCAAGAAAATGAGGAAGCCATTAAAATTAAAAAAGCAGAGGAGGCCAGAAAAAAGGTAGAGGATGCTAAAGAAGCGGCCAAGAAGAAAGCTGAAGCCGCCGAGAAGAAGAAAAAAGCAGAAGCAGCACGGGTAGCCCAACAAAAAAAGGATGCAGAGGAAAAGGCGAGAAAGGAACAAGACGCCAAAAAGAAAAAATTGGACGAGCTTATGGGCGGGCTGAATAAATCTGACGGTACCGCCTCAGGTTCCGAAGGTGACGACAATAGGTCCGGCGATAAAGGATCACCTGATGGTGACCCCTACGCTACCAGCTATTACGGTAGCCCAGGTTCCGGCAGTGGAACGGGTGGATATGGCTTGAACGGTCGCTCCCTTGCCACTAAAGGTGCGGTTAAACAAGAATGCAACGAAGAAGGTAGGGTAGTGGTTAAAATTGTTGTCGATAGAAATGGCAACGTCGTTAGCGCCCAGCCCGGTGTGAAAGGAACCACAAATAATAGTCCCTGCTTATTGGAACCCGCAAAGAAAACGGCTTTCAAGCACAAATGGAATCAAGATTCCAATGCACCTAGCCAACAGGTAGGTTTTGTGGTGGTCAACTTTAAATTGGGGGAGTGACCTACAGTGAGACCTTGGATTGGATGTTCGCGCAACTTCCGATGTACCAACAGAAGGGTAAATCTGCCTTCAACGCCAAACTCGATAATATTCTGGACTTCGCCAAGCACTTGGGGCATCCGGAAAAAGGATTTAAAAGCATACATGTCGGTGGAACAAACGGAAAAGGTTCAAGTAGCCATATGTTAGCTTCCATTCTACAAGAAGCAGGATACAAAACCGGACTATATACATCTCCACATCTTAAAGACTTCCGTGAACGCATCCGCATAGATGGAAAACCGGTAAGTGAAAATTTTGTGGTCGAATTTATTCAAACAAACCTACCTTTTTTTGAAGAACATCGGCTTTCATTTTTTGAAATGACCGTCGGCATGGCATTTACCTATTTTACCGATCAGAAAGTTGATATCGTAATTGTCGAGGTCGGATTGGGCGGCCGATTAGACTCCACCAACATAATTAATCCCGAAGTAGCCCTCATTACGAATATCGGTTTTGACCATGTGGATATGCTAGGGGATACCTTGGCTAAAATAGCCTTCGAAAAAGCTGGAATCATAAAGCAAAATATCCCGGTTGTAATCAGCGAATATCAAAAAGATACCGCTGCAACTTTTGAGACCATGGCAACGTTAAAAAAAGCGCGTTTAACCTATGCTGATAAGGAAATTAATCATGCCTTCGAAACCTCGCTATTAGGTAATTATCAAACGAAAAATGTCAAAGGTGTCTTAGCCGTTCTGCAGAATTTAAAAGGTTTTCGCATTAAAAAAAAGCATATCGTCGATGGGTTGCGAAATGTGGTTCAGAATACGGGTTTAATGGGGCGTTGGCAAATATTGAAAACAGCACCTCTTGTAGTTTGTGATACGGCACATAATGCGGAAGGCCTTTCATTGGTTATTAATCAAATAAGCCAGCAGCAATACGACAGGCTACATATAGTACTGGGTTTTGTAAAGGATAAAAACTTGGAAGCCATATTGCCTTTGTTCCCTAAATATGCCGAATACTATTTCTGTAAACCGAACCTTCAACGAGGTCTCGACGCCGAAATACTGAAAGAAAAGGCAAGAGTTTTTGAACTGGACGGAAGCTGCTATGCTTCGGTGGCGGATGCTTACGACGCGGCTTTGCAAAGTGCGGCACCCTCAGATTTTATTTTTATTGGTGGTAGTACATTTGTCGTGGCTGAGGTAGTGTGAACAATTCTTATCTCCCAACTCTTCTTCAGAGATATAAATTAAGCGTTTAAGAAAGGAACTTTTATTTAGTGTTGTTAACTTCATTAACTATATACGTCATTGTATCGGTGCGAACAGTATTGGCCCAAATATCTAAGTTATTAGCTTGGAGCCTATTTCTTCTTTACATTGGTGATTGACACCGAGCCGGTTTCTCATTAATTAGTTTAAGCCTTTTGCGGAATATGGGAAATATATAATCCATAATCGCCTTCAATTTACTTTTTGAAACTACTTTCAGGCCTTTATTAGTTTAACCTAGATTGCCATTATCCCAAGTAATTCACTTTCGCTTTTTTGACGTAATTAAAATATGCGATGAACAATTTTTTAATTTGAAATACATCATTACAGTTGATGGATTCATTATAAAAAATCAAATCAGTTATTTTTCAAGTAGAGGAAACCTTGAAATTCTAATGTGTTGTCCTCAAAAGTTATGATATAGAAATAAACGCCTGATGGCAGCCCTTTCTGCCAGTCGATTATGATATCACCTTCATTCGCATAGCCTTTAAATTCGTTGCTATAATTATCCTGTTTGAAAACTAGTAGTCCATTACGGTCGAAAATACGAAGGTGATTTTTTGGAAAGGCTTCCAATTCGGGAATATCCAGAAAATCGTTTATTCCATCCCCATTCGGGGTAACCAAATAGTTGGGGAGGTCTATAAATTGGTTCGGCGATTTTAAGGCTCCAAACGTAAATGCATCATATTCGTTGGGCTTAAAATTAGTAGAACTTGCAATCCCGTTAAAAAGGTCACCTACGGCATTACCAGAAAGAGATTCCCATTGGTTTCGTAATTTGCTCCAACCTACGACAACAACTTCGTCAACAGTATCTGTCAATCCCTTTATTATGCTTCGCTCATTCCATGGGATTTGTATGGAAGAGAGCATAGTATTTTCTAAACGCCAAAATTCTTTGGAACTAATTGCAGATAGTTTCGGCTCTTTTGATTCAGTACTATGGGAATCATAAAACGACAAAGAATTATTTTCATCCTTAGAAAAATAGGCACACCTTGCAGTGGTAGTTATGCCTTGCGCATTTAAAAGCAACGGGCGTAATTCTTTATCATCACCTACAGGGAAAATAAAATTTTGTTTGTCCCTTATCTCTACATAGCCATTTACCTTGCTAATATTTCTTGCGCCATTATACTCTGAATTTTGTTGAAAGTGTAATGATACAAAGGGAACTGTTTTTGATGTTCTTATATCCCCATAAATAAAATTACAATGATTCTCTACCTCAACGCTAACAGATAGGTCAAGGCCATTAGTCATTAAAACCTCCATATCATTGAAAACGGGTGGAAAGGCACCCAAAACTTCAAACGGAATATCACCATAAAAGCCTGCCAAACCCTCGTTATCATCAAATATGCCATCGTTAACTAGATTATTATGAAAACCCATACTTCCATTATCATGGATTTTCAGCATGCCCAAATTGCGGATTCCATCTTGTGCCGAAGTGCTAAGCGCCAAAAATAAGAGTATGAACGAATTAATGTTTTTCAAATAGCTAGTGTAATTTGTTGATGATGAAACTCGATGAACCTATACTTGTGAGCCTAACTGTTGCGAGATTGGCTTCCCGATATGAAAGAATAGTAATAGTATCGTTAGCATCGAGTTCTAATATTTCATTGATGTGTATACTCGAATTATTATGACCATTATAAAAAGCAATATGTCCTGAAGCTGCAATGGCCCCTACGGGAATACCATTTATGGCTATTCTTGCATTTACATTGGTATCGTGGTCGTAATCATAAAAAATATTTCCATCCGCGATTCCGATAAGCGCTATATTCGCCCGTAAATCATATCGGCCGGCTTGCTTAACTGTCAATGCATTTCCGCTGACCTCATACAGTTCAGTTCCATCATCTACATAGTCATTAGCACCAAAAAGCGGTACAATGGTATTGTCGATATTAATGTTTGTAAAAATATCCGTATTGGTCCAGCGCCCTCCGTAATTGATTTTAGAAGTACGTAATACCCCATCTGCGCTGGCCATTACAAACGCATCCGAATCTTCGGCGTCAGCCATTGTTCGTATTCTTACCTGACCTTCAACATCTAAAGTTTCGGTCGGTACGTTAGTTCCTAAACCAAGTCTTTTATTGATATTGTCCCATATAAGGGTTTCGTTATCTTGTTTAGGTATACTATCAGGTCCTATAAATACAATGGAACCTGGAATACCGGTAGACGTAAGCGCAACCCATGATGTTCCATCCCAAACTATAAGTCTTTTTCCTTCTGAATTTGAAGTATCAAACCACAAATCATTCATAACCGGGTCTATTGGCGGTACATCTGCCTTAACTACCGAGTTGTTTCTGACTAATGTTTTGGTTCCTTTATAATCAATTACGCTTACCTCTTGAGCACTCAGGAAAAATGGCATACTCAGAAATACGATAAAGAAAGGGACACTTATTAGCATTTTAAACGTAGTCATATCAAAATCTTCTTATCCATTTTAAATGACCATAAATTGTATATTTATCTAACTATCAAACTAATTGCTTTAAAGTTTATAAAAACAATATTTTATAGACAGTAAGGATTTACCTTTTTATCTGATGAATTGCACTTCTATGACATCACCAGCGTATACCGCCCAGTCAACACTTGGTGCCAAAGTAACCTCTGACCCCGCAATGGTATAATCGAGATTAGAAATCAATTTAGCTCCATTTCTATATACCCAAACTTGGCTGAACGTAGGTAATAATGTTCCAGAGGTTAAATCATATGCGACTTGACCGGCCGTAGCGGTAAAACGTTCCTGACCGCTCCGTATCAAATTTAAGTCTGACGATAGTAATTTTTTGATAGCGCCTGTTTCCTCATCTCTCACTAAAATGGTGTAGCCTGTTCCCTCCCCACGATCTGATTTTGTTGTGGCATCTGTTGAAGCAGTTTCGGTGTTAATTAAGTCGATGCCATCAAGACCAAATGCAAAACCATCAACATCGATAAATGTACTGTCAGTCAGAACACCTCCCAATTGCCATGTTGTTGTGGTGACATCATTCGTGGTATTTGATAGCATGGTAATACCGTTTTTAGATTGTAGGTATTTAATGGTACCTCTGTTGTCAATAACACGTATAGAACCTCCTAATGCAGTAACTCCTGGAACGGCAACGGAATCGTTAGCAATGTCTCCTGTTGTTTGTTGTGCGTTGGCCATAGTAATAATCAGCATGCCCGCGATGAGCATTAGATTTTTGGTAATTGATGAATAATTTAGGTTTTTCATGATAATTTGGTTTTGAAGGGTTAATTGAAGTTTAAAAAGTCATTAATAGAATTGAATAATTCGGATTTCGTCATTTAGAAAACAGGTGGTACCTATATTAAGTTGTATAGTAGTGGCGTCAAAAACGGTAAAATCAACTTTGATTCCGTTTCTGTAAACATCAATTTTTGAAGTTTCGGATATTTCTATAGGAGTGGTGAACAAATCTTGGCCCGTATTTGCAATCTTTATTGATTCTTCTTTTTGAACTAATGATGATGGCGAGCTTCGTTTTAAAATACCTGAAATTGAATCTACTGTAACTACCATATTACTTGAGTTAGTGATGGT
Source organism: Pricia antarctica (assembly GCA_011050085.1). Lineage (GTDB taxonomy): Bacteria > Bacteroidota > Bacteroidia > Flavobacteriales > Flavobacteriaceae > Pricia > Pricia antarctica_A. The sequence goes on along the minus strand of DRGL01000063.1, from coordinate 42,517 downwards.
TTCGAGGCCTTGAATTGCAAGGGTATTGCTTTGGGTACTGGTTATTGTAGTTGGTCTTATAAGTGACCCGCCCAATTCAACAGTATTGGTGGAATTCTTAGTTAGTCCATTAGTCGCTTGTGTCGATGTCAATTGCGGCAACCAATTTAATCCGTTAAATGTGTAGAGATTTCCATTTTCGCTGTCAACATAAATGTCTCCGGCAATAGCATCAGTGTTGTTTAACGATGAAGGTATTCCAGTGCCGGTTTTGAAATTTCGGTGGATGGCTACAAAGGCCGATCCGTTCCAAATTTTCATTGCATTTTGACTACTGTCAATCCATATATCCCCCTCTTGATTTATTTGTGGCTCGACGGCAGACTTTGTCACATTTATTCCGGCATTGCAAAGACTTTTCCAAACAGCACCATTGAACATATAAACACATTGGTTATCGGTGTTGTATACCAAAGCACCATTCAGTGGAACTATCGCATTCATTTCAGCTTGGGATACCCTGGTTAAAACGAAAGCTCTGTTTTTGCTCTCCAATTCTAAAATTGATGCACCATCAATTTCTTGAAGATTTTCTCCAATTTTAACCTGGGCTCCAACGAAATGGCTGCACAAGCAGAATAGTAATCCTATTATAATTAGTGCCGAAGCATTCATTTTAAATTCAATTTATAAATACTGGAAATGATTTTGCGAAATATCAACCGATGTCTTGTCATTTGGTTTAAAACGGTTCAAAGCTATCCGCCTTTTAAAAGATGATACACGAAAGGTCTACTAGACGTTTTTATGCTTGAAATAAGTTTTCTTGGATTGTAATCCTATTATATTGGGAAGGGAATTATCTTTTTTATGGATGATTGAAAAAGGGGTGGGTCTTGCCAGGATTGAATATCCAATAACCAATTTACAATAGACCAAAAGGGGTGTTCGTTAAATTTTAACCTTGAACACGCCTGTATCTTTGCAAAGGTCATTATACCAGATGTAAAAGTAGTATCCGATACATTTAGTGCCTGTTTACTAGAAATAGTTTTTATTATTTCATGGCTTTGGGTGCTGAAAATTTTAAAGGATAAGGTGTATTTGGCAAAGCATGATGCCAAAAATCCTTTTGTAGGGATTGGTTTAAACATAACATAAGGTTTTCAAGACTGGGAATAGGCAACTTCTTGACGCAGTGCGTCTTTTCACTTTCAGTATAGGTTCTTATATTATGGTTCTTGGTAAAAGGTAAGTTTATATAAGCTAGGTCATTTGTGTTCTTGTCAAAGTTTGAAAGGTCAAATGAAGAATTGCAGAATTTATGAACGAAAAAAGAGGGCAGGTATAAGGAGTTGTGCCCATAACTATTATCGCTCGCAAATTTACTATTTTGTGCTAATTTCATTTAAAATTTCAAAATCAATAACCAAAATTGTAGGACGAATAGCAGGATGTAATATGCACGAATCTTTAAAATAAAAATCCTGACGAAACCGGTAAATTATTGGTTGTTAGATACCTATTAAACAAAGATTGTAATTTTATACGTAAAAAAAAATACCTAAAACTAGGGTTTTTTCTTACACTTAATCGATGAAATACCTTTTATGAAGATTTATAGTCTGTGAGCGAAATATTTTACTGAAAATATTCATAGATTCTGTAAAATGCAATTGTGCTAATTTTCAATTACTATACGGTATTCCATTTTGGATTTTATGAATTATTGAAGAATGTTTGCTTTTGCTAAATGATTGCTGAACCTTTAAAAAGTTTGCCTCTGACTATATTTCCATTTCAGTTACAACAGCATTTAACTATTAAAAAATACGCCTTTTCATCTAGAATGTCCGATGTTATAAAAAGTGATTCATTATAAAACCTATCCTATTGAATCAATGAATTAGTATGAAAATTCAATAACTAAAAAACCCTGCTAATCTTAGGATTGCAGGGTTTAAATTATTCAAACTTCAGGTGGGCAATGAGGGATTCGAACCCCCGACCCCCTCGGTGTAAACGAGGTGCTCTGAACCAACTGAGCTAATTGCCCGAAAAGGTGTGCAAATATAGAATTCTTTTATATACCTCAAAAGAAATTTTTATAAAAATAAAGACTTCTCAACGGAATACCCTGAAAATGCAAGACTTTGGTAGGTATTTGATTTCTTATATGGTAAAGAATAAGCTGTAAAAGCTCAAACCCTTGTCAACTTGATAGGATATGTCTTCCCTGACGCCCATTGCGGAATGTACAGGCTACCATCATCATCGACCAGTACATCGTGCGGATTGCGGAAGGTACTTCCGTCATAAACAGGCTCGGATAAAGTACCTCCACTGTAATCGGGCTGGCTACCTCCTGGTAGCGAAATGATTTTATTGTCTGCATCGAGAACGGCGAGCATACCGTCATAGCTGTCCCAGGTCTTGGTTATAATTACGGCAAAATAAATGTGACCATCTTTTATCACCGGGCGGCAGATCGAGCATCCGGGTAGGGAGATGGTTTCGAGATGCTTTCCATCCAAAGTAAATCTCTTGAATTGCTGACTGGCGCGTGAAGTTATCAAAAGCGTGGGATTATCAGTATCCCTGCTATCCAAAGTAATTCCGTGACAGCAACTGAACTTTTCATTCTCTTCTCCGGTGCCACCAAAATGACGAATGTAATTTCCTTTGGCATCGTAATGTATGATATAGTTTTCGCCATAGCCATCGGCGATGTAAAAATCACCATTTGGCATTATGGCAGTTTCCGTTGGTTTGAACTGGTCATCGCTGGTGTAACCTGCTACTTCTTTGGGCCGACCAAGGGTCATTAAAATTTTACCGTCAAGGGTGGTTTTATGAACTTTATGGGTTTCGGGGTCTGTGATGAAAAGAAATTGGTCATTGCCTTCGCCCGCTATTGATAAGCCGTGTGCGCCTGGGAATTCCGTACCCCATGAATCCAATACTTTTCCTGACCTATCATAAATTATCACGTTATTGTTATCCGCCCCTGTAGTGGTCATGAAAATCCGCCCCTGACCGTCAAGAACCATTTCGTGACAATCGTTGACCGGGGTTTTTGAGGGGTCTTGAACGCCCCATTCCTTATCAACCGTATAGATAAAATCGCCATGCCCTACGGTCTTTTTAGACGAGTTTTTGGCGTTCACGATTCCGAATGTGAAAGATGGTGTTATTAAGCTGGCAGCTCCGGCCAGTGTTGTGTTTTTAATGAAATTCCTTCGCTTGCTGTTGGGGTTCATGGTTCTTATTTAATTTGTAAATTAAAAATACAGTATTTTAATTTAAGTTTTCGGGTTTCAAAATTAGGCTTATCTTTGGCGAACAATTTTAGGGTCATTAGCTCAGTTGGTTTAGAGCGCTGCCTTGACAGGGCAGAGGTCACTGGTTCGAATCCAGTATGTCCCACTTCTTTTTTCTTCTCCATTATTCTTTTCCCACTAATACCGCCAATACCTGCTTTTGAGTATGAATTATCAGGTCAAGATATGGGACAAACTAAAAGCTAACCAAGGCATTAGCCATTTTCCCTAAATCAGATCTAGAATACGTTCCAGGGCCATACCTCTTGAGGCTTTAATTAAAATGGTAGCCTTTTCTTTGATAGGATGTAGCGCCAAATATTCAGAGAGTGCCTCGAAGGTTTCCAATTGCTTCAACGGTGTATCCGAACGATAAAAATGCTTCCCTATTAAATAAACATCCTGAAAATGCATTGAGGCTGCAAGGTCTGCGATGGCCTGATGTTCGTTATCAGCGGTTTCGCCCAATTCAAACATATCCCCTAGAAAAGCGATTTTATGCTCTGCATCCATCCCGTGAAAATTATCAAGGGCGGCACCCATACTTGTCGGGTTAGCGTTGTAGGCATCCAAAATAATAGAATTCCCCTTTTGTTCTACTAGCTGGGAGCGGTTATTTTTAGGGGTATACTTTTCAATGCCTTGTTTTATATCTTGGAGAGGAATAGAAAAGTACTTGCCCATTGCTATGGCCGCTGCGCAATTCGTGAAATTATAATTACCGATTAATTTCGATGTAATCGTTTGGCCTTCGACCTTAATTTTAACAAAGGGGTCGGCGCTGACCAAACAAATATTATAGAATTCTTTTTTATCAATACTAAAACCGAATTTTTTTATGTAGCTACCCAATTTGTTAAATTGAATAGGGTCATCTGCATTCATGAAAATACAGCTATTGTTCTCTTTTAAAAAAGTATATAATTCACTTTTACCTTTTATAACGCCTTCTTCGCCACCGAAACCTTCAAGATGTGCTTTTCCGAAATTGGTGATATACCCAAAGTCGGGAAGGGCAATTTCACACAGAGCTTCGATTTCCTTTTGATGGTTCGCGCCCATTTCTACGATGGCAATCTCAGTATCCGTTTTTATGGAAAGTAAGGTGAGCGGAACGCCTATATGGTTGTTGAGGTTACCAACAGTCGCAACGGTGTCGTATTTTGTAGATAACACGGCATTAATAAGTTCCTTGGTCGTGGTTTTTCCGTTACTTCCGGTAAGTGCTATAACCTTCGCGCTACATGTATTTCTATGAAACGTGGCTAATTTTTGTAAAGTTTTCAGTACATCCTTTACTAAAATGTACCTATCGGAAATAGCATGTTCGCTTTCATCTACAATTGCGAATGCCGCTCCTCTCCGAAGCGCTTCGGCAGCATATTCATTGCCATTGAAGCTATCGCCCTTGAGTGCAAAAAAGAGGCAGTCTTCCGCTATTTTTCGGGTATCTGTGCAAATCTCGGGATGGACTAAAAAGTGTTGGTGCAGTTGTTCGATTTCCATATAACGAATATAAAAAAAGCCCCAACATTACGTGTCAGGGCTTTATCAAATTATGTGACTGATGTTATCTTACCTTTTTACCGCGAGCGGTCTTGTTCTTGGTTTTTGATTTTGAACCAACTCTTGACATAGCACAACGGAAACCTATATAATCCGTAGCCATATATTGAGGTAGGTACCTACGTTGTGCAGGGTCTAACCAAAAGGCTCTATCTCTCCAACTTCCACCTTTGAATACGCGCACTTCGTTATTTATTAAGGTGCTTCTATTATTCGATTTGTCATATTCCCGAACTAATTTACCGGCAGAATCGACTTCTATTTTGTTTTTAGGTGAATCGTACATCTTTTTGGCATCTGCTTCGTCTTCATCGGCAAATTGATCGAAGAATCTTGAAGAAGATGGGTCTCCATCTCTATAGCCCCTGTTGTCACTAGTTGAGAAGTTCGTTCTTAAAAAGGTCTCTTCTTCGCCTATGGCTTCCATTTTGATTTCGCCCGGTAGGTTAACCGCTACGATTTTACCGTTAGGTAGTGTATCGTAAACTACTGAATCACGGAGAATGTTCACTTTTCCGTCTTCACCAATGGCCGTCTTCATATAAATGTTACCGCGGTAGTAGTTGAAATCACTTACTTCATCATCAACAATCGGTCGGTAGACATCGGCAACCCATTCGGCAACGTTTCCGGCCATATCATAAAGACCTAGATCGTTAGGCTTGTATGACATAACCTCAGCGGTAATATCGGCACCATCATCGGACCATCCTGCAATTCCGCCGTAATCTCCCTTGCCTTGTTTGAAATTGGCCAACTGATCACCGCGACCTACACGTTGTCCGTTTCGGGTATACTCGCCGTCCCAAGGATATTTTTTTCTTCCTCTGTAGTTATTGTACTCACGTGTACCTTGATTGGCCTGAGCTGCATATTCCCATTCCGTTTCCGTTGGTAGTCGGTATTCGGGCATGATAATACCACTGCTTCTTTTTGCAAAGGTGTTAATACTATCTTTCTTTTTACTTCCCTGCAAAGAGTCGATCTGACCATTGTAGACCGATTCAGGTCGGTTTAAATAGGCTTCGGTACTGAAAGTTCCGGCAACTTCACCTGTAGAAGCTTGATATTTTGCATCTTTCGCCAAATACCCTTCCCTTTCCAACATTACTTCATTGACACGATCGGTACGCCATTCGGCGAATTGTGTGGCCTGAACCCAATTGATGCCAACAACGGGATATTCCGCATAGGCCGGGTGGCGCAAATAGTTATTGGTCATCGTTTCGTTGAACCCTAATCGGTTTCTCCATACCAAAGTATCAGGCAATGCGCCTGTATATATATTAGTGTACATAGGATTTTCTGGAGGATAAACGCTCTTCAAATAATCGAGATATTCCAAATACATCACATTGGTAACCTCGGTTTCATCCATATAAAAAGATTGAACATGCTGCGACGTGGGCGTATTGTTCCAGTCGTGCATGACATCATCTTGTACTTTACCCTTTGTAAATGTGCCACCTTCGACAAATACAAGGCCAGGCGCTGTCTCTTGCTCCTTGAAATCCGTATTGAACTGAAAGCCACCATCCTTGGAATTAATTTTCCATCCTGTGGCTCTCGATACGTCTTTGCTACTGGAATTTTTACAGCTGGTAACCGTAAAACCCCCTGCAACTACTGCACAAGAAAGTACAACTTTGATAAACTGTTTTTTCATAATAAGGACTTGAGTTCAAATGGTTCGACAGGCTATACGATAGCGGTCGGTATTTGTAAATTTTATTAATTTAAGAATTGCTTTCGGCTTATAAAACGGTGAAACATACATAATATTTTACACCAAAAAAAATTATCGGAAGAAAGCCAAACTTACAATTGAGTATATAGGGCGGTTCTTCAGAAGGAATAACGGTACAATTAAGAATATAGTATGACGTAGACTGTTTCTTTTTTAGGAAATCCGAAACTTGATTTATCTAGTAGCGCCGATGCAAAAATACGGGTATTGGAGCTATTTCTTTGATGTTTTAAGGAGTGATGGCCAACGGTATTTCGTATTTGTTTTTGTCGTATTCAGAGCATTTGTTGAAAATGTCAGTTCATTTTATGTAAATTACTCTTAACATGCATCAAATGCCCATTTCTCAAAGTTTGTATGGTTTAAAATTAGCTGACAACGTTTTTTTGCTGAAAATAGTGTGCTACTTATATAAGATATTCCCAAAAACCCCGTTTTGCATGTAGTACAACTAGAATATTTTAGAATTCCTTTGCGTTTAACCATATTTGACCCATTAAATCAGAACTTTAGAACAAGTTCAATAGACCTGTTTAAGATGAAAAAACTATCAGTACTGCTCTTATTTATTGGTGTTTACCAACTTTCTGCCCAACAGAATCCAATTGAAGCGCGTGACCGTGTAATTACTACGGCCGTTCCTTTTTTAAATATTACAGCAGATGCCCGGGCTGCCGGTATGGGCGATGTGGGTGTCGCAACCTCAATGGATGCGTATTCACAACAATGGAATCCTGCAAAATTCGCCTTTGCCGAGCGTAAAATGGGAATATCTGTTGGGTATACGCCTTATTTGAGCAGCGTGGTTTCCGATATTGGTCTCTTAAACGCCAATTATTATAATAAGCTGAACGATCAAAGTGCGTTTGCCTTTAGTTTGCGATATTTTACACTGGGTGAAATAGAGTTGAGACAAACCTTTCAAGATGAAGCTACCATCGCCAAACCTAACGAATTGGCTCTTGATGGCTCGTATTCCTTAAAGTTGAGTCCTACATTTTCAATGGCCGTTGCAGGTCGTTATATTCGCTCAAATCTGAAATTCCCTACTGAAACCAGTATAGATACAAAGCCGGGCAGTACTTTTGCAGTCGATGTTGCCGGTTTTTATCGTTCAACCGAGATTGCCTATAATAATTTTGATGGGCGATGGAGAGCAGGTTTCAATATTTCTAACCTAGGCGGTAAAATTGCCTATGATGAAAACGGTCAGGATAATTTTATACCCACAAATTTGAAGTTCGGGGTCGGTTTCGATTTTATATTAGACCAAGACAATGTATTGGGCCTTACCACAGAATTCAATAAGCTATTGGTGCCTACTCCCCAAGACTTTAATGGTGACGGGCAATTGGATGCTACCGATAATGATGAATATCAAAATATCGGATTTTTAAGCGGCGTCTTTAAATCTTTCGGTGATGCCCCTGATGGTTTTAGTGAGGAACTTCAAGAGATGACCTGGGCCTTAGGTGCAGAATATGTGTACCAAGATGCTTTTATGTTCCGTACGGGATATTTCAACGAAAGCGATGTGAAGGGTTTCCGGAAGTTCTTTACCCTTGGTGCCGGATTTAGATATCGGTCCGCTCAAATCGACTTTTCATATCTGTTCTCTACCTCTAAAATTACCAACCCGATTGAAAATTCGTTACGGTTCTCCCTAACGTTTAATCTTGGTGAGGAATTTATAAATGATTAAGAAGATACTATACTTTTAAATACTATCGAACCTGCCCTGCGCGGGTTCGGTTATTTTAGGCACGCATTGAAATTTTAGGTATTAATATAGTAATGAATAAAGCTTTAGAATAATTTCATTCCAATGTCGATGGCAATTTCAATTGCATTGCCAATAACGGAATTCCAGCAATTTTAATATCTTCTACTATTTAGCATGAAAAAACAGAAACTAAGCTTTGAATTGACCGTTTTTGATGGATTGTTCGAACTTTCGGAAGACGACCATGCCTTAATGTCAAAGGCCGTAGCAGCTCGTAAAAATGCCTATGCCCCCTATTCAAATTTTCAGGTCGGTGCAGCCGTTTTACTAGAAAATGGCCAGGTCGTTATCGGTAGTAATCAAGAAAATGCCTCTTATCCCTCGGGACTCTGTGCCGAGCGTGTGGCTATATTTCAGGCCGGGGCACTGTATCCAAGTGTTGTGGTGAAAACAGTTGCCATAACGGCTACTTCCGTAAATCGAGTTGTCGACACCCCTGCAGCACCTTGTGGGAACTGTCGGCAGGCAATGTTGGAGTATGAGGTCAAACAAAAAGAGCCCGTAAGACTATTAATAATGGGCGAAACGGGTAAGGTAATTCAATGCAATGCCATTTCAGATATACTGCCGTTAGGATTCGATAGCTCCTATTTATAAAATGAATCTAAGAATGTGTTTGGGTCTAGTACCGCTACTAAAGTAATTGAGTGCCTTTTGATTTCATTTGCGATGGCTAAGTTATCAAAAATCTTATGTGCAAAAACTGAGTACACAGTTCCACTTTCATTAGATGTTATCAACAATCGTCCACACCTAATCCCCACTTTATCTTTTTTCCAAAATTTTCCCAACTAATGATTTAATACGTATTTTTGTTCCTCTTGTGCTTTTTCGAAGGTTCGAAAAAAGCCTTATGGCATAATTAAATGTATTAAACGATTGCAATGGAAAAAATTACCAAGGAAACCTATCTGAAATGGTACGAGGATATGTACTTCTGGCGGAAGTTTGAAGATAAATTGGCCCAAGTGTACATTCAGCAAAAAGTTAGGGGATTCTTACACCTATATAATGGTCAGGAAGCTGTTCTCGCAGGTTCATTACATGCCATGGATTTGACCAAAGACCGAATGATTACGGCCTACAGAAACCATGTACAACCGATTGGTATGGGTGTTGATCCTAAAAGGGTAATGGCTGAACTTTACGGTAAGGTTACCGGTACATCCAAGGGTATGGGCGGATCGATGCATATATTTTCAAAAGAACATAGATTTCACGGAGGTCACGGTATTGTGGGAGGTCAAATTCCGCTAGGTGCGGGTATGGCATTTGGCGATAAATATGCCGGCCGTGATAATGTTACCCTATGCTATATGGGTGATGGCGCAGTACGGCAAGGGGCATTCCACGAAGCTTTGAACTTGGCGATGCTATGGCAATTACCTGTGGTCTTCATTTGTGAGAACAATGGGTATGCGATGGGAACCTCTGTGGCCAGAACCTCTCATTCCACTGAAATTTGGAAATTGGGCCTTGGCTACGAAATGCCTTGCGGTCCCGTTGACGGAATGGATGCGGTTACCGTAGCACAGGAAGTGAGCAAAGCGGTCGAGCGGGCCAGAAGTGGTGGCGGACCTACTTTTCTTGAAATGAAAACCTATCGCTATCGCGGGCATTCTATGTCTGATGCACAGCACTACCGTACCAAAGATGAGGTAAAGGAATATCAAAAAATTGATCCGATTTCTCAAGTGCTGGCTGTAATTCAGGAGAACGAATATGCCACGGAAGACGAGATAAAGGAGATTGATCAAAGGGTGAAGGATAAGGTTGCGGAATGTGAGAAATTTGCCGATGAGTCAGATTATCCGCCCGTAAATCAACTCTATGATATGGTGTACGAGCAAGAAGATTTTCCCTTTGTAGAACATAAATAAGTAAGATAGATGGCAGAAGTGATAAACATGCCCAGACTGAGCGATACCATGGAAGAAGGTACCGTGGCCAAATGGCTGAAACAGGTAGGTGATAAAGTTGAGGAAGGCGATATTTTAGCTGAAATCGAAACGGACAAGGCTACTATGGAGTTCGAATCGTTTTACGAAGGTACGCTCTTGCATATAGGTATTGACGAAGGTGATGGTGCACCTGTAGATTCCCTTTTGGCTATTATTGGGGAAGAAGGTGAAGATATTTCAGGATTGTTGAACGGCAGCGGAGGCAAATCTGATGCAGATAAAGAGGACTCCTCGGCCAAGGATGAGGATTCAAGTAAAGAATCTGATTCAGGGAAAGAAGAGGATACTACTTCCGAAGCAAAGGCTAAGGCAGACACTAGTTCTGAGGACGATTCACAAGGCGGAACTTCTGAAATTCCAGAAGGTGTCGAAATCGTAAAAATGCCACGTTTGAGTGATACCATGGAAGAAGGTACCGTCGCTGCTTGGCTTAAAAAAGTAGGTGATAGCGTCGAAGAAGGCGATATTTTGGCCGAAATCGAGACGGATAAGGCTACAATGGAATTTGAATCATTCTATTCCGGTACCTTGTTATATATAGGGGTACAAGAGGGGGAATCTTCTCCAGTGGATGCCATTTTAGCGGTTATAGGTCCTGAAGGTACTGATGTTGATGCCGTTTTGAACGCTAAGCCCTCAAAAGGGAAAAAAGAAGGCGGTTCCGACGATAAAAAGGATAAACCAAAATCCGATGTCTCACCTTCAGAAGAATCGACATCAGATTCTGAATCCTCGAAAGAAGAAGCGGATTCGGGTTCGAAAGCCGTCAATGATGGCCAACGTATATTCGTGTCTCCGCTTGCCAGAAAAATGGCAGAGGACAAAAATATAGATTTAGCGAATATTTCCGGTTCCGGCGATAACGGTCGAATTGTCAAAAAAGATATCGAGAACTTTAAACCGGCTGCGAAATCACCGGAACAACCTAAAGAGCAAGTCAAGACCGATGCACAAGATTCTAGTGGCGTACAGTCTGTTGCTACTATGAATCTTCCGGTAGGGGAAGAGGGCACTGAAGAGGTCAAAAATTCACAGATGCGCAAGGCCATAGCTAAAACCTTGAGCAACTCAAAGTTTACAGCCCCTCATTATTATTTGACAATCGAAGTGGATATGGACAACGCCATATCCTCTAGAAAACACATCAATGATTTGCCCGATACCAAAGTATCTTTCAATGATATGGTGGTGAAAGCCTGTGCTATGGCGTTGCGTAAGCATCCCCAAGTAAATACTAGTTGGAGCGATAATGCTATGTTATATCATCAACATATTCATATAGGTATTGCAGTAGCTGTGCCAGACGGACTCGTAGTGCCGGTACTTAAATTTGCCGATCAAATGGGACTTGCCCAAATAGGTGGTTCTGTAAAAGAATTGGCCGGAAAGGCAAGAAACAAGAAGTTGACTCCTGCCGAAATGGAAGGAAGTACGTTTACCGTTTCCAATTTAGGGATGTTTGGTATTTCGGAATTTACTTCAATAATCAACCCACCCAATTCAGCAATTCTGTCCGTTGGGGCGATAGTGGAGAAGCCGGTAGTTAAAAATGGGGAAATCGTTGTAGGCAATGTAATGAAAGTTACCTTGGCTTGTGATCACCGAACCGTCGATGGCGCTACGGGATCGCAATATTTATTGACATTGAAAACCTATTTGGAAAATCCGGTGACCATGTTGGCCTAATAAGAATATTTAAAATTTATGAAAAGGCATTCTTAATTATTTTGGGATGCCTTTTTTTATGAGTACTTTGTTGCAAATTGTACCACAGCATACTTACTTAACAAAATAGTCTAGAATGAGAAATAGAATCCTTACTTTGCTTTTGCTATCTGTAATTGCCTACGGATGTGGGTCAACCGGTGCTATTGAAGAGACTGTCATTTTAAATAGTAAAGAGCCTGTCGGTGATAATTATAGACCAAAAAAACTATATAAAAAGCCTAGCGACATAGAGGGAATAGATTCTATTGTGAATTCGAAAAAGAATCCATTTCAAAGTGGTCCTGATTTGTCCAAGTCTAAAGATTCTACCGAAACCAGTTCAATGCCACAAGAGTTAAAAAATTAATAGCAGTACCGAAAACTAGAATAGTAATCTAGATGCTATTTTCCACCAAGAAGGACCTCTTTTTGCTTGGTTTTATTACAACATATCTTCCAAAGTAATTAAGTACAACCAATGGCTAACATTATCATCACTGGAACCAGCAGGGGTATTGGATTCGAACTGGCACAACTCTTTGCCGATAAAGGGCACAAGGTATTGGGACTTTCTAGAAATATCGAACCAATTTCCAAATTAGGTCATTCTAATATCTCGTTTTTTCCGTTCGATATTTCAAAATCACAGGACTTAGATAAGATGCAAAATTTTATTGACGAAAACTGGGAATCTGTCGATGTTTTAATCAATAATGCGGGAAAATTATTGAACAAACCTTTCTTGGAAACAACGGCTCACGAGTTTGAGGACGTTTATAAAGTAAATGTGTTCGGAGTGGCCGCAATCACAAAAGCGTTACTCCCGAAAATGAATAAAACCGGTCACGTAGTAACGATAAGTTCTATGGGTGGGGTACAGGGAAGTATGAAATTTGCTGGACTCTCAGCGTACAGCTCTAGTAAGGCAGCCGTTATCACGCTTACGGAGTTGTGGGCCGAGGAGTTTAAGGAAACCGGTCCTTCCTTCAATGTATTGGCCTTGGGTGCGGTACAGACCGAGATGTTGGAAGAAGCTTTTCCTGGATATAAGGCACCGAATTCCGCGCTTGAAATGGCGGAATACATTATGGAATTCGCCTTGAACAGCCAGCGATTCTATAACGGTAAATTGTTACAAGTGTCTAGTAGCACACCTTAATGCCTCCTCTAATTACAATATCTGGCTAATCGGATAGAATGCAAATTTTCAATAGCTGCATCCGCATTGAGAGAATATCTAATTGTAGTTTTTTTTGGCTTATAAATTACCCACTCTTATTTATTTGCGCCAAGCATAAATTCCTACTTTTACGTTAATGGACAAAATATTACAAAAATATCTTCCTGAAAGGGCCGTTATCACTTGTTCGGCGCTTATTAAACAGAATAAGGTCCATTTAAAAATAGTCAATGAAAGAGTAACCCGACATGGTGATTATCGGCGTATGCCGAGCGGCGCACATCAAATTACGGTAAACGCAAATTTGAATAAATACCGATTTCTTATCACTTTGGTACATGAAATTGCACATTTGGTAGCTTTCGAAAAATTCGGTAGACGTATTAAACCCCACGGAGCGGAATGGAAACAGACCTTTCAACACATGATGTTACCCTTTATCCGTCCTGAAATATTTCCAACATCCCTATTGCCGCTCTTGGCAAACCACTTTAGAAATCCGAAAGCTAGTAGTAGTACAGATGCTAAATTATCCATAGCTTTGAAGAATTTTGACCCAAACGATACTGATAAAACCTACGTTTTTGAAGTCCCGTCCGGAAGCGTTTTCCGCATTTACAACGGGAAGCTTTTCAAAAAAGGAAATCGTCGGGTAAAACGATACGAATGCGTTGAGGTAGCAACAGGAAAAATGTATCTTTTTCAACCCAATGCTGAGGTTGAATTAATAAGATAATTATGTTTATTAACCAAGTTATATTTGTAAGAGGTAAATAAAATAGGACATAGCTGAAGCATATTTCAACACAACAATCTTAAATGTATAGACCATGAAAAATAACTATTATGCCGTATTAATGGCCGGGGGGGTCGGATCCCGATTTTGGCCGGTAAGTACATCCTCAAACCCCAAGCAGTTTCACGATATGCTGGGTTCGGGCCAAACCTTAATACAGAAGACCTTTAAAAGATTGAGCGTTTTTGTTCCGACCGAAAACATTCTTATTTTGACCAATGAGCGGTACAATGATTTAGTGCTTGAACAGTTGCCCGAGGTGAAACAAGATCAGGTGGTTTTAGAACCGGCCATGCGCAATACGGCACCGTGTATTTTATATGCTGCGTTGAAAATCCAAAAAATGAATCCGGATGCGGTGATGATTGTTGCGCCAAGTGATCATTGGATCGAAGACGAAGCGGCCTTTGCCAAAGACGTTACCACATGCTTTGATAAATGCGAAAAAGAGGATGTGCTTTGCACACTAGGTATCAAGCCCACTTTCCCAAACACAGGCTTTGGTTATATCGAGTACGAGAAGGATACAATCGAAGGCTTGAAAAAAGTACGTCAATTCCGTGAAAAGCCGGATTATGAAACTGCAAAGGAATTTTTGGCTCAAGGTAATTTCTTGTGGAATGCGGGAATATTTATGTGGAGTGTCAATACTATTGTCAATGCTTTTGAAAAATACCAACCTTCCCAATATGCTCTGTTTGAATCTGGCATAAACGCTTACAATACTTCGAAAGAATCTGCGTTTATTGAAGAGAATTATCCGCAGGCTGAAAATATTTCCATCGATTATGCCATTTTGGAAAATTCAAAGTCCATCTACGTCCTTCCGGCGACCTTCGATTGGAACGATTTGGGCACATGGGGATCCCTGTACGACAAATTAGACAAAGACGGGAATAATCATGCAGTAGTAAACGCCAAGGTTATTTCGGATGACGCATCTGGAAATATGATTCGGTCCCCCAAAGATAAAATTGTGGTTATTGATGGCATCAAGGATTATATAATAGTAGATAATGATGATGTGCTTTTGATTTATCCGAAAGCGAAAGAACAGGATATAAAAAAGGTGCTGAATAAGGTGAAGGAGGCTTATGGTGACAGTTACACCTAAACAGGTTTTATAAGATATGGGCAAAAGTTTGAATCAGGATAATATCACTCCGACCGGTGACCCTTCGGCCAACAGCGAAGAAGTAAAAAGGGATTTTAAGGGATTGCTCGCGAGTACGAAAGCCTTTCTGCACGACCTTTTAGATATTCGGCCCAATACCGACCAAGAAGCTACCAAAGAAGCGATGATTGCCGATATTCCATTTAGGGGGCATACCTCATGGATTCTTATTTGCTCTATATTTATCGCTTCCATAGGCCTGAATGCCAACTCTACGGCAGTGGTTATCGGGGCGATGTTGATATCGCCATTAATGGGTCCGATTTTAGGATTGGGCATGTCATTGGCAACAAACGATATCGATACCTTACGGCGCTCCTTGAAGAACTTTGCCATCATGGTCGTGCTGAGTGTATTGACCGCCTATCTATTCTTCGCGGTTTTTCCAATCCGAGATGAATCTTCTGAATTGTTGGCCCGCACCGCGCCTGACATTCGAGACGTACTGATTGCTTTTTTCGGGGGTTTGGCCTTGGTCATTGCCCGTGCCAAAAAAGGTACGATAGCCAGCGTTATTTTTGGGGTGGCCATTGCTACGGCATTGATGCCGCCACTGTGTACCGTGGGTTTCGGTCTCGCCATTGGTAATCCGAGTTATGCCTTGGGTGCGCTGTATCTATTTATTATAAATACGATATTCATTGCATTGGCGACTTTTTTGGTCATCAAACTTCTTCGGTTTCCTATGGTGCGATACGCCAATTCACATAAGCGTAGGCTAACGGCCCGAATTGCTTCCGCTATCGCGGTATTGGTAATGATTCCCGCAGGATATACCTTTGTTAATGTGTTCAATGAATCGACCTTTAAAAATCAGGCCCAACAATTTATTAAGCAAAAAATAGCACCCTATCAATTTTCGGAAGGGGGCCGCTTCATGGATAATTTTACAGATATACACTATAATGATGGTATCGACCCATACATAGAATTGGTATTTATGGGCGACGAGGTGATTCCAGATAATATCATTGCCACTTGGGAGAATCAAAAAAACGAGGATTTCCCCAAGTTAAGGGATACAAAATTACATATAGTACAAGGTTCCAAAAACGAGCAGATGGACCAGCTTCGTTACGTCAATGAGCTTTATGAATCGCAAAAGACCCAGCTTATGGGCAAGGATGATAAAATTGCTTTTTTGGAAATGGAATTGACAAGGTTCAAAAAATCGGCATCCAAACAGATTCCTTTTCAAGATATTAGTGCAGAGGCAAAGGTGAACTATGAAAACTTGGTTTCGTTAGAGTATGATCAAGCTTTGGTAACTGACTTTAAAAAAGTGGATACTTTATCCGTTTTTCAAGTTAAATGGGATGAAGATTTAAGTTCGTCTAGGCTATTTCTTGAAAACAGTAAACTGCACAATTGGCTTAAGATTCGATTGAAGGATAGTACAGTCCAACTTCGCAATTGAATTCTTCAACTACCTATAGCATCTAATTTCGCTCTTCAACGTACATCTTCCGAACTTTTTCAAAAAGTTCCGATGAGTAGACAAATCCGGTTACGGCTTTATTATCTGTCTTGAAGATTTCATTCTTGGTACCTTCCCATTCCTTTAATCCATCCTTAAGAAAAATAATCTTTTCACCGATTTCCATTACCGAGTTCATATCATGGGTATTGATTACGGTCGTAATATCGTACTCTTCGGTAATTTCTTGTATAAGGTTGTCGATTAAGGTTGCCGTTTTTGGATCCAAACCTGAATTCGGCTCATCGCAAAATAGATATTTTGGGTTCATTACGATGGCGCGTGCAATAGCGACCCTCTTTTGCATACCGCCCGATATTTGGGAAGGAAATCGATCACGAGCTTCTAAAAGGTTGACCCGTTTCAGAACGAAGTCCACCCTTTCCTGCTTTTCCGATTTTGATTTTTTGGTAAACATATCTAAAGGAAACATCACGTTGCCTTCAACGGTCATTGAATCGAACAGTGCGCTGCCCTGAAATACCATTCCCATCTCTTGGCGTAAGTCACGCCGCTCATCTCCGGAAAGCTTTGCGTAATCCCTGCCATCATAGGCGATGCTACCTTCTTCAGGACTAAAAAGGCCCAATAGACATTTGAGAAAAACTGTTTTACCCGATCCACTTTGTCCGATGATAAGATTCGTCTTTCCCTTCTTAAAGGTGGCCGTGATGCCTTTAAGAACGTTGGTATCGCCGAAAGACTTGTGTATATCCTTTACCTCTATCATCAGTTCAGTAGCAATTGGGTGAGTAAATAGTTCATGACAACAATAAGTACACTCGTCCAGACAAAGGAAGTTGTACTAGCTTTACCTACTTCTAATGCCCCACCTTTCATGTAAAATCCATGGAACGAGGGTACTGTAGCCAATATCCATGCAAATACCAACGTCTTGATAAATGCGTAAACAACCTGAAAGGGTTTAAAATCGATCTGTAGACCCTCACTAAATTCGGCATTGGTCAAAAATCCACCAAAAACTCCGGCAATCCAACCCCCAACGATGCCCACGAACATAGAGATGGCGATAACGAAAGGATAAAAAAGCATGGCGACTATTTTCGGAAAGACCAAATAGTTCAGGGCATTTACCCCCATGACCTCCAAAGCATCTATTTGTTCCGTGACACGCATGGTGCCAATACTGGAGGTAATGTAAGATCCCACTTTTCCGGCCATGATGATGGAAACGAATGTCGGGGAAAATTCCAGGATGATGGATTGGCGGGCCGTAAACCCGATAAGGTTTTTGGGTATAATGGGATTAGTCAGGTTAATTGCTGTCTGAATGGTCACTACCGCCCCGATAAAGAACGAAATAAAGATAACGATACCCAACGAGCCGTACATCAGCTCATCTATTTCTTTTAAAATCAAGGATTTCATTATTCGCCATTTTACTGGCTTTTTAAAAACCTCTTTGATCATAATGGCATAGCTGCCGATTGATGTAAGATAGCTCATGTAGTTGGATTTCGTAGCGTAAAAATAGCAATAAGCATTCGATTTGACGGACTGTTGCCCTTTTTTTAAGGAAGAATTTATTTACATTTGCTTCTTGGTGTTTCCTCAAAGAATTTCAAAATCCTAAAAGAAATCTATGTCAAACAGAAGGTCTTCCCTCATACTAAGCCTATTTTCAATTGTTTTTTTTATCCCCTGCGTTTTCGGTCAGAAAAAGTCGAAAGAAGGTAGTCAAGACCTTAAGACGACCCCAAAGTTAGTCGTAGGGGTTATCGTAGATCAGATGCGTTATGATTACATCACTCGATTTTACGGACAATTTGGTGACGACGGATTCAAGCGTTTGATCGAGGAGGGTTTTAATTGCAAAAACAACCATTTCAACTATGCCCCTACCACTACGGGCCCCGGACATACATCGGTCTATACCGGGACTACACCTGCAACCCATGGCGTAATCGCCAATAATTGGTACGATAAGACCACTGGAGAAGATGTGTACTGTGCCGGCGATGATAGTTACGAATCGGTCGGTTCGGATTCCGATGCCGGAAAGATGTCCCCCCACAGAATGGTCGTGACCACCATCACCGATCAATTGAGATTGTCAACCCAAATGAAGGGCAAGACCATTGCGGTCGCCATAAAGGATAGGGGAGCGGTACTTCCGGGCGGACATACTGCCAATGCTGCGTATTGGTATCACGGAGAAGATGAAGGAAATTTTGTTACCAGTACGTACTATATGCAGAAGCTACCCAAATGGGTCGATGATTTTAATGCCTCTGATGCGGTCGAGAAGTACAAAAAACCGTGGTCAACCTTGAAACCTATAAATTCATATTTGGAAAGTGGTACAGACGACAATGCGTATGAGGGACTTTTTGAAGGGGAAAAAACTTCTGTTTTCCCTCATGATCTGCCAAAGTTGTGGGATGCCAACGGAAAATTCAGCTTACTGAGCGCAACGCCCTATGGAAATAGCCTGACGGCAGATTTTGCTATTGCAGCATTGGACGGCGAAAAGTTAGGTACAGACGATACTACAGATTTTCTGGCGGTCAGCTTCTCAAGTACAGATTATGTTGGGCATAAATTCGGAGTGAATTCAAAAGAAATTCAGGATGTCTACATGCGATTGGACCAAGACCTGGGACGTTTGCTCGATGCGTTGGACAAAAAAGTCGGTAAAGGCGAATACACCCTATTTCTTACGGCTGATCATGGAGGTATGGATGTCGCTGCCTTTTTGAAAGATTCGAAAATCCCTGCGGGAAATACAAGCTGGGACGACAGCGAGCAGAAATTCGATGCGTTTTTAAAACATACGTTCGGGACTACCGATGTAGTCAAGACCTTTTCGAACTATCAATTTTTCTTGGATCAAGAGGTGATAAAGAACCTCGATATGTCGCTCAAAGAAGTTCAGGAAGCCATTGCGGCAGAAGTACTGACCTACGAGAGCGTTGAGCATGTATATACCGCTTATCAATTGTGGCAGAACGAATATATGCACGGTATTCCCCATTTGATACAGAACGGATATAACCAAAAACGGTCTGGCGATGTAATCGTAGTGCTAAAACCGGATTATGTTTCCTATAGCGATACCGGTTCTACCCATGGATCGCCTTTTAGTTATGATACACACGTACCGCTTCTTTTCTTCGGTAAGGGCATTAAAATTGGCAGTACCACTGTTCGTACCGAGATTCCCGATGTGGCGGTTACCATGGCCTCGCTATTGGGTATTGAATTTCCAAGTGGCGCTACTGGAGAACCTATACAGGCCGTTTTGGAGTAGTGGTTATTGATTATGCTATGTTCAAGGCACTCGATGTATCACATTTACGGTACTAAAGAACAAGGGTCGAAACATAAATGTTTAAACGCTTATGTTGGCCTTTTCGGTATTTTAAGCATCTTTTTAATTAGTGATCAATTTATCTTTTCGAATTGATGAAATATTTTTACTAGTCTGCCCCAATTTTTGAACTATGAACAGGTATCCCATAGGTATTTTTGATTCCGGCGTTGGGGGCACTTCCATTTGGAAGGAAATTCAAAAGCTGCTGCCCAACGAGGATACCATATATTTGGCGGATAGCAAAAATGCACCTTACGGTGAAAAATCGGCAGCGCAAATTCTTCAACTGAGCATTAAGAATACCGAATTCTTACTGGCCAAAGGCTGTAAAATCATTGTAGTCGCCTGTAATACAGCGACTACGAATGCCATTGACGAATTACGAAGAAATTTTAAAGTACCGTTTATAGGTATTGAACCCGCCATTAAACCGGCGGCCCTACAATCCAGTTCGAAGACGGTGGGTATTTTGGCCACAAAAGGTACTTTATCAAGCCATTTATTTCATAGCACTTCTGAAAATCACGCCAAAGGTATTAGAATTATCGAAAGAGATGGTTTTGGGTTGGTACCGTTGATTGAGGAGGGAAAAATAGAATCTGAGGAAATCCGTAATTTATTGCAGATATATCTGAAACCGATGCTTGAGGAAGGCATAGATTATCTGGTCTTGGGTTGTACCCATTATCCTTATTTGATACCTGTACTGAAAGAACTACTTCCGGAAACGGTTAAAATTATCGATTCGGGGGAGGCTGTTGCGAGGCAAACAATGTCAGTTTTGATGGCGAACAATCTCCAAAAAAATTCTGAAGAAATTGGTATTTGCACATTTTATAGTAATGCTGAAATTGAGGTTTTACAAAGCCTCTTGGGTGGTACCGACGCAAATATGATAGTATCTTTTTTAGACTTTTAAAAAACGGCGGCCATTAAGAAAATAGTATTGATTTAAGAAATGACAGGTATATCCTTTATTACCAGAAATGAAGTTTAATTCTTGTCTTTGTAACTTCGACCAAAATATATTTTATGGAGACTTCCGATAAATTACTGCAAGCGTTTCAAAAATTTGATGCTGCAAATAGCCTGGATCCCAACACTACGGAATATTTAGGGGAAAGTTATCCGAAAGAGGTCTTGTATGCTATTCGAATGACGGAAAGGCTAAATAACTTTGCCCCGGATGCTTCCGAAGCTTTGCGATTGACTGCGCGTTGTCAACATATCTGTCGTTGGGAAATCCCAAGGGATTCTTACAAGATGAACCGAACGGGCTACCTAAAGTGGCGGCAGGATCTTAAAAAGTTTCATGCCCGAAAGGCGGCCGAGATTTTGCAAAATGTTGGCTACTCCCAAGAAATTATCGATGAGGTCGGCTTTCTGCTGCAAAAGAAGGGCCTAAAAAGAAATGAAGACACCCAAATTCTGGAAGATGTTATCTGTTTGGTATTTTTAGAGTACTATTTTGAGTCTTTTGCTGATGAGCATTCCGAGGAAAAGATTATTGATATTCTTCAAAAGACTTGGCGAAAAATGTCTGGGAAAGGACATGAGGCGGCTATGAAGCTTCCTTTTTCAAAAAAATCGTCAACTTTAATAGCTAAGGCCGTTTCTTAGAATAGTAGATTATGTTAATAAGGAAGGAGTCTTAATAACCTTCTTTTATACGGCCAATCTAGCTCCTCGCATAGGTCAAATATGTAAAGGAAAAAGCATGCCGATTATCTTCCGGATGAAATTCTTCAGTTACCAATTCCCAATTCGAGAGGTCAATTTCCGGAAAAAAAGTGTCCGCCCCTTCGAAGCTGTTGTGAATACGTGTCAATTCGATTTTATTGGCGAATTCCTGACCTTGTTTATAGATTTCACCGCCCCCGATGATAAACGAGAGAGAATCGTCTTTCACCATTTCTAGGGCATCCTCCAATGAATGCACTACGGTACATCCCTCAAAATCCGTGGTATATTTTTTGTCTCTCGTTATGATAATATGCTTCCGGTTCGGAAGCGGCTTATCGAATCCGTCGAAGGTTTTACGGCCCATGATAATGGCGTGCCCCGAGGTCAGTTTTTTAAAACGCTTGAAATCATCCGGTAGGTGCCATGGTAAATCGCCGTCTTTGGCCAAGGCGTTGTTTTCTCCAGCTGCGGCAATCATGCATATCGTGTTCATCGTATGTGTCATAAAAGTCAAATGCGAATGGTTAAAAGTGGTTAAAAAACCGTTTCTAATTAGAAAAGGCGTTCTGTTTTCGGGTCAGTGGGTTCAATTCTCGTATTCACATTGGTCAACGGAAAATCGGTCTCAATTTCTTTCTGCAATTCGGCAATTCGTTTTTTCTGTTTTTTAACCAATTTTTCGCGCTGGCTTCGTTCCCACGCATTTCCCATAAATTTTTGGGTCACGAATACATTGATGGTGTGAATAACGAACAAAAATGCCCAAAATGTAATTGCCCAAATAAACCAATCATACGTTGCCCAATAGTTGAGAATCTTATTGATAAATACCATAAAAACGCTACCGATCAAAAAGATGACAAAGTGAACGTACAGTCTTTTTTTTTGTTTGATCCGGGCTTGTGCATGTTCTAACAAATCATGCTGCTCTAGCTCCAGTTCGTTTTTACTTTTATTTTTAGTGAACATGCTAAGTAGTACCTTTAAATTATCGGAATTCTTGATTGTAAATTCCAAAAAATATTCAAATACAAAGATAATGCAATTGCCGAACACCTAATCTATCCTATGGAAAATACTAAAAAACACTTTCCCGTTTGTAGTCAATATATGTATGCGAACACGGCCTCTGCCGGATTGTTAAACGATAAATTGATGGAATGGCGCCAAGAACACGACCTTGATTACCTAATCGGCGGAAGTAACATGAAAACCAAAGCGCGATTCGAGCTAATTCCCAAGGTTAGAAAAACGGTGGCGAAATTTTTTGGTGCCAAAACAGAAAATACCGCACTGGTGCCTAATTTTTCTTTGGGACTAAATATGCTTCTCGAAGGTTTGGGAACTGAGCACACCATCCTGTTGGTACAAAATGATTACCCGTCGGTCAACTGGCCTTTCGAATACCGCAAGTTAAAAATCGAATACGCGGTGCTGGACGAAAATTTGGAGGGTAATATTCTAAAAAAAATCAAGTCGGAAAAAATCTCCGTTCTAGCGCTAAGTTTGGTACAGTGGGTCAACGGTATTCGAATCGATCTTGATTTTTTGAAAACTTTAAAACGGGATTTTCCGGAATTGATCATCATTGCCGATGGTACCCAATTCTGTGGCACAACGGATTTCAAATTCGAGGAATCAGGTATTGATGTGCTCGGTGCAAGTGGTTATAAATGGCTTCTAGGTGGTTACGGCAATGGCTTCTTTCTATTTAAGGATGGGATAAAAAGTAAATTCACTTTACAAACGATGGGATTTAACGCGGCCGATATTAACGCAAAAGGTCGTGACGACGTACGTTTCGCTATGCATTTCGAACCTGGGCATTTAGATACAATGAATTTTGGAAGCTTGGCATTCTCTTTAGATTATCTAACTTCTTTAGGTAAGGGGGCTATCGAAAAACATTTGGAAACACTATCCGAAAAGGCAAAACGAGAATTCACAGCATTAGAACTTTTGGAAGACGCAGTCTCAGCTAGAACATCGCACAGTACGATCTTTAATATAAAGGGTGATGATAAACTCTTTCAGAAACTGACCGAAAATAATGTAGTCTGTTCGCAACGCGGTAGTGGAATTCGGTTTAGTTTTCACTTTTATAACACTGAAAAAGACATAGATGCGATCGCACAACTCTTGAAAAGCAGTTAGATAGATTTTCAAAAAGCCAAAATCATCCGATGCAATTCTTTAAAACAACTATGTAAGGCTACTAATAGTACGAAAATGATAAAAATTCCTGAGTCCTTGGCAATGAGTAGTTTAATGTGTTAGTTTTGCGTCGAATTTCAAACATGTCACTAAACAATAATTTAAAAATAAATAATATGTCTATTTCAAAACAGTATCTTAAAACAAAACCAGTTTGTAAAGTAACTTTTACCGTACCTGCTGAGGAAGCAAAAAAAGTAGCAGTTGTAGGCGATTTCAATAACTGGAAAGAAAATAAGGGCAGTGCTCTTAAAAAATTGAAAAACGGAATTTTCAAAGGTACCATCGAACTTCCGAAAGAAACAAAATACGAGTTCAAATACCTTATCGATGGCAATTATGTAAATGAGCCTGAAGCTGACGGGTATCAGTGGAACGATTTCGCCGGTGCCGAAAACGCCATATTGGAGCTTTAATTTCCAGCGAATCGAAACTAAAAAAACCGGAATGTTCAACGTTCCGGTTTTTTTTATGCCTCTACGCTAACGCCTTTCCAAAAGGCTACCCTATCTTTAATCTCTTTCGCTGCTTCTTTAGGGTTCGGATAGTACCAAGCAGCATCTTTATTTTTCTGACCGTCGACCTCTAGGCTATAATACGATGCTTCTCCTTTCCAAGGGCAGGTGCTGTGCTTATCACTCGCCGTGAAATAGTCTTTCTTTATACTATCCGCCGGAAAATAGTGATTGTTTTCAACGACTACGGTGGCATCGCTTTCTGCGATTACGGTATTGTTCCAAATTGCTTTCATATTATTTTTTTAAGGTTACTAGGCACTTGAACGGCCCACATTTTTATTTGGTTCTAAAGACGTAGTTTTTATAATGGGCATTGGCATCGCTAAATTCCGTCACGATATCCAGTCCTGATTTATCGGCCAACCAAGCAATCGTTCTATCATCGTATTTTTGGGAAATTTCGGTGTGTATGGTTTCCCAGGCCGTAAAATGGACTTGCAAATCAAGTTTCTGTAGCGTAACGGTCTGGTTTTCTTTGGATACCAAAAAACTTTTGGCCGTACCTGTTTCGGGGTCGTACACTTCCCAGTGCCTGAATTTATCCAAGTCAAAATTAGCGTCTAGTTCTGTATTGATGCGGGCAAGTATATTTTTGTTGAAGGCAGCCGTGATTCCAGAAGCATCATTGTAAGCGTCTAAAATGATTTCGGGATTTTTCTTCATGTCAAAGCCGACGAAAAGTAGGTCATCTTCCTGCATCAGTTCCTGAACACTTTTCAAAAATGCTATGGCCTGGGAATGCAAAAGGTTACCGATGTTCGAACCCAAGAATAAAATAATTTTATGTGTTCCGTTCTCGGCATTGATTTCCTCCAAAGTTTCAAAGTAGGTGCCTTGGCGTGTTTCTACTAATACTTCAGGTAATTCTTTTAGCAAGGATGCTTCAAGTCCGTCAAGCGCATTTTGACTGATGTCAATGGGATGGTATTTGAACTTGAAATTATTTTTGGACAAATAATTTAAAAGTATTTTGGTTTTTTTACCGTCCCCGGCCCCCAGTTCTAGCAATTTGAAGGATGCATTGCCACGGGCAAAGAGTTTGGCGATTTCTGCAGTGTTATCAGAAAGTATTTCGAACTCGCGGTCAGTGAGATAATACTCGGGCATGTTCATGATGTCCTGAAATAGCTTATCGCCTTTCGCATCATAGAAATATTGTGAGGATAGGTATTTCGGGTATTCCGTCAAGCCTTGGTAAACGTCTTTTTCAAATTGGGTTTCCAATGCAGTGGCAATCGTTTGTTGCATAGCGGCTAAAAAATTTAATTTTATATGTTTTTTTATTATTTGGCCAGTCGAAGGCCGGTGAACTGCCAGCGGAGTCCGGTCTGGAAAAAATTACGGTAGGTCGGCCGGGTATGTTGTATCGGTGTGGCGACCGAACCACCACGAAGTACTTTTTGGTTGACCATAAATTTACCATTGTACTCTCCTAAGGCCCCATCCGCTTTTGTATAGCCGGGGTAGGGCAGGTAGGCACTTTCGGTCCATTCCCATCGTTTTCCCCAAGGGAAGAACTCTTGCGCGGCCTCCCATTCGAATTCGGTGGGCAGCCGGCAACCTTTCCATTGGGCAAAGGCGAAAGCTTCATAATAGGATATGTGCGTAACAGGAGTATTTCCATCAATTTCTTGGAGTCCGTTTAGCGTGTAGTGCTGCCACTCGCCATCGATATTATGCCAATACAAAGGCGCTGTAATTTTGTTCTGGTTAACCCAGTCCCATCCTTCGGCATGCCAGAGGTCGAATTTGGTATAGCCACCGGCATCGATGAATGCTATATACTCTGTATTCATCACCAATTTGTTCGCAATTTCGTAGGCTTGAAGATACACTTTATGTCTTCCCAATTCATTATCGTAACAGAACTGATCGGAGGTATGTCCTATTTCATAAATGCCTTCCTCTATAGCTATCCAATCCTCTTCTTGGGTCTCGGAAGCATGTTCTGTAAAGGCTTCGGAATAGGCTGGCATTAGCGGATTGTTTCCTAAGATATACTTGATATCCGTCAATAGCAGTTCTTGATGCTGTTTTTCGTGATGTATACCAATTTCCAAAAGGTCAAAAACTTCCTGCGAGTGGTTTTCGGCAATCAGTTTTTTTATTTCCGTAGTCACATAGTCTCGATAGGCGTATACCATCTCCACGGATGGACGGGATAGATTGCCGCGATCGGAACGGATAACCCGCTTGCCCACCGTTTCGTAATAGCTATTGAAGACGAACGAAAAGTCAGCGTCGAAAATACTATAATTATCTGCGTGTGGTTTCAAAATAAATTCCTCGAAAAACCAGGTGGAGTGGCCTAAATGCCATTTCGGGGGAGAAACATCGATTATAGGTTGTACTACATAGTCTTCAATCTCTAGGGGTTCACATATTTTTTCAGTATGTTTTCGAGTTTCAAGGAATAAACCCAAAAGCGTATACGTAAGAGTCATAGGATTTTTATTTGACCCTAAAGATAATTAATACCAAAAAGATGCCACGGGCTCGATACGCTTTTAGAAGGATGCATTTGTGATTTAGGGCCAGAAACGCGAAGAATTAAATTTATTTTTCTACTTTTCAAGGATTAACCATAATAAGACACACCATGATTAGAATCGGAGTATTAGCCTTGTTTTTTATAGGATGCGTATATACGGCCACCGCCCAAGAACCAAAGATGAAAAAAATCTTCAACGGTAAGGATTTAAAGGGATGGACCGTGCCGGAAAATAACATTTGGTGGTCCGTCGATGATGGTATGTTGATGGCCAAAAGTGGACCTGAGAAAAAAGGAACCATTGTGTGGACCAAAAAGGAATATAAAGATTTCGTGATAGAAACGGATTTTAAATATGGTGAGGGTACCGTCGACACGGGCATATTTTTACGAAATGAAGACCAACAGATACAGATGGGTATTTCAGGTTCGCTGAAAAAGGATATGACCGGTTCGCCTTACATCCCAGGAAAAGGATATCCGGTAGAGGCCGAAGGGGTTGCCGATGTTTTAAAGCCCAAAGATTGGAACACCATAAAAGTAAGGGCCGTCGGAAATGTGTACACGGTTTGGATCAATGGCGCGGAAGTACTCAATTACGAATCCACCGATGTGCCCGAAGAAGGGCCGATAGGCTTACAGTGTCATCCGGGTAATGAAATGCAGGCCAGCTTTCGGAATATTCGGGTAGGGGAGATTAAATAGGATATATTGAAATGCTATTTATAAGCGCCTAGTTTGGCTAATGCGCTGACTGGGTAAAGCTTTATATGCTGTTGCCTGTTTTCTGTTAAAAATTACAGGCTGAATTGTATCGGCCAAAAAAAGGAACACTCACGTTTTGATCATGATGTTTCCCCGGAACCATTCGAGGTAACAGTGCAATGATGCGTTGCGCTTCTTTCTCTAAAATGGGATTGCCTCGTGTTTGTATAGAAACAATATGTCCTTCAGGGTTAATCGTGAAACCCACGTTTACCCTGCCTTCAATACTTTGTTTTTTAGCTTCTTCCGGATAATTTAATACTTGACAATGTGTTGCCGCAACTGTTGACTAAAACACCTACGCCGACTTTCCATTGATTTGGTTTCCTCACAACCTGGGAATATGGGCACTTCTTGAATGATGGCGAAAGGGATGTTGACATTTTCGCTGTTTACTACGTCAATATCTTTGATACTTGGCTGTTGGGCATTCAGGCCGTTCAGGCCAATGCAAAAAAGGAGCGCGATGTAAGGAAAAAATTTCTCCATGAACAGTTAGTTCCCATTAAATAGCCACCGCCCCCTTGATATGCGGATGTGGATTATAGTCCGTTAACCTAAAATCATCGAAGGTAAAATCGAAAATATCTTTCACTTCGGGATTGATATGCATTTTCGGTAAGGCCCGTGGCTCACGACTTAACTGAAGCTCGACCTGATCTCGATGGTTATCGTAAATATGCGCATCACCAAAAGTGTGGATAAATTCCCCAGCCTCATAGCCGCAGACCTGTGCCATCATCATGGTGAATAGGGCATAAGAGGCAATATTGAACGGAACCCCTAAAAAGATATCCGCACTACGTTGGTACAGCTGACACGACAGTTTACCATAAGCTACATAAAACTGGAAAAAGGCATGGCAGGGCGGTAAGGCCGCTTTTCCGTTAGCTACATTTTCGGAAAAGGATTTTGAGGTATCGGGCAGCACACTGGGGTTCCAGGCCGAAACCAACATCCGACGGCTGTTCGGATTGTTTTTTAGGGAGTGCACCACTTCTTTGATCTGATCGATTTCATCGTCGTTCCAGTTGCGCCATTGGTGTCCGTAAACAGGTCCTAAATCGCCGTTTTCATCCGCCCATTCGTTCCAGATACGAACGCCGTTTTCTTTCAGATAATTGATATTGGTATCGCCTTTTAGAAACCAAAGCAGTTCGTAGACGATGGACTTCAAATGCAGTTTTTTCGTGGTCACCATCGGAAAGCCTTCACTAAGGTCGAACCGCATCTGATACCCAAAAACGCTTAGGGTACCGGTACCGGTACGGTCGCCTTTTTGGTTACCGTTTTCCAAAACGTGTTTTAGGAGGGTGTGGTATTGTTTCATTTTTAATCTTTTTACGCGGTAAATATAAAGGGCTTTTTTGTGCCACCTATGCACTTTTACAAGCTTTTTTGCCTTTTCAGTATTTTAACAATTCTATTATTTATGATTTCTGACAAGTTCCAATTGTACAGCTTAGGATCGGTTGTGCTGTAGAACTCGATAATAACGGCATCAAGGTCTTTGTTATAATTTGCGAAGCTTTGGTATCCAGGTACCCAACCAGCATGTTCATACTCATAAACGGAAGAATATATTTCCCGTTCACCCTTTTCAAAGACTGTTCCATCGTTTAATGCCCTTATAAAAGTACCCACGTCTTCTGCCGTGGCTAGCATGCCATGTTCGTCTGCCTTTAGGTCAAAGGGATGTCCAACATGATAACCACTCATCACATCGATCATGTTAACTTCTTTTAGCGAACCGAAAGTATTGTTAAGTTTTAGTGGTAGTAGGATTTCTTCCTGAATGAATTGAAAGTTACCGTAACCTAGCTGGTCATCCATTATCTTATTGATCAATAAGTAATTTGTATTACAGTATTCATAGTCTTCATCGGGTTCAAAGTTGGCCGGCTTGTCCTGAATCAGCGCAAGACTTTCTTCATACGTCTCTGTAGGTGCCGCCCAAAAATTCGGGGCGTCCGTAAAATTGGGAAGGCCACTTCTATGCTGAAGCATCATCTTTAAAGTGATTTTATCAGCGTTTTCAATACTTCCTCTCAGTTCCGGTAAATAATCTGCAATTGTTTTATCTAAAGAAAGTTGTCCATCACTTACCAATTTCGTAACGGCCACAGCATCGTACAATTTACTTATACTGGCAATTTTAAATAGGGCTTGGGGTTTGGCAGGTATCTTGAGTTCCCGATTGTGCCAGCCAGCAGCAAAGTACTGAGGTGGTATGCCTACTTGGTCTACATATACAATCATGCCGTCAAATCCATGATCAATAGCCTCATCTAACTGTTCTTGAACTGTATTGGGTAAAGGTAGTATCCATGCCTTAACCAAAAGCCATGGCACGAAGAACAATGAGATTGCCGTGCCTAGCAATAAGACTATTCTAAATATCTGCTTGGTTCGCTTTTTTTTCATTTTATCTTAAGGACTGTTCGCTCTTATTGAATTGCTTTTAACGGGATTGTATATGAAAAGTAGGGCAGTACTTGCATCTATTCCCACTACATTGACTCCTTTTGAATATGCAAGGTTACTAAAGAAACCAGAACCGCAACCAACATCCAAAAGGCTGTCGGTCGACTTGAGGTCAAGAAGATCAAGAACGTGTTCATATCCTGCATTACCTGTAGCTTCCTGTATTAATGCCCAATCTTCCGGATGCTTACCCCAAAGCTCCCCTTGAATTTTATGTGAACCCATAGTTTTGAATTTAGTGCTTTTTCTTACATTACTTCAAACGGTCCTATTTATTTTTAGTTAATTGGTCTAGTTATCAATTCTACACGGTTTTGGCGATAGTGTTTTTTTATCAGTTCGTTTTTAGTTTGTTCCATAAACCATTGTGTAAAATCCATTAGTTTCAATCACTTAAGATAGTCAACTTTTTTTCTAAACACCAAAAAGCCTATTGCTTCAGTCATGGAAAATAAATACGCTCCAACGGAAGTTTTGTTCTTTCATTTTCAAATTCGCAATCACATTGTGATTAGAATTGAAAATATATTATTTCATTTTTATTTGCTTGGTGTCGACGGGCTTGTTGTGCTAAACCTAATAGTTTCTTCGGACTGGTGATATAGGTTACTTTAATCTGTAATGATCAATTCTAAGAAATTGAAAAATATATCACTAAATTAATAGTCTAATCCATTAAGGCTTCCAGGTTTTTTACAATATCTCTAAACCTTGAGATATCCTTTTTCACAATGTTCTTGATTTTCTCTTTCATTTGTTCCAAAGGTTGGGAAGATTGCTGTTTCTCTAAATAGGCTGTTCTGAAATACTTCACTTGATCGGTAATATAATTTCGATAATCGCCGAAAAAATTAGAATCTACTAATAACTGAATGTAGTAAGGGAGTTTTTCCCTTTCTTGAGATACATAATATCGATTCAATGCGACTAGATTAACTTTTTGCAAAAAGTTATCGTTGAGTGAAACTGATAGAACGGGATCCACCACATTATCAAGCTCAAGGGATTTGGTGAACGCTTCCAAATCGGAAATGGCGTGTACGATGGAGGTTTTCAATTCTGGCAAAGAAGCCTGAAAAAATCTGCGTGCATCTTCAGATTTATCATTTCTCTGCATTCGGTAAAGAACAAAAGCTATGATGAAACCCAACAAGGTCAATAGCACCGCAGTGCCATCCATGACCATGGACCACTGGTTTGGATCCAAGGACCAGTTTTCAAATAAAATATAGTAGTGTCCTATTTCTTCGCTCAAGTGTAGTAGGGATATTACTGAAGTTAAGAAAATTTAGAATATGGACACGAGATTTCAAGATTTAAAATTGCTTAACGGTCTTGTATATGGCTCGTAGCGTGCAAATATGCTGTTTCCATTCGGTTGAGCACAAGCCAGATTTTTAAATTTTACTATTTATCTTTTTATTGGAAATCGTCAAATTTAAAAATTTGGTGACTTTCCAAATATGCCTTAACTTTGTTTATGCAACTAATTAGCTATGAGCTATATACGTTGTTGTGAGCTGGCTTTCTACGCTGTAAATTCCTTTATACATTCTAACCAACTCTTGAGTTCATCATATCCGCCACGTTCTTTAATTCTATCAATTGTCATTTTTTCAACCGCTCCATTGTTAAGATGCTTTTTAACTTTTGATATTTTTTTCTTTTGTTTTTCCGCTGTCTTAATTGGGTCAGGATTTATTTCATCCCAATCGGTATCGCTTGTTGATTGATGTACTGCCATTGCTACTTTTAAGGGTACATCTTCTACATCAGTTATTTCGTCAAGATTGATATTTATATGCAAATCTGAATAACATTCATTAATAGCCTCGTGATGTAGATAATTTTCAAATTCCGTTTTTACTGTGTTGAATCCAATTTTTGAATCATTTCCTTCCGCATTCATTGCTTCGACACTTTGTACATAGTCGGGAATATCAGAATCATAAATATGAACCTGCGATTGCAGAAGTCCGTCCAAATATTTTTTCTCAATATAAAATTTTAATTGAGAGCCACCAGTTGGAATGAACGCAACAGTTTCGTTATTCTCTAAATTTATAATTGAATCATCATCTTGGTTAAGAAGTTTACTAATGTTTATCAGACCGTTAATATCATTTTCTCCTTCTACAAATATTAAAACCTTTACTTTATTTTTTGGGTCAGGTAAAGCACCTAACGTTTCAATTATTTTATCAATAATCCCTATATTATCCGTTCCATCAGCATTTAAACCACTTTCGACATTAATTCTGTCAACGTTCCAATGAACATATCTCAATGAATTTTTTGGGACTTCTTTCGCTAAATTGGAATTATGTGTTGTGAAAAATACTTGCGCATTATCTGTTTCAGCCAATTCTTTTAAAGCATTAACAATCATTAGCTGAAAATCTGGATGCTGGGATGTTTCAGGCTCTTCTAAAGCATAGATTATATTTGGTGCATTTGCAGTCCTTCTATTTTCAACTTGTGCTCTAAAGAAGCTTAATAATACTAAACGACGCATTCCACTTCCTCTTTTGTTGAGTGGTATTCCTCTGTCATCTTCTAAAGTCAGTTTAAATATCGAGTTCCAAGTAGGCTCCTTTGGAAAATTAGACCTCAATGTTTCTGCAAGTTCAGAGTCTAATTCATTTAATTTGCTAATCGTGTCATCTGCAAGATTTGTAGATGCAGTTTGTACTGCTTCTTTTAATTGTTCTAATAAAGGTGTTATGTGGTCTCTTTTCAAAACTTCCTTAATGATTTCCTTCATTGGGTCTTGAATATCCGAATCTTGGTCTGTTAGTGGTTTGTCAACAAAAAATAATGAATATATAGGCAAATACTTTTTTAGATTTGTCCATATTTTTTTCTTATTATCCTCATTGTCAAGTTTTCCATCGATTTTTATTTCCGTTCTACTTGTTGTTATATTTCCATCGGGATAAAAGTGGTTTCTAATAGCATTTCTTAATTCTCTACTTTTTGTTCTGTTAACTCCTTCTTGGTCTATGCCTAATTCTTCGAATTGAAGTTTTAAAGTAGTTCTTTTTTTAGATAATAAGTCTCCTAAATTTTCGTTATCTGGATATTGCGAAATAATAACGGATTCTTCTGAAACACTACCTGCTCCTGAAACTGAAAAAGTTTTTTTAATTTCAAGTTTGCCATCTTCGTTTAATAAAAATTCATCGCTCAAACTCGTTTCTATTGTGTCATCAAGTATTAATTGTTCGGGCAAATCATCAAATAAGCAAGTGATTTCTATTTTAGAATTGTCATTGTCAACACATAAATCATTTTTGTCTGGTTTACCGTTGAAAAAAATGTCCAAAGCTTCCAAAATTGAAGATTTACCAACATCGTTTTTTCCTATTATTACATTTAAATCTGAAATATCAATGTTAGTTTCGCGAGAATAACTACGAAAATTTTTAAGTCTTAATTGGTTTAATTTCATTCAGATTGGTTTTTTTTAGCTTGCTCACAACAACTGTATATACGTACTTGTACCTATATCTAATAATTCCTCAAAATACATATACGCAACAGTTGGTCTCGTAAAAATAATAGTTTTAATAGGAGGAAAGTCGTAGCTAGTAGCCTAGTTTTCAGTATTTATTAACGTAGCAAAATCAAAAATTATACTACTATAATCGAACTGTATTATTACAATCAACTTGTTGAATGCAACCAACTTTGAAAAGCGTGTTTTGAAGATGCTGATATCTTTTTCGTCAATTTTTTAATCTACACAGCAGAAAGCGAACATAATATTGGAAAATGTCAGCATCGAAGTCTTTTGAAGCCTTGCGCTTATAATTCAATACAAGGTTTTCGGCAATTGCACTTTTTGGTTTCACCAAGAGGCTAATTTTATCACCCTTTTTCCAACTCACAAAATCCTTCCCCATGGACAGGTTTAAAATTTGACAGTCTCAGCCCGTACATAAAAACTTCTCTCAAGACGGATTTTAACGATAGTTTGCATCCAATTTTACAATCGGATTTCTTTATGATGTCAATCCAATGGCATAATGACCGAAGAAGTCAAATACGGATTATCAAAATGGATAGTATCGCCTACCGTTTTGCCTGGAATTGGAAATAATCTGGCTGATAATGCTTTATTGAAATATTTGATGGATAAGAATGCTACATCCCTATATATACCTTCGATCGTTTCCTTTGATGTACTTCCCGAAATGGGAACAACATCTAGCCCGGTTCCCGAAACGGAGGAAAACAACAAGAGTTCTTCTACGGTATAATTAGCCGCCATTGCCCTTTGGGCCAAAACGGTATCCTCTATTATCGGGAGCATAAGCCCTGAATATCCACAAGATTTTATATCCAAATTTTTTATAACCTTGGTTAGTAAGGCACAAGCACTTAAGGTTGTCGTACTCCCGAAAGCTTTGCCAGTCAAGGTTTCGATAGCTTTCCCGATACTGGCATCCAATCCGGGTGCAGGGGAAGTATCGATGCCGTCATAGTGCCAATCAGCGTTTTGTACTATTTGTCCTAAAATTTCAACAGGTTTAAATTGTTTGTTCAATTCATTTTTCAGATTAATTTCAGCATCCTCCCAATCCGAATTTTCAAATACTTTGGTAATAAGATTAGGGTATTCCAATCCAATCGCAAAACTATTTTTTCCTTTGTGAAAAGCGGCGGGGAAAAACGGAATGCCATCTGGGCAATTGGCAGACGCCGTAAATCTAAAATTAGCTTCGCCACCTTTACTGCTTTTCGCAAGTGCCACACAAATTTCAGAAGCTGTTTGTATGGAGTTATAATGGACACCCTTGCTTTCTGATGCAATGGGCACACTAAAGCTAATATTCGAAGTTTCTTTCGTCAGTGCCACAGTCCAAGCAGCCATTTTTTCATCATATTGATCCTCTTTGACAAGTTCGCCGATAGCGAGGCCTATATCTTTTTGCACCAGAATAGTGTCGATCTTTTTAAGCTGTTCAATCGTTTGTGCCGTCGGTTCATTAGAAATTAGTTCATGTATATTCTGGGTAGAAATTCTAAGCGTTTGCACTATATAGCCTTTAGCCTCAAATACCTTTTTTGATTTTTCCAAAAACCTGATGGCTTCCTTGATGCTGACCATATCATCAAGGTTTTCTAAGGTTACTCCGGCTGTTATAGTCCTAATGCTAAAATCAAGCTTTTGGTTTGGCTTATCGGCACTTAGTAGTATTAGGGAAATAATGGTAATGGAAAATAGTTTGGTAATTTTCATACGTATGTCTTTGGTACGTTGCCCAGGTTTTCTGTAACTCTCAGTTACGGGTGTAGTATGCGAAACTGTTTGGGTTGTCACAGTATTTATAAATTGGGAGTGTATCTGGCACTAATAGAAATAGCCGCTATTGGGCTTATACTAGATTTGATACTGGCTTTACCTCCAATTCTGAAGTTCTATAAGATTTCCTTCTGGGTCTCTTACATAGGTGAACGTTATTATCCCAGCTCCTTCAATTTCTTTTTCCGTAATTTCTCCACATTTCTGTCCGCCATTTATAAGAACTTTTTCTAAAATGTTCTCTACGCTTTCGACTTCAAAGGCAATATGTCCGAATCCTCTTTTATTCGGGGCTATTGGCACTTGTTCTTCAATTGTTTGATACTGGTATATTTCAAGGGTTGGAAAGTTCGTGTCATATCCGGGTAATTTTAAATGTGCTCCTTCTAATCTAGCATTTCTTAATCCGGTTCCTTTGTCCAAAAATTCCCCTGACTGATTTCTAATCGGAGGTACAATTTGGCACTCAAATACCTCGATGTAAAATTCAACAAGCTTTTTCCAATCCGTACTTACAATGTTCGTATGGGCAAATCTCATATTTTTCCATTTTTCAGCTCGTTGCCATGAATGATCTTCGTCTTTCTGTAATCCTTATAAGGATTATAAAACTGACCTAAGTTGCAACTAGGTAAAAATAGATGATATCGATAATAGGGGAGCTTAAATATAAGGTCGATTTTTAGAATCTATAAACTCAAGATTTAAAATGCTACTTTAATACAACGGGCCTCATTAATAAAATCAAGACCTTACCAAAAGAGATGGTCAGACCTTATGGCGTCTGTATTGTTGATTACAGTGAATAAAGTATGGTCTTTTTTTCGGGTAGTCTGGAAAGAGTTGACATCGCCTTTAAAAAGATTGCCAGGAAAATCATCATTGTTGATTCATATATCATCATTTACTTGGGCAAAGTGATCCAGCAATTAGACTTTTTATGTAAAATGGCCAATGTAGATGTTCATGTACGAAATACTTGGTCATGAGTGTCTTTGAATACTGATTATAAAAATTCAGGGACTGTTTTTTTACCTATTATTTGGGCATAACCGCTTACTGCTGTCGTAATTTGGTTTTCGAATTTTGAAGTTTTAACGATAATTTTACTGGGTTTGTGTATGGCTTTCCCTTGACCAATCCCTATTTCTTTAGCATTAAAATTAACATTTTTACTGTATTCGGTCAGATAAGCACCTAGGGCACAAGCTGCTACTCCAGTAGCTGAATCTTCGTTGTAGCCTACGTTATTGGGAAATTGCCTAGCTTCAAAATCATAATTCTTATCCTTAGTATGTATACTAAAGGGATAAAATCCGGTTGTGTTATACCGTTCACACACATGCCATAAAGCCTTAAAATCTGGTTTTAATTTATGTAGTTCCTCATCGTTTTTAATAGGTATTATTAATTTAGGCCTTGACGTAGAAACAGATTGTATAGGATAATCTGTAGTAACTATATTTTCCTCCTTCGTATTCAAACACTTAGCGACTTCCTTCTTACTAGGATTATTTTCAGAAAAAATTGGAGAAAATTGGTTTACGGTTATTAAAATGGAATGCTCATCATCTTTTCTCCAGTGGACAGTTATCTTACCTAAAAGGGTTTCGATTTGAATTGTATTTTCCCTAACTAAATTATGTCTTACCAAAAATGTGGCTCCGGCAACCGTAGCGTGAACACACATTTCCATTTCGTGATTCGGAACAAAATATCTAAACTTATAATTGGTATCCTCCAAAGAGGATTCGGAAATAAAAAGGCTTTCGTATCCAAAATACTGGGTCATGCTAAGCATTTTCTCAGTAGATAAATCTCCGTAATCAAATAACAATGGACATGGATTTCCTCCTCCTTCACCATCTGAAAAAACTATAGTATCTAGGGCTATCATTTGTTCAATCTAATAATGGAATGTACTTTACAATTGTTTTTTTAAAGATAATCTAAGAACTAAGATTTTTAAAAGGTTGAGTGAAATAGTTGATTAGTATAGGATTAATCTCATACAGTACCTGGTTTAAAGTGCTTCAATTACAATGTGCATAACCCCAATTTTTTTAATATAGGTTTGAATATTCATTTTGATGAAATGATTGCTCGATTGCGCTCAAATATCTAATTAATTTTAAAATTTTGGACAGGATGTAGTTAGCTATGGCGTAGTGATTGATTCGAGTTAGTTATACAAAGCATCTAAGCTTTACTAGAACTATGTAAAACAAAAAAAACAAAGACATTACAGGGTGTTATATATTCACATCCAAAATCTTCTGTAAACCACCTCGTCCAAGCGAGGTAATACTAATGGCCCGCGAATGCTGTGTCCTGCGAAGCCAATCCAATCCCAACATTTTTTCAAGTAAAGCCGCACCAAGGGCACCGGCCAGATGGTATTTGCGTTCGCTCCAATCTAAACAGGGTTTTGCAAAATGACGCCTTTGCTTTTGAAGTCCACTGACCTCAACCCCGAAATTTTGGAAGAAGTCTGAACCCAATGTAGTAACTATATAGGTTTTGTCCTGAAGTTTAAGAACCTTTTTTTCTATTAATCCGTCCAGAATCAGAACCCCTACTTTGCCGGCAAGATGATCGTAACAGGTCCGGCAATACCTGAGTTTATTTTTGCTTAGGGGTTTGCTAATTTCGTTAAAGGGATTTTGGTGGCTAAGGTTCGCTAAGGCTTCCACTGCATAAGCCACTTCATCACTGGCAAAGGAATAGTAACGATGCCGACCTTGAACATCCACTTTCACCATAGCGCCTGCAAGTAATTTTGATAGGTGGTTGCTGACGGAAGTAGGGGAGAGGTCCGATGCCATCGCCAGCTCCCCTGCAGTGTAGGCCCTACCATCTAAAAGGTGCCAAACGATTTTGGCTCGAGAAGGTTCGCAAAGCAACACGGCCGAGCCAACAAAAAGGTTTTCTTTCATACTTCAGTCTGAAATGAAGTGTTAATGTACACTTTCCGTTTTCTTTGTATAAAATCTAAGACATGAAAGACATGAAAGACATAGAAATGGCATTTGGGAATACCAAGGGAAATTTGGCACTGATGGGCGAAACCTTGGGTAAAGCAAACATCAGCCTTGAAGGAGGTGGCGTTTTTGAAAATGGGGATGTTTCTATAACCCATTATTTGATGGATGCGCCAGAAAAGGCGAAAATTGCATTAGAAAAGATCGGCATCCAAGTCAACAAAATCAACGAGGTCATTATATAAAAACTACGACAGGATGTTCCGCGCAAATTTTGTGATTTTTGTAGAGTGCTGTCCGATGCTGGGGTCAATATAAGGGTGAAGTATAGCGACCATGCCAACCAGTTGATCGTAGTGCGTGACGATTACGAAAAAGCCAAACTCGTTTCCGAAGCTTGGATGAAAACTTGGTGGAGCTAATTTTGAAAATCACATTATGAAAGCACAACATATCTACAAAGCCAACCTGCAATGGACTGGAAATACGGGAACGGGTACATCTGCTTACAAGGCTTTCGAACGCAGCTATGCCATTTCAATTGAAAACAAACCCGATATCTTGGGTTCGTCAGACCCGTCCTTCCGAGGTGATATGACAAAACACAATCCCGAGGAATTGTTGGTAGCCTCCCTATCCTCTTGCCATATGCTCTGGTACTTACAACTTTGTTCGGAAGCCGGCGTAGTGGTTACGAAATATGTGGATAAGGCTACTGGAACCATGGAGGAAACGGCAAACGGCGGCGGGCATTTTACCGAAGTGAGCTTACATCCAGCAGTAACTGTAAGTGAAGCATCGATGATCGAGATGGCAAACGTCTTACATACAAAGGCGAATGCACAATGCTTTATCGCCAACTCGGTCAATTTCAAAGTGACACATCATCCCACTTGTACATCTAAATAAAAATACACCCAAAGCTAAGCGCTACCGACGTTTTATAATTTTTATTGAATCATTCAAGAACTAGAAGATTTTTGGTAAAGCTTAGTAACACGGTAAAACTGAGTACTACCAAAAAAATCCTTTAGACTACTGAAAATAACTATCCTCAAAACCGAGACAGCACCAAACTTAAATACGAGGCTGTAAACTGGCGTTTAGCAAAGGTTTTTTCTTCTTACGCGTTTTGTAGATGGTCAAGGTCGCGATGACGCTCCAGACCAAATTGGTAACGAAGGGTGGAATGGCATTGTAATAATAGCAGTTCATGGCAATAAAAAGTCCTCCCAACAAATTCAAATATTTGCCATATTCGAGATAGCTCTTATTTTCGATGAGGGTCAAGGCATACGCCAGAATTATTAAGGCCGATCCCGACCAGCCTAAAATGTCAACGGTTAATTTCATGGTTTGCTGAATTGCTTTACGTACTTATACGTTGACACTTGTTTTAAAGTTACAAAACGGGTAAAATAATTGACTCTATTTTAGGTTGGAAACTAATAGCTTTCATTTCGGGAATAAAAGACCACATTGATTTATAGATGTCAATTACGTAAAAGGATTGCTTTATATTAATTGCTTATTGTGAAACAGATTTGAAATACCACTTCTTCGCAAACTTATTATTCAGTGTGAAATACTTTAAGCAAGCTCAATGTCGCCCATACCTATTTTTGCGGCCATTTCACAATGCAGATCCGTGGTATCGAATAAGGGAATGTTCGGTACATCGCTTTGGGATATCAACATCTTAATTTCGGTGCATCCCAATATGATGCCTTCCGCACCTTGTTCTGACAGGTTTCTGATGACTTGAATATAATAGGCTGCTGAAGATGGTTCGAACTGATGGTGGGTCAATTCGTCAAAAATAATTCTATCTATCTCCCGCTTTTCCGTTTCCGTCGGATGGATTAGCTTGACACCGCAGGTCTCGTAGGCATCCCTGAAAAAGGGGTCGCTCATTACAGGATAGGTGCCCAACATTCCGATTTTCGTTTTTCCCTGTTTCTTAATTTCCTTTGACACCGTTTCAAAAATGTCTATAAAAGGTATAGTGATGGCCGCTTTAATCTCTTCCCTTACTTTATGCATTGTGTTGGTAGCCAAAAATATACAGGACGCCCCGGCATCTTCCAATTTCTTGGCCTTCTCGGCCAAATAGACAGAAGCCTCTTCCCAATGTCCACCTCTTACAAAGCGCTCTATGTCTGCAAAATTAACGCTATAAATAATCAATTCTGCGATGGTATGTCCGCCCCTTTTTTCTTTGACCTTTTTATTGATCAGCTGATAATACTCCCCAGTGGCCGCTGAGCTCATACCGCCTAAAATGCCTATGGGTTTTAATAGGTTTTGTTTCATATAAGCTTGATTTTGATTCTTCAATACGCTTTTCTTTCGCTTCGGCTTATATAATCAATGCGCATCGGTCTACTATACTTTTAATATTTTATGATATGTAGTTCCGCAAAGTATGCAATAGCTTGAAGTTGCCGATTTCTTAAAAATGGGCGATGTTCGTTAGTTGAGATTCTTTAATGGTCCACATCCTTACACCTTAATCTTTATTTCCATTTCCGATTTCAATATACCTTTTCCTCCGGCCATTACACCAGCAATTTTACCATCCTCAATTTTTAAATCGACTTGAATCAAGCTGGGGGAGGGTTTAGCCATAAATTTACCTTGCTGAATCGCAAATTGAGTCTTTGTACTTCCAAAAACGTCATACAAATAACAAGCTAGCGGTCCAGCGGCCATTCCGGTGGCAGCTTCCTCTAAAATGCCATAGCGTGGTGCGAACATTCTTGAAGTGGCATCCCGTTCGGTGCTTTCGGTATCCGTAGTGAAGATGTAGAATCCGATGAGTTCAAATTCTTCGCTGATTGTTTCTATCAACTCAAAATCGGGAACTATATTTTTTAAAATCGCTGCGCTGGCAACCGGGACAATAATAAATGAATTTCCGGTATTTACCAACCGGATAGGGGTTTCCGGAATAAGATCGGTTTTTTTCAATCCCAAAGAGTTTAGAATTATTCCCTCTTTATGGGTGACGTCAACGTAGCTTGGAGCCAGTTGTTCCATAAATGCAAGGTCTTCGATAATTTTTATCTTTCGATTACCTTCTATGGTCTCTTTGGAAGTGTTGTCTGTCTTTAAAGTTCCTATCTGCTTTAAATAAGAGAATGTGGCTATAGTGGCGTGTCCGCAATGTGCGATTTGCCTGGTTGGGGTAAAGAAATCCAATTTAAAATCCGCTTTTTTCGATTCGGATAC
This sequence comes from Pricia antarctica, assembly GCA_011050085.1. Classification (GTDB taxonomy): domain Bacteria; phylum Bacteroidota; class Bacteroidia; order Flavobacteriales; family Flavobacteriaceae; genus Pricia; species Pricia antarctica_A. The sequence continues at coordinate 818 of DRGL01000063.1, read as the reverse complement.
AAAAGCAGTTTCCGATAGACCCACTTTTTTGGAAATTTCCAATTTATCTTTAGCCGAAAGCATGTCTGCATCCAAAACGATACCTGCCGGATTACCACCCTCTCCGTTGTCGACAAAGGCATTGATGATTTGTACTTTGATTGTCTTATACGTATCCATCTTACTAATTTTAAAGGTTACATAGTATAGACGCGACTATGGACAAAAAGACGTATTTAACTTGGATTATTTTCAAAGTCCAGTAAATTTCCCCCCTTGTCGGATGTGACATTCGGACAATCAAGAATATTCTCTTTTAAAATTTCCTTTGCTTTTTGAACCCTTGATTTGGTACCGGAGTAGGAAAGTTGTAAATGTGCGGACAGCTCTTTCTGAGAATAATTTTGAAAGGAGGTCAATATAATGGCCTCCTTGTGTTTGTCAGACAGCTTTTGAATTTTTTGGGTGATACACGTACTGAGATTTGCGTAGTTGAAGTCCTCGATTTCTGTTTCTGGAACGTCAAGGTCTTCTATTGGGATGTTCTTAGGGTTTATGCTTCGGAAGTGGTCGAGGATAGTATTTCTTGTAATTTGATAGACCCACGACGTGAGTTTGGACGTGTGCTTGAGTTGAAGGACCTTGGTTTGGATTTTCAAAAAAACCTCTGAATGAATATCTTTTGCGATTGGTTCATTTTTGACTTTTTTAAAGATGAAGCTATACAACTCTTCGTTTAGATCAATCCAAATCGTTTTGATTTCCTCTTTCATGATGTAAAGCTCTCTAAAATTGGTTTTCTCGGGGAGAGTTATTGAAAAGAATGATAATAACGGGCC
>DRGL01000062.1 GCA_011050085.1 Pricia antarctica | reverse complement strand
TGAATCAAAAGACCTTTTATTTGTGGAAAGTTGGTTAGATCTTTTATTTAAAGTTTTGAACAAGATAAGACCATTCTCCTTTTATCTAAATCGCTCGTAAAAAAGAGATAGTGTTCTCCCCCATCCTTAATTTTGAACTTTTTTCGAATAGCAAACACGCTCTCGGGAAAATTACGTGTGCTGATGTTAGCTTGATAAATATTCAAAAATCTCATATTCTTTTTCGTATACGGCAAAGCTTCATTTATTTTAAATCTACGGCCTGGAAAATCTATGAGTTTGTCAAATGTGTATAAATGGGTGTTCGGATGCAGTTTCTTTATACCGAATTGATTCCCAAGAAGCTTGAACGCTCCCGATTTTAGGATTGCAGCATTAGGCTCGTATAAATAGGATAGCGGGAGGGATAACTGAGCGGTAGTCTTTTTTTCATCTAATAATCGAAAATCAAAGTTCTCAGTAATAGCTTTTGTATAATTGACAGTTTTAATATGTATTTCTCCAGAATAATCTTTTTTGAGAAGCCATAACAATTCCTTTACTTCATTATCAACGGCAACAACATGAATTTCCTTTGCATTTCGTAATTCCGAAATACCGATGGAGAAGTCAAGCAAAGGTGACGTCTTTACTAAAATATTATCCGATTTTTCAAATAACAAATTCAATTCCGTAGTAAGGTCGGGTTGACAGTCTGACAATTGAAAAACTTTCCCTTTACGTTCATTTCTTCGCGATGGGTCAACATATACCCAATCGAATCTTGTTTTGGAATTCCTTAAAAACTCGATTCCATTTTGGGCTTCGGTCTTTATGTTCGTGGCTCCTAGTTTCCTGAAATTATGGGATGCTATTTCGGATAGTTCCCGATTGATTTCACAATGAAAAACATGCTCACATTTCTTGCTGAAAAAAAAGCTGTCCACACCAAATCCCCCAGTAATATCCACAACGGATTTTCCCAAAATGATTTCGGATTTATAGGCTGCGGTAATTTCTGAGGATGTTTGTTCAATGTTTAGGGGGTCGGGGTAATAAATATCAAAAGTTGAGAACCAAGTAGGTAACTTTTTTTCGGATTTTTTTCGAGCCTCTAACTGTTGTGCTATTTCTTGGTTGGAAATGCTATCAAAAAACGGTTTTTTAAATAGCACTGAAACGATGTCGATATTCAGATTTTCGCGAATGAAATTTTGAACATCGGTATTTAAAATGTTTTCGTTCATAGCTATGCTATAAACTTCTTGTTAAGGATTTCACCAGCTTATTATCGGCCAGAAATTCCTTTAAAATCACTTTTAACGCGGTATATCCGGGTATAGCAACAATCATTCCGACGATTCCGAACAGCAAGCCCGCAATGATAATAATCAAGAAAATTTCAAGGGGATGGGATTTGACGCTATTGGAAAAAATCAAGGGTTGAGAGAAGAAATTATCCACTACTTGACCCACGGCCAAACCTATAAAAACATATCCCGCCTTGGGAAGTATTACGGTACTGAAATCCGAACCCAAGTTACTCGTCATGGTAAGCACTATCATAATCAATCCACCGATAATCGGACCTACGTAGGGTATGACGTTGAAGAGTGCGCAGAGAAAGGCAATTACGATAGCATTTTCAATACCGACTATAAGTAAGGTAATACTATAGATAACGAAAAGCACAAAAATTTGTAATAACAGACCTACAAAATATCGCGATAGTAGTCCGTTTATTTTCGTTATTGAATTTTTAGTTTTTGTCTCATTTGTTTTGGGCACGAAAGCCAAAATTCCTTTTTCTAACAATAAACGGTCTTTCAAAAAGAAAAAAGAAATAAAAAGCACCGAGAATAGTCCCACACTTGCAGTGCTTAGCGTTTCTAAAAACAAATTTAAAAAATTGGGTATAAAACCGACATCTAAACGAGCCAGAAAATTCTTTTCAATATCCGTTTCTTGAAGCAGTTGATTAAAACTTTGCGGTGAGGCCCCAAAATATTGGATAATCTCACTATAGAGTGAATCGATGTTTTGCTGAAGGGCGTCAATATCAAGAAGGGACAAGTTCTTGCCCTGTTCTGTCAAAAGAGGAACAAACAGTACGAAGATGCCTGCAAATAGTCCTAGTAATAAAAGAATGGTGAATATTACCGCCAAAAGATTCGGAAATTTTAATGTTGTTCTCAAGAAATACACAATGGGGCTTCCAATAAGTGCAACTACAGCCGCAATGGTTAAATAGGCAATTACAGATTGAATTTTCCATAGGAAATAGAAGAGTAAGCAAATGCCAAAAACTATGGCCAGTGCTCTTAAAATTCCATTTGATATTGTCTTTGAGGTCATTTGTAATCCTTTGGTTATTTTTCGAAAGCGTAGGCTATTATATTAGCGCCCATTTCCAATGCCTTTTTACGAATAGCTTCCGGGTCATTATGTACGGAAGGATCTTCCCATCCATCACCAATATCACTTTCAAATGTAAAAAGTAACACCAATCGATTTTCGTGAATTACGCCAAAGGCCTGTGGTCGTTTTCCATCATGTTCGTGTATTTTGGGCAAGCCATCCGGAAATGGATAGACGGTCTTGAAAATGGGATGGTCCGTTCCGAGTTCTTCCAATTCGCTATCGGGAAATACCTTGACAAGCTCTTTTTTGAGATAGGGGGCCATACCAAAGTTATCGTCGATATGTAAAAATCCTCCAGATAACAAATAAGTGCGCAGGTTGTCGGCCTCATCTTGCGAAAAAACGACATTGCCGTGGCCCGTCATGTGCAAAAAAGGGTATTGAAATATGGTCGAGCTTCCCACTTCTACGGTTTCTGGTTTCTCGGCAATCTTAGTACCTATATTAGCATTGCAAAATCGTATCAGATTGGGTAGTGCCGTCGGATTGCCATACCAATCACCACCACCATTATATTTTAATACAGCGATTTGTTGTGCGTTGGCCAAGGTAAAACCCAGCATGATAAAAGCAAAGTAAAGCGTAAGTCTACTCAGATTCGAACGACTCAACATTATACGTATCATAGGTCAAATAATATTTATCAAAAATATGCATTATGAGCCTTAAAAAAATTGCTATTCCATTAATTGTTTCGATAGGAGTGGCCTTTATGGCTTTTACTAATGTTCATCGATCCACCACCAATAATACCGAAAAGTGCGTAAACGAAAACAAAAATTACTTGCCGATCGTGGTTTTAGAACTGTTTACTAGTCAAGGCTGTTCTAGCTGTCCACCGGCGGATATTCTATTGAATTCTGTAAAACAAAAGAACGAAAATACGGTATTTGCATTGTCTTATCACATAGACTATTGGAACTATATCGGTTGGCAAGACCCTTTCAGCAATGCTAAAAACACTGAAAGACAGCGTAAGTATAATAGTAAGCTTAAAAGTAGGAGTAATTATACACCTGAACTTGTCGTAAATGGAAAAGAACACTTTGTAGGTTCTAATGCTAGTCTGGTAGCCGGTGCGATACAAAGGTTTGAAAGTTTGACGCCTGAGAATGAGATTGTGCTATCTAGTGTAAACGGGAATAGTGACAGCATTACTTTTGCCTATAAGATTAAGGGAAATTTTACCGATAAAAATCTCAGGTCAGTCCTGGTACTAGACCAACGAACTACCAAAGTTAATCGAGGAGAAAATCGCAACCGCAGTTTGACCAATAGTAATATTGTGGTTGCCGTAAAAAAAAATTGCCGTAAACGAAAATGATGGAATATCATGTATGAAGATTCCCGATATTGTCAAAACCAACGAGAAGATAAGCTTACTACTTTTGGCTGAGAATCAAAATTTAGATATTACCGGAGCGGCAAAATCTGCTGTTATTCGATAAGATTTCCGATTTGAGATAGGGAATCATCGATCATTGATCAAATTTATGGTTGAACAGGCTACAACGGCCGCTGTTTCTGTGCGTAATCTCGCCTCTCCGAGGGACACGGCCACAAATTCCTTTTCTTTGGCCAATTGAATTTCAGCATCTGAAAAATCACCTTCAGGACCTATTAATATAGTAACATCATGGTCAGGGGCAATTCTTCTTTTTAAATCAACTCTTCCGTGCTCTGCACAGTGCGCTATAAATAAAAGCCCGTTGTGTTCCTTTTTAAGAAATTCGTTTAGTGTGACTGCTTCGTTCAATTTCGGAAGATAAGACCGTAGGCTCTGTTTCATGGCCGACTGCACAACCTTTTGCAATCGCTCAAGTTTTACGGTTTTACGTTTAGAGTGTTCGCAGATAATTGGGGTTATCTCACTTACCCCGATTTCAGTCGCCTTTTCCAAAAACCATTCGAAACGATCGTTTGATTTTGTAGGGGCAACAACGAGATGAAACCAATATCTCTTTTTGTGCTTTTTAGTTTCCGAAATGATTTCTACACTACACTTTTTGGGATTGGCATCCTTAATTTTTGCCTCAAAAAGTAAACCTTTACCATTGGTAATGTGTAACGTATCGTTGGACTTCTTCCGCAATACTTTTACGATATGTTTGCTTTCATCTTCCGGAAAAGTGAACTGCGATGCATCTTTGTCAAGATCGGGAGTATAGAATAGTTGCATAGGAACTAAAGTACGGAAAAGTTTTATTTCAGCTGGCTCAATACAATTAGGAGGGTAAAAAATATCTAACGAGCTTACGGTTTTATAATTAAACTGAACATATTAAATAACTAGTCTTCAATAGCATACCTAGCCTTAGCCGTTATGCCTTGATCTGTAAATTTACCTTGCCTGTATTTAAAATATCCTACAATACCGATCATTGCGGCATTGTCGGTGCAGTACTCAAATTTTGGCATATACGTCGACCAGCCGTGTTTCGCCTCGGCCCGTTTTAATGCATCCCTAATACCGGAATTAGCGGAAACACCACCGCCAATTGCAATCCGTTTAATTTCAGTCTGTTTAGAGGCTTTCTTAAGTTTGGCCATCAAAATTCCAATGATTGTCTTCTGGATTGAGGCACATACATCCTCTAAATTATGCTTTATAAAATCCGGATTTTTGGCCGTTTCCCGCTGTACAAAATAGAGGATACTCGTTTTCAAGCCACTAAAACTAAAATTTAGTCCCTCTACTTTAGGTCTTGGAAACGGAAAAGCATCGGGATTGCCAGACTGGGCATATTTGTCGACCAATGGTCCGCCTGGATAGGGTAATCCAAGTATTTTAGCGCTTTTGTCGAAAGCCTCGCCCACGGCATCATCTAAAGTTTCACCTAATATTTCCATCTCAAAGTAGTCCTTCACCATAACAATCTGGGTATGCCCACCGCTTATGGTCAATGCCAAAAATGGGAAATCAGGTACGCTGCTATTCGAATCTTCTATAAAATGGGATAAAATATGGGCTTGCATATGATTTACTTCAATGAGCGGAATTTCCAGACCTAGGGCAAGGGATTTTGCAAATGAAGTGCCCACCAGAAGTGAACCCATAAGCCCCGGTCCGCGCGTAAAAGCTATGGCAGATACCGCTTTTTTGTCGATATTTGCTTTGGCCAAGGCTTGATGTACCACCGGAACGATATGTTGTTGGTGCGCACGCGAAGCCAATTCGGGTACGACTCCCCCATATTGTTCATGTATTTGTTGGGTGGCGACTACATTGCTTAATACTTCTTTTCCCCTTAAAACGGCAGCTGAAGTGTCATCACAAGAGGATTCAATGGCGAGAATATAAATATCTTGTTCTTTCAACAGTTTGGAATAAAATTTGGTCGTAAAGTTATTTAATTTAGGGGCTAAATAACAAAATTTGTCCATATCGGTTGTTGAGCGTGGAATTATGCGAAATCAAGAGACCTGTCAGACCGATATGTATTAATTATTATTTGCGTAGACCCATAGAGCATATCTAACATCTAGAATTTATCAAAAAGCTGAGAAAAATACTGATTCGCACCGTGCTGGTGCTACTGTTGATCTGTGTTTTGGGTACGCTCATACTTTCCCTGCCCATTGTTCAGACGGGTTTTGCACGATATGCAGCTGACACGATAAACAAAGATTTCGGCACACACATCAGTATCGAAAAGCTGCGCATTTCATTAATATCATGGAATACCAACCTAAAGGGTGTACATATTCAAGATTATCGTAGAGACACTTTGTTCTATGTCAACGATCTTACCACATCAATTTTGAGTGTTCGCAATCTGATTAAAGGAAAATTGGAATTCGGAGATATCGCTATTGACAGGCTTGATTTTAAGCTGAAAACGTATCGTGATACCACAAGTACCAATTTAGAAGTTTTTATTGATAAGCTTGATGATGGTAGACCTAAAGATCCCAATAGACCTTCTTTCTTTTTTTCGTCTTCCAATGTTAAGATTGCCAATAGTAATTTTAAACTGATCGATGAAAATAATACTAGCCCTCAACTGCTAAACTTTAGTGAACTAAATATTAATGCTACCGATTTCCAAATTGATGGAACAGAAGTGACCGCCAATATTGGCGGTATGTCATTTATTAGCGATAGGGGCATTCAGGTGAACGAAATGGCTACTCGTTTCAAATACACACAGCAGCAGATGCGTTTCGATTCCCTTAAGATTCGTACACCGGCATCCCTTTTGAAGGGCAATCTGGTTTTTGACTACGAAAGGGAAGATTTTGCCGATTTCTTAAACAAGGTGAATCTTACGGCAGACTTTGATGATTCGACCGTGGCTTTCGATGAGATAAACTTACTATACGATCAATTCGGCAAGGGTAAAGAAGTGAATTTCTCTTCTCACTTGTCCGGGGTATTAAATGATTTGAATACGGAGCAACTTTTTCTACAGTCTGACAATACCGGTATTCGAGGGGATTTTAATTTTAAGAACTTATTTACGGTATCGAAGCCCTTTTTTATGCGTGCCGATATTAAAAATGTAAGTTCGAGCTATTACGAGCTTCGTTCGTTGATGCCGAATATTTTAGGTAAATCCATACCATCATCCTTTGAAAAGCTGGGTCAATTTACCATCAGGGGCGACGCCACCGTTACCGAAACCTCTATCCGTACCAAGGTCAACCTGAACACCGCCATTGGTAGTAGTTACCTAGACCTAGACTTATCGAACATTAATAATATCGATAATGCGACCTATAAAGGATTTATTTCCCTTATCGATTTCGATTTGGGCGGCTTTATCGAAAATTCAAAGTTGGGTAAAACAACCCTTGATGTAAATGTCGAAGGAAAGGGTTTTGTGCAGGAAACTTTGAATACGGAAGTCATCGGAGAAGTGTATTCCCTAAACTTTAATGATTACGAGTATAATAACGTAAAGGTTTCGGGTATTTTAAAAGACCAACTCTTCGACGGCACCCTCTTGGCCGATGATGAAAACCTAAAATTCGATTTTACGGGATTGGCTGACTTCGGGTCTGTTCGTAATGATTTCAACTTTATCGCGAATGTAGAATATGCAGACCTTAAGCAACTGAACTTCATAAACGATAGTGTTTCCATTTTTAAGGGAAGTATTAATATGAACATCACCGGAAATACGTTTGATGATATTGAAGGGGATGTCAATTTCACCAAGACCGTCTTCAAAAATAAGAACGATGTTTACTATTTTGAGGATTTTAAGGTATCATCCAATTTTGAGAACGATTCCATCCGTATTATCGATATTAATTCGCCGGATATCATAACAGGATATCTAAAAGGCAATTTCAAGGTTCGCGAACTGGGAAAATTGCTTCAGAATTCTTTAGGAAGTATCTACACTAACTATCGGCCTTTTGAAATTTCGAGTGGACAGACGCTGGCCTTTAATTTTAAGATTTACAATAAGATTGTTGATGTTTTCTTTCCTGAGGTGAAATTTGATCCCAATACTTTTATAAAAGGGGATATCGTGGCCGATAAGGGCGATTTCAAACTCAATTTTAAGTCCCCAAGTATCGTAGCCTATGGTAACGAGGCCGACGACATAGACATTCGAATCGACAATAAAAACCCTTTGTTCAATACCTTTATCTCGGTCGGAGATCTTTCGAACAGCTATTATGATGTCAAAGACTTTAATCTAATTAACACTACTTTAAAAGATACCCTGTTCTTTCGTACGGAGTTCAAGGGCGGTAGTGAGTTCGACGACAGCTACAACCTCAATTTTTACCACACTTTCAACGCAAATAACAAATCCGTTATTGGCTTGAAGACTTCCGATGTAAGCTTTAAGGGCAATACCTGGACGTTGAACAAAGACAACGACAATAAGAACAAAGTAATATTCAACAGCACTTTGGATAGTATCAACATCGAAGAAATCGTGATGAACAACGACCAAGAAGAGCAGATTCGGCTTCGCGGCGAACTGGCCGATTCGACCTATAAAGATCTAGAATTGCAATTCAAGATAGTATCGCTGAACAAGATTGCACCGGCTATCGATAGCCTTAAACTAAAGGGAGAGGTAAACGGCACCCTGAACATATTGCAAAAGGATGACATTTACTTGCCCTCGTCAAATTTGGCCATCGAAGACTTTTCAATCAATGACATTCGGTTGGGTGATTTGACCGTTGGCATTGTAGGCAACAAAGATCTCACCGACTTTTCGGTGAACTCGCAATTAGTGGATAAGGGCATAGAAAAAATGCTTGTTTTCGGTAATATCGACAATAAGAGCGATACGCCTGAAGCCAATCTTTCCGTTGAGCTCAAGAATTTCGATCTTGAGCCTTTTGCACCATTAGGGGAACCGATCTTAAGTAATATTCGGGGCGATATAAGTGGTAGTGCCAAAATATTGGGTCCGGTGAACAATCCCGAGTTTACTGGATTACTCACTTTGAACAACGCAGGTTTGGGGGTGCCCTATCTCAATGTTGACTATAGTTTTGGTCCCGAAAGTAGGGTCAATCTTTACGATCAGACCTTTGATTTCGAAAACGTTCTCGTTACCGATGTCGCTAAGAAAACCCAGGCAAGTTTAAACGGAACAATCAGTCATTCCTTTTTTAAGGATTGGGTTCTCGATTTAAATGTAGATACCAACGGTAACCGGTTCTTAATCCTGAATACCGAATTTGAGGAAGAAATCTTGTATTATGGTACCGGATATTTGAATGGAAACGGACGCATATTCGGTCCTACCAAAGCATTGAACATTAAAGTGGAAGGTGAAACGGCAAGGGGCACCTCCTTGAAGATTCCATTGAGTGACGTAGCATCGGTAGGTGACTATTCCTTTATTAATTTTGTAGAAAAAAACAAACTTCAGAGTATAGACGAACAACGTACGTTGGATGGGTTTGAGGGTTTGGAACTTACTTTTGATTTAGACGTAACACCAGATGCCGAAGTTGAAATTGTAACTGATATTGAAACCGGAAGCTCGTTAAAGGGAAGTGGGGTAGGCATTATTCTTATTCGTATCAATACCCGTGGGGCCTTTGAAATGTTTGGCGATTTCGTTGTGGTAGATGGGGAATACAACTACAAATTCGGGGGCGTTATCAATAAAACCTTCAAGGTAAAACCTGGTGGAACCCTAGTTTGGAACCGTGAACCGCTCAAAGCACTTTTAAATTTGGAAGCGGTTTACGCCCTCAACGCCAATCCGGCACCCCTACTTGACGACCCCGGCTACACTAGGCGTATTCCAACCGAAGTAGTGATTCGATTGACCGAAGAGCTTGAGAGTCCTAATATCGAATTCAATATCGACTTCCCCGGTACGAACTCCATCGTACAGTCTGAATTGGAGTATCGGTTGCAAGATCCTGCCGTTGAAGAGCGAAACGCCCTATTTCTGTTGGCGCAAGGCTCTTTTGTCAATGACCAGACCGGCATCAATCAGCAAGCGGTTACCGGTAATCTACTGCAATCGGCATCGGGCATACTGAACCAGGTACTTGGTGAAAATGAAAAGTTCAATCTCGGGTTGTCGTACGAACAAGGTTTTATTGACCGTACTTCCGATTTTCAAACTGAAAGCAGGGTAGGGGTAACGGTGTCAACCCAAATAAGCGATCGTGTTTTGTTCAATGGAAAGGTCGGGGTACCCGTTGGTGGAAGTACCGAAACGGTTGTCGCTGGTAATTTTGAGATTCAACTCTTACTGAACGAACAGGGCACATTGAGCGCCAAATTTTTTAATAGGGAAAACGAAATACGAGAATACTTAGCGGATCGTCTTGGATATACCCAAGGTGTAGGGCTTCAGTACGAAGTAGACTTCGACAGTTTTCGGGCACTTTTCCGAAAAATTATGCAACGGGATGGGGAATCTAAAAAAGAATTGCCGCCAGCCGACAAAGTACCGACAGCCGTGATGGGAAGAGATAGCTTATTACAATTTTATTCAAAGACAAAAGGAAGACGTTGAAAATTAATTTCATAGTTTAAAATCACTTTTTAGTGCCCTAGGTCAACCAGTTTTACCTCTTTGGTAATACCATGCGCTTGAAAGTATTTGGCTAACAGTCTTCTGTAGTCAGTGATTAAAAACACTTAACTTCTTAAGCATTTTCGATTTTCCCTGTTTATTTTTTACGAAAACGTTTGATGCGTTATGAATACGTTAAATTAGAACCTGCTATCTTCTTTGAATACAAACCAATTTCGTAGTTTTGCAGCTTAGTTTTTTTTATGAATCCACAAATAAAGAAAATAGGGGTTTTAACCTCAGGTGGTGATTCCCCTGGCATGAATGCGGCAATCAGATCCGTCGTTCGTACGTGCGCCTATATGAAAGTAGAATGCGTTGGTATTTACCGGGGTTATCAAGGGATGATCGAAGGTGATTTTAAGCCGATGGACGCTCGAAGTGTCAACAACATTATTAACAAGGGAGGCACTATACTCAAATCTGCCCGATGTTCCGAATTTAGAACGGTCGAAGGTCGCAAAATGGCCTACGAGCAACTAAAGGCTGAGGGTATCGATGCATTTGTAGTCATTGGTGGCGATGGTAGTTTCACCGGAGCTTTAAAATTCAATGAAGAATACCATTTTCCCATTATCGGTATACCCGGTACTATAGACAACGATATTTTCGGTACTTCGAACACGCTCGGTTTCGACACGGCAATGAATACGGTCGTAGATGTTATCGATAAGATTAGGGATACTGCCAGTTCGCATAACCGATTATTTTTTGTTGAAGTAATGGGTAGGGATGTAGGTCATATTGCCCTCAATGTAGGTGTTGGTGCCGGAGCTGAAGAAATCTTGATTCCCGAAGAAAACAGGGGGCTCGAACGTTTGCTTGAATCTTTGAAACGAAGTAAAAAGTCCGGAAAATCATCGAGTATAGTAGTTGTAGCAGAAGGCGATAAGATTGGAAAGAGTGTTTTTGAACTTAAGGAGTACGTAGAAGAACACCTACCTATATATGATGTCCGCGTATCGGTCCTAGGCCATATGCAACGTGGCGGTGCCCCTTCTTGTTTCGATCGTGTCCTTGCGAGTAGAATGGGGGTCAAAGCTGTAGAAAGCCTTTTAGAGGGGCAAACTAACTTTATGGTAGGTATTCAAAACAATAAGATTATTTTGACCCCGATAAGTAAAGCCATAAAGGGACACACAAAAATAGATAAGGAATTGATTCGGGTATCCGAGATCATGACCACATAAAATAACATATACTAATCTTAAATACACTTATATATGTCAGATTTAAAAATTGGAATTAATGGATTTGGACGCATCGGAAGATTGGTCTTCAGAGAGAGCGTTCGAAGAGAAGGTGTCGATGTAGTGGCTATAAACGACCTTTTGGAAGTTGAGCACTTGGCGTACCTTTTGAAATACGATTCCGTACATGGAAAATTCGATGGTTCGGTAGAGGTTGAAGACGGTCATCTTGTAGTTAATGGAAAAACCGTAAGGATAACTGCTGAGAGAGAGCCTAAAAATATAAAATGGGATGCTGTTGGTGTCGAAATTGTAGCCGAATGTACCGGTATTTTCAAAACACTGGACATGGCGCAGAAGCATATCGACGGTGGAGCCAAAAAAGTAGTGATTTCCGCTCCTTCCCCTGATGCTCCTATGTTTGTCATGGGCGTAAACCACAAAGATGTGAAGGCATCGAATACAATTGTATCTAACGCATCTTGTACAACAAACTGTTTAGCGCCAATGGCTAAGGTATTGAACGACAATTTTGGCATCGAAGAAGCTTTGATGACCACGGTTCATGCCACTACGGCTACCCAAATGACAGTTGATGGCCCTTCGCAAAAAGATTGGAGAGGCGGCCGAAGTGCATTATTGAATATCATACCAGCCTCAACCGGTGCTGCCAAAGCGGTAACAAAAGTGATTCCCGCATTGGAAGGAAAATTAACCGGAATGGCTTTTAGAGTACCTACTGCAGATGTTTCTGTTGTCGATTTGACCGTTCGTTTAGAGAAGGAAACTTCGTATGAAGAGATTAAAAAAGCGTTTAAAGCCGCTTCGGAAGGTGAATTGAAAGGAGTTTTAGGTTACACCGAAGAAGAGGTGGTTTCGCAAGATTTCGTTAGCGATCCCCGCACAAGTATTTTTGATGCAGGTGCCGGAATGGAGTTGAATTCTAAGTTTTACAAATTAGTTTGCTGGTACGATAACGAAGCCGGATTCTCCAATAAAATGGTAGATTTGGCCCAGCATGTAGCGAGTTTATAATTTTTAATGTTTTTCTTTACCGGAATCCTGAAATTAGGCTATCTTTTGCTTATTTTCAGGATTCTTTTTTGGTAGGTACAATAAAGACTGTGTACTCTGTTTTTGAGAGTAGTATTGATTGCGAAGTGCAAAAGAGTAATGATATTTTAGCGGAATATTCTCTAGGGATGATTCTAAATGTGAGAACTTTTAAATACAGTATATGATTTTGATAGTAGATAGTGGCGCAACAAAATCCGATTGGATAGCTTTGGATAAAAAGGGAAATCAACTATTCATTACCCAAACCCTGGGCTTAAGTCCAGAAGTTTTGACGAGAAATGTAATTGAAGACCGATTGGCCAATAATTTTGAACTTTCGAAAAATAAGGAAGAAGTTACTCAACTTCATTTTTATGGCGCGGGCTGTGGCACCGATCGTATGAAAAAATTCTTACGTGAAATATTTAAAAGCTATTTTCCGAACGCACAGGCCGATGTAAAAGAGGATACTTTTGCCGCAATATTTGCAACAACGAAAGTGGGTCATCAAGGCATCGTGTGTATTTTAGGTACAGGATCTAACTGCAGCTATTACGATGGGGAACAGTTGCATCAAAAGGTGACATCCTTAGGATATATTCCCATGGATGATGGAAGCGGTAACTTCTTTGGAAGAAAATTGATACGAGACTATTACTTTAATAAGATGCCCAAGGACCTAGGGGAAAAATTTGCGAGGGAATATGACCTTGAGGCCGATGTTATCAAAGAGAATCTTTACAAGCAGCCCAACCCGAATACCTATCTAGCGACATTTGCCCGTTTTCTTGTTGAAAATAAAGACCATCCCTATTCAAGAGGAGTTATTGATAAGGGCTTTCAGCAATTTATTAATAATTATATAATGCAGTTTGACTTGGCCACCAAAGTGCCGATAAATTTCGTTGGTAGTATTGCACATTATTTGCGAAAGGAACTCACCGCTGTTCTTGAACGCAACGATTTGATAGTTGGGGTTATACGACAAAGACCCATTGAAGGGCTAATGGAATTTCATCGGGAGACGCTGTGATGGAGTAGTCAGTAAAAAGGATAGCAATCTGTTTAGTAAGTATGATTAGTCCAAAATGCTAATATGTATTTAGCAAATATCTAATTGTCAAGTCTTCTAGTCAAAGAGATGTAATTCATAGCTATCGGAAAAAAACTTTGCTGCAGAAATTAAGCAGCAAGCCTAATTATTAGCTTTAAAAGGACGCAATCATCGAAATTTCGACATCTACGAATTTTGGTAGGTTAGAGACTTCTACGGTTTCTCGGGCTGGCGCGCTTTCAGTGCTAAAGTACAACCCGTAGACTTCGTTTACGGATGAGAATTGAGTCATATCCGTTAAAAAAATGGTGGATTTTATAACATTGTCGAAAGTCATATTGGCCTCTTCAAGAATAACTTTTAAATTTTCCATGACCTGTCGTGTTGCTTCCTTTATATCCCCGGTTATCAAGTTGCCGGTTGCGCCATCCATGGGAATCTGTCCTGAAATATATAAAGTAGTATCATTGAGAACAGCTTGATTATAAGGTCCGATCGGTGCTGGTGCTTTAGAGGTGTTGATTATTTTTTTCATAAAGTTTATTTAGATTTTTCAATCAACCTATCTACCTACTCTTGACGGCTGGCTGCGATTTTCCCACTTGAGATCGCTCAATATCGAACTTTTAATTCCGATAAAAAAGTACCAACGTGAGTAGGTACCGAAAGGCGTCCAGTTGAAGTTCATACGGAAACTTTTAAGGTCGCGTTCAAAGCGCAATTGGGTGAGGGTAAAGCCCTTGTTCTTAAAGTCATAACCTGATGAACCCCCAACCTTCCAACGAGGTGATAGCTCAATATCTCCCGAAAACATGAGGGAATGGCTACTAAATTCATTCTGCCGGGCCGAGTTGAAATAGCTGGCAGAATAGGCCAACCGGAAATTCCAGGGAATGGTTGTAGCGTAAGCGGGATTTTCTACATCCTCGTCATCATCTTCTCCATAATCGTCATCTACCAGCCGATCGTTATAATTATCCGCCCTTCCGAACAGGTCGTCATCACGGCCGCCGCTTTGCGCCACATAGTCATACTCATCATAATCTTCTTCCTCGTCCTCCTCCTCTTCTTTTTTGCCAAAAGTCTTACTATCGATGGAGTAGCCAATATTGATATTTGCAGCAGTTAGACGAAAAAGGCTTCCACCATTATCGACATTGAATGTATTGATGCGCCTTCCATTATTATCAATGGCATAGGGATCTAGACCCGCAGAAAAGTTGATTGACATTTTATTGTTCAAAATATTGGTACCGCCATTTACGCGTAACGGACTCAATTTAAGCGAGTCAGATTCAAAATTATAACCCGTCGAAAGATTGAAATTACTCAGTATAGGTACTTTTTTAGCCTCTGTGGCCGTTGAATCCTTATCTGTGACCTTGGCTTCAAGGGTATTGGCCAATGAAAAATTTAGACTACTTGATTTGCCCAAGCTTGGTGCCCCATTCAACGTACCATCGAACCTACTGTATTCTATGAGCTCATCGAGGTCTGAATTGAAATATTCATCGTAGAACTGGTCAAATGAAGGGGCGTAACCATAACTTAGTGAGGGGCGCATTACGTGCCGTATAGCTTGAATCTTTTTATCTTCGCCAAAATTAAAGGTCCCATAAATAGTGGTACCTATACTGGTGCTGAAATTATAGGTGTTGTAGCGGTCGAAACCAGGTATGGTATCCCTTATAATCTCGCCCCTAGCAGCTTCCGTGGCCGGTATGTAGCGCTGACGAAAGGTTTCCAAAGACCAAACATCTTCGTAACTACCGCCCATACTGACACTGAAAAATTTTGCTACCTTAAAGTTGGTGCTAATAGGTATTCTGTGTCTGGCCCCAATCTTGGCATCGTCGAACATAGCTGCTGTGAAAAAATCCGTGTCATTGGTGGTCAATTGGTTACGGGCATTCACATCATATTGGAAGTTAACATTTTGAATGACTCCCTTTTTAATACCGTCTTTTTTGGCAAACGGAAAAATACGTTCAACACTTGCCTGAAAGGTCGGTAGGGTCATTTGAATATTTTTTTCCTCAGGATTTTCACGTGCAGACGGACTGGTATTCTGCGAGTGGGAGGCGGTAAGGCTCATATTCACCGATGGATAGGCGGGAAAAGTTTTAGAATAGGATATCGATGATGAAAGGTTGTTGTTTTGGGTTAAGGGTAGGTTCACCTGGTTTAGGGACTGTTGATAATACGAGGTGCTACCAAGGTTCACTGAAGCCGAAAACCGTGAATTCGGACTCGCCTTTTGGTCTTGGGAATGTGATATTTGAATGTTATATGCGGTACTATTATTGTAGTCATCGAAACCTTTTTGGCTGGTCACCAAATTCTCGTATCTAAAATTAACGTTTCCACGGTATCTATATCGTTTTGTATACACACTTTGGGTACGAAAACCGTAACTTCCGTTAGTGTAAAAATCCCCTGTCAGGGTTAAATCGGCATAGTTGCTAAAAGGTACATAGTACCCACCGTTCTGTAAAAAATAGCCTCGATTCGGATCGTTACCGAAAGTAGGCATCATGAGACCGGCCGTACGCCCGACCGTAAGTGGAAAATAGGCAAAGGGCAAACCGATGGGTGTTGGTACATCGGCAATATACAGGTTACTGAAACCGGCAATCACTTTTTTCTTAGGCACAAATTTAGCCTTGCGCAAGCGAATGTAATAATCGGGATTCACAGTGTCTTTTGAAGTCGTAATTTTTGCTTCGCTCATGAAATACACGGAATCGTTTTCTTTCTTGGTCACTTGGGCATAAACCTTCATGGCATCGCTACCCAATTGTCCCAATCCCGCCTGCTGCTCGGTGCGGGAATTAAAAATTAAGGCCTTTTCCGTATCGAAATTGAAGCGTATACTATCAGGTCGTACTTCATTGTCGCCTTGTTTAAAAAACGGAAGTTGGGTGTAATTTCCCAAAGAATCTTTCAAACGGCCGGCATAAACTTCATTTTTCACATAATCCATTATAATGATACCGGCCTTGAGTTCAGTATCCTGATAATAGATTTCAGCCTCATTATAGAGATATATTTTTTGATCTTTTTGGCTAAGCTTCACGTAGTCTTTCGCTTTGTACTTTATTTTATCAAGTAACATTTCCTGATTTCCACTTGATGGCTTTATCGCGGTAGAATCCTTTAATACGGTGTCGTTCTGAATGAGCTGCGGAAAGAGTGGAGCGATAATTGTGTCTTTATCTGCCTTTATGGGTAAGGGTACCAAGCCGCCCTCCTGTGCGACCGCCGACCAAGCGCCAATACATAGAAAAACGAGTAATACTAAACGATGATTGTTTGATTGCAAGACTATAAATCCTATTTTTGTAATCGTTTGGCTTGGAATTTCTGGCGAGCACCCTAGATAACGGAGTTCAAACTTACATATATTTTTTGTTCCCGTTATAGGGAGTTACCACAAATTTAACCAAAATGAAGGCATCTGAACGCAGTCAAAATACAGGCTTGAAACAGCTTTTTTTGTTTGCCTGCAGTATTCTGATTGTACTGTCGCTGACCTCTTTCCACACCAATACCAATACCCGTACCTCCGAAAATCGCAACGATGATAAATTTACGGTAGTACTTGATGCGGGTCATGGTGGCTATGATCCCGGAAATTTGGGCAATGGTTACAAAGAAAAGAATATTGCTCTCAATATTGTCTTAAAAACAGGTGAGCTTTTGGAAAAAATTCCGAACATTGAAGTCATCTATACACGAAAAGACGATACGTTCGTTGACCTCTATCGAAGAGGTGAAATTGCCAATAAGGCTGGGGCTGACCTGTTCGTGTCGGTACACTGTGACTCTCATACTTCTACAGCACATGGTGCTGGTACTTTTGTTCTTGGGCTACATGCGAATAAACAGAATTTTGAAATCGCCAAAAAGGAAAACTCCGTTATTTATTTAGAAGACGATTACAGAAGCCGATATGCGGATTACGATATCAATTCCCCGGAATCCGTCATTGGGCTGACCATTATGCAAGAAGAATTTCTAGACCAGAGCATAGCCTTGGCTAAGGCGATACAAGATAATTTTGCCAACAAGCTGAACCGTGTTGACCGAAAAGTAAAGCAAGCGGGCTTCATTGTTCTGCATCAAACCTTTATGCCCAGCGTACTGGTCGAGACGGGGTTTCTTACCAATAATGATGAGGGGGCGTACCTAAATTCCCAAAAAGGACAATCACAAATGGGAACGGCAATTGCCGAAGCGGTGCTTACCTATAAGGATAATGTCATGGCCAATATTGCCGATTTTAGTCCGGGTACGGTTTCAGAAGTGCCAGAGCCAGGAGATTTAAGCGAAAGCAATTCAGAAAATCAGGATATCAATCGCGAGTCTTCCGATAAACCCGTTACTGAAGTGGCTAATGAAAAAAAATCAAATCGTAATGCCTCCAAGGAAGCCGCTGAAATCATAGCTGAAGCGAGTAAGAATTCGAATCGTAATACACCCGATAATGCGCAGGTTACCGAACCCGGTGAGGTAGTGATAAGTGCTAAGCCAGCAGTGGCTATTGCAAATAAACGGGTTGCGCCGGAAGAAGGGAAGGAGATAGAAAAAAATAGCACAGACGAAAATACGAACCTGGAAAATGCTGAAATACAATATAAGGTACAGCTTATGGCAAGCGCAAAGGATATAACCTTAAATCCAAATTCGTTTAATGGGCTAAACAAGGTGGCAAAAGAACCCATTAAAAATCTGTACCGCTACATGTATGGTAGTACAAATAGCTTGGAAGAGGCAAAGTTGTTGAAATCCAACGCTGATATAAAAGGCTATCCAACTTCATTCATTGTAGTGTATCGAAACGGGGAGAGGTTAAGTTTTAGGGAAAGTAATACATATATTTCCGGCGAATGATATCTTTCCATAATGGTATAACAGAGATTTAGTACTACTTTTTGTCGATATTTATCAAAGATTGTTATTTACATAGTAGCTGGCAAAATGTGGAAAAGAGATAATTCCCACTATATTTGTAGTAAGCATAAAATACTAATACGCTTCCATTTTTTATTTCTAATTTTGTGAGCAATCAAAAGAACTTCGTTTGAAAATATCTAGGGAAATAAAAACAGGAATTATCGTCATCGGCGGCATCCTTTTATTCATATTGGGATTCAGTTATTTAAAATCATCTCCGATTTTTGAAGACGGTAGAACACTTTACGCGGTTTATACTGACGTAGGGGGTCTGCAGGTAGGTACACCCATATCTGTTAATGGTTTTGTTGTCGGAAAAGTAAATGCCATCAAGTTCAAGGATCATGGAGGAAGCCTAGTGGTGACTTTTTCTGTTAAAGACGATTTTGGCTTTTCAAAAAATAGTCCGGCCGAATTGTATGATACAGGTATTATCGGTGGAAAGGGCATTCAGATCAAACCCGTCTTCGATGGCGCTGCCAGCGCTAAGTCGGGAGATACGTTGCCCAGCAAGATACAGCCAGGTCTAACCCAACTTTTACAAACGCAATTGACCCCCTTACAGAAAAAGGTAGAGGGAGCGGTTACCAATGCAGATTCGTTGTTGATGAATGTCAATGAAGTTTTAGATGCACGGGCCAAAAAAGACTTACGCGAAACTCTAGCGGGACTGAATAAAACGGTAGCGAGTTTTCAAAGAAGTGCCGATGCGCTAAATCGTATTCTAGGCGATAATGAAACTAAACTGGGCAATTCTCTTTCTAATTTTGAGGAACTGACCGCGAATTTTTCGAAACTCGCCGATTCCCTTAATAATTCAGGACTTAACCGAACCTTTGCCAAGCTTGAATCTTCAGTCGAGAATTTAGATGATTTAATGGCGCAGATGAATAGTGGCGAAGGTACTTTAGGCAAGCTTTTAAACGATGAGAAACTATATACCAATTTAAATAGTGCTTCTCGGGAACTTGATCTTTTGTTGCAAGATTTCCGTCTAAACCCAAAGCGCTATGTTAACGTTTCGGTATTCGGCAAGAAACAAAAAGAATATGAGCTACCTGAAGATGATCCAGCATCGACGGCTCCCGTAATGGGTCCTGAACCTCAGAACTAACTTTGCTTTTATTTTTTGACGCATTTCTGAGAGTCATTTCACCGATACTGCCCAACAGCGCACTCAGATTTCGGAATTTTAAGTTTGTAACAATCGTTCTGGGTGATATGCCTTAATCAAGAATTGGTTTAACCAACATCATATGGAATATCTTCCCAATATTTTATTTTTGCTTTTACTTCTGGCGGGTATTGGATATTTTTCCCGAAATGTTATTCGTCTTCGCCGAAACATCCGCTTGGGACGGGATGTCGATGTTTCCGATAATCCTGCATTACGTTGGAAGAATATGGCAAAGATTGCGTTGGGACAGACCAAAATGGTTGTTCGCCCCATTGCGGGAGCAATGCATATAATCGTATATGTCGGTTTTATAGTAATTAACATTGAAGTTCTTGAAATCATTATCGATGGTGTCTTCGGTACGCATCGCATATTTGCACCTTTGGGAACCGTTTACGACGCGCTTATAGCTATTTTTGAAGTGCTGGCCATTTTAGTGATTTTTGCTGTGGTCATTTTCTGGCTACGCCGGAACGCTATTCGCCTGAAGCGTTTTTTGAAACCGGAAATGAAGGGGTGGCCCAAGACGGATGCCAACCTTATATTATATATTGAAGTAGTGCTCATGGTACTGTTCTTGACCATGAACGGAGCCGATTATCAGCTGCAGCAATTGAATGCAGAACACTATACACAAGCAGGAGCATTTCCAATAAGTCAGTATTTGGCGCCACTGTTCGAAGGAATGTCGATTGCCAACTTGATTCTTGTTGAACGTACCGCATGGTGGTTACATATTACGGGCATTCTGGCTTTTTTAAATTACTTGTATTTTTCTAAGCATCTACATATTCTCCTGGCTTTCCCGAATACCTATTTTGGAAGCTTGAATCCTAAAGGACAATTTGAGAATTTAGAATCTGTAACTCGCGAAGTCCAATTAATGATGGATCCTTCAGCAGACCCATATGCAACACCAACCGAAGGTCAAGAGGATACGGAACCGGAAAAATTCGGGGCTTCCGATGTGATGGATTTGAGTTGGGTACAATTACTGAGCGCCTACACCTGTACGGAATGCGGACGTTGTACCGATGAATGTCCGGCGAACCAAACTGGAAAAAAATTATCTCCAAGGAAGATAATGATGGATACGCGCGACAGACTCGAGGCGGTCGGAAAGAATATTGATGCCAACAAAGGTATATTCGTTCCAGATGACAAACAATTGTTGAACGATTATATTACACCCGAAGAGCTTTGGGCGTGTACGACGTGTAATGCCTGTGTACAGGCTTGTCCGGTCAGTATCGATCCGCTTTCGATAATTATGGACATGCGTCAATATCTAGTCATGGAAATGTCCGCGGCACCAACGGACCTAAACAATATGATGGGAAATTTAGAAAATAATGGTGCCCCCTGGCCTTTCAATCAAATGGATCGATTAAACTGGGCTGAAGAGCAATAAATACCATCCACTGGCTAGCGACAAGTACATAATTCTTGAGCTTTTCTATTGGCTTGTTTAGGTCAAATGCCAATTGTATAAAGATTTAGCTGTTCAAAAAAAATAATGGATAAACACGTATAGGTTTGAGCGAAAAAAAAATGAAGGTTTCGACGATGGCCGAACGCTTTGCTGCTGGCGAACCACCTGAAATTCTATTTTGGGTAGGTTGTGCAGGAAGTTTTGACGATAGGGCCAAGAAAATCACTAAAGCATTTGTTCAAATTTTGAATAAGGCAGAGGTTTCATTTGCCGTATTGGGTACAGAAGAAAGTTGTACCGGTGACCCTGCTAAACGCGCAGGAAACGAGTTTTTGTTTCAGATGCAGGCCATGACCAATATAGAGGTAATGAACGGGTACGACATTAAAAAAGTCGTGACCGCTTGCCCGCATTGTTTTAATACAATAAAAAACGAATATCCAGGACTTGGTGGTAATTATGAGGTGTTGCACCATACCCAATTTCTAAAACAACTGGTAGAAGAGGGTAAGATTTCTTTGGAAGGAGGAAAGTTCAAAGGCAAGCGTATCACCTATCATGATCCCTGCTATCTTGGCCGAGCAAATCAGGTGTATGAGGCTCCTAGGGAACTCATCCGGAAATTGGATGCGGAATTAGTGGAAATGAAAAGTTGCAAGCAAAGGGGACTTTGTTGCGGAGCCGGCGGTGCACAGATGTTTAAGGAACCTGAAAGGGGTGATAAAGATGTTAATATCGAACGTACGGAGCAAGCGCTGGAAACCCAACCTGAAATTATTGCAGCGGCCTGTCCGTTCTGCAACACCATGATGACCGACGGCGTCAAAAACAAAGAGAAAGAGGGCTCGATTGCTGTTATGGATATTGCTGAGCTGATTGCCTCGGTCGATGATTTGTGAAAACTTCTCATTTAGCGTTGTGAATTTAAGCTGATGCAAATCAGCATTGATAAGTATTTTATTTATTTTTTCTATTTGAAATTAAAAGCCATGCTAACAGACTTCAACACCTTGCCCGAAAATGCCCGTATTTGGATTTATCAAGCCGATCGTAGTTTTACACCCGAAGAACTGGTCGAAATCCGCAACGAATTGGATACGTTCTTACGTGATTGGACGGCTCATGGCAGCAATTTGCAGGCTTCATTTGAATTACGCTATAAACGATTTATTATAATCGGTTTAGACCAGTCTCAAGCATCGGCATCCGGTTGTTCCATAGATGCTTCGGTACGCTTTATTCAGCATTTGGAGAAAAAGTATGACGTTCAGCTTCTTGATAAGATGAACGTATCGTACAAACAGGGCGAATATATTGCCTACAAACCGCTCAGCGAATTCAAAAAAATGGCAAAACAAAAAGCGGTATCCAAAAATACTATTGTCTTCAATAATCTGGTTAATACAAAAATGGAATATGAAGAACATTGGGAAGTTCCGGCCTCTGAGAGTTGGCACGGTCGATTTATGTAAGAAAATCCGATGAAATGCAATAAAGGCAGCTGTTTTTAGTTATCTCCATAGACCTATCTAACACTATGCGTTTTCACCACCTTTTCCCTCTATTTTTTATAACATTTACCTGCGTAAGCGCCCAAAAAAATCCATTGGTGACTCCTGATAGTGCCGCCCAGAGACAATGGGTCGATGTACGTTACGATGCCATGGATCTCGACGAAAAGTTAGGGCAGCTATTCATGGTGATGATAGCGTCAGATCAACAACCGAAAGATTTTGATTACGTTGAATCCTTAATTGCGAAAGAGCATATTGGAGGGGTCATATTTTCTACTGGGGGCCCGGTTCGCCAAGCAAAACTCACCAATCGATTTCAATCCGTTTCTAAAGTACCACTCTTGGTGGGGATGGATGCTGAATGGGGGCTCTCAATGCGCCTAGATTCTACGTATTCGTTTCCTTGGAATATGACGTTGGGCGCCATTACCGATAATACTATTGTTCAGGATGTTGGCCGAAGGGTCGGCGAGCATGCCAAGCGGATGGGTGTTCATATAAACTTTGCTCCCGATATCGATATCAATACCAACCCTAACAACCCCATCATTGGAAACCGATCGTTTGGAGAAGATCGAGAAAACGTCGCCGATAAAGGCATCGCTTTTATGAAGGGTATGGAAGCTGCAGGGGTTTTATCAAGTGGAAAACACTTTCCAGGTCACGGCGATTCGGCAACGGATTCTCACCATGCGCTGCCCATGATAAATTTTAGCAGGGCACGATTGGATAGCGTAGAACTATATCCCTTTCGCCGTTTGATTGAAAATGGTTTAAGTAGTGTTATGGTGGGCCACTTAGAAGTTCCCGCCCTAGAATTAAAAGAAGAACTTCCATCCTCTCTTTCAGAACAGATAATATCAGGTATATTAAAAGAAGAGATGGGGTTCAAAGGTCTTGTATTTACCGATGCCCTTAACATGAAAGGTGTGACCGACCACGGCAAGAACGGAGATGCCGAGTTGGCCGCATTTATAGCTGGGAACGATATATTATTAATGCCTTTGGATGTCAAAAAAGCCAAGGAAAAACTGACAAAGGCTTATGACAAGGGAAAAATATCGGAGGAACGTTTATCCGAATCCGTTAAAAAAATACTGATGGCCAAATATAAGGTCGGCCTAAATCAATATGTCCCGGTTGAACTGAAAAATTTGTATGAAGATTTAAATAGCCGAAAAGATGATCTTATCTATGAGGAAGCCATAGAAAATGCAATCACCGTCGTTAAAAATGATTATTATTTGATGGGTATAAAAAATCTTGAAAACAAAAAAATTGCCTACGTCAAATTTGGCGATGCCAGCAGTGATTCCTTCTTGATGACCCTCAACAGATACACCAACGTTACCCAAGTTAATGGTAAGGATATTGCGACCCTTAAAGATAAACTGAAGGATTTTAATTTGGTCATCATAGGCTTTCATAAAAGTAACGAGAGTCCCTGGAAACCTTATAAATTCTCAGAAAAAGAGATTTATTGGCTCGAAGAAATTGCTAAAGAGCGTACTTCAAACCTTATTCTCTCGGTATTCGCAAAACCTTATGCCCTGCTAGATATTCCTTCATTTAAAAATATCGATGGGGTAGTGGTAGCCTATCAAAACAGCGATATAGCCCAAGAAAGAACGGCCCAGTTCATATTCGGCGCGCTACCCGCAAAGGGCAGGTTACCGGTCACCGCTCACCCTGATTTTCCTGTTAATCAAGAGATAAAATTAAAGTCCTTGATGCGGCTAGGGTATAGTTATCCCGAAAGAGGCGGATTTAATGCGGAAAAATTAGCCCAGGTAGATACGCTAGTCCAACACGGCTTGGATTCCTTAATGTTTCCCGGGGCACAAGTGCTGATAGCACGAAAAGGTAAAGTGATTTATAATAAAGCCTTTGGTAAACCAACCTATGATGCTGAAGATAGTATCACGACTGAAAGTATTTATGACCTGGCATCGATCACCAAAATTTTAGCTACGCTTCCGATGGTTATGAAAATGGACGAGGAAGGAGATATCGCATTGAATAATACCTTTCAGGAACTGTTGCCGGAATATGCCGATACCGAGCTTCAAAACGTGACCGTCTTAAAAGCGCTATCCCATTACGGCAGACTTCCAGCATGGATTGCTTTCTATGTAGATACCCTCGATAAAAATCGCAAACCTTCGGAAGAATATTATCGGGAAGCTCCGATGGACGGGTTCCATATAAAAGTAACCGATAAACTTTATTTAACCGATGCCTATAAAGACTCTATCTACAATCGTATAGGTCGGCAAGATTTAAAATCAAACCGCTATCGTTATAGTGATGTTGCATATTACGTCATGAAAGAGTTCATCGAAGCGAAAAAGAAGAGACCTTTAGATGTGCTCGCCAACGACTTTCTATATGGCCCGATCGGGGCGACGCATACCAGTTATAACCCGCTTGAAAAATTCCCCCAAAATCGCATCGTCCCCTCGGAAGTCGATAATTACTACCGTTATCAGACCGTTCAGGGTTATGTACATGACATGGGCGCCGCAATGCAGGGGGGTGTAGGGGGTCATGCCGGCCTATTCAGCAACGCCGGCGATGTTGCCAAAATTATGCAAATGTACTTACAGGAAGGGTTTTATGGCGGCACTCGGTTTTTAGACTCCCGCACGGTCAAAAAGTTCAATACTTGTTACTTCTGTGACAATAAGGTGCGACGGGGCGTAGGTTTTGATAAACCTCAAATTGAGGGAAGCGGTCCTACTTGCGGCTGTGTATCCCGTAAAAGTTTCGGTCACAGCGGTTTTACCGGAACCTATACCTGGGCAGATCCGGAACAGGAAATTGTTTACGTCTTTCTATCGAACAGAACCTACCCGTCTGCCTCGAATACGCTTTTAATTACATCGGGGCTACGAACGCGCATTCAAGAGAAGATATACGAGGCAATCGTCAATTGAGTTTGATTGACTTTTTGCGTATTTTTGTATTTCTACGGGATGATTTCTCTCCCACGCTGAATTTTCGAATCTTCGAAAGGAAAAAGGTACAGAAGGAATTACTGGAGTTTATCGTAAAGTAATTTTATCATGTCAGTTTTAGAAAAAGTATCATCCAAAGCAGTAATTGCGCTTGAAGAAAAGCACGGAGCTCATAACTATCACCCCTTACCAGTAGTATTAAAACGGGGAGAAGGTGTGTTTGTATGGGACGTTGAAGGAAAGAAGTATTATGATTTTCTGTCCGCTTACTCTGCTGTCAACCAAGGCCACTGCCATCCGAAAATTGTAGGGGCTATGACCGAACAGGCCCAAACGCTTACCCTTACCTCTCGAGCCTTCTATAACGACATGCTCGGCAAGTTCGAAAAATATGCTACGGAGACTTTCCATTATGATAAATTGCTACCGATGAATACGGGTGCCGAGGCAGTAGAAACAGCCTTAAAAATTTGTCGAAAATGGGCCTATGAGGAGAAGGGCATACCCGAAAATAAAGCACAGATAATAGTCTGCAAAAATAATTTTCACGGACGAACCACTACTATTATATCGTTCTCTAACGACCCGGTAGGGCGTAAAAATTTTGGACCGTATACAGAGGGATTCCTAAAAATAGAATACGATAATCTAAATGCCTTGAAAGAGGCACTGGAAAATAATGTCAACGTCGCCGGCTTTTTAGTGGAGCCCATTCAAGGGGAGGCAGGTGTTTTCGTGCCTTCCGAAGGTTATCTGAAATCAGCCAAGGCGCTTTGTGAAAAGCATAATGTGCTGTTTATTGCCGACGAGGTACAGACGGGAATTGCCAGAACAGGCAGGCTCTTAGCCACCTGTGGTAACTGTAGCTGTCCTGATAAGCATTGCAGTGGAAAGCCTGAGGTAAAAGCCGACATTTTAATTTTAGGCAAAGCGCTTTCCGGAGGTGCCTATCCGGTATCTGCCGTCTTGGCCAACGATGCTATTATGGGTGTTATCCGTCCCGGGAATCACGGGAGTACGTTTGGCGGAAATCCAATTGCGGCTGCCGTTGGTATGGCTGCACTTGAAGTTGTGAAGGATGAAAAATTGGCCGAAAATGCCTTTGAGCTAGGTGAACTTTTTCGAAAGGAATTGAACAGCTTTATCCCTACCTGCCCTGTAATACATAAAGTCCGTGGAAAGGGTTTATTAAACGCGATTCTTGTCAATGATACCGAAGACAGTTCCACCGCTTGGGATATCTGCATGGCCTTAAAGGAAAATGGCCTTTTGGCCAAGCCAACGCATGGTAACATTATCCGGTTTGCTCCGCCACTAGTAATCACAAAAGAGCAATTAATGGACTGTGTTCGCATTATAAAGGATACCCTTACTCAGTTTGCGAACTAAAAAGACGATTCAATTTATAATAAAATCCCCCAAATGTTATATTTGGGGGATTCTTTTATATGTGATAGAAAGTAAGCTCATTGCATACCTGTATCATTAATCGCTGCATAAATAAAGGCTCCGATAATTCCGAAATATAAAATAGCCAATAACAAATAGATACCTGCCAAGGCTAATCCAACGTAGGAAAGAATTTTGCCCGTCCTGGCATTTTCGATACCCGTAAATTCCCCGGATCCCTGCATAAAAACGTTTTGCGCCGTCTTGGCGTTTGAAAGGCCTACAATGCTAAAAATAGCGCCGAAGGGCCCGCAACAGGTAAGGGTCAATACTATCGATAAGATACCGAATGTCAAAGCGTTGCTTGATCCGGGAAGCGATTGTGGGCCTATTTGATTATTCATCTAGGGCTGGGTTAATTCCTCCATTTTTTCCCGTATTAATTGTTCATCCCCACTTTGAAGTACATCCCAGCCAACCATAACTATTAACCAAACAATGAAAAGGATAAACAATAGGTTCAAGACGAGACCTATTATAGAAATTATTTTGGCCGTCTTTAAAGTTCCGTAATCCGAATACGCTTCAGGGTTCTGCAGATAGGATTTTTTTGAATTCGACGCTAATATTAGACCTACTATAGAAAGAATCAATCCTAGAACGCCATAGCACCAGCATAAAACAATCGATGCAATACCTAAGATGATAATAAGGGTTACATTGGGTAATTTTTGTTCTTCCATGGTAAAAAATTAAATGAATTTTAGAATGTAATTACCTAAGATTAAAGCGACACTGGTAATCGCTAAAAAAATAATAATCTTGGTGTTGTGTCGAATTCGCACAAAATTGTTCAAAAGTACAAAGCCGAGCAAGGGCAAAAGTGCATAAATAGCTGGATACATTTTGAAAGCGGCCAAAAAATCGCCTTGAAGCAAAAAGGCTACAGAACGCTGAAGACCACAACCCGGACAGTCGATGCCAAGATACTTTTTCGTAAGGCAGGGAAGCATGAACCCTTCAAATATCCACAAAAAAGAGGCTAGTTGCATTCTTGACTTTGCTCATTAATTCACGAAAATTACCATATTTTTGGGGAATCAAAATAAAATTATGCGAGTTTTTACTATCGGCGATAAAGTGGAGGCCCTTGATGATGTCATCGAGGGTGTGGTAACAGCAGTATCCGAAAACGAAATTACCATAGAAACCAGTGATGGTTTTTTACTCGACTATACGGCTTCAGAACTCGTAAAGATTTCCAATAGTAATAGTATAAAGGTTACCAATCAAGAGATTGAACAGGTGAAGGCTGAAAAGGAAGCCCCAAAGAAAAGAAAGCATCAAACCGTAAAAATAAAAGAACGCAATGCCCCAAAAATGGAAGTGGATCTTCATATCAACCAATTGACGAATTCTGTCAAGGGTATGTCAAATTACGAAATGCTTAACCTACAGTTAGAAACTGCCAAACGCCAGTTGGAGTTCGCCATCAGTAAACGGATTCAAAAGGTTGTTTTTATTCACGGTATAGGGGAGGGGGTTCTTAAAGAAGAACTCAATTATCTATTCCGACGCTACGACAATGTCAAATGTTATGATGCTGAATACCAAAAATATGGACTTGGTGCTACCGAAGTGTATATATTCCAAAATGGGTAAGGATAGTGCTCAAATGATATTTCGTGCAAATCATGTATCCTCTTTTTGGACTCCGATTTTTTATTACTGAACCATAGTTGTAATATAAGTACCAAAAGAGACACTTGGTATTGCCGCGAGATTTACGTTAGACGTACCTTCGCCTGACGCTTTTGATGTCAATACCATGTTTTCAAGCGAAATGTCATGGGTGTAGGTTATTGTACCATTGTCATCTGGTTCACTGGCGACGGTTTCCACTGTCAAAATTCCGGAGGTTGATACCAATGACCAACTTTTGATATCATCCCCGAAGCTGGCAGCACATGCCAAATCATTATTGGCCAGTGTATTTAATACTACATATTTGAATATTTCAGAATTTGCTAAATCTAGCTGAATGGGAATACTATCTGGCGTTGCCTCATTTTTAAAAATGGTATCGGCATTAGGTACGTCCAAAAATATAAATTCGTCATTGATAACCTTATATAAGCGCAAGCTGCCTTGATTTGGGCTTATATTACATTCTTCCGATGCAACTTCTAAAAAGTTTGAAAACGGAACCGCCAAGTTTGCGCTATTTTCAGATTGGGTACTAAAATCTCCATAGACCAAAGTTGATAAGTCCGTCAGTTGCTCCCCTTGATCATTCACCAAAGAGAGATTTGTGATGGTAATGGTATGACTATAATTTTTGGTCAGTGCCGTCAGGGTATCCACCCTAGAATCTACACTAATATCTCCAGCTGTAGCCGTAGTTTCTTTGATAACGGTAGGTTCGAGCGGTGGTAGGGCATCGCAAAAGTAAGCAGAGGTAACATTGTCCGAAAAAAAACGATAGATCAAATTAGAAGCGTCGGGTATGGAACTCGCAAGCGTTGCTACTTGAGAGGTTTCATTTTGGATAAGACCAGACTCCAAATTGAGTAAAAGTGCCTCATCTTGATCAATTTTAAAGAAAAAAGTGGTTTCTGTAGGATTGTCAAGTCCTGCACAGGTTTCGATGTTCGATGCGTCGAAATCGACCTCCTCGATTTGCAGGTCACCATCGTCACAGGCACATACGCCGAGCAAAATACCTAAAAACATCAATCTTTTCATGCCTCAAAAGTAAAGTAATTATGGATAAATTTATGGGCATTGAGCTATAAATTGGTATTATTTCCGGTAATTTTGCAGGATTACGAAATCCTTTTCTTTGGTCTTTCCAATAAATAGTACAGACGAATAGGATAAAGATTTAAAAAGCATAGTGCATGGAAAAAGTATATTTAGATAACGCCGCCACAACTAAAATTAGGGAAAATGTTATCCTCAAAATGCAAGATGCCCTTGCTAATTTTTATGGTAACCCGTCGTCTAGCCATAGTTTTGGACGCTCGGCAAAAACAGCTATCGAAAGTGCTCGGAAAACCATTGCAAAAACAATGAACGCACATCCTTCTGAAATTATCTTTACTTCAGGCGGTACCGAGGCAGATAACATGATTTTACGATCTGCTGTAAGGGATTTAGGGGTACAGACCATCATTACCTCTAAAATAGAGCACCATGCCGTGCTGCATACCGTCGAAAGTCTACGTGATGAGTTTGGTGTCAACCTACAGTTTGTAGATTTGGATATTTACGGTAATCCGATACTTTCACATCTCGAGCAACTTCTTGCACAGGATACCTCTAAGAAATTGGTCAGCCTGATGCACATTAATAATGAAATAGGCAATATACTGGACATCAAAGCTGTCTGTCAAATTTGTCAGGAGCATGAGGCTTTATTTCACTCCGATACAGTGCAATCAATCGGACATTATCCTTGGAATGTACAGGAAACCAAAGTGGATTTTATGGTTGCTGCCGCCCATAAGTTCCATGGTCCCAAAGGTGTCGGCTTTGCCTACATTCGAAAAAATTCGGGATTAAAACCTGTGATTTTGGGCGGGTCGCAAGAACGTGGGTTTCGCGCAGGTACAGAGGCCTTTCACAATATAGTGGGCTTGGAGGAAGCCTTTATTTCCGCTTATGAAAATATGGATGATGAAATCAATACGGTTTCAGAATTGAAATCCTATTTTGTAGACGTTATCCGAAATAGAATTCCCGATGCAAGCTTTAATGGTCATTCCGGTAATTTGGATAAAAGCACATATACACTCGTAAATGTTTGTTTGCCAATCGATGCCCAAAAAGCCTTAATGCTACTATTTCATTTGGACATCAAAGGTATCGCCTGTTCTAAAGGCAGTGCTTGTCAATCAGGAAGCGATTCAGGTTCGCACGTACTGAATGAGATTCTTTCGAAAGACGACTTAGCGAAACCTTCCCTAAGGTTTTCCTTTTCGAAATATAATACGAAAGAGGAGCTGGATTATGTTGTCGATGTACTGGAAGAATTTATGGAATAAAATTGGATTAATATTAAGTACGTTGTTGTCGAAGACAAGGTTATTGGTAGTTAACCTTCTATAGATTATTGTCTATCCTTCAAAACACGTCATTCTGCATTCCTCATTCTGCATTCCTCATTCCTCATTCCTCATTTTTCGATCTTTTCGCTTTTCCCGATCGTAAGGGAACTTCCTTGCGGCGAGTTTCATCATGCGATCGATGAGATCATCTGTATTCTTTCCTGATTTCTTATTGATTTCCTTTTCATATTTCCACAAGAGCTTTCCAGTGGCGCCGTCGCTGATTTTTACGCCAATGCGTCCATAATCGGCATCCCCTAAAAAATAATCAAGAAAATTAAATTTTGTATCCACACCATCAGAAAGCAGTACGTTCAATTCAAGATTTCCACTAATAATGCCATCTACGCCTAGAATTTCGCTCAGTTCTTTGATGGTATGCACGTCGATATTATCATAGCGTATATTATTTTTGGCTAAAAGTGCATTCGTGTTTTTTATATTTTGAAAATCTATCGAGAATTTCTTCTTCTTTTTTCGTTGTGAAAAGTAGGTTTCCAAGGCATTCTGAACAGCATAGCCTTCCTTTTCTTCCCGTAATTTCAACTCTTTTTTAGTGATTTTGTTTTCTAGGTCAAGATGCGTAATGAAAGGGACAATGGCCAATACTTGATGATCTTGGGTAAGGTCGTCAAAAGTACTAGTTTCATAGATGTTTTTTTGTGCGGATGCGAAAAAAACAATTAAGTAGCTGAGGGTAAAGAAAAAATATTTCATCTAAGAAGGTCAGAATAAGGTAGATTTTTACTTTCTGAAAAAAGTACTTTCAAAGATAGTGGAATTCCCAACGTTATCGGTAACGGTCAATTGTAAATTACATTCTTTTTTATCTAAAATGGCATCATCAAAATTATAGGTCAAGGTATTGGTTTTCGGCTCATACTCCATTAAAATCCATTCGCCGTTTAGCGTGGCCGAATAGGTGTCTATACCACTTAGGTCGTCGCTAATGCGTATACTGAGGTAGCTATAGTTGTTCAACCATTGTTTTTCCTTGAAGTTTCGGGGCGATATTTTTGGGGCGACCGTATCTTTTGCCAAGGTGTAGGTGCCCAAATTTCGGGTTCTCGTTGTAAAAGTATTTCCTCTTTTGTAAGTTGACGAATGAAGCGGACGAGACCTATTATCGAGGCGGGCGATGAATAGCTGTTTTCTTTCCACTTCGGAATATTTGGCAACATCAAAGGTTATGGTAAAGTTGCGATGGGCGGCTACGCGATTGTTGTGTATGCGCACCGTGTCGTTACCCTTTTCAAGGTCTATATAAAAGTCGTCGTAAAATGTATTCGCAGGGAAGTAGACTTTTGCAGCCCCCAAATCATAATTGTTGGGCTTCTTGGCCACGAGATAGTTTTCGGTCTTTTCTACCTCTTTTTCTATTTGTATAGGTTCTTTTTTTCCTTCTATGGGAATGATGGCCTTAGTCTCGTTACCCTTGATATCCTTTATCAATAGTTCAACAGTATAGTCCAAACCTTCTTCGATTTGAATTTTGCCGTCATTAAATAACGTTTTATAAATACTTAATCGATTGCCTGGTCCTTTAAAAAGCTTCTGTATTTTTTGTCGGTACCGGCCATAGTGATCGTAGTCTATAAGTGTATTTAGATATCTCGATTCGCTAAAGGAGAAGGTTTCAAAATCGTATTCCGAATACACCTTACCGTTTACGATTTGTTGTACGGAATAAATCCCGTTTCTATTTGCTGCTAAATCTAAGCGGTCATAACCTATAAATCCTAGTCCGATGGTGCCGATTGCGCTTACTTTTTCTGCCAAAAATGTTCCATCCTTTTGTCTTTTGAAATCAATTTCAACTTTATTTCGGTTCCTGTTGATTTCTGAGTCTTCCGATAAAGGATAACCATATAGGTTGTTTAATATCGGATTCGTTGCATCCCTTACATCGAGGCCGAATAACAATGGGTTGGTCGGTTTTTCTGAAATACTATTTCGGATTTCGAAATGTAGGTGTGGTCCCGAAGAACCTCCGGTATTACCTCCGTAGGCAATTACCTTTCCTTTTTCTATCTTGACTTCCCCTAAGTCGGGAAAGACTTCTACTTCGTACGATTTCTTCTGATATTGGATCCTTTTGATATAAGCTTCGATTTCCGGAGCAAATTTTTGAAGATGTCCATATACCGAAGTATATCCGTTAGGATGTGCCACATACAATACCTTTCCGTAACCCCAATGTGAAATTTTGATGCGAACCACACTACCATCTGCAACGGCATAGATGGGAAGTCCTTCGCGCTGTTGCGTTTTTATATCGATACCGGAATGAAAATGGTTGCTTCGAAGTTCCCCGAACGTTCCGGCCAGAACCAACGGAATGTCCATTGGGGATCGGAAGGCATCTTGAGGATAGGCGACCTGACTGAAGGCAGTTGTTGTAAGGCACATCGTCAGTATTGAAAACAACATAGTTAAATAAGCCATCCTTCCGAACGTTTTAAAACTAGGTCCGATAAGTAGTATC
The DNA here is from genome assembly GCA_011050085.1 of Pricia antarctica. Classification (GTDB taxonomy): domain Bacteria; phylum Bacteroidota; class Bacteroidia; order Flavobacteriales; family Flavobacteriaceae; genus Pricia; species Pricia antarctica_A. Next base: position 62,870 of record DRGL01000062.1, on the reverse strand, counting down.
CTCATAGATTTTTTGATAAATATCACACGCCTAGTGATCTATACATGAGCCGAAGGCTAATATTGCAAAAGGCTCCGCGAAATTAGCTAAACGGATTTAATTCCTACAAATACAAGAAGTAAATATAGGTGAAATTGTTATTTTGAACGTCACGTTATATAAGTATAACGGCTATAATCCAATAAAATTTCTTAATATTTTTTTGCTTTTAAATAAATTGAAAATGGTTTGATGGCAGCTTTAGATTTTGCCAATTTATTTTTTTTATTATGTTGGTTGCTAAGGGATAACAGCGTATTTATTCATCATGAAAATGAAGTTAAACCCTGTCTAGTGGGAATAATTGAAAAAAGTATTGCTAAGTAGAAAATGGTGTGTTAACTTTGTGTAAAATGCATTGCGTTTGGTCTATGAGTGAATTGGTCAAAGTTGTTGATTCTTTAGAGAATAAAATCAGTAAGTTGTTGCACAAATCAGAACTGTTGCAACAGGCTAACGCTAGATTGGAAAGTGAACTAGGCAATCTGAAACAGGATAAGGTCGAGGTTGCAAATTCTGTTTCTGTTTGGGAAGAACGATACAATTCATTAAAATTGGCTAACACAATGCTTGGCAGTAACCAAGACAAAACAGACGCTAAGCTCAAAATAAATTCATTGATTAGGGAATTGGACCACTGTATTGCCCAACTTTCCGAATGATGTTCAAAGTTGTATAGTAAAAATGTCGGAAAAACTGAAGATTAAACTTTCTATTGCCGATAGGGTATATCCCCTAACCATAGATCCAGCCCAAGAGGAAGGTTTACGAAAGGCGGCAAAGAATATCGAACAGTTGGCGAAGAAGTTCGAACAGAGCTACGCTGTTAGGGACAAACAAGATGTATTGGCTATGTGTGCCTTACAGTTTGCCTCTAAAATAGAACAACGCGGCATCGATCAATCAGAAGGTTCACAGGAAGCCATGCAACGTTTGCAGGCACTTGATCAATTGGTCACCGAAAAGCTTGGCACAAAATAAGGGAATCGTTATAATAGCGGTCTCTATATCCTTTGTTTAGGATAATACGTTCTTTAAAATAGCATTAGTTACTGCCCACATTGGTATTACCTTTTGACGAACTCAACACTTATTATCTTTGAAAAGGGTGAGTTTAGGCTGTAAAAGCAAGCCCTACTTGTATAGGGATCCTTGATCAGTCTGTTAGCCCTAAACCTGTTTACTGGAGTTCGTTCAAGACCTCTCCAATGTGGGCTTTTTTTTACCTGCTAATTGCAGGATCTACGTAATCAACGTAGCCTAACAATCTCTTAATATGAAACAATAATGGATAGTGCAACATTACTAATAGTAGCCATAGTAGGCCTTGCCATAGGATTCGCAATCGCGAAATTCATGGAAAAAGGCAAGGCGTCAAAAACAACCCTTAATGCCAAAAAGGAAGCCGAGAACATTTTGAAAAATGCTCAGACCGAAGGGGAAAGCATTAAAAAGGATAAAATTTTCCAGGCCAAAGAAAAGTTTTTGGAGCTGAAGGCAGAACATGAAAAAGTGATTATCAGCAAGGACAAAAAGATTAATGACGCTTTCAAACGCACACGTGATAAGGAATCACAGATAAGCAGTGAATTGGCCAAAAACGCTAAACTAAACAAGCAATTGGATGGCAAGATTCAAGAAATATCCCACAAAGAGGAATTTTTGGATAAGAAACAGTCCGAGCTTGATAAACTCCACAAAAACCAAGTACAGCAATTAGAGCTCATCTCCGGACTATCGGCAGAAGACGCCAAAGGCCAATTGATGGAATCGCTCAAGGAAAACGCCAAGACCGACGCCATGGCTTTTATTCAATCTACCGTTGAAGACGCCAAGCTAACCGCACAGCAGGAAGCGAAAAAAATTATTATCAATACTATTCAGCGTATCGGTACTGAAGAGGCGGTTGAAAACTGTGTGTCCGTTTTCAACTTGGAATCCGACGACGTAAAAGGTAGGATAATTGGTAGGGAAGGTCGAAACATTAGGGCATTAGAGTCGGCAACCGGTGTAGAAATTATTGTTGATGATACGCCTGACGCCATTATTCTTTCCTGTTTTGATTCCGTTCGTCGCGAAATTGCCAGACTATCACTGCACAAGCTAGTTACCGATGGACGGATTCACCCAGCAAGAATTGAAGAGGTCGTTAAAAAGACCGAAAAACAAATCGAGCAGGAAATTGTAGAGGTAGGTAAGCGGGCCGTTATCGATTTAGGGGTGCATGGTTTGCACCCAGAACTAGTACGCGCCGTAGGACGTATGAAATACCGTTCTTCGTACGGCCAAAATCTTCTACAGCATTCACGTGAGGTCGCAAAACTCTGTGGTGTTATGGCAGCCGAACTGGGCTTGAATGCCAAAATTGCGAAGCGTGCCGGTCTTTTACATGACATCGGGAAAGTGCCGAATACCGAAGCTGAAGTAGAGACCCCACATGCTATTTTAGGAATGCAATGGGCTGAAAAATTTGGTGAGAAGCCAGAAGTTTGTAATGCTATCGGGGCTCACCACGATGAAATTGAGATGAATACACTGATATCACCGATCGTTCAGGTCTGTGATGCCATTAGTGGAGCGAGGCCTGGTGCCCGTAGACAGGTTCTCGATTCCTATATTCAACGTTTAAAAGATTTGGAGGACATTGCTTTCGCTTTTGGTGGCGTACAGAAAGCCTACGCCATTCAGGCCGGTAGGGAACTCAGGGTAATCGTTGAAAGTGAAAAGGTCAGTGATGAAAAAGCAGCAGCGCTTTCCTTCGAAATCTCTCAAAAAATACAGACTGATATGACCTATCCAGGGCAAGTCAAGGTTACCGTTATTCGCGAGACGCGAGCTGTGAATGTGGCAAAGTAGGTCTACGCCTATAGTATTGAATAATAAAAAGAGCCGCGTTAGCGGCTTTTTTTAATCCCAGATGGTTTTTTACTCTTTAAAACTGTCTCTATCCAGTTCTCTAAAATTACTGTTTCATTGGCACTGAGTTTAACTTTTCTTCCTTTGGGCATTTTCTTCTTTATAAATACTTGCTCATAGATTTCACTAGCCAGAGTATCCATATTCAACTTGGTAAAGACTTGAGGTTTCCGCTTAATCGCGTGACAGGTATTGCATTTGATACGTAGTATTTCAAATGCCTTTTCCTTGAGGTCTTCTTGAGAACGCGTGCTTTTTAGGGGGGAATATATATACTTAGCATCGGGTCGAAAAGCAAAGCAATGAAAAACAGCAAATAATAGAATTAATCCGTTGGTAAATGTCATAGAATACATTTCGAAAGTTGGTGTTCTATAGTAGGTTTTATGAAAGTCGAGCCACTACTCAATTCGAATAAAGGTATGGATTAATAGAAGGATTGTATGTGATATGGCAATTTTGTATGAATCTTCAGGCAATTTTTTCTTTATTTTTACTAAAATCAAATTAATTTCCTCCATCGAGATATTCTTGAAGTTCTCAATGGTTGAAATCTAACCTTCATTCTCTTTACTATTATGTACAGATTCTCTAGTTACATCTCGATAGCCTTACTCTCAACACTTAGCTTTTTCAATTCCTGTAAAGAGAAAGAAGCTCCCACCATTGACTACACCAAACTTTCAGAATCGGAGAAGAGAATGCCAGAAAATGCATTGGCATCGATGGATGTAGTTGAAGGTCTTATATTACAGCTTTTTGCTTCAGAGCCGATGTTAACAAATCCTACTAATATGGCTATAGATGCCAAAGGTAGGGTTTGGGTCTGCGAAGGCACGAACTATCGTTCTTTCGCCAATCCGGAAATATCGTATGACAATAAGGGAGATCGCATATTAATTTTAGAGGATACTGATGGTGATGGAGTGGCCGACACCCAAAAGGTGTATTATCAAGGAAAAGATATCAATGCGGCTTTGGGCATTGTGGTTTTAGGAAATAAGGTAATCGTTTCCGATAGTCCGAACGTACTTGTGTTTACCGATGTTGACGGTGACGACATTCCTGATTCCAAAGAGGTTCTCTTTTCCGGAATAGAAGGTATTGATCATGACCACGGTGTACATGCATTTGTTTTCGGACCAGATGGTCGGCTATATTTTAATCAAGGTAACCAAGGGGAACGTCTATTAGATAAAAAGGGTAATACAGTGGCCGACATTTATGGTAACCCCATTGACGTAAGCGATGGCAAGTACCAAGAGGGGATGGCTTTTAGAATGGAAGAAGACGGGACTAATGTCGAAGTTTTGGGAAACAATTTCAGAAACCCCTACGAACTGGCAGTAGATTCCTATGGAGGACTTTGGCAATCCGATAATGATGATGATGGAAACCGTGGCACACGCATCAATTTTATTATGGAGTATGGCAATTACGGGTACAAAGACCTATTGACACGTCAAAGTTGGCGGGAAAGAAGAACGGGTTGGAGCGATGAAATTCCGGAACGCCATTGGCACTTGAACGATCCCGGAACGATACCCAATGTATTACAGACAGGTTCTGGTTCGCCTTGCGGTATTCTCGTATATGAGGATAACTTGCTACCACAAAAATATCATGGCCAATTGATTCACGCTGAACCAGGCCATAATGTGGTTCGCAGTTATCTTTTGAACGATGAGGGTGCCGGTTATGGGGCGAAAATCGAGAATTTAGTGAAAAGTAAGGATGCTTGGTTCAGGCCCGACGATGTTACCGTTGCAACCGATGGATCTTTGTTCATTTCAGATTGGTACGATGGTGGCGTGGGTGGTCATAAAGCCGAGGATATTGCTAGGGGTCGAATTTACCGTTTGGCTCCGGATAAACGGTATAATCCAATCAAAATTGACGTGAACACAAGTAAAGGTTCCGCTGAGGGATTGTTATCCGATAATATGGATGTGTTCTACCAATCGTGGCATACATTGAATGATTTGGGCGAAAAGGCTGAGCCTATTCTGAAAACTTTAATAGCGCAAGGCGGTATAGCAAAGGCAAGGGCATTATGGATAGCGGCCAAAATACCTTCCAAGGCACAGCAATATATCACCATTGCCCTTACCGATACCGATGAAAAATATAGGGTTCAGGGTATTCGTATGGCTCGTTATCTGGACAAACCTAATCTTGAAAATTATGTAGAAGAAGTTAGTAGTGACAAGTCCCAAAAGGTACTTCGGGAAGCCGCTATTGCATTGGCGCATATAGGTACGCCTAGAGCGGCCGATCTGTGGGCCAAGTTGGCCCAGCGATATGAAGCGGGCGACCGCTGGTATTTAGAAGCTTTGGGTATAGGTTCTGACCAATACTCCGATCTATATTTTGCGGCGTGGCAAAAGGTGGTAGGTGAAAATTGGATGAACCCCAACGGAGAAGATATCGTCTGGCGCACCCGGGCCTCCCAATCAGTTCCGATGTTAGCTGAAATGATTCGGAACAAGAAAGTACCTCAAGAAAAGCTACCTACTTATTTTAGGGCGTTCAACTTTAAGGAAAATTCTGAGAAGAACGCGATTCTACTATCCTTTCTAAAACAAAATCATCCGCTGAGCAAAGATTTAAAAACCTATGCCGTAGGTCAATTGGATGCGGATTTCATAAATGAATCAAGACAAAACTTGCAATCGGTTAAAAAGGTGTTACCCGTTATTAAGGGGACATCGGAGTGGTTGATGGCCATTAAGACACTAAATTTTAAAGATCAGAACGAAGAATTGTTTGATGTGGTAAAACATGGTGATGATGAAGACTTGCGCAAAGAAGCGGCTGCCTTGTTATTTGATTCGGGGGGTAGCGAGTTAATTGCTACCTATTTAAAATCTGACGCTGCTGAAACTTCCAAAATGGCCGTGTTGACTGTATTGAATAGCGTTGCCCACCCCAAAGCTCTAGCATTACTTACTGAGAATATTCTCTCAGGGAATATGAGCATAGCATTGACCCAACGTTCAGTTGAAGCTCTGGGAAATACCGGTGAAGGGCAACAGGTTTTATATACACTTTTAAAGGATGGAAAATTACCCGTACCCAATAGAACAACGGCGGTATTAAAATTAATGGGCAGCTGGGATGATAAAATTAGCTCATATGCCACTTCGTATTTAGATGAAAATCCTGATCAAGACTTGGATATTGAGGCCTTGGTCGAGCGGACGGGTGACGCTGGTCATGGTAAAGAAATATTTTCCACATACTGCGTCTCTTGTCATGTTGCTGGTAAAGAGGGTGTAGAGTTCGGTCCTGCCTTATCCGACATAGGTAATAAGCTATCAAAGCAATTTTTGTACTCTAGTATTATCTATCCAAGTGCAGGAATCAATTTTGGATATGAAGGATACAAAGTTATAATGAACGATGGAAAAATGGCTAATGGCTATATATTAAGCCGTACTGAAGATGCGATTACCTTGAAAATGATGGGTGGGACGCAAAAAGAAATCCCGCTATCGGAGATACAAAAGCTTGAGGCGATGGATACATCTTTAATGACTGAAGGGCTATCAAAAGTCATGTCAGAAGACGATCTGGTTGATTTAATCGAATACCTCAAATCGTTAAAGGTAGATGAGGAAATTATAGCCTCGAAGTAGTTATCTGCCTAATTTGTATTTGAGTCGGAATCTGAGTCGGATTCCGCCTCCAGTTCTCGTTCAATACTATTTTTCATAATATTAAGTTCTTTTAGTTTGCTTTTCCAGGTGACCAGTGCTGCTTTATGCACATCTACTTTTTTTATTACATCTTGAACAAGGGGATTGTCGTCGGAAACATTCGAAAAGAATTGTAGGTTTGTTTCCAGTTGGCGAATCTCTGCCTTGGTTTCATCAATTTTAGTCCGAATAAAGCTTCTTTCGTTCTCGATGGCTCTATCGTTATCACTATCAGCCAATTGTTGAATCTTGTTTCCATACTTAAGAAGCTCAGCTTCTTGAGGATTTAAGCCTAGCTTTCCGAATAGGCTATCAATAAGGGTATTGAACTTTTGATCAATATTTTTTTTCTTGAAGGGTACCCTTCCCAAAGTCTTCCATTTTTCTATAAAATCTTTTATCGTTCCTAAGTCGGCTTCTCTTTCCCCAACTGGTTTGAAGGCCGTAATTTTTTCTATAAATTCAGTTTTGCTCTTAAAATTCGCTTCCTCTTCTTCCCGTCCCTTATTTTTAAGCGCATGTATGCGATCAAAATAATGATTACAGGCACTCTTGAATTCCTTCCAAATCTTATCGGAATATTTGCGCGGAACATGACCTATTTTTTTCCAGTCAGCCTGAATGCGTTTCATCTTTGGGGTGGTTGCATTTAAATCTTCACTGTCTTTGAGAGCGTTGGCCAAATCAACCAATGCCCTTTTCTTATCGAGGTTATGCTGCTCTTCTTGCTTTAGGTTTTTGTAATAGGCATTTTTTGATTGATTAAAGCCACGAACCGCTTCTTTAAAAGCGTTCCAAGTTTTCTGATTTTTGTTACGTGGCACCTTACCTGCGGCAAAAAAGGCTTTTCGATGAACTTCAAGCTCTTTGATCTGTTTTTGAAGTTCCCGGTGGTTGCTAGAAATATTTTCGCCTAATGCAAGTATAGCAGTAATAATTCCTTGCTTCGTTTCTAAATTTTTCTCGTAAGTCTCATCAAGTATTTTAAAATATTCTTGTCGCCGTACATGAAGTACTTTCGTTGCATTGCTGAAACGTTCCCAAATCTCTTCGCGGTTCGCTTGGCCAACAGGTCCGATATCTTCTTTCCAAATTTTATGTAATGCCTGAAGTTCGCGAAAGACCCGGTCAAGGTCCGGTTCCTGGGCAAGAGCTTCCGCTTTTTCCACTAATTTTTCTTTTTCCTCGAGATTACGCTTAAAATCCAAATCTCGCATCTCTCGGTTGAGATCTAGAAAATCATAGAATATTTCAGTATGGTGGCGATATGTACGCCAAACCGTATTATAGTGGTCACGGGGTATTGGCCCGGCATTACGCCACTTTGTCTGTAAATCCTTAAAAGCCTTGTACGTAGAGCCTATGTTTTCCTCAACATTGGTCAGTGCTTTCAACTCTTCAATAATCGCAAGCCTCGACGCTAGATTTTCTTTGAGGTTTTTCTCTAGGCCCTTGTAATATTGATTGCGTTTTTCACGGTATTCATTATAAACTTCGTTCAATTCTGTTTTGGTGGTCGAGTTGTATCGAAAATCTATCTCATTACCGCCCTCAGCTATGAATTTTTCTTTTTTACTTTCTAAAAAGTCATCGAATTTTTGATCAAATTCATTTTTAATGCCATCTACATGTTTTTTGATTGACTGTACCTTTTCATTGCGAACCAGCTTCTGCATTTCTGAAACCAATTTTTCCATAGACATCGCTTCATAGTCAAGCATAGGAATATCGTGGCGCCCCACGTTGTCGCTATCCTCGGCATCCTCCGCATTTTCGTCATCAATACTATCATCCTCGTCTTCAGAAGTAGTATTGGGAACTGTTTTCTCTGTAGAGTCCTTAGTTACCTCCGATAAATTATTCGTTTTTGATGCATCGGATTGGGGAACCGTCTCCATTTTTTCGGACAAATTTTCTTCTTTTTGAGGTTGTTCTAAATTTGAGTCCATTCTCTCGGTCTCATTCTTATTTTCTTTGGAAGCGGATGTGACTTTCGCAATATCGGAAGAATAGTTTTCCATTTCAATACCTGTATCATGTTTAATAGGCTTTTCAGGTATTGCCTCTTTAGGTTCGGATTCTAACGCACCGTCAGAATTCGCTGAAGCGTTCCCGGTTAGTTGCGAATTTGATTTTTCAAAATCTACCGCTTTTGGTGTTTCTTTTTTTTCTGTGAAAGCCGACTGCTCGTCTTTCGGATTTTTATCTTTCTCTTCCCCCATGATGGTGATAATTGGTTGAATACAAGGTTAATTGTTCAAGATACTAACAAGTGCTTTAATGGCAATGCGTATTTTAGACTTCTTTGGCTATTAATGAGTTACAGGAAGCTTATTGCTTCCAAATTTCCCAAGCCCTATCCGCTTGAAGCTGTAGCATACGATTTCCGTTGGCTATGGTTGCTCCCCTTTGATCTCCTTCTTTTAAGAAAGCTGTTTTATCGGGATTGTAAATCAAATCGAAAAGAAGATGCTTGTCACTAATTTCCCCATAGGGTATATCTGGTTTTTCATCCACTTTCGGATACGTTCCCAATGGTGTACAATTTACCAGAATAGTAAAATCGTTGACTAGTGATGAATTTAAATCAGCGTATCCGATTTGGGTTGCATCCGGTTTTCTGGATACAAATTTTACAGCGATATCCAATTGTTTAAAAACATAGGCAATGGCCTTTGAAGCCCCTCCTGTTCCTAAGATCAAGGCCTTGGTATGGTGGGTCTTCAAGAAGGGTTCAATCGAATTTTGAAAACCAAAGGCATCGGTATTGTATCCGATTAAACGGCTTCCCTGAAATTTTATAGTATTTACAGCACCAATTTCTCTGGCTTGTGCATCCACATCATCCAAATACGGAAGTACTTCCTGTTTATACGGAATGGTAACGTTCAATCCCTTAATATCGGTATTAGATTTTATAAGATCAGCAAAATCCTCGATTTGTTGTAAATCAAAATTTTCATAGGAATAACCCTCTAATTGTAAGTCTGAAAATTTATCCTTGAAATATCCTTTTGAAAAAGAATAGGCAATATCTCTTCCTACTAAACCAAACCTGTTTTTTTCCATTCTAAAAAATATTAGGAATTTTTATTTTAGGGTTACAATAGATTCTTTTCTGTGCTTCCCATACCAGTCCAAACCCAATAAAATAATAAATCCGAAGGCCATGAAAACCAATGACCACCAATTTTCAGTTTGAGTAAAATCAGGGATATACCGCTCATAATTGGCGATAATTTCTTTTCCGTTCGAATCTATTAAGTTTTGACCTTGGGCATTTATTTTAAAAATCGTTCTTTTCCATGGCCATACGACGCCCAAAGACCCTGTTATAAAACCGATGATAACCGCTGTCGTGATATGCCTGTAATATTTTAGTACATAACTTAAAAGGTGCGAAAGGCTTACCAGCCCAGTTGCCGAGCCTGCTGTAAACACCGCCAATATCCTTAGAATATTCAACCGTGCCTGATTTCTTATGAAACTGAAATCTCCAACGAGCATTTCTGCAAAGGTGTCATATAGCGCATTGACCGAATCGACCAACAACAAAACATAGTTACCTAATAAAATCAGAATAAATGAACCTGAAAGACCTGGTAGGGTCATGCCTGAAACGCTAATGATACCACAGATAAATATGAAAAATAAGTTGTCATTTTCTTTTGCGGGACTTAAAAAACTAATGGAGATTCCAACCAAAAGACCAATGGTTCCTGCGATTATGGTCTTTCTACTCCAATGCTCGAAATCTTTTCCGATATAATATATTGAACCTAAGACCATCCCAAAAAAAGCGGACCACACGAAAAGTTCTTTCTGAACCAAAAAATAATCCAGTAGTTTCGAGACACTGAAATAGCTAACGAGCATCCCGAATATCAATAAACTTAAAAAAGTTCCGTTGATGTACGTGTAAAAACTTTTGAATCTGCCACCCAGTAAAAGTTTGAAGGCTTTTCGATTGACTTTTCGTAAAGAATAAATAAATTCTTCGTAAAATCCCCCGACGAAGGCTACGATACCGCCCGATACCCCAGGCACTTTATTGGCCGCGCCCATACACAAGCCTTTGATGACCAAAAAGAACTTGTCGCTAAAGGATCTGGTATTGTACATGAAGAAAAACCTATTTTTTCGAAGCGGTACGCTCAAGGATAAAAATAAGCGAAAAACCAACGATAGCGGCTAATACGGCGTACAAAAGTTGGTTGTCGCCATCATATGCAAAAGGAGATACATTTTCATCGATGATTATTTCTTTTTCACCTATCATCCGCAACTCCAAAACCCTTTTCCAAGGCCAAATTTTATTAAGGGAGCCTAAGATAAAGCCTGTAAGTACGGCCAAGGTCACGTTCTTATAATGATTGAACATCCATTTGAGCAGCTTTGCAAAACTTAAAAGTCCGAAAACAGCGCCTGCCCCTACGACTGCAATTAGTGTTACATTCTTTTCGTGTACCGCATCAAGAATGGTCTTGTACGAACCTAAAAGCACTAAAATAAAAGCACCTGAAATACCCGGTAAAATCATGGCACATACCGCCAATGCTCCAGAAAAAAAAAGGTAAATGAGACTATCACTATTGCCCGAAGGGGGAAGTTTTGTAATATAAAAAGCCACCGCTGCTCCGATAATCAAAGCCACTATAGCTACGGCGTTCCAGTTTTCGATTTCCTTTCCAACGAAAATAACGCTTGCGGCAACCAGACCAAAAAAGAAAGACCACAATAGCACAGGCTCGTTTTCCAACAACCAACTGACCAAGGTGGCTAGAGAAAAAAGACTAATAAAAATACCAATAAAAAGTGCTAGCAAAAAATTACCGTTCAACTGCGTCCATGCTGCCTTAAAACCATCTCTTTTGAACGTTTTAAAAAGCGCTAGGTTTATGTTGTTGATAGAGGTGATCAATTCTTCGTAAATGCCCGAAATAAAGGCAATGGTTCCACCCGAGACACCGGGTACCACATCTGCCGCGCCCATTGCCATTCCTTTAAGCGTAACAAAGATGTATTGTAGTGAGGTCCTGTTTTCCATATTGTCGTTTCAAAGGTGACAAAAATAGGATTTTAAATCGGACTTGAACGGGAAAAGAGGCGGAGTGTCGGTAGCGTTAATGTAGTTATTGGCGTAGGCTCCGCTCGACTTTTGAAACAATGTTTCGGACCCAATCGGTGTCGATATATTGTGGGAATTGACTGGAAAAAAGTTCCAGTTTTCCAAAATCTAGCTTCAGGGCATCTATAAGGCTGATTCGAGCATTGATCATGTCGTTCATTTCAAGCTGAAAACCTGCTGTTTTGTACTTTATTTCAGCACTTTCAGGATAGAATTCCTGTCCCTGCAATAATATGTGAACAGCACCGGCGATATCTTGGTTTTGACAGGCAACATCGGCCCAGCCTAACCAAGTGGGCAATTCATAATTCCCTAAATCTATGGACTGTTTATAGGCGAAGTCTGCTTGGTCGAACTTTTCCAGAGCGCTATTGATATGAGCGCATTTTTTCCAATATTGCGGATTTTCGCCGTCAATGTTCAAGGCCTTATTTATGTAGTACAGGGCTTTCTCGTACTCTTTTCGTCGGAAGTAAAAATCGGTAATGGCAAGCCAGCCCTTATCCAAAAGCGGGTCTTCATGAACCGTGTGGTAATAGTAATACTTAGCCATTTCATCGTTCTCAAGCTGCTCGTGACATCTGCCGATACGCAGATAGGCGTGAGAGGTCGGGTCTTCCATTTGAATTGTGGCCTCGTAGTTTTCTATGGCTTCGTTGTATTTTCCTAACTTTTCCAAAACCTTCCCTTTTTCAAAGTAAGCCCCGATAAAAGTGTCATCGGATATGATGGCAAAGTCGAAAGCGGTCAACGCTTCCGGATACATTTTTTTTGTAAAATACTGTTTTCCCAATTGGTGCCAAGCTACTTCACAATACGGGTTACGTTCTAAGTAATCATTCAGGTAATGAATGGCTCCATCAAAATCTTCTAAAAACTCAAAGCAATAAATAACATTATAAAGTGAGGAGTAGTCTTGTTCATCAAAGGCTACACAGCGCATAAAACTTTCTTTGGCCAGTTTAAAATCGTCCATAAAAAGATATTCCATGCCTAAAAGGGAATGAATATCGAAACTATTTTCAGAAAGGCCTAGCGCTTCGTTCAGAAGTGCCACAGCCGCTTCGTGATTGTCCTTCTTAGAAAAAATGTTCGCCCGTTGAATGAAAATTTCTTCATTGGTACTATCCAGTGTCTGTAAAACATCCAAATAGTTTTCGGCAATATCAAGGTGGTTTTCGAAGACTAACACCTCTACCTCCAATAATTTCAATTCTACAGAGGCGGGATGTTGCTGTAAGCCAATCTTGATAGCCTTTTTAGCCAAAGCTATTTTACCGTTGTTCAAATAGTGATGAATAATATCCTCAAAATCCTCAGCATCGAAGAAATATACGTCGTCAGTTTTGAGCATCGATTCAAACTTATCGATGGGCTGGTTGGGTTTTTCGTTGGATGCTTGCGCCATAGAACGGTTTTTGTTAAACAATCGCCAACTAAAAATATGTAGGTCGAGGTTTTACTATGGATTTAAAATTAGCCTTTTGGAACTGTGCATTTGTACGCCTACGAGCTATATTATTAACAAATTAGTTAACATGTTATTGCTCAAGCTGCGTTAAAACTTGAAGGATTATGTCGCAGCCTTTCTCGATTTCCGCAATAGATATGGTAAGTGGCGGCGATATACGTACAGCTTTTGGTTCGAATAAAAGCCAAAAAAGTATCAGACCGTTTTGGGCACAAGTGAGCACGACATGATCGGCAATTTTCGAATCCTTCATAATAAGGGCTAACATTAAGCCCTTTCCACGAATTTCCTTTATAAAAGGATGCTGCAATTTTTTACGAAATATTTCTTCTTTTTTCTGTGTCTGAGCTATCAGGTCAGTTTTAGTAATTTCTTTTAGTGTTGCCAAACAAGCTGCTGCGATTACAGGATTTCCGCCAAAGGTGGTAATGTGACCTAATTTGGGAGCATGCTGTAAACTTGCCATCATTTTTTCGGAAGCAGTAAATGCTCCGACCGGCATTCCTGAGGCCATGCCTTTACCCAGTACGAGAATATCAGGTATACAATCGTAATGTTCAAATGCAAATAGTTTCCCCGTCCGGCCGAAACCGGGTTGAATTTCATCTAAAATCAATAGCGCCCCTGTTTCGTCACAGCGCTGCCTTACCTTCTTAAGGTATCCGTTCTTTGGTTCTATAAAGCCCGCTCCGCCCTGAATGGTCTCTAAAACAACACCGGCAGTTTTTTCGGTAATTTTTTTGAGGTCGCCTATGTGGTTGAAACGGATAAAGGAAATATCGGGTATCAATGGCCGAAACGCTGCCTTCCGTTCCTCGAATCCCATTAGGCTCAAGCTGCCCATCGTATTGCCATGGTAGGCATGATGGGCTGAAACCAATTGGCTTCTACCGGTCACACGTCTGGCAAGTTTAATGGCTCCCTCGATGGCTTCGGTACCAGAATTAACCAAATAGGTAGATTCAAGCGGAGCGGGCAAAAGTGAAGCTAACAATTTCGTATAATCAACTGCCGGTTTTTGAATGTATTCCCCGTAGACCATAACATGCATGTATTTTGCAGCCTGTTGTTGAACTGCTTTTACAACGCTGGGGTGACAATGACCCAAGCTACAGGCAGACACTCCCGCAACAAAGTCAAGATGGGCTTTTCCTTTGGTGTCATAAACATAACTTCCTTTAGCATGTGAGATTTCTAGAGCAAGCGGGTGGGGAGTGGTCTGAGCTTGATACTTTAGAAAGTCTTTTTTCATAGGGTTATCTAATTTATCGGAATTGTATGCCTCTGGTCTAAATATTCACTTTGGATTTTTTTTGAAGCACCTTTTATAGGTCGCCTGATTGTCTAAAAAGCCATGAAAGTTTTTCTACCCGTTTGATAATGAAGTTGTTAGCTTCTTCAACTTTGGTCGCTGCCCGGGTTTAGGTTTCGGGTTGAGAAGTTGCTCGTCGTTTTGCCCATCGGATGATTTTGTGTCCTTGCCCGCAGAGTTTGGTATGATCAATGGAATTCTATTGATGGGATCACCTGCATTTAAACTTCGTTCCGCTTCTTCGGCATCGATATCTATGGGATTATCTATACCACGGATTATTGGAAGGACGAGATTATTGTCATCTTCATCAAAAATATCATTTTTGGTCAAGATGCGCTCTTCGCCGCGCCATATAAATCCCTTCAACTTTCTATTTTCAGGCGGAAGTTCCGTTTCAGGAAAAATATCGCCTTCCGGGATAGTAAAGAAAGTAAGATTCTCTATGTCATTATTCGCCATAGTGATTCTTATTTTACTACAAGTCGTTTTATTGATGCCAAGCAGATTGTCGTCATCATTATACATGTAGTATATGACTTCGGTATTTTGGACCAAGTCGATTATTTTCAATTCGTTCTCAATGAATTTTCCGTACAAATTGATTCCCTTAGCCTGATTATAACCGGTTTTACTGATACTGTCCAATGAAATAATAAAGGCATTTTCAATGACTTTGAGAGAGTCCAGCTTTTCAGTATCCTTGTTTGAAAGCAGATGTATGCTATCTCCGGTCATTTGATTTTCACCGTTCCAAATAACCGGATTTTTGATGAGCTGCGTGATGCCTGTTTTTTCACGGGAATGGATGGAATCGCATTTGCCACTAAGATCTGTCTTGTAGAATTTTGCGTTCCGAAATGCCCTTAGAATCCGATCTTCGGGCTTTCCGGTCACCATCAGCGTATCACCGTGCATGTAGAGGGAATCTTTTTCAACTAAACTAATCGATACGGCTCTCTTAGTTGCAAAAACGGAATCCTTGTCCTTAAAAACTTCGGCATAGTGTGCACGTATCAAACCATTGTTTACGGTGTCGGTAACCGTGATGTTATTAGTGGCCGAAGCGAATTCTGAAGCTTTATCAAAATAAACGCTGTCACCTTCTATGATGCGATTATTATAATCGATTCGTGTATTTTTTATACCGTATCCGCGCTCTACCTTGGTATCATAAAAACCCCGTTCGAAATAAAATTTATAGGTGTCTCCCGTTATTGTGGACGGGCCGTACATATAGGCATTTTTTGAAGTTTCATAATAATCCAGCCTTTCTGAATCAACGATGTAATCTGGGTTATCAATATGTACGCTATCCAAAAAACGAATCTTTTTCATTTCCATAAAGTAGCGACCTATTCTACTGGTCAACGTATTCGTGGAATCGATGATGGTGCCTGACTGATTGTAATAGGATTCCTGTTTTTCCCGATCAAAATAAAGGGTATCGGTTCTTAGGGTGGTTTTGTTGCTGTTAAGAACTACGGTATCAAAAGCCTTAGCAAGTTTTAGATTACCGTCGTAATTAATTTTTCCACTGGTCATTTTGACGGAGTCGCCCTGTTGTAGCCGCACGTTGCCCAAGGCCCTTATGCGTTTCTCCTTTTGATAGTAAATGGCAATATCACACCAAAGGTCTGCCCCCTCATGCTCGAACTGTACTTGTCTATCGTCTTTACTGAAAATGGACGCTCCGGGAAATTTAGTCTCGTCTTTGGTGAAATTGGCACCGTGTACAATATTGATGGGTTTGGTCTCAGTAGTATCACTCTCCTTGGTAACTTCATTCTGTGCAGAACACAAAAACGTGCCAAATAGAAAGAATAAGAAGTTTTTTAAATATTGCAATGCCTAAAAATTTTACCCAAAAATAGGATTTTTTTGGGGGAGGCGATAAAGGATTGGGATAGAATTAGGAGCATGGATTTAAGACTTAATTGGGGCTACATAGAATATGTACTGAACCATTAGGTTTGTATGTATTTCCGATTACCTAAATGAAGCCGGTCATTATGCATAATATATATGTTGCTCCTCGATTTTTAGACTTTGGTTATTGCGCCGTATATCCGCCATCTACTAAGTAGTAAGAACCGGTAACAAAACTTGCTTCTTCACTGCATAACCAAACTACCAAATTAGCTACTTCTTCAGGTTTGCCCAATCGGCCTATAGGGTGAGCTTTCACTAACTGTTCTTTCTGTTCGTCATCTAACTGGTCTAAAAGCTGAGTCTGTATATAACCCGGCCCTACGGAATTAACGCGAACCCCCTTTTGGGCATATTCCAGAGCGGTGGTTTTCGTAAGACCAACCACCCCATGCTTGGCTGCAACATACGCCGCAGAAAGAGGCGTACCTACACTGCCCAAAATAGAGGCCATATTAACGATAGCGCCACCATTCTTTACAATTTCAGGCAGTTGATAATGCATTCCGTAGAAAACGCCGTTAAGGTTGATATCAATTACTTTTTTAAAGTTGTCCACTGAATATTCACCGGTCAACGACTGTTCGCCTCCAATTCCTGCATTGTTAATTGCAAAATGAAGTTTCCCGAATTTTTCGATGGTTTCACTGACTAATTTTTTACAATCTTCCGGCTTGCTGGTGTCACATTGGATAAAGAAAGCTTTCCCGTCATTTTTGTCCAGTTCCTGCGCTACCTTTTTTCCGTTTTCTTCATCGATATCCGAAACAACTACGGTTACACCGTTTTGAACCAACTTTTTTGCGATGGCCTTTCCTAATCCGGATGCCGCTCCTGTAACAATAGCTACTTTATTTTTCATAGTTGTCTATTTTAATCTTCTATTCAAATTACTTTTTCAAAGTGGATCAGGCTATGCAAGCGCTACTATTATGCAGGCAACACTTTGATAGTTCACCGGTGAATAGTTTGGGTTCGATCAGGTCCGACCGATACTATTTTGATAGGCGTTTCAAGTTCCTTTTCTAAAAATTCGATGTAAGCCTGTAGCGTGTCGGGCAACTCTTCTGCCTTCGTCATCTGCGTAAGGTCTTTTTGCCAGCCTTTCATCTCTGTATAGATGGGAGTTAGGTTTTCAGGTTCGATATTGTACGGTAGATGTGTTATTTTATCGCCTTTATAATTGTAGGCCGTACAAACTTTCACTTTTTTGAAACCGCTTAAGACATCGGCTTTCATCATCATTAACTCGGTGACGCCGTTAATTTGAACGGCATATTTTAAGGCGACCAAATCTAGCCAACCACATCGTCTTGGACGACCGGTCGTCGCACCGAATTCATTCCCGACCCGGCCCATGGTTTCCCCGTCTTGATCGAAAAGTTCGGTAGGGAAGGGGCCACTTCCGACACGTGTGGTATAGGCCTTAAAAATTCCTTTTACTTCACCAATTTGGTTGGGCGCAACCCCTAACCCGGTACAAGCCCCGGCAGCTGTAGTGTTGCTAGAGGTGACAAAGGGGTATGTTCCAAAATCGATATCGAGCAATGAACCCTGGGCGCCTTCCGCCAATATTTTTTCTCCCTTTTTTTGAGCTTGATATAAGTATTCCTCGCTATCGATAAAAGTCAGCTCTCGCAAGGTTTCGATAGATTTAAAGAAATCTGTTTCAAGTTCTGCTAGGTTGTATTGGATATCCACATTATAGAAATCAATCATGGCCTCATGCTTATTGGCAAGGGAACGATATTTTTCTTTCCAATCGGCTAATTCCAAATCCCCAATGCGCATACCGTTTCGGCCAGTCTTATCCATGTAGGTCGGACCGATACCTTTCAATGTAGAGCCAATTTTTGCTTTGCCTTTAGCCGTTTCCGAAGCGGCATCCAATAAACGATGGGTAGGTAGAATGAGGTGCGCTTTACGGGAAATCAGCAATTTGGATTTTATATCAAGATTGAAATTTTTTAGCGCATCAAGTTCTTTCTTGAAAATGACCGGATCGATCACTACCCCGTTGCCGACAATATTCATCGCATTTTTATGGAAAATTCCGGAAGGTATCGTATGCAAAACGTGCTTTATGCCATCGAATTCTAAAGTGTGGCCTGCATTGGGCCCTCCTTGAAATCGCGCGATAATATCATAGTTTGTGGTCAGTACGTCGACGATTTTTCCTTTTCCTTCGTCGCCCCACTGTAGGCCTAACAATAAATCTACTGCCATTGATAAAATTGGTTAGCTGTTGGTTTTTTCTTTTTTCTTTACTGTTTCTACCGGTGCGTCTACCTCTGCATCGGGTGAATTTCGGGTACCATAGAAATAAAGTGAGTGTGTATTTATTTTTATATCGAACACTTCTTCGATGGTTTTTTTAATAGATTGAATACGCGGATCACAAAACTCCACGACCTCTCCGGTGTCGGTCAAAATTACGTGATCGTGTTGTCGGTCAAAGTATGATTTTTCATACTGCGCCTGATTTTTACCGAATTGATGCTTGCGCACCAGTTTGCATTCCAATAAAAGTTCTATGGTATTGTACAAGGTTGCCCGGCTGACCCTATAATTCTTATTTTTCATGCCAATGTAGAGGGACTCGATGTCAAAGTGTTCTTCGCTATCGTAAATTTCTTGGAGGATGGCATAGCGCTCGGGTGTTTTGCGATGCCCGTTTTCCCCTAAAAAGGTAGTAAAAACGTTTTTTACGATTTCTTGGTTCTTGCTTGCTGCCATAATAGGATGCCTTCTACGTCGATTTACAAATGTACAGTTCTTTTTTTGAACCCAAGTTGCAAACACAATTACAAACTCAAAATTCAGATGCATAAGGATTTAGAATCCCTTAAAAACTGCGGCTAAGGATTATAATATTTTTCAGTGAAGTCGTTCCCGGTATCATACTCTGCCAACCTTTTCGATACCTTTTATCTGTTTCAGATTGGAAATTAATTTTTTCAAAATACCGCTGTTTTTTACTACTACGGTGATGTTACCTTTGAACGTACCGCCATCGGTACTGAAATTAATATTTCGCATGTTTACATGCATCTCATCGGAGATGATTTCGGTGATATCATTAATTAGTCCCATATTGTCGATTCCCGTCAATTCAATTTCCGCTTTAAATTCTTGCTGGGTAGAATCTATCCATTTAGCACTAATGATGCGATAGGCGTAATTGGATTGGAGCTGTATAGCATTCGGGCAGTTCTTTTTATGGACTTTTATCCCATCGCTAACACTGACAAATCCAAAAACGGGATCACCGGGAATCGGATTGCAGCATTGCGAGAGTTTATAATCCAATTTCTCTTCTTCTCGTCCGAAGACGAGCATATCGTATTTTGTGGTAATTTCATCTTTATCGATACCCTCGGGAACGGGTGTTCGACGAATTTTATTCTTAAAAAAGCTGATAAATGCATTATTGTACGACGATGTAAAATCTCTGATCATCGTATTATCTATTGAACCGACACCGACTCTGTAAAATAAATCTAAACTCGTTTTGAGCTTAAAGAAGACGACCATTTTGTTGATCGAATCCTCGTTAAGAGTTACTTTTTGGGATTTCAATTTTCTACGTAAAATTTCTTTTCCTTCTTCGGCAGTTAATTTTTTCTCATCCCGTAAAGATGATTTTATTTTAGCCCTTGCTCGAGCGGTTGTGGCGTAATCTAACCAGTTTTGGTTCGGTTTCGCCTGGTCTGAGGTCATAATTTCGACCTGGTCGCCACTATTTAAGGTGGTGTTTAGCGGTACTAGCTTACCATTCACTTTGGCACCGCGAGTTCGCATGCCTACAAGCGTATGTATATTGAATGCAAAATCAAGGGGAGTTGCTCCCTTGGGAAGGGACTTCAATTCACCCTTAGGAGTAAAAACAAATATTTCTTTGGAATAAAGGTTTAATTTAAACTCCTCGACAAAATCAACCGCATTGGTGTTCGCGTTTTCCAAGGCTTCCTGAAGACGGTTCAACCAAATTTCGATTCCCATTTCCTTCTGATCACCGTGCTTGTATTTAAAATGGGCGGCATAACCTTTCTCTGCAATTTCATGCATACGCTCGCTGCGAATCTGAACTTCTACCCAGCGGCCTTTCGGCCCCATGACGGTAATGTGTAGGGCTTCATATCCGGTCGATTTTGGCGAGGATATCCAATCCCGTAACCGAACCGGATTAGGAGTAAAGTGGTCAGTGACAATGGAATAGATTTTCCAAGCCAGGAATTTCTCGTTCTGCCGGTCGGATTTATAGATAATGCGGATGGCGAATTTATCGTAGATTTCGTTGAATACGACATTTTGAGCCTTCATCTTCCGGCGGATGGAGAAGATAGATTTCATTCTTCCCTTTATCGTATAGTTGAGGCCTTCTTCTTTTAGCGACTTGTCTATGATATTAGAAAAGGTGTCGATATAGACTTGCTGCTCTTCTTTTGAGTCCTCAATCTTTCCTTTAATATCTCTGTAAACTCTCGGTTCGGTATATTTAAGGCTGAGGTCTTCAAGCTCGGTCTTGATGTTATAGAGCCCGATACGGTGGGCCAATGGAGCATAGATGTACAGCGTTTCCGATGCCATCTGAACCTGTTTATGCTCGGGCATCGAATCCATGGTAAGCATATTGTGATAGCGGTCTGCGATTTTAATAAGTATGACACGAACATCATCATTCAAGGTAAGCAGCATTTTCCGAAAATTTTCGGCCTGCTGTGAGGTGCTCATATCCTTTTTTAGGTGCGCAATTTTGGTTAATCCATCTACAATTCGGGCTATAGTTTCCCCGAACATTCGCTCGATATCGTCAAGCGTATATTCCGTATCCTCTACAACGTCGTGAAGTAGCGCAGAGGCAATTGAAGTGGCGTCAAGACCGATTTCCGAAGCTACAATCTTTGCTACTGCAATGGGATGAAAAACATAGGCCTCACCTGACTTGCGGCGCTGTTCTTTATGGCCGTCTACAGCTACTTCGAACGCTGCCCGAATTAACCTTCGGTCATCGTCTGACAAGTGTTGATAACTGATGCGAAGCAGTTCTTTATATTGCTTGGCGATTTCTTTATTCTCTAATTCTACAGCTGCCTGTGTCATTTACGGGGAGTTCTAAATCTAAAATACCACAATCTAAACTGGTACACAACAAAAAGTATGCCCCTATGAATCAAAATCCAGCCCTGTTCCGTACATGGGAAATTTCAGCTAACGACCTGAGAACATGTAAAAATTACGCGGACTTTAGATTGCGAATTCTTGCAATCAAAGGTGGATGTGAGTAGTGCATAAAGACATAAGCGGGATGCGGCGTAAGATTGCTAAGATTATTTTTGGATAGTTTTTTCAAAGAAGTAATCAATGGTATTGCTGCGTATGTATTCTTAGCATAATCATCGGCCTGATACTCGAACTTTCTAGAGAGATGGTTCATGATAAGTCCTGTTATCTCCGAAATGGGACTATATAAAATTCCGAAACCTATCAAGGCCGCATGAAAACTGGGTTGGGAAACACCAATGGCCAGCGACACTTGTGGACTATTGATAAATAGGGATAGAATATAAAGTGTTATGCCCGTTAGCAGGATGGAGGCAACAAGATTGAAAATAGTATGCTTTCTTTTATAATGTCCCACCTCATGTGCAAGTACGGCAACGATCTCTTCCTCCTCCAGGTCGTTGATAAGGGTGTCATAAAGAGTTATTCGTTTCTCTTTTCCAAAACCGGAAAAATAGGCATTGGCTTTGGTAGAGCGTTTTGAACCATCAATTACGAAAATATTTTTCAATTCAAAACCGACATTTTTGGCATAGTTCTCAATTTTTGTTTTGAGGCCACCATCTTCAAGGGGGGTCAGTGTATTGAAAAGGGGTACAATCAATTTACTATAAAAAAGGTTCATGAAAATGGTGAAGATGGTGACAAGTGCCCAGGCATAAATCCAAAACGTACTTCCCGCCCATCCGAAGAACCAAATAATTAAAGTCAACAGGCCACCACCGATGACGGCCATCATGGCCCATCCTTTTAGTTTATCCACGAAAAAAGTGCCTTTCGAAGTTTTGTTGAATCCAAACCTTTCTTCGATGACAAAGGTTGAATAATAGGAGAAGGGCATTGTCAGAATATCGCTTCCAATCATGATAATGCCGAAAAACAGCAAGGCCGTTACAATTGGATTATCCGATATACTCCTTGCTAATTGGTCCGTCCACTCAAATCCTCCGAATAGTAGGAAGCATAGGGTAAGTAGTAAAGAAAACGTGGAGCTGATAAGGCCGAAGCGATAGTTGGTCTTTTGGTAGGCTTGTGACTTTAGGTATTCGTCAGCATCAAAAACATCGACAAGTTCTTCCGGGACATTATGTTCATAGCGTTTAGCGTTAAGGTAATCGAGTACTGTTTCGAGTACGAATTGGGCGATTAAAATGATGATTATGATATAAAAGAGCGTATTCAATATAAATAGGAGTTAATGCTATAAACTAATAAGGTTCAAATTTGTTCGTCTGTCGTACATTACTGGCAATACCATAGTAGCCATGCATGTATTGCTCCAAATGGCTACAAAAAGCCTCGCTGCCGTTTCGCCTCAAAGATAAGAATCGCCGCGGAAACCGAAACGTTCATAGAATCTATATCGCCGGCCATTGGTATGATGATATTTTGTTCGGATGCTGCAAGCCATTCTTGCGATAGCCCTGTTGCTTCGGTACCTACCACAATTGCGCACGGACCCTTGAAATTAACTTCCGTATATTTTTTAGATGCCGTCAATGCTGCACAGTAGCTAGAGATATTTTTTTTAAGTAAATATGCTATAATTTCAGAAGTGGTTCCGACAGCAATGTTGTTCGTAAAAACACATCCTATACTTGACCGGATGATGTTCGGATTGTACAGATCTGATTTTGGGTTTGCGATAATAACGGCATCCAGACCGGCGGCATCCGCAGTTCTGAGCAATGCGCCGATATTTCCGGGTTTTTCGGGAGCTTCTGCTATCAATATCAAAGGGTTTTCTGATGGAACATGGAGATCATTCAAATCATGGGTTTTGCTCCGTACTACAGCCAATAGGCCTTCAGTAGTTTTACGATAGGCCAGTTTGGCGTAGACCTCCGTGCTAATAGCAATAATTTCCGGTCGGGATACGGAGACATCCAATAGGCCCAAAAGGGTATCTTCAGAAAGTAAATCGGGCAGAAATAAAACAGTATCCAAAATATATTCCCCCTTAATGGCAAGCTGTAATTCCCGAAATCCCTCTAGAACAAAGAGTCCTGATTTTTTGCGTTCCCTTGATTTATCCTGTAAAACCCCAATTTTTTTGACCAATGGGTTTTGCGCACTACTAATTCGTTTACTTTCATACATGTCGCAAAAGTAATTAAATCGGTGGGAGTTCGACTGAAGTTTGAAAATCCTAAAATAGTACCCTAAGTAGCAAACTTTAATAATATTTATACTATCATTCGACTTGAATTTAAAGAGCGAACCAAGGGATAAGTTCTGCAACAAAATCATTTAAACCAATGAACGGAAGCATCGCAAATAAAGTATCATAAGAATAATTCTATGTGTGTCAAAGTTGATGCGGACCTTGATAAATAAATAATAATGTAGAATATTTTTTCACCAAAAACTGTAGCATCCGAAAACTGTTGTATTAACCTTTGTCATCTAGGTGCAAAATTGAGAGGAAAACCTCAAGTTTAGGTCTTAATGGATAAAATATATGGACTTAGATTGCTTATGGAAATTAGTACTAACTAGCAATTATTAAGTACAGTAATTGCCTTAAATAGAAGTTAGGGACTGAATGATTTTAACCCATTTAAATCAATAAATGCACCTATTCGCCTTATTCATAATCCTTCCGGGATTTGGGTATGGCGTATCGTTTTTTTTATGTAAGTTGTATCTTTACATTATATATAATTAAATAATCCCAATGGAGGTATTGCTATTTGGAATTGCAAAGGATATCGTTGGAAAGAGTTCTTTTCATCTTCCTGAAGAGGAGTCTTTTCCGAAGTCGGTATTCGAACTTAAGGAGAGATTGAAAAGTATGTTCCCCGAATTTGGGAAACTTTCTTCTTTGGCGGTTGCCGTGAACAGTGCGTATGCCGAAGATGCGGAAATTTTAAAGGAAGGCGACGAAATTGCAATTATACCACCTGTAAGCGGCGGCTGATGAAAGATACTATCATAGTAGAAATCGTTGATACACTAGACACCTCGAAAGTGTTTTTAGAGCTTTCGCATCCACATTGCGGAGGAATTTGTGTGTTTGTCGGTGCGGTAAGGGAATTTACCGATAATGAGGAGGTGATAGCGCTAGAATTTGAAACCTATAAAAGTATGGCCCTATTGGAAATGGGGAAAATTGCGCAAGAAGCCGTTGATACCTGGAAATTACAAAAAGTAATTATTCGGCATGCCGTTGGGGTCAAAGAGGTCGAAGAACCCGTGGTTGTGGTCGGGGCATCCTCTGCGCACCGCGATGCCAGTTTTGAAGCTTGTAGATTTTTAATCGATACATTGAAAAAACGAGTTCCGATTTGGAAAAAGGAAATGTTCAAAAATAAATCGGTTTGGGTTTCGGCGCATCCTTGAAATTTGAATTATTCGAACTAAGTAAAGGGTGCTTGTAAAATGAAGATGAAATTATGCTCATAGACAATCATAATCGAAA
Organism: Pricia antarctica; assembly: GCA_011050085.1. Lineage (GTDB taxonomy): Bacteria > Bacteroidota > Bacteroidia > Flavobacteriales > Flavobacteriaceae > Pricia > Pricia antarctica_A. Next base: position 37,673 of record DRGL01000062.1, on the reverse strand, counting down.
AATAGATTATCTCCGACTTGCGGTAACAGATCGATGCAATTTGCGATGCAATTACTGTATGCCCGCCGAGGGTATAAATTTTGCCAAAAATGATAAGCTGTTTACCATTGAAGAACTTTCCCGCTTAAGCGAGATATTAGTGTCTCAAGGTATTGATAAGATTCGAATTACTGGAGGCGAACCCTTTGTACGAAAAGATTTAATGGTCTTGTTGCGGCGACTTTCGCAGTTGGAAGGGTTGAATGATATTTCGATTACTACCAATGCTACTACAATCGGTAAACATATCGACGAACTGAAAGAGCTAGGTATTCTGAACATCAACGTCAGTATGGACGCCATTAACCGTAAGACTTTTGAGAAGATTACCCGACGTGACCATTATGATACGGTATACAACAGTATTATCCGGTTGATTACGGAAGGTTTCAACGTCCGTATCAACTTTATTGCTCTTGAAGGTCAGAATACCGAAGACATTTTGCCTATGTTGGAGCTGACAAAGCACTACGACGTTTCAGTCAGGTTTTTGGAGGAGATGCCATTCAATGGCGGCAGTAAAAATTTCAATAGTATTACGTGGGATTATAAGCGAATATTAAGCTATATAAGAGAGGCCCATCCAACGTATTATAAGCTCGAATCCGCTAAAACCTCTACTTCCATGAACTACAAAATTCCAGGCTTTAAAGGAAGTTTTGGAGTGATACCTTCGTTTAGCCGAACTTTTTGCGGTAGCTGTAATAGGCTACGTATTTCAGCTGTAGGCGACGTCATTACGTGCCTATATGCCAAGCCCAGTATGAATATTCGAGATATATTACGGAGTGAAAACAGCGAGGAAAAAGTAAAAGAACAAATTTTAAAAGCTATTGGAAGCCGTGCTAAAACGGGCCATGAGGCACAAGGTAATTACGAAGGCATTTTTGATAATTCGATGACCTCGATAGGGGGTTGATATCTAGATATAATTTGATCTTTTGAAGTATCTGTATCGAAATAATTAGAGAACCTTTATGATGTGGATATCGCTTATACTAGTTTGAAAACGCCAACCTTATAGTTTATAAAAGAGAGAAAAAGAACATGAACAAAGAGCTTTCTCATATCGACGCTTCCGGAAACGCTGTAATGGTCGATGTATCCAATAAAAAAGTCACATCACGTTCGGCCATAGCATCCGGCCGTGTAGAATTTCCCTCAGCAGTATTCGATACGTTGGCAGCGCAGGATTTTTTGGGTAAAAAAGGGAGTATTATACAAACAGCGGTTATCGCAGGAATCCAAGCGGTAAAGAAAACCTCGGAATTGATTCCGCTTTGTCATCAAATCAACTTGTCAAAGGTGCAAATTGATATCCATCCCCATAATAATAATCTAGAAATTCGGTGTACAGTAAAATGTAACGAAAAGACCGGTGTCGAAATGGAAGCTTTAACGGGTGTTTCAATTAGTGCGCTGACCATTTATGATATGTGCAAGGCCCTTTCGCACGATATTAGTATTACAAATATTCAATTGGAAGAAAAAACAGGAGGAAAGAATGATTATAGGTCCTAAAATATACGGTTTGGTGCTCGCCGGCGGAAAAAGTACCCGTATGGGAAAAGATAAAGGTATGATTCAATATCATGGTATGCCCCAGCGCGAATACCTGTATCATTTATTAAGCCGTGTCTGCGCAGAAACATTCGTAAGTATCCGTTCCGACCAAAAAGCGGATTTTGATGAACGTATGCAAACCATTGTAGATGATGACGCTTACAAAGGGCCTTATAACGGAATCTTATCCGCTCACAGTAAGTTCCCGGATGTTGCTTGGTTGGTAGTTGCCTGTGATATGCCGTTAATCGATTTGGCTTCGCTACAAGAATTGATTGCCGCTCGCGATCCGAACGTTTTGGCATCGGCATTCGCACAAAAAGAAGACCCGTTGCCAGAGCCTCTTTGCGCCATATGGGAACCTCAAGGCATGGACAAGTCAAAAGCATATTTAAAGGAAGGAATTGGAACCTGTCCCCGTAAATTTCTTATCAATAATGAGACGAAACTTGTTTTTCCAAGTAAGCCGAACGTGCTATTGAACGCTAATTCGGAAGAAGAATATAAAGAGGCCATTGTTAGATTGAGTATTGAATAATACACCGTAAATAGTCGAATAGAGGGCGATTAGCTTTCGGTTTGAGAATTGTGATAGCCTTGCTCATTGGTAGATCAAAATATCATTGATAATTGACTAGAACGATAATATCCAAATGCTTTCGAAGAAATTTACAACGTAACAAAACCTTCGGTTTTTAAAAATTAAAACGTGACATTCTTTCACTATCATTTAACGCTTCAGAGACAGATAGAACAAGGAGGAGTTCAATAAAAAATAAATGAACCAAGAGCGCTATCACAGACAGATTATCTTATCCGGATTTGGCCTTGAAGCCCAAGAAGAATTGTCGCGTTCAAAAGTAATTGTCATTGGCGCCGGGGGACTTGGCGTTCCTGTTCTTACCTATCTAAATGCGATGGGCGTAGGTACACTTGCCTTCGTTGATAGCGATTCTGTTTCGCTGACAAACTTGCACCGTCAAGTGTTATATTCAGAAGCTGATGTTGGCCGATTTAAAGTAGATGTTGCCTTTGAAAAACTAAAGGCGCAAAATTCTGAAACCGAAGTTATAGCGCACAATACTTTTTTGAACAAGCAAAATGTATTGCAGCTTATCGCAGATTATGATGTAATCATTGATGCATCGGATAATTTTCCTACTCGATATTTGATTAATGACGCTTGTGTAATTTTAAAAAAACCTCTAGTGCACGGTGCCTTACATGGGTTCGAAGGACAGGTCAGTGTGTTTAATTATCAAGATGGGCCGACCTATCGCTGTCTTTTCCCCAAGATGCCAAAGTTTGATGAGATACCTGACTGTAATGATAACGGTGTTTTGGGCATACTTCCCGGGATTATCGGAAATCTACAGGCCTTGGAAGCCATAAAAGTACTTACCGGCGTAGGGGAGGTGCTTTCTGGAAAGTTACTGATATTCGATGGAAGCTCGACTACTTTCCGGAAAATACGTTTTGAGGCCAAACCTGAAAATTTGGGGATGGATACGTTGCGTTCTGATTATGAATTTTTATGCAGTACCGATATAGGGACAATTGATGCTGAAACTTTTTTAAGGATGTCCGAAAATGCTAGCCTTCAACTTATTGACGTACGCACTCAGAAGGAGTTTATGCGAAATCATCTTTTAGATGCTAAGAATATTCCATTATCAGACCTCAAAACGCGACAAAATGAAATTAATTTCAACACTATGGTTTACGTTGTTTGCCAATCGGGCATACGTAGTAAAAAAGCAATAGATCAACTCCTCAAAGTTCGGCCCGATTCGCAATTTATAAATCTCAAAGGTGGAATGAATCAGATACAAAAGCATGGGGTTGCCAATTGAAAGTTTGATTGTATTATGCCTGTGTTTCTTTGTAGTAGCCACCTTATACTCTTCTGTAGGCCTTGGGGGCGGATCGAGTTATCTAGCTTTATTAACCCTTTTTTTTGGCGGTTTTTTCGCTATTCGTTCCATTGCACTTATCTGTAACTTGATAGTGGTATCGGGCAGCACGTACCTATATTTCAAAAACGGACATGGTAAGATCCGCGATTTCCTTCCTTTCTTGGTAACTAGTATACCGTTAGCCTATATCGGAGCCTCGGTTCGTTTAGAAGAATATGTTTTTTTTATTTTCTTAGGATGCTCTCTGGTTATCTCTTCATTATTTTTGGCCTCACAGACCTTCTTCAAAATCAACAACACGCAACAATTAAAAACTTACCCCAAATATCTAAGCTATGTTTTGGGCGGTGGCATTGGCTTACTTTCCGGTCTAGTGGGTATTGGCGGTGGAATTTTTCTGGCACCAATATTGAACCATTTACGGTGGAACAAAGCCATCAGGATAGCCGCCTTGGCGAGTTTTTTTATACTTGTAAATTCCCTTTCCGGAATTGCGGGATTGGTTCAGGGCGATATGCTCCAACTTCCTTGGAAAGAAACTCTGGCTTTGGCTGTTTCGGTATTGATCGGCGGGCAATTGGGCATTCGAATAAGTTTGAAAAGATTAACACCGAACGGAATTAAAAGAGTGACGGCTTTATTAGTACTTTTCGTTGGAGTTCGCATACTGGTGAAATACATACCGCAGATTTGGGAGATGAATTGATGAATCTGGTATTGGAATAATTCAATTTGTCAGACTAATGGTAAATTTCTGGCGGTAAAATTTAATTCATTAATCGCGTACTAAACTGATGGATATCCTATAGCCACATTGGTCATCAGGCTTAGGTTTTAAACTTACATAGTTTATTATAAATATACCTTCGCTGCGCTCGACCTCAAACTATTCAAATCACTATTTTTGTGCTATTGCCATCATAATCTGTCAGCCTTTTGAAAACCCTTTTGCATCCCGCCTATTTCCCGAACATAGCAACTTTCGCCGTAATCGCACAGCGTAATATTATATGGGAAGTAGAAGATAATTATCAAAAACAGACGTATCGCAATCGCTGTTATGTCTGCACCGATATTGGTCGACACATGTTAAGCATACCTATTCAACATATAGGCGGTACTCAAGGACGTCAAAAATTTAAAGCCGTTTTGATTGATAATTCGTATCCATGGCAGCGGAACCATTGGCGTACTCTGCAAACTGCTTACCGAACATCTCCGTTTTTCGAATTTTACGAAGAAGACTTAGCACCACTTTATTTACAAACCTTCGAAAGTTTGCTTGACTTTAATCTAAAAACTATCCAAACCATTTGTGATTGTCTTCAAATTGAAAGCCCCAACGAAAAAACTTTAGAATTCAACCTAAAGCCCAAATTGGCAAACCTAAAGGATTCTAGATTTTTGGTAAGTGCAAAACGGAAACTTGAACTACAGCAAGAGAAGTACGTACAGGTATTTGGTGACAGACACGGTTTCGTAGAAAATGTAAGTGTATTGGATCTGCTTTTCAACGAGGGTACTACAGCTTTAAGTTATTTGAAAAATCAAGATATAGACGTTTTGTATGATTAGGTTTATCGTCCATTATGGCATTCATTTCATTGTGCCGATTATGATTGGATTGTTCTTTTTTAAACAACATCGTTTGAGGGTAATCTTGATATTGTTGGCGGGAATCGTAATAGACGTTGATCATTTATGGGCCGTACCGATATTTGACCCAAATCGCTGTAGCATCGGATTTCACTTTTTCCACCAATACTGGGCCATTGCCGCATATATTGTAATGCTATTCTTCGAGAAAACAAGGATTTTTGGATTTGCGCTTCTCATCCATATCTTGGCAGATGTTTCAGATTGCTATTTAATGACTTCTTCCTAGCAGGTATATATGTGAAAAAATAGTATTTACTCCCGCAACCGAAAAGATGCCATTACGGGATAGTGGTCCGAATACTTAAAATTATAGTTTTTATGCTCCCTGACCTCAAAGGACTGATCGGCCATAATAAAATCAATACGTAGGGGAATACTAAAAAAGTTTAGGGTGCGACCGTATCCCGATCCCTTTTCTATAAAACTATCTTGCATATCCCCTTTTATCAAATGATAGGCTCTGGAGAATTGGTTATTGTTGAAATCTCCGCAAAGCATAGTTTTGTACGGACTTCCATAAATAAGCTCACGAATGGTTTCGGCTTGTTTTTCTTGTTTTTTAAAAGCCTCCGTTACCTTATTGTAGAGGCGTTCTGAAGAACTTCTGCGGAGCACACCAGTGCCTGGGGTAATACCTAAAGATTCCATATGAAGATTAAAAATCCGTATTGTATCTCTCTTATACACAATGTCCGCATAAGACCCATCATTTATGCTATTCGGGAACGTCAGGGTCTCTGAAGCGATAATCGGATATTTTGAAAAGATGCCCAAATGTACTTTATTGCCCTGTCGGTTTTTTTTCAAATACGCATACGGATAGTCTAAATACTTTTTTTGCATCCCAATACTCGCTTCCTGAAAACAGACAATATCTGGCTGTTCCTTTTGTACAAAATCCCTAATCGCGCTAAAAACCTGTATTCGATTTGACCATCCGAATTCGTTGAAAGTACGGATATTATAGCTCATTATTTTTAAATCCCCTTTTTGAAACTCCCGTTTATCGAAATCCAGTTTTAAAAAGGTGCCCATTACAAAATACCCAAATACCAAGATAAAAAATGAAGGCAGCATTTGTCTTTTTCGTTGTACGGCCCAAGAAAGAAAGAACAGGAAATTGATTACGACCAAAATGGGTACCGCCAGGCTTAGGAAGGATAGAAAAGGGAGAAAATTTACCGATAGATAAGGTACCGCACAAGCCAGCAAAAGTAGTAGCACAAAAATAAGGTTCAGCCCATATAGTATTTTATTGAAAACGGAAAGTCCCTTCACAAAATAAGGTTTAGAAAAAATTTAGACGATTATATAATTCTATTCCAATTACGGCTATTTAGTCTTCTTTCCCGGCCTTGAACAAATAATCCTTTTCTGCTTTAGACAGACTTTCATAACCAGACTTACTGATTTTATCAAGTATAGCGTCAATTTTTTGTTGATGGTCGTCCCTGGAGGCCTTTGAAGTTGACGTTGAGCTTCCATTTTGCTTACGATAGACCGTCTTCATAGGTGCATTCTTACGCCCGTTGCCTACCGTAGCCGTACTTTTTTTAAACAAATCTGAGATACCATCCACAAATTTTGAAAATCCTTCCCCAATATCAGTTCCGTGGTACAGTTGCCTAGCGTAAACATATCCGAGCAGGGCACCGCCCAAATGTGCAAGGTGTCCGCCTATATTACTACCCATTGGTATTCTGACTAGGTCCATCAAGACCACAAAAACCCCAACTTGCCAGAGTTTAACATTGAAAAAAATCACCCGCACCTCTTGATTCGGAATATAGGTGCAAACGAATATAAGAACGGCCATGACGCCCGCTGACGCCCCGATAAGTGAAGTCTGTTGCCCCATAAGGGTCGGGAATATATTATAGCAGAGCAGAAATAAGAGTCCGCCCATTATCACTCCCAGAAAGTAAACATTTAGAAAGCGCTTGGCATCGAAAAGATTAAGAAGTATTCGCCCGGCAACATATAAAATATACATGTTCCAAAGAATGTGAAAAATGTCGCCGTGCAGAAAAGAATAGGTGACGATGGACCAAGGTTGTACGAGAAAATCGAAAAAGTCTTGGGGCAATGCAAACCAATTCTCAATATTAGGACCAATAAGGGCCGTAATTAGCCCCATAATTATAAATACGAGTACATTGACTGCTATGAGCTTTTCAGCAATGCTTAGTCGTGCATATTGATATCTTAATCCTCCTCCGTTCATCCCAAAATCCTATTAGTTATTTAGCTCGATCAATTCCATCTTTTATTATCAAACGAATTCTTTTTCCAGTACCACATCATTATAAATCCGGCAATAGCACCGCCAACGTGTGCAAAATGGGCAATGCCCGTTGAGGCACCCGTAAAGCCGAAAATTAGGTCGCCCGCAATAATCAAGGGTACAAAATACTTTGCCTTAATGGGAATGGGTAGAAAGATAAGCATAAGTTCAGCTTCCGAAAAGGCAAAGGCAAAAGCTACCAAAACACCATAAATGGCTCCTGAAGCTCCAACGGCGGGGGTGGTGTAGGCACCCAGAAACCGATCGACTGCATCGGCACCTATCAAATCGTTCCACGCAGGGTTATATTGTCCACCGGCAACAAGCTCCATAATTTGATTTTCATCCACTCCCTGATCGACCAATGCCTGTAGGCCATCGTGAAAAAGATAATAATTCACGCCGGTATGCAAAAGCGCGGCACCAATCCCTGCTGAAAAGTAAAAGAATAAGAACTTATTACGGCCCCACATCTGTTCCAAGGGCGTGCCAAAAGCCCAAAGCGCATACATGTTAAAAAGGATATGCATAAATCCGCCATGCATAAACATGTGCGTTACGACCTGCCATATTTCAAAATTCGGATTTTCAGGATACCACAGTGAGAACCAAGTGAGCATTTGCTCTTGGTATAACTGTGTAGCGATGAACAACAGTACATTAATTATCAGCAAATGCTTTACGGCATCGGTCAATCTTCCCATTTAAATAAATTTTTTATCGATATCGTTTTCCGTAATGGTAATATACACGGGTTTGTTAAACGGACTGGTCAATGATTCTTTACAGGCAAAAAGGTCGTTGACCAACGCCAATTGCGACTGTCGGTCTAACACCTCGCCGGTCTTCACCGAAAGGGTCTTCGCCAAAGTTTTCGAAAGCATATCGGTATGCGAAAAACTCTCACCGTTAATCTCTTGCTGATAATCAGAAATGAGTTGATCCAAAACCATGCCTACTTCACTTTCGGCAACCAAAAGCGGAACACCGGTTACGGTAATGGATTCATTTTCTATCTTATCAAAAATAAAACCTACAGAAACCAAAATACTTTCAATTTTTTGGAGCACATCTATTTCGGATGTCGAAAAAGAGAGACGCAAAGGAAACAAAAGCTGCTGGCTTACCGCTTCTTTTATGGTGCTATTTTTTAAAAACCGCTCATATAGAACCCGTTGATGGGCGCGGCTCTGGTCAATAATGACCATTCCTGATTTGATAGTGGTCACTATATATTTTCTACGGATCTGAAAGGTAGTCGTTATGGTTTCTTGAGGCTCGTTCTCACCCTCAAAAATAGATCCCGTTATAGTGTCTGATTCATAAGTAATGCTATTAGAGCCAATGTTATCGCCCATGCTAGACTCCATCCCTACGTATAAACCATCCCAATTTTCTATTTTTTTTCGATAGGATTGCGTTGTTCCATTACCCATCTGTTTTTCACGAAAGGGATTAAAACCTGCATCGACGGTAACTTGCGGGGTTATAGCAGATTTGTTTCGAAATCCATATGGGGTATCGAGATTGGGATCATGGTCAAAATCGAGAGCGGGCACCACGTTGAACTGACCCAGACTATGCTTGACCGTAGAGCGCAAAATAGCGTATAGACTATGTTCATCGTCAAATTTAACCTCTGTCTTGGTAGGATGTATATTGATGTCCAAGGAAGCCGGATTAACTTCGAGATATAAGAAATATCCGGGATACGTATCTGACTTTATCAAGCCTTCAAAAGCGGCGACAAGGGCGTGGTGAAGATACGGACTCTTTATAAACCGATTATTGACAAAAATGAATTGCTCGCCCCGACTTTTCTTGGCAAATTCCGGCTTGGTAATAAAACCTTTTATTTTTACTATCGGGGTTTCTTCTTCCACAGGAACCAATTTCTGATTCATACGGCTTCCGAATATATGAACGATTCGTTTTCTATAGTTATCAGCCGGTAAATTGAATAATTCGCTCCCATTATTATAAAAATGAAAGGCGACCCCTGGGTGGGCCAAGGCTACACGATGGAATTCATCGGTAATATGACGAAATTCTACATGATTGGATTTCAAAAAGTTGCGACGTGCAGGAATATTGAAAAAGAGATTTTTGACCGCTATTGAAGTTCCTTTGGATGTTACGGTAACTTCCTGTGAAACCACTTCACTGCCTTCTATACGCAGATGCGTTCCAGTTTCGTCACTATCGGGGCGGGTCTGCATTTCAACGTGCGCAATAGCGGCAATTGAAGCCAAAGCTTCCCCGCGAAAGCCTTTGGTACTGAGATTAAACAAGTCTTCGGCCTTTTGAATTTTTGAAGTAGCATGACGCGCAAAACTTAGTCGCGCATCGGTTGCGCTCATGCCAATGCCGTCATCAACAACCTGTATTAAGGCCTTTCCACCATCCTTGACTATTAGTTTAATACAGCTGGCGCCTGCATCTAGGGCGTTTTCAAGCAGTTCTTTGACAACCGATGCGGGACGCTGAACGACCTCACCGGCCGCAATCTGGTTCGCAACATGTTCCGGCAGGAGTTTGATGATATCCGCCATTATTTTGGAAAGAATATGGAAAGGTCAAAATCGAATATATAAAGCACGATGAGCACAAGTATGGCAACTATGATGGCCATACGTCTTTTCAAGTTTCGATCACCTAAGTCTCGCGCATCGGCCATGGCATTACCAAGTTTGCCCTTTAAGCCTCGAGGAGCATCGACCGTAGTTCGGTACTGATCAAATTTCGGCTCCATCTTAAACGGGTTGCCCTTGCCCTGGTCATCGTAATAACGGGGGTTATATTCGAACTTTTTACTACGTTTTAATCTCGTGAATTTGCTTAGAATGCCCATGGATTTCAAAGTTACTTAAAATCAAAAAAAATGCAGCCTCAATAAAGCCAAATTTTGTTAAGCTTTTTTAGGGTCCGTAGTGATGATTTTGAGTGGGTAGTATCTTTAACTCTTGTTCGACAGGCTAGAAGAAAGTATGGCCAAAAACAAGTTATGCACTGCTTTATTATCGTCCAAGTGTGGCCATATTTATCGCTGCAATAGCCGCTTCGGTACCTTTGTTCCCATGCTTTCCACCACTACGCTCCTGCGCTTGCTGTAGGTTGTTGTCTGTGAGTACGCAAAATATGACTGGTATATCGCCTGCAGTGTTGAGCTCCATGATGCCCTGAGCCGTTGCGCTACATACAAAGTCGAAGTGCTTGGTTTCTCCCTGAATAACACTACCGATGGCGATGACGGCATCCAATTTACGGGAAGTAATCATTTTTTTACAGCCGTAGGCGAGCTCAAAGCTTCCGGGAACATTCCAGCGCGTAATATTTTCTTTCAACGCTCCACAGTCCAATAAAGCTGCCAAGGCTCCCGAGTATAGCCCTTCAGTAATTTCGTGGTTCCATTCCGACACTACGATTCCGAAGCGAAGGTCTTTTGCATCTGGAATAGTTTGCTTGTCGTAGATCGATAAATTTTTATTAGCAGTTGCCATAGTTTTTTACTCTCCGCCCTCAGCCATGCCGATAAAGGCATCAATATTACGTGCCTGCTCAGATGACGTGTAATCTTCCTTAATCCTTTCAAAATAAGAAAGTGCCTTGTCATACTGTTTCGTATCGAGCGCCGTTACGCCGGCTTTGTATAGAAATTTTGGTGTAGTATATTCGTTATCACTGTGGGCGACGGCTTTGTCATAAAATCCCAAAGCATCTTCTGGCTGCCCTAGTTGGGTAAACGCATCACCAATACCTCCTTTTGCCATGGCGCCCAAAATTGCATCGTCGGAACTGAACTTTTCGAGATGTGAAATAGCCTCTTGATATTTTTGTAGATTTAGATACGACATCCCCGCTGCATAATTTGCTAAGTTGGCTGCGCGAGTACCGCTGTATTCGTCGATAATATCTAAGAAACCGTATTTACCTTCTCCTCCGTTGAGTGCCAAATTGTATAGCGAGTCTTTTTGAGTGGGGCTGTTCAAGGCCTGGTCAAAATATTGCTGTGGATAGTACATTTCGTTGGCGGCATTTGTTTCCTTTGGGTTTTCGATAAATTGTACGTAGGCCAAATAACCTAACAGACCCACGGCTATAACACCAATTATGCCTAAAATATATTTTTGGTTACTGGCAACCCAAGCTTCGGTTCTAGAGGCACCTTCATCGAGGGAGCTAAAAACTTCTGCCGTTGCACTATCTTGCTCTTGCTGTAGTTCCTCCTCTTCCTTAGTTTTCGGTTTATAACCCCGTTTCTTAAATGTCGCCATGGTTGTTTTTTAAAGATCGCGCAAAAATAAAGTTTTTATGCAAAACCGGACGGGTATTTATTCGTTATTTTTGGGGATTTCCATTTATCCAAATATCATAGCCTCTGTTTTGTATTCAACTATCCTACTACAATCGAAGGTGAAAACCCATACCCCGGCTCCATGTTTTTACAAAGACTTTCCCTTTTAAATTACAAAAATTTTGAATCTGCCGATTTCGATTTCGATAGCAAAATCAATTGTGTTGTCGGTCCGAACGGTATTGGCAAGACCAACATTCTCGATTCGATTTATCATTTAGCTTTCGGTAAGGGCTATTTCAATCCTATAGCATCTCAAAATATCAAGCACGATACTGAATTTTTCGTCATCGAAGGCGCTTTCGAAAAGAACGATCGGGCAGAAAAAATTGTGTGCAGTCTAAAGCGTGGTGCGAAAAAAATCATAAAACGAAATGGCAAGGTGTACGACCGGCTATCCGATCATATCGGTTTACTTCCACTGGTTATCATTTCTCCGGCTGATCGCGACCTTATCATTGAAGGTAGCGAAACCCGACGTAAATTTATGGATGGGGTTATCGCGCAATCCGACAATGCCTACTTGCAAGATTTAATCAATTATAATAAAGTATTGGCGCAACGTAACGCCCTATTGAAATATTTTGCCGCCAATCATACTTTCAGTACGGCGACCTTATCGGTCTATAATGAGCAAATGAACCGGTACGGAAACGCTATTTTTAACAAAAGGGTCGAATTTCTTGAGGCATTTATCCCTATTTTTAAGGCACAGTATGCAGCTATTTCAGGGGGTAACGAAAGCATATCCTTAGAATACAACAGCAAGTTGTTGGAAACGAATCTTCTCGATTTGTTCGAGCAGAATATAGAGAAAGATAGGGCTTTACAGTACACAACTGTAGGTATTCATAAAGATGATCTTGGTTTCGAAATTGAAGGGCATCCCATTAAAAAATTTGGCAGTCAAGGGCAACAGAAATCCTTTTTGATCGCTTTAAAGTTTGCCCAGTTCCAATTCATAAAAGAACAATCGAAGACCACTCCTTTATTGCTTTTGGATGATATTTTTGATAAGTTGGACGAAACTCGGGTCGCCCACATCGTATCCTTGGTAAATAATGAAAATTTCGGACAGATATTTATCAGTGATACCCATGCCGAGCGTACCGAGGAGGTGGTAAAACAGATTCACCAATCGTATAGAATTTTTAAATTGGGTGATGAGAAGACAAAGTACTGAGGGAAGCCGCAAACTGATTTTTGCTCCATCTTTTGTTGTGATGCGTTTGATAAATTGTTTTTGATATATGATGTATAGTAATGGGATGAAAATATATAGACTATTAGTATTGGTATGTATCTTAATATGCTCAGGTTGTTCCGGTACAGTATCAACAGATGATCTAGCAAAGCTAAATGGATATTGGGAAATCGAACGCGTTGTTTTTCCGGATGGTAATACGAAAGATTACAACATAAATACTACAGTCGATTATATTGAATGGGATGGTTCGGATGGTTTTCGCAAAAAAATGAGTCCGAAATTTGATGGCACTTACGAAACATCGGATGATGCGGAGGCCTTTACAATCATTGAAAAAGATGGACTATTTACCATAAATTATAAAACGGAACTCAGCAAGTGGTCTGAAAAGTTATTGGCAATAGATGACGAATCCTTTTCGGTTGTCAATGAGGCGGGTCTACAATATGATTACCAGAGATTCGAGCCGATTTCTATTAAAGAGTAGGAAAATTTAGATATAAACCGGATTTTGCGCCCAACTAGAAACAAAGGTATATTTCAAAAAAAAAGGCTTAAAGCAAGATCATCTGAGCTATTTTAAATCGGTTCATTTTTTTAAATGGAATATCATATTCAAGGCAAATTTGAAGTAACGATTATAAATTAATCAGCCTGGAATGTTTAACCTTTTCAGCAAATACGTAACAACAATAAAATTAGTACCGCTAGATGGCCAAACGAAAAAACGATAATCTTAACATGGGGGAAGCCCTACAGGAATTTATTCAAAAAAATAAACTACAAAAGGGAATGGACAAGGTCGATGTGCGCTCTGCATGGACAAATCTTATGGGCAATGGAGTACAAACATATACCACTGCCGTAGAGCTTCGCGGCGATACTCTTTTTGTTTCGCTTTCCTCTTCGGTACTTCGCGAGGAACTTGGTTTGGGTCGATCAAAAATCATAACCATGCTTAACGAAGAACTTGGCCGCGATATTGTTAAAAAGATGGTGTTGCGTTAAAAAAATGTCAGGTGTACCGATAGTATAGGATTCACAATTTGAAGTGGACCTACTAATGGTAAACCTGACAAATTTCTTATCGACTTAATTTAATAAATTTCCCTGCCAGCGAAATGAAACGCTCCTTCAATGGCAGCGTTTTCATCACTATCCGAACCATGTACCGCATTTTCTGCGATATCTGTGGCATATAATTTACGGATGGTTCCTTCTGCAGCTTCCTCAGGATTGGTGGCGCCAATCAGTGCTCGAAAGTCTTCAACAGCATTTTCCTTTTCAAGAATAGCGGAAACAATAGGACCTCGGGTCATGAACTCAACAAGCTCACCGTAAAACGGACGCGACTTATGAACCGCATAAAATTCCTTCGCATCCCTTTCGCTGAGTTGTGTATACTTTAGGGCCACAATCTTAAAGCCCGCCGAAGTTATCTTTTCTAAAATGGCACCAATATGCCCGTTCTCAACGGCATCCGGCTTAATCATCGTAAAAGTTCTGTTTGTAGTCATTTTCAAAAATTTGTGCAAAAGTAAGCTTTATTCAGTTTGCATAAAAGTTTTAAAGCCTATCTTTGCCCGCATGAATTTTGAAGACATCCAAGCGGTAAAAAAGTTACTTTCCGAACCGCAGAAAATCGTAATTGTACCACATAAAAATCCTGATGGTGATGCTATCGGGTCAACGCTTGCCCTATGGCATTATTTGAAAAATAGGGGACAAGATGCGACAGTAGTTGTACCCAATGACTATCCGAAATTTTTAAAGTGGATGGCCGGTAATGACGAAATCTTAAACTACGAACGGGAAAATTCTCAGTCAAAGGCTAAAATTGAGGCAGCAACCCTAATCTTTACGTTGGATTTTAACCACCTCGGAAGAATCGGACAAATGGAAGAACCTCTTAAAAAGCTTACGGTACCCTTTATCATGATTGACCATCATCAAGAACCGGCCAATTATGCCGAGATTATGTATTCTGATGTCAGTATGAGCTCTACTTGCGAAATGGTCTATAATTTTATAGATTATTTGGGCGATGCCGATACAATTACACCTGAAATGGCAAGTTGTATCTATACGGGTATTATGACCGATACAGGCTCTTTCAAATTTTCTTCCACGACCGCTACAACGCATCGTGTTGCAGCCCATCTCATAGAAAAAGGTGCAAAGAATACCGAGATTCATCACCGGGTTTTTGATACTAATACGCCAGGTAGGCTTCATCTTTTGGGTTCGGCATTGAACAATATGGTCATTTTAACTGATTATAATACGGCTTATATGACCTTAAGCCAAGAAGAGCTTGATGTGCACGAATATCAGAAGGGAGATACCGAAGGCTTTGTAAATTATGGACTTACGCTCGAAGATATTATCTTTGCCGTGATTTTTATTGAAAATAAGGAAGAGGGTATTATTAAGATTTCATTTCGTTCTGTCGGGAACTTTTCAGTTAACGAGTTTGCACGAAATCATTTTGAAGGTGGTGGACATAACAACGCAGCTGGAGGAAAAAGCAATAGAACCTTGTTGGATACTGCGGCCTATTTTGAGTCACTTTTGCCTGATTACAAAAGCGCATTAAATACCCACTCCATTTCATAAGCGAATAGCGTACTGACTTAGCTAAAATCTAAAGTTGTAATCGAATGCCGATATTACTCATATCCTTTAGATTTGCTAACGTTGAAATTTTCAACAAGAATAATGTTTCAAATGAGCAAAATGGTTAAATCTGGATTACTGTTGCTTTTAGTTTTAGGGTTACTCAGTTGCCAAGGTCCAGAACCTCGAAGACCTATAGAAGTTAAATCAGGTAGTTTTTTTAAAGGATCAGTTGCACGTAGCAAGCAACTTTTGGCCATTGAAGAACAAAAGATTAGGGAAATTATTGAAAAGGATACAGCTTATGATTACGTACACAGTGCTGCTGGATCTTGGTACCGTATAGATACGGTAAAGACCGATGACCAATATACCCCGCAGCCAGACGACTTGGTCATCATGACGTATAACATGGTAGGTCTAGATAACGATACCTTGTATAGTAGAGATGATATTGGCGTTCTTAATTACAAAGTAGATAAGCAAGAGTTGTTTCCGGGCTTACGCAACGCGGTAAAGTTGTTGAAAGAAGGAGAAACGGGTACATTTTTGTTCCCTTCGTCCCTAGCTTATGGGTATCATGGCGATAACGAAAAAATTGGAGTGAACGTACCCGTGAAATCCACCATATCGATCTTAAAAATCGAAAAGAATAAAGATAGTATACGTTAGCAATTCAAGGCTTGATTGAGCCGTTAAAAAGAAATTCTCAAATAAATAGTTAAGTAACATTCAAATTTGTAATCCCTCAAATTAAATTCAACAAATGAAAAAAGTATATTTTTTAATGATAGTAGCGATTGCCCTAACCGGTTGTAAAAGTCAGTATTCCGAATTGGGAGATGGTATTTTTGCTGATATTCAGACAACGCAAGGCGACATCATCGTGCAATTGGAATATGAAAAAACCCCGATTACCGTGGCTAACTTCATCACCTTGGCGGAGGGCACGAGTCCATTCGTTTCCGACAGTCTGAAAGGCAAACCCTATTACGACGGAATTATCTTCCACCGTGTTATAAAGGATTTCATGATTCAAACCGGAGATCCTACGGGAACGGGCAGAGGTAACCCGGGTTATAAGTTCATGGATGAGTTCAACGATTCGCTCAAACATGATAAAAAAGGAATACTTTCTATGGCCAATTCCGGACCGATAACCAACGGTAGCCAGTTTTTTATTACGCATAAAGAGACGCCGTTTCTAGATGGTAGGCACACCGTATTTGGTCACGTTGTGGAAGGTATCGATGTAGTCGATTCAATTGCTTCTGTCGAAACTAGTCAAGAACAAATGACGAAGGATAAGCCCTTAGTCGATGTCAAAATGAACAAAGTATCAATAGTGCGAAACGGTAAAGCTGCGAAAAACTTTGATGCCGTTCAGGTATTCTCCGACTACTTCAAGAAAGAGGAAGAACGTATGGCTGAATTTAAGAAAATGAAAAGTGATTTTGTTGCTACGCTTTCAGAGGAAAAAGAAAAGGTGGAGGAGTTGCCTTCTGGATTGAAGATTTTAAGATTAGAGGAAGGCGATGGTGAAAAGCCTAAAATCGGACAAAAAGTAAATGTATATTATGCCGGGTATTTAGAGGATGGAACGCTTTTCGATAGCAACTACGAAGAGGTAGCCAAAAAGAATGGTGTTTATGACGAGAAAAGAAAACAAGGCAGGGGCTACCAGCCTATACCCATGGACTATAGTCCAGATGCACAAATTATTCCTGGTTTTAAGGAAGGACTACAGCAAATGAAAGTCGGGGACAAAGTTCGGTTGTTTATTCCGTCACATTTAGGTTACGGTCCACAAGGCGGTGGCCCGATCCGCCCAAATGCCGATCTAATTTTTGATTTAGAAATAACCGGCATCGTTGAATAGGTTAAATTGAAGAAGTAATACTATAAAAACCCGCTAATAGCGGGTTTTTTTCTACTTATTCCAGCTGAAATTGAGCAACATACTTTGTCAACTGTATCAAAAATTTGAATATGAAGTATACTAGCCTATCCATTACTATTCCCATAATCATGGTGTTGGTTTATTTGGGCTTTATTAATATAGCCGTTGAATCTGAAGTAAAGGTTGTAGAAAATTTGGGTGTTACCGATGTTGAACAAGCGCAGCAAACAACGCCTTTTTTAATTTTGAAATCCGTTTCAGAAACGGAAAAAGTTTTCTACGATACGCAGCATACAGTAGTAGAGGAATACGGTCAGCTAAGCGTTTCTGGTAGATATATGGTTGATAAAGAAGGTAGTCCAGTCCAGCTAAGGGGCATGTCATTGTTTTGGAGCCAATGGATGGGTAAGTTCTATACCCAAGAGACTGTTAGGTGGTTAAAAACAAACTGGAATGTAACCATCGTCCGTGCTTCTATGGCCGTAGAAGATGTCGATGGGTATTTGAACAACAAAGCCAGAGAAAAAGCTAAAATCTTTGAAGTAATCGATGCTGCGATTGAAGAAGGAATTTACGTTTTAGTAGATTGGCATAGTCACCACGCGGAAGATTATATCGCTGAGGCCAAAGATTTTTTTTCGGAGGTTGCCGAAAAATATGGCGATACGCCAAACATTATTTATGAAACTTATAATGAGCCGTTAGATGTTTCATGGTCAGCGGTTTTGAAACCGTATCATGAGGAAATCATAGCCGAAATCCGAAAATACGACCCGGACAATATAGTGGTCTGCGGCACCCGAAATTGGTCGCAACGTGTCGATGAGGTAGTAAATAATGAGCTAAGCGATAAGAACGTGATGTATACGCTACATTATTATGCTACTTCACACAAAGAAAATGTACGCAGATTGACAGAAACGGCTCTTGCGAACAACATTCCTATTTTCGTTACCGAATATGGCGTTACCGATTACTCCGGAGATGGGGAAATTGATGTGGCGTCGGCAAATACCTGGTGGAATTTTCTTGACGAAAATAAGATTTCATGGTGCAATTGGTCCATCGCCGATAAAGCCGAAAGCTCGGCCGCCCTAAAACCCGGTGCTAGTGGTAAAGGTAAATGGTCAGAAAATGAAATTACCGAATCAGGTTTGATGGTACGGGCGGAAATGAAGGCAAAGAATTCTTATTAGAATTACCATTTGTTTAAAGAGTAATTGGCTTGCCAAATTGGCTCATACGCTGTAGACCTAAAATTTCAATACTATCATAGGGCATTTAAAAATATTGAGAGTTACACCTTTTCTGAGGGACGAAACCATAGAAAAAGAGTGCTACTTAGTATACCTATTTAACATGATGTTTGGCTATGAATTATTGCTTAGGGTATGCTTGAGAGAATCCGCGGTATATTTTTCTTGCCGCTGTTGGATATCGCTGAGGGGTTTGATTATAAATCTTTTAATAGTGTTTAGACGAAGGCTTGATATCTGTAAAAGTGGGTAGTTTATTAACGCCTTTTTAAAGTTTTATTTTGGCCGACCTGCAGGGTCAGCATGGAGAAAATAAATATAGTGTTAATTCAAGTATTCCAGTGATACCCAGATTAAAAAAAGTCTATCGATAGTTATATATTAATAAGGCCTGTTTCAAACGAAACAGGCCTTATTAATATATAGCGTAAGGGTAAAGTAGTTGATTTAAGTAGGTTTAAAAGCTTTTAAACTAGAATATTATCTCTTTTTTGGGCGCATCCGCTAAAATTGCCAATAGAAATTTCCAGAATTTCTGAACCGACGAAATACTGACTCTCTCATCGGGAGAGTGTGCCCCATTTATAGTTGGGCCGAAGCTGATCATGTCCATATCGGGATAGTTTTGACCTAATATACCACACTCAAGCCCTGCATGGCAAGCCGCCACTTTAGGTTCTTCGTTAAATAGGGACTTATATTTAGCTTCTGCAATCTTTAAAATCTTTGACTCCGGATTGGGTGTCCATCCCGGATATTCACCGTTGAATTGAACGTCACATCGCGCTAACTCAAAAGTAGATTTTAAAGCATTGGCCAAATCCATCTTTGAAGAATCCACTGAAGATCGGGTCAGGCAATTTACAAGAATTGCTCCATCGTTAACCTCGACACGCGCTATGTTATTTGATGTTTCGACCAATCCGGGAACGGTGGCACTCATCGCATAGACACCATTATGCGCTGCGTAAATTCCCTTTAATAAACGTTCTTGCGCCCCAAGGCCCATAATCATATGAGGGGCTGACGTTTTTTCCAACGTAATGGAGAGAGTCGGCTCCAAAGTCTTCAATTCATTCTTAATTGTTGTAGCCAAAACCATCATCGCCGCTTCGAATTCCTCAACTTGTGATTTTAAAACGACCAATTTCGCGGTACTTTCACGCGGAATAGCGTTCCGTAGACCCCCGCCATCGATTTCTGCCAATCGCATCATAAAACGATTGGTGGCATGATATAACAAACGGTTCATAATCTTATTGGCATTGCCTAGACCCAGGTGGATATCGATTCCACTATGGCCGCCTTGTAACCCCTTTACCTTGAGTTCATACGGTAATACCGCTCTAGGTACCGGTTTGCCATTGTATCGTCTGGTCGCAGTGACGTCAATACCACCGGCGCAACCAATATCAAGTTCATCATCTTCTTCGGTATCGAGATTTAATAAAATTTCTCCTTTGAGCATACCGCCCTGAAGTCCCATTGCTCCAGTCATTCCGGTTTCTTCGTCTATTGTGAAGAGTGCTTCCAAGGGAGGGTGTTCGATATCGGTACTTTCTAAAAGTGCCATGATGGTAGCTACTCCTAGTCCATTGTCAGCACCAAGGGTCGTACCGTCTGCCTTTACCCAATCATCATCAATAACCATCCGAATGCCTTGCGTATCGAAATCGAACTCGGTATCCGCATTCTTCTGGTGCACCATGTCGAGGTGAGACTGCAAGGTAATCATCTTGCGATTTTCCATTCCGGAACTTGCTGCCTTCCGAATGATAACATTACCGACATCATCCTTTATAGTTTCCAAGCCAAGGGATTTCCCGAAGTCCATCATAAACTGTATGACGCGTTCCTCTTTTTTCGATGGACGGGGTACAGCGTTGAGGTCTGTAAATTTGTTCCAGATTGCTTTTGGTTCTAATTTTCTTATCGCTTCGTTCATAAAGGCATTGTTTTTTTCAAAAATACGCATGGAAAAGTTTATAAATACCTTAATTGTCTAATTTTGAATCCTAAAAGGTCAAAATTTTAGTACATATCCTATTGAAGCAAAAATTAAAGAACGGTATAGCCCTAAGTCTGATTCCACAATTAGTGTTGGTTGGATGGCTAGGTACGAGCCCTGATATTGTAGAAAAGTATTACAGCAATGGCATTTATCCATTTATTAGCCAATTTTTCAGAATTCTATTTGGTTGGATACCCTTTTCCCTCGGAGAGCTGATATATACAGTTCTGGTAGTGGTAGGTCTTCGCTATCTGTTCAAGAATTGGAGGACTATAAAGAAGCACCCTTGGATATTCCTCCGTGATGTGGTGCTTGTGCTATCGGTTTTTTATTTTACGTTCAACTTGGTCTGGGCCCTCAACTATTACCGCAAGCCGATTTCGGAACAGTTTGCCATCCGGGATAGCGTAACCACTACTGAGGTACTTGCCCTGACCGAACGTCTTATTCTCAAAACAAACCGTTTACAGTTCGCTATAACTGGAGATAGCACGCAAATGGTAAAAGTACCCTATGACGGAAATACGATATTCGAAAAAACTATTGCCGCTTACGGTCGTCTTGAGGCGCAGCTTCCATTTCTGGCCTATCGGCATCCGAGCCTTAAAAAAGCTAGTATTGGAGCATTTGCCAGCTATATGGGTATTGGTGGGTATTTAAATCCATTTACTAATGAGGCGCAGGTAAATGCAATAACTCCTGTATTCCGTCTTCCTGTAGTTACTGCACATGAAATAGGACATCAGGTTGGATATGCCAAGGAAAATGAAACCAATTTTATCGGCTATCTGGTCACCCTAAAAAATGAGGATATCTATTTCCAGTATTCGGCCTCTGCGTATGCCCTAAGCCATTGTCTAAGTGCCGTTCGTCGTTTTGATGAAAAAAAATTCGAAACTCTCTTTTCTAATATTAACGGTGGGGTTCAAGAAAATTATAGGGAGTTATACAAGTTTAATTTAAAATATGCCAACCCCATCGAGCCTGTTTTTAAGTCCATTTTCAGTACTTTTTTAAAAGCCAACCAACAAAAGGATGGTATTGAAAGTTATAGCAAAATCGTAGAGCTGATGGTAGGGTATCATGAAAAGTATCCGCTTTGATTTACGATTCTTGATATATGGGACTTCATTTTTTCATTCCCTTTACCTACTTTTAGCTTCGAAGAAATTACTGACACGAATGATGAAAATACGATTAACATTACTTGCATTTTTAGGATGTACTGTTCTTTCCTATGCACAGGAATACTTTCCGAAAAATGACGGAGTAAAGGCTGAAAATGATAATTATACGGCTTTAAGCAATGCCAAGATTTATGTGACGCCAACTGAGATAATTAATGGGGGAACACTCCTCTTTCGAAAGGGAAAAGTTGTTGCCGTTGGCAAAACGGTGAACTTGCCCGAAAACACAGTGGTAATCGATGCTAGTGGCAAAACTATCTATCCCTCTTTTATTGATATTTTTTCCGGTTTTGGGGTAGCATTACCTGAAAAAGTCGATTCCGATGGCCGATCCGCTGAGTTCGATAGTGCAAGGGAAGGCTTTTATTGGAACGAACATATCATGCCCGAAAATGATGCAGTAACCAAATTTAAATACGATGACACTATAGCTAAAACCTTACGAGATGAAGGTTTTGGGGTTGTGAACTCACACATTGAGGATGGTATTGCGCGGGGAACTGGAGTACTGGTTGCGCTAAATGGGGCAGGAAACGATGGTGACCGCATTATCGATGACCGATCTGCCCAATATTTTTCATTCAAAAAAAGTATTGCAAATAAACAATCCTATCCAACTTCGTTAATGGGAGCGATGGCGCTTTTGCGTCAAATGTATTATGACGCCGACTGGTACGCTAAAGACAAAATAGACACTAAGGATCGCTCGCTAGAGGCGTTGAACAAAAACAAGAATCTTATCCAAATATTCGATGCGGAAGATAAGGGTAATGTGGTCAGGGCCGATGGTATCGGCGATGCATTCGAAATTCAATACGCTATTTTGGGTGGCGGTGATGAATATGAACGGGTTGCCGATATCAAGGCAACTAACGCAAAGTTGATTTTACCCCTCAACTTTCCTGATGCTTATGATGTATCCAATCCATATGCCGCAGGATATGTGAATTTAAGCGACATGCGCCATTGGAACCAAGCACCTGCAAATCCGAAAATCTTGGCGGAGAACGGTATTAGTTTTTCTTTCACGCTACACAACTTGAAATCCCCAGCGGATTTTAGGAAAAAGATACTCGAAGCAATTGCGTACGGGCTGCCCAAAACAAAGGCTTTGGAGGCATTAACAACCGTTCCTTCGGAAATTTTAGGTAAGTTGGCAGAAATAGGCACCTTACGAAAGGGTAGCTATGCAAACTTTTTAATAACCTCGGGCGATATTTTTGAGAAGGAAACCATACTTTATGAGAATTGGGTGCAAGGGGCGAAGAATGTCATCAACGACCGCACTTTAAAAGATGTTCGAGGAGAATATAATTTATCCGTATCCGATCAAACTTTCAAACTCTCGATTAAGGGAACACTTGGGAGTCCTAAAGTTGAAGTCAAACAGGATACTGCAAAACTGAAGTCGAAATTTAGCTATACTGACGGTTGGATGGCACTTTCATTTGCAACCAAAGATGGTGATGAAAATTATCGTATGACTGGATTGGTCGATATGGATTCAACCGATTTGACCGGTAAAGCCGTTCTTCCAGATGGCAGCGAAAACGTTTTTAAAGCCGTAAAAACATCCGAATTTTCTGAAGAGGACGAAAAGAATAAGGACCAAAAGGAAAAGGATGATTCTGATACACCTGAGATGGTTACGGTGAAATATCCCAATGTAGGCTATGGCTATTCTGCTATTCCCGAACCGCAAGACATCTTATTTAAAAACGCAACGGTATGGACAAGCGAAGATGCCGGTATCCTTGAAAATACGGATGTACTTGTTAAAGATGGAAAAATTTCTAAAATCGGAACAGATTTACGAGGTGGGAATGCCGAGGTTATTGACGCAACCGGCAAACACTTAACGGCCGGTATTATCGACGAACATAGCCACATTGCCGCATTAGCTATCAATGAAGCCGGACAGAATTCTTCGGCCGAAGTGAAGATGACCGATGTAATCGATCCGGAAGATGTGGGCATATATTATGCCTTGGCAGGTGGAGTTACCTCGTTGCAGCTCTTACATGGGTCCGCAAACCCAATCGGTGGGCAGTCCGCCCTTATGAAACTCAAATGGGGAGAAAGTGCCGAGAACATGTTGTATGATAATGCCCCAAAATTTATAAAATTTGCCCTTGGCGAGAATGTCAAACAAAGCAATTGGGAAAGCCATAGCCGTTTTCCACAAACACGAATGGGTGTAGAGCAGACCTTCACGAACTACTTTCAGCGCGCAAAGGAATATGAGGTCAAAAAGAAAAGTGGAGAACCTTACCGCCATGATGAAGAAATGGAAACTTTGGTCGAAATTCTCAATGGAGAGCGGTTTATCTCATGCCATAGTTATGTTCAAAGTGAAATCAACATGATGATGAAAGTCGCCGAGAAATTCGGCTTTCGAATCAACACCTTCACGCATATTCTTGAAGGCTATAAAGTGGCTGATAAAATGGTCGAACACGGTGTTGGCGGCGGAACTTTTAGCGACTGGTGGGCCTATAAATTTGAAGTTAACGATGCCATTCCCTATAATGCCGCAATTATGCATGATCAAGGGGTAACAGTGGCTATAAATAGCGATGACGCCGAAATGATGCGTAGGCTAAATCAGGAGGCGGGCAAAACTGTGAAGTATGGTGGAATGACCGAGTTGGAAGCATGGAAAATGGTGACTATCAACCCTGCGAAACTCTTACATCTCGACGAGCGAACTGGCAGCATAAAAGAGGGCAAAGATGCCGACCTTGTACTGTGGAGCGACCATCCATTGTCCATTTATGCCAAAGCTGAAAAAACAATTATTGACGGTGCTACCTATTTTGATCTCGAAAAGGATGCGCAACAGCGGGAATCAATAAAAAAAGAACGAAATCGATTGATCAATATGATGCTAAAGGAGAAAGCGGATGGTGAAACGACACAGAAGCCCAAACAGACGAAAAAAGAGATGATGCATTGTGAAAGTGGCGTTGAAATTGCCGTTGGTCAGTAGCCATAGCAGAATGCAATTGAGGTTTGAAAATAAGACATACGAAGTATCTAGTAAATCGTAAAATGTAAACATGAAGAATAGTATATATTTTGTAGCCGTTTTGATGTTATCATCGCTAATTGGCAAAGCCCAGCAGACTCCCGCTCCCGCTCAAAGCGAACCCATAGTTATAGAAGGTGCGACAGCCCACTTGGGTAATGGAGAGGTGATTGAAAACGCATTGATTATATTCGAGGGAGGTAAAATTAGCTTCGTAGGACCGGCGACAACTAAAATAGATCGTAAAGGAAAACAGATCAAAGGAAAAGGTAAACACGTATATCCCGGTATTATTGCTCCCAGTACGTCTTTGGGATTGTTAGAAATCGATGCTGTGCGCGCAACAGACGACCAAGATGAGCTCGGTGAAATGATTCCTCATATACGATCTTTAATTGCCTATAACGCGGAGTCAAAGGTGGTAGAAACGATGCGGCCTAATGGCGTATTGTTGGGACAGATTGCGCCTAAAGGTGGACGTATTTCCGGAACTTCCTCCATCGTACAGTTCGATGCTTGGAATTGGGAAGATGCTGCCGTTAAAGAAGACGACGGCATACATTTACGTTGGCCAAATACGTTTCGCCAGGGTCGAGTGTGGATGGGTGAGGAGCGTGGCTACCAGCCTAATGATAAGTATCAGGAAAATGTATCGGAGGTAGACCTTTTTATGAAGAATGCCAAGGCGTATGGTGATGGTAAAGGCGAAGATGTAAATCCCGCTTTTGCTGCTATGCAGGGCTGTTTTGAGGGCTCGCAAAAATTATACATTTATGCCGATGGCGAAAAGGAAATTATCGATGGCATTACGTTGGCCAAAAAAGCCGGAGTGAAAAAAGTGGTACTCGTCGGGGGCTATCATGCCTATAAGGTAACCGATTTTCTAAAGAAAAACAAGGTGCCAGTGCTGGTCCAGTTTACCCATAATCTCCCAGTTTATGAAGATGATGATTATGATCTCCCCTATAAACTTCCTAAGCTATTGGTGGATGCCGGACTACTGGTCGGACTACAAAATGGGGAGGCATCGAACTTCCAGACCCGAAACCTTGCATTTTACGCCGGTCAATTGGTCGGTCAGGGCATGGACAAGGAAAAGGCCCTGCAACTACTAACGGAAAATAATGCAAAAATATTGGGTATCGACGATAACTATGGTACGCTGGCAGAAGGTAAAAGCGCTACTCTTTTTGTTTCTGAGGGGGATGCTCTAGACATGCGGACGAATCGGTTGACCCACGCATTTATCGATGGTCGCGAAATTTCCCTTCAAACTCACCAGACCGAACTATGGAAAAAGTACTCAGGAAAATATGAGGGAGCGAGTAATTAAACCGATACTATCCTAATTAGTAAATGGAGAACTAATGATACAGCATCCGATGCAATGAATTTCAATTCCTACATCATTTAATTGTATTTGGGATATAGGCATAAAAAAGTGTTAGGGAAAGAGAGATAAAGTTTTTTGTATCTTCTGTTTATTTCAATCCCGATACACAACTAGAATTATTGTAGTAGTTTATCAAGTACAGGGTATAAACGAAAATAGACTCCCTTTTTTAAATTCGGTTTCCCCTGCCGGAATACGGATAAAACCATCTGCCTTTGCCAGGCTGATTAAATCGCCAGAACCGTTACCCTGAATTAATTTTGCAATTACGCATCCTTTTTCAAATTTGGTTTTTACTTGAAGAAAAAGGGTCAATGTGGGATGTGGCGTAATGGTCTCATCTAAAAACACGCTCTGCTTTGTTGTTTCTATTCGTAATGATTTCGCCAACCATGGGAGGAAATAAACGTGATAATTTGCAAAAGTGGATACGGGGTTACCGGGAAAAGAGAAAACGACTTTCTTCTGTTTTTCTGTAATTCCGAACCAAAAGGGCTTTCCAGGGCGTTGCGCTATCCTGTGAAAGATCTTCTCAACGCCCAAAGCTTCCAGGGCATCGGGAATAAAATCAAACTTTCCTTTTGAAACGCCTCCGCTGAGCATTAGTACATCATGGTTCGATAAGGCTTTTTGCAATTCATTTTCAATCAATTGACGGTCATCCGCCAAATGTAATTGGGTAGGTTCGATGTTCACTTTTTTCAAAGCCGCAATCAAAGAGAAGGTATTTGATTTACGTATTTGATGGGGTAGGGGCTGTTCAGAAATTTCTACAAGTTCGTTTCCGGTAGAGACAACACAAACCGTTGGTAGTTTTTTCACCCTAACCGCACTCTTACCTACCGAGGCTAAAACGCCAATAATTGCTGGAGATATAATCCTTCCTTTTTCAACGAGTACGGCCCCTTTTACTTCATCACTGCCTTTTGAATGAATATTCTGACCTTTCTTGGGTCTTTTAGAAATATTTGCCAGTTGGGCTTCAATTTCAATTTCTTCATACATAATGACGGTGTCCGCATTGTTTGGAAGAACGGCACCAGTCATAATTTCAAAACAATGGGTATCGGAGGAAAGGCTTTGTTGTGGCATACCAGCACTAAGTATTCCCTCAACCTTAAAGATATCTAATCCCTTTTCAATGCCGGAAAAATTAATAGCGATACCATCTTTGGTAGAGCGATCAAAAGGTGGAAAATCGCGGTCCGCCTTAATATCTTCGGTTAGGACTCGGCCATTTGCTTGTAATTGGGAAACTTTCTCTTCACCCCAATCCAATGTAAAATGTAATACCTTCTGGAATGCTGTTTCAAAGGAAATCATGTGGCTACTATTTGGTTTTACGCCTCTTCAAAAGCCAACTTCCAACAAAATACAGCACCAGCGCGATCAAAAAGTATCTAAAATAAGATACAGGTTCGCCATCGCCGTTGACCGTGGTAAATACACGGTCCCAGCGTGGTTTCCAATTAAAGATGCCTTGATTGAAATTATCGACGCTCATCCATATAAAAATGGGCGTCCCTACAATATGATTTTCGGGAACATATCCCCAAAAACGACTATCCTCTGAACTATGGCGATTATCCCCCATCATCCAATAATAATCCTGTTTAAACGTATAGCTATCGGCTACTTTTTCATTTATTGTAATTTGATTACCCGCCACACCGAGAGTGTTGTGCTCATAATCTTTTATAATTTTTTTATAATAGGGCAGTGTTTTCAAATTTAAGGGGACTGTAGCTCCTTTCTTTGGGATATAAATAGGACCAAAATTATCTATGGTTGCCGCCAAGTTTTTGTTTTGTGGGAATACTCGAGTATTGGGGTTGCTTTCCGTAAACTGCTCGATGGAAACGATACCATCTTTACCCTCAAAACTTTTTTTCTCATCTTCCGACATATTAAAAAGTCCCATATTCGGTACTGAAGTAACTTGTAAAAAATCTATGACTTTTTGGTTGTTCAAATAACCAGCATAATATACGTAATCAGAATCCCTTTTGACCTCATTAAGGTCAACGGCATCCAAAATCTCACTGGCCCGTTCTTTTTTAAGTATGTTCAACGGCATTTTTATAATCCGGCCTTTAAAATTTTCCTTACCGAAAAGATTAGCATAGCTACTGATATCATTTTTGACGGTCACCACCCTTTGGAACATGGGTTTGGCCCTATCGTTAAGTTTGAGCTGTTCACCGTTAATAAATACGAATCCGTTTCGGATTTCCAATGAATCACCCGGAATACCGACACAGCGTTTTACGTAGTTTGATTTTTTATCAATGGGCTTATCTACACCCTCTTCACGTTTGTAAAATTGGCGTACCGTATCAGCCGGCCAACTAAAAACTACAATATCATTCCTATCCACTTTAGTAAAACCGGGCAGCCGGAAATAGGGAAGCTGCGGTTTACTCAGATAAGATTTAATTCCCAAAACCGGTAGCGTATCGTGTACCATAGGTGCGGCAATCGTAGTCATAGGGGTTCTGGCACCATAGTGAAATTTACTGACAAAAAGAAGATCCCCCACCCTGAGCGTACGTTCAAGCGAAGGTGTAGGAATCACATAGGGTTGAATGAAATAGGTGTGTACCAAGGTTGCCGCAATTACAGCGAATGCAATGGAGCTAACCCATTCACCGGTGGCCGTTTTAGGCAGTAAACTACGGTCTTTGATGTACGTAACGTCTAGTGCATAATTTACATAGTAAATGTAAAACCCTAATGTTAGCAGAACAAGCCAGGTTTCTTTCAAACTATTACGACCGAAACTTCGAATGGTCTCGATCCAAATGATGGGAAACATCAGGAGATTGATTATGGGCACGAAGAGCAATACCGTCCACCAAGTCGGCCGATTGATAATTTTCATCAATATAATGGCATTGTAAATCGGTACAGCCGCCTCCCAAGACTGCCTTCCAGCTTTAACGTAAAGTTTCCAGGTACCCAAAAAGTGGATGACCTGTATGACAAGAATAAAAATAATCCACTGCGTTGCGTTCATGTGGAGATAGTTGTTAGTTAGTATTAAGTCTAATTCAGATCAAGCACGTCTTTCATGGTAAAGACGCCATTTTTACCTACAATCCATTCTGCCGCTATGACCGCTCCCAAGGCAAAGCCTTTTCGATTGTGCGCCGTGTGCTTTATTTCGATACTGTCAACATCGCTCTTATAAGCAACGCTATGTGTTCCGGGCGTATCACCGATTCGTTTCGATACTATTGGAATTTCTTTATCAGCGGCGTCGTCAAGCTTCCATTTTTTATAAGCGCTATTCTCAATAATAACCTCAGCAAGGCTAATTGCCGTTCCACTAGGAGCATCCAATTTTTGAGTATGATGAATTTCCTCCATGGAAACTTGATACTGTTTCAAGCTGTTCATCATTCGTGCCAGATAGGCATTTAGTTCAAAAAAGACATTGACGCCCAAACTAAAATTGGACGCGTATATGAATGCTCCGTTCTTTTCGTTGCATAAAGCGACGGCTTCGCCATATTGCTTCAGCCAACCCGTAGTGCCTGATATTATGGGCACATCATTTTCAATACATCCTGCAATATTGCCAAATGCCGCATCGGGCATACTAAAATCAATGGCAACATCCATTTCGGAATAATTGATATTACTTGAATCCACATCAATTCTAGCCACAATCTCATGGCCTCTATTCTGGGCGATGGACTCAATCATCTTTCCCATTTTTCCGTATCCGAATAAAGCTATATTCAAATTGTAATTATTTTGGTCCTTCTGTCAACTGAACACGGTTAAACTTTAATTAACTTGACAAAGAATAGTTTAAACTACCATTAGAACTTCATCACCACTGCCAACCCGTAATTCGGTTGATTCGTCAGCGGGTTCAAGTCTAAATAGGGCTGCATGTCAAAACTTAGGTCTTCGTCGACATTGAATTGTTTTAAATGTGCGTCAACATTGGCATCTACAATATTTAAAACATAAAGGGCTATCGCTCCGACCAGCCACAGATCTCTGTCTCGCTGAAAACGTTCTTGTTGACTTTGCAGGACACCTACGGCAAAATCAGGACCTATACCGTCACCATTTCGATCAAAGAGCTCATCGTCGGTAAATCCAGCCTGTCTCCTTTTGAACGCCGTACGAAAGATTTTGTACTGGTCATCATTATACATATACCCATAGACGGCGCCCCCTATAATTCCCCAGACAATAGGTGCCTTCCAATAACGCTTGTTGTAAATCTGGCCCAATCCGGGAAAAACAGCGGAATAAAAGGCTGCCTTACTCGGTGCCAAAGGATTCAGATTAACCTTTTTCTTTTTTAAGGTATCGACCATGATTATCCCGTCTTTTCTCAGGTCATTTTTAAGGGAGTCTATTTCCTGTTCGCTAGTATCGGGAATACTATCCTTTTCCTGTGCGGTACATACCGACGCAAAAAGAAATATTAAAATAGCTGTAAAGAGTGATTTACTCACCAAGTATTAATTTTTGGATACGTTTGAATTCCTCCTTGGAGTGAAAAGGGATAATTATTTTGCCATTGCCTTTATCCGATGCCGTGATAGCAACTTTAACAGCAAGGTGGTCTGTAAACTTTTCGATAGTATCAGTTACAAATTCAGGTTTTGAAGCTGTTTTTTTAACGTCTTTTTTGTCGATATCCTCGGTCCCTTCGCGATATGCTTTTACGGCACGTTCTGTGTTGCGTACCGAGAGATTCTGGCCTACGATTTTTTCATAAAGTGCAATCTGATCCTCTTTTTTATCAATGTTTACTAAAGCCCGACCGTGCCCCATACTCAGAAATCCATCACGGATACCCGTCTGTATAATAGGATCTAACTTGAGCAGGCGCATATAATTAGTAATCGTTGATCTTTTTTTACCGACCCGTTCGCTCATCTTTTCTTGCGTCAGTTGAATTTCATCAATCAAGCGTTGATACGAAAGGGCAATTTCAATAGGATCAAGATCTTGGCGCTGAATATTTTCTACCAAAGCCATTTCAAGGGACTCTTGGTCATTGGCAATTCGGATATAAGCGGGAATGGTCGCTAGCCCAACTAAGCGGGAAGCGCGATATCGTCGCTCTCCGGAGACCAACTGAAATTTGTTAAAGTCCATTTTACGGACAGTAATCGGTTGAATTACACCCAATTCCCTAATTGAACCGGCCAGTTCGTGTAAGGCCTCGTCATTAAAATTTGAACGTGGCTGAAAGGGATTCATCTCAATGGCGTCGATATCTAGCTCTACGATATTACCAACCACCTTGTCCGCATTGCGGTCCGTAGCGGTTTGGATATCGTTTTCGGGGTCTTTTAAAAGTGCGGAGAGTCCACGCCCGAGTGCTTGTTTTTTGGTTGCCTTCGCCATTGCGTTGCGTTTACTTTTGAGTTTAAACTACTGCTTTGTTCTTGGTCAAGACTTCATTGGCCAAATTAAGATAATTGGCGGCACCTTTGCTACTTGCGTCATATTTGATGATACTTTCGCCATAGCTCGGAGCTTCACTTAAACGCACGTTGCGTTGTATAATAGTATCGAATACCATATCCGAAAAATGCTTACGTACTTCTTCCACCACTTGGTTCGATAGCCGTAAGCGCGAATCATACATGGTCAAAAGCATCCCTTCGATATCGAGATCAGGATTGTGAATTTTTTGAATGCTTTTAATAGTATTCAATAATTTACCAAGACCCTCCAAAGCGAAATACTCACATTGGATAGGAATTATAACTGAATCTGCCGCAGTTAAGGCATTTAGGGTCAAAAGGCCCAGAGAAGGGGCACAATCGATTAGAATGTAATCATAGCTATCCCGTAAATCGGAAATTGCCTCTTTCATTTTATATTCTCGGCGGTCTTTATCGACCATTTCAATTTCAATCGCAACAAGATCTATGTGTGCCGGAATCAGGTCGAGATTGGGGGAATCGGTACTTATAATAATATCCTTTGCCGAAGAGCTGTGTTCTATTAATTGATACGTGCCCAAATCGACCTCGTCAACATTAACACCTAATCCTGAAGTTGCATTTGCTTGTGGGTCTGCATCGATCAACAATACCTTCTTTTCTAGCACACCAAGGGAAGCGGCCAGATTGACCGTAGTAGTCGTTTTTCCAACACCTCCTTTTTGGTTCGCAATAGCAATAATCTTGCCCATTATCCGTCTAAGTTAGGGGGTAAAAATACGATTATTTAGCAAGCGGTTAAAACCATTTTGTTAACATGAAGTGAACAACGCTAATGATTTGCGTTAAAGTTAGTTAAGGGGATTTAAAAAATATGCGAACGGAACAACCGTACTTTAATTTTATAAAATGGTTTATATATAAGATGATTAGAATCTGCAGAACTCTTGAATAGCATCAATTTGCTCTTCTTCTTTCTTCATCGTTACCGAAACTCCGCTCCTTTACTTTAATTTTTTTATTGCCAAAATTATAACTGGCTGAAACGCGTACAAATCGATTATTTCTGCTCTGACCATACACTTGTCGAACTCCATTCACGGTTGAAGACAGATTATTCAGGCTTGAGGTGTCAAAAATGTCTTTTACGAACACAGCCAGCTGAAGGTTATTGTTTAGAAATGTTTTGGATAACCCGAAATCAAGGCTGAAGGTTTCCCCAATTGTGAATAGATCCGATTTTGCATACGAATTATAGCTTGCGTCTATCTGCATTTTCGTTGTTTCGCTTATCGATATGCTATTATTCGAAGTCAGATTAAATGAAAAACCATTCTGGGGCAGCGCATCTATAGGTTTAATCAGTTTGGTCTGAATATTTACCAGCGTAAAGCTGTTTTGACTTTGCAGCCAGTTTATTGTGTTGAACAAATAGCTCTCACCGATACCATAGCTATTTTGGTCGTAAAAATTCTCCCTTGTTACGATTTGGGTCTTCGTATCGACCTCAGATGTAAAGATGACACCTGAACCATCTATAGTGCGGTTGAAGAATGCATTAGTGGTCAACTTGTTTTTATAGGTATGCTTGAATTCGAAAACATCCGTAAACGAGGGCTGTAAAAAGGGATTACCCTCACTATACGTATTGCTGCTTACGTAGACGCGAAACGGATTGAGATTCCCATAGCTAGGGCGCCTTATCCGTTTCCCGTAGCTTAGTGAAATGCTATTAGTTTCATTCTTGTTGTAGGATAGATAAGCCGTCGGAAATACTTTTAAGTACTTGTTCGAATTGGTCTGATCGAGATTTTTGGAATATCCTTCTGTTTGTGTGTTTTCGGCCCGAAGTCCGATTTGAAGGGCCCACCTATCGTTCAATTTTCTTGTACCATTTAAATACAAGGCCTGATTATTTTCCATATAACGGAAAGTATTTGAAGTGTTGGCATCAAACAGGGGGGTTCCGGTTTGGGTATTAAAATTCTCGATTTCGCTCTGACTCTTTGTGGAACTAACGAGAAACCCGTAAGAAAGGTTTAGAAAATTTAGGGGATGTTCCATATCGCCTTTAAAAGTAAAATTCTCAATGCTTTGGTCTGATGTGGTAATTGCGGAAGCGTTTATGTTCCGAAAATCCATTTCTGGTGAAAAACTGTCCGTTTTAAAATCCCGGTTGGTATCGGAGCGGTATTGAAAGTAGTCCAAATCAAAGGATAGTTTTCTGCCCACAGTGTCCAATTCGGTTATCGAATGGGCGTTTATCAGATGACTATTCGTATGATGTATGCTAGTTCCGGAATTGATTAATAATGAATCTAAAGTTCCAGCGCTATTGAAGATGCTGGAAATCGACTTGTCCTTGATATCAGGCTGCCGATTATTGCCTAGATATTGCATGCCGATTGTAGTTTTACCGGTCAAATTGTAATCAAGAAGCAAGCGCCCTGAAAAGGCATCTTGTTTGTCTTTGGTGGTAATTGCAATATTCCACATATTTTCAGGATAGTAGACCTGAAAATCTTCTAAAGCTTGCAATGAACCACTTGTATTATCCAGGCTAAGTGAGATATTCCAGCTATTCTTATAGTACAGAAGACTGTTACGGACGGTCAAAAAACTATGGGTATTTATATTGTAACTCATTGTTGTGGTGTTTTTCCAAGAATCTTGAATACCTTTTTTTAAAATGATATTGATCAGACCACCGTTCCCCGAAGCTTCATATTTTGCAGGTGGATTTGTAATCACCTCAATTTTTTTGATATCATCTGCTGAAATTGAATTTAGGTATCCAATAAGTTCCGTACCGGTCAAGGGAAAGATTCGACCATTTATCATTACTTGAGAATTTCCTTTGCCCAACATGCGTATACCGTTATCGTCAACACGGAGCCCAGGGGCAATTTTTAAGGCATCTAAAGCGTCGCCTCCGGTAGCGGCCATGCTGTTTTCGATAGTAAATACGATTCTATCCGCCTTTTGTTCAATCAGTTTTTTTCTGTAGGATACCGTGACTTCCTCCAGCGCGTTAGCTGTTTCTTTTAGGCGGATTTCTCCAAGATTTAAATCGCCTTCTACACTGATTTGTTTTTCAAAATTTTCATATCCCAAGAAGCTAACTACAAGCCTATAGTCGCCCGATTTAACACTTAAAGCAAAAGCCCCGCTCTCTTCGGTAATGCCGCCAGTAACTAGCTGATCATTTTCGGACAATAGTACTACATTGGCCCAAGTGATTTTCTCGGTTTCATTACTTACGTTGCCACTGATTTTGAATTGTGCACTCAGAAGTAGGGGCAAGAATAGGGTGAGTAAAAGAATACTTCGTTTCATAAGGCAAGGATTTATTTGTTTTAGTTTCAACAAATATCCCCAGCAGTACTTGTCTATGCGACCGAATAAAAAAAGTCGAACGCATTTCTACCCTAGAAATCCGTTCGACTTTTTTTTAGTGAACGTTCGACTTTTCTCTAAACAACTGATTTCTAGTTGAATTTTCGGTATGAAGTAGGGGTGGTGCCTGTATGCTTTTTAAAAGCAGTATTAAAGCTAGATTTTGAATTAAATCCGATTTCATAAAGGATTTCTAAAACCGTAAGGTTCTTTTTCGCTGGATTAGACAGTATTTCCTTGGCGCTCTCGATGCGATATCGGTTAATAAAATCAAAAAAATGTTGGCCAAGGTGTTGATTGATAAGAATGGATAAATCTTTGGGTTGTATTCCAGTATCCTTGGCAAGGTTTTGTACAGTTAACCCTGGATTTAGAAAAGGTTTCTGCACCTCCATATAGTTTTTCAACTCTTCAATTTGATTAAGGACTTCTTTCGACGGTTTTTTAGTAGTATTATTTTCAGCCATCAACTCTTTTGAGAGTTTAAGATTTACGCCGATACCTCTGAACAATTTTGGGGAATGCATAGCTTTCCATACCAGCCAAATACTTAAAAATAATCCGTAGGCAAGTAGTAAAACCCGAAAATCGTCCGTGAATTCAGGGGTAAGTGAATCTCTAACATATCCTTTTACTAAGGTCAACATCTGACCTATTAGAATGAAAATGATGAGTTGCCTTAACCAGTGGTAATTCTTAAAATAGGCTTTACCGGTATAGTTCTCCAAAAGGAGTTTCCGATAGCGCATTAGATAATATACTTCGGCAATTATGTAGGCGAACTCTAGTACCATGCCAGAGTTATTCATAAACTTATACTCCCATGAAGCTCCATATCCCCGAAAAAACTGGAGCTGTTCGTCATGACTTACCAGAAAGAAATTGGGGAGTAGGATACAAATACTAAAAATCCAAGGACACAGGTGAATAAAATGTTTCGGTTTGAGTCGAAAGTCGGCATAGATTACCGATAAAAAATAAATGAACAGGAAGGGATCTTTCAAATGTGAAATTTGTATCCTGAGCATTTCTAGACTAAGCGGTACACTTATAAATTCACGATAAAAGAAGGCGCTGATGTCAATAGCTGTAACCAGTAAAAAACAGGCCAAGAGCCGGTTGCTTAAAGTTTTTTCAGTATGTACACTCAATAGAAATGTTGCAAACAACACGAAGAGTATGCAAATGATAAGGGCTAGTATACCTATTAGTGAGGTATGAATCATATTCAGATCAAAGATTTTTTAGTGTTCTTGCGATACAAGGTCGGGGTAGTGCCTGTATATTTTTTAAAGGCCGTGTTAAAAGAAGATTTTGAATTGAAGCCAACCTCATACAGTACTTCAAGAATGGTCAGCTCTTGTCTATTCGAATCCGTCAATATCGCTTTCGCCTCGTTAATCCGAAATTCGTTGACGAAATCGAAGAAATGCTTGCCCATTGTATGGTTGATTAATAGTGAAAGCTCTTTGGCAGGCAGCTGTGTTTGCTCGCCCAACTGCTGAAGTGTAAATGAGGGTTTTAAAAAAGGCTTTTCCTCGGCCATAAAGCGCATAACTTTTTTCACCTCAGTGTCTTCACCTACCCCAGATTCCTTAGAATGCGTTGATGTATGTGACAAGTTGCTGGCAAGGCATAGTTTGGAGTCTACACTTTTAAAAATATCAGGTTGGTTAAGTGCTTTAAGTACATACCAACAAAAAATAAGCAGTTCGACAGTGATTAGGGCAACCCTGGTCCAATAATATATAGTGTCTTCATCAGAAAATTTATAAATGTTCTTGAGTACCGCAAAAATGTGCAAGATTAGCAATACGGAAATTAATTGCATCAGCCATTTATAAAAAGGTATAGACGTATTCGCATAGTTTTCGAGATACAACTTTCTAGACCTTCGGACTACTAGAAATGCGGCTAGCAGATAGGAAAATACCTGAAGGTGTATCATAATATGAATCAACTTGTTTTTAAGCGATTCGGACACCTCGTATAGTAAAACGATACTTGAATCTTTGTCAACCCCATACGCGCTTGAAAGTACCAGAAGATTCGCGATTACGAAGGGTATGGCATGCAGTGCATGTCTTCTTTTTAATGTAAAATCTGAGTAGCATACCGATTTGACGTAAAGATAAAATAAGGGTAATTGTAAGAACACCGTCAAAGCAATCGCTATGCCTATGGCAAGGTAATTCTCGTGTAGCATACGAGATAGCAAAATATTGTCTATTGCACTAAAGAATAAAAAGACTCCAAAAATTCGGTTTGCTAAGCGATTCTTCGCCTTGGAGGTAATTAAGAAAAGTGCAAAAAGCAAACCTAGAAACAGCGACAGAATACTTAATACATTAAGCAGGTTTAAGTCGTTCATTCGTTGATAAACTTTTTAAAACTATTTGAAAATTTTAGTTAGATATAACTATTCCTTAGCCTTTAGGCTG
>DRGL01000061.1 GCA_011050085.1 Pricia antarctica | reverse complement strand
TGAAAAAATTCTGATCTGACATGATTACGCCTCCGGTTTTACTCCATGACCTGATAACTTTTTCCTTATATATTCCATGACATCTGTTGAAGCAAAAAACCATTCCCCATTTGCTCTATATGCACTCAAACGATCATGAATATTCTTTTCACTTTCCTGACCGCCAGGAATCACCCCCAATAATTTTAACTCCACAGGAGAACCCGTTTTCAATGTGTTCAATCTCTCTTCAATATTAGTGGTGACCCCTATTTTTATTTTTTCCACCCCTATAGCTTCAATAAAATATATTGAACTCCCCACTTTATTTCCCTCCTTATCTTCTTGTATTATTTCTAGAAAAAAATCAGCCTCGGCATAATTATGAAATATCCCCAAACAAATCCAATCGTAATCATGACCTTTTATAAAAGCATCCGTGTTATCTCGAAACATACTTTTCACTGATCCCAAATGCCAATTGCCGGAGGATGGTGAATACTGGAGACACTTCATTTCTCTGATATCTTCTGAAATTACTCTACACATGGCAAATTCCATCCCTCATCTGTCGCCCTTAAATTAATCCCTTGCACTATTTTAAATCGCCTTTCAAACCCTACAGGGTTGGGCGCATTTTCCTTCCTGTTTTTTGCAGAAATAATCTTTAATACATTATCCGGGAATATATTATCTACAGTCATATAAACCCTCGGTTTTTCCAATGAAAAAGAGGCCCCCCGCCCTAATTGCATATTCCTGTCTTTCTGAATGGCAATAATCGCTATACCTTTATTGAGTTTTTCCCTGATTTTAGCAAACTCCCCTGCGATATTCCAAAAGGCATCAGTGATTTCATAATAATCAATAATATTCACAGCATCCGGGTCTAATACATCTGCAAAATTTCTATCTCTGTTATAAAAAGTTACCAGCCTATCAAATTCATCTAAGTCTAAATCATCGGCTTTAGATATTCGAACATTGAGTTCACTATCATCCATTTCAGAAGAAAAATATTTGATTTTATGTCTTTTGTAATTATATCTGGCAATATTAAGAAGAAGGGCCGTTTTGCCGGCATCCTTGGAACCTGCAATTACGATCAAATTAGAACTATAGATTTCTACAAATTGTTCAAAGCCAAATGGCAGTCTAAAATCTTCTATCGCATGGTGGGAAGTATTATGCCAATCCAACTTTAAGCACTCCTTATCTATTACACGGTAGTATCCTGCTCTATTTTCATCTCGAACTAAAAGTCCTTCTTTAGCTAACCTAGCGAATATAGTACGGATTTTGTGCTTATCTTGGGGCGTGATGCTAATTGTTGCGTCTTGTTGATACATTGTTGCGCTTATGTTGCTCCATTGTTGCGCTATCCAATTCCGAATACTTTCTGTGGCTGTTATATCAGACCTACCCCTTCGTTGAAATGCTGACTCTATTTTCCTTAAAACCTCATTTTCCGGAAAAGGCGGCTTACAGTTTCCGGCTATAAACATGCAATATTGTTGAACTTCTCCGGTGGGCATACCACCACGAATAAGGCTATTTGCGAGATGAAACATCATCTCATCGCGGCCACCTTCTTTAAATATTATGTTGCTAACTGTTGCTATTTGTTGCTTATTGTTGCTATCTCCCCTCTCAGTACTGGGTACTACACGCGCGCGCGTCTTAAGATAAGATAAGATATATATAAGAAGAGCCTCAGGAATCTTACTTAATGCAGTATTTTTTAAATGCACAAGGAAGGAATAGGCGTGGCCGGCGCCGTTAGTGGAAGGCGGGGCGATTATATACCCCCCATCATTGCGAGCGTCACATCCGGGGAATAGGTTTGCCTTGTTCGGGATGTCAGGATTATACAAAAAATATAGATGCTGACCTTTGGGAGTTTTGACGGTAGGCATTAGGAGCGAATCCGGAATATGCTTTTCAATCTCTGTTTTGGCTTCAGGCTTGTCGAGGTCGATCACGGTAAGGTTGTTTATCTTGCCGGTTACGATGCCGATATTTGCGTTTGGGTAGTCCCGGCCCCACCATTGTTCTATCTCCTCTATTGACGGCTTGCGCTCCTGATATGGCTTCCATTGCGTCAGGCAGGGTGTTTTTTTACCTGCAATTATCGGAATTACGCCCAGGTCCTGCTCATTTCGATACCACAGGGCAGCTTTAAGCATTTTATTTGCCATGGCGCGATTTTTCAGCATAATCTGTTATTCTATCAAGTAGCTGGCTAAGTTGGGGGAATGTCAAGTAATTTAATGAAGAACATTATATCCCCGTCCTGACATACACTTTCGAACAATAGACACTTGAGTCTCTGCAGATCCGGCAACTCCTTGTACGAGACCACCCGCGCCACCCAGGGAAGCGCCGATACCTGCTCCCCGGCCTGCATCACCAAGCCAAGCGCCTGTAATCGCCCCGAAAAGAGCACCTACAGCCGCCCCCATGCCTGCACTGACAGCGGCATTACCGGCAACATTTACCTGGCGGGCGTAATTTTGACAATCACGCAGATCTAGACTGTATTGAGCGCGATCGACATTTTTCATATCGATGATAGGGCGATATGTTGCGCACCCTCCTATAATGAGCAAACTAACTAAAATCATTAATCTTTTCATTTTCTTTACTCCTTTCTTTTTAAATATATTTCTTCCCTGAAATGTCAACGATTATTCTCCAGATTGTGCGACAATACTCGAGCTTTCAATAGTCGACACCTCCAATTTCAATTCTTCAATTTCTTCCTGCAGTTTTGCAATCGACTGGTCCCGGTTCGCCCGGATCATTCCGATTTTCTGGGTTAGGAGGAAAATTTTGTTCTGTAGGACCTCGATTTTAGTCATTACGCCTCCCCCTGCGTGTCAACTCATTGCTTTGGATCTATGTAAACTTCATCCCCACAAACCTCAATAATACTGTACTTCCCCTGCGCAATTAGCGGACGGGATTCTGTATCAAATCGTCCCTCTAGCTCGACAATCCATTGGCTATTGACGTTTACCCTCTGACGGTACTCGGCATAGTCAGCGAGGATAAATGCCAGCAGGAGGGCGATTAGGGTCAGGAGGAAGGCATTTGTGAGGGTCATTCTATTCTCCCTTGCCGGGTGGCCATAATTTTCTTCGATCTATTTTTGGAGAAAGTATGATTTTCGTATCTCCATAATATTTTTTGGAAAAATGAAAAACTCCTAAAGAAAACCCGAAAGGAAAATCCACTCTTTGCCCTCCGCCATAAATGCGGATGCCTTTTATGCCTCCATAATCGTTAATCATTTGCATTATCTTCTGCCGCTGGAAAACTTTATTTGTTGGTAAAATAAAAGCAACATTAGGGGCTATCTCAAAACTATGAGACAGAAAGTTCTCAAAAATGCTATATGGTGGGTTCCCGATAATCCAATCAATACTCATATTATAATCAAAAAAATCCTTCCCTTCTTCAATCTCACACCAAATGCGACCTTTCGGGAGACGTTGGTAAAATGCCCCGTCACCACGACAGGGATCTAAACAAATACCAGCAGGGTTTAGCCATTCAATCATGTCCATAGCTAAATAGCCTGGGGTATAAATCACATCCGAAGGTTTTGCCTTTGCCTTTAGTATTGATAGTTGCCTGTCCATGTCCCTATTTGATTCCTGCATGCTCGTAATATGGGGTCATATCCCCCACCTCTTCATCCATCTATTTCCCTTCTGACTTTATCCCACTTTTTCTGGCCTTCCTCTAGTGACTTGCGGACATGATCGGGGATCCATTCCCGTTGTTTTAAATTAAAAGCGGCATTAGCCAAACCGCTGCCAGCCAAAACCAAT
>DRGL01000060.1 GCA_011050085.1 Pricia antarctica | reverse complement strand
GAACTGGACTCGTTGGAGGTCAAAAACAAGAGACTTAAAAACAAATTAGCAAAAAGGGCGCATAGCTTCCGCGGAAATCTTATGGGATTCAGTGAAAGGGCGAAAGAAAGACAGCATAAGTTCGAAGAGGAGTTCAAGCATGATACGCAAGAAATTGAGAATGCGCTTAAGAAAATAGTTACACCAGAGGGTGAGGTGGAGGATGAATTTTAGCCGCTGTTCAACAATTAATTGACTTATAACAAAATAGTAGAATGATTATAAAGGCATTTACCTCCCGCGAGAATCCACTTGAAGCTATTGAGCACGCCAATAAGGCCATTGATGAAATGACGAAAAACGGCTATGCATTTCTATTATAAAGTAAGTTCTCTATACATTATATAAATTCCCATTATCAATACGAACCAACCAAACACCTTTTTAAGTTTTTCACCATCGATAAAGTTATTCAAGTAAATTCCTATAAATATACCTACTACTGAAATTGATGTGAATATTAGTAAAAATGACCAATCTATATCGTACGATTTTACATCTCCCAGAAATCCTATCAAAGAATTTATGGCAATTATAAAAAGAGATGTGGCAACCGCTTTTTTCATTGGAAGTTTTGCCAAGATTACTAAGGTAGGAATAATTAAAAATCCACCGCCTGCACCTACCATTCCCGTCACAAGTCCTATAAAAAATCCTTGTATCACCAATATGGGATAATTAGTGTTTTTTTCTAATTTATTTAAATTGAAATTATGCTTTCCACTGCGGATCATGGTGATTGAAGCCAAAAGCATAATTAAGGCAAAGAACATCATAATGGCCAGA
This sequence comes from Pricia antarctica, assembly GCA_011050085.1. Taxonomy (GTDB): domain Bacteria; phylum Bacteroidota; class Bacteroidia; order Flavobacteriales; family Flavobacteriaceae; genus Pricia; species Pricia antarctica_A. The sequence continues at coordinate 45,699 of DRGL01000060.1, read as the reverse complement.
TTTTTGGTGACCATAAATTTTCCAACTTCAAAAAGTTTGTCTGGAATTGCAGGTATTAAATAGGCTCTTGTTAGATACACTGATGTAAAAGCTGGTATGGCAAAAATGATGGCCGTTTTTAAATCTACTTTATCCTTCATAATATTTTGAATGCCACCTATTAATGAGGTTGTACCGACCACAAATAATGAGTATGCCGTAGCTATTACTGGATTAAGTGAAAGTGCGTAAACCAAAATGGGAACGGTGAGGATGGAACCACCGCCACCTATCAAACCCAACAAAATGCCAATAAATAGTGCCCCCACATAACCAAAAATTTCTATAGTGTTCATTTGACTTTATTTTTATTGAACAAATGTAGAGGGCCTATTAATCAAGTTTAGTAACTGATGTTACAGGACTACAACAAAAAGTATATACATTTTTTTTAATACTCGTGAAGTCTTTTGGAACCTACAACAAGGATTGTGAGATGATTAATTATAATTTGCCACTGGTTTATATCATGTCTATTTTTTTAACAGGGTCTCTTTTATTTCGAGTTTATCCTCTCAAGAATACATTTTTATTTTTAAATGCAATACTTTGAATACGTTACTCTATTCGATTATATGTGCATGAAAATTGGTAAAACAAAGTTTCGCCAAGATTTGTACTTCCTGGACCAACTTCTACTATTTCATACTAAACTTTCTGTCCTTTTAAATACAATGGTTTTCTTGAATTTCAACTTCATTTATGCACAGTTACTATAGTTTTACCAATCGATTCGAAATGACTCTCAAAAACTTAATTTCCATCAGGTAGCAATATTTTAATACTTCCAGAAACAATTATTGCCACTGTATTTATGTATTGTCTTGCCTTTATCAATTTATTGCTTTCTGACAAATCGATAAAATTGGCAAGTTTTTCGATTACCTTCACTCGTACAGCCTCCGATTGACCACCATACAATTTATAAGCTCTTGAATCGATGCACGTTTTTTATGTGGTTGTGGGGCTGTATTTTTAAAAGATGCGAGACCCGTCGCTACGCTCGGTTTGAATGCCCCACCGGTTAATCGCCCCACACCATAGGCACATGTCATAATTATAACCCTTTTGGCGAGCCCCTAAAAGGAGTTGCCTATTTAACCGTGGTACTGGCGGTATGAAAGACGACCCAAACCAAGGCAATGGAGCCAAATGATTCAGCTAAGGTTACCCCTATGAAATCAAAGGTTGCACTTGAGCTGATCGGTTGGCCCCGGGTATAAAACCAAGTAAGTAAGTAGCTGTGATGGCACCCAGCAGATATGCTAATATTTAAACTATCATATTTAACGGTAAATTCGAAGCTTTACATTTACCGATTATCCAAATCCCTTGGGTGAGCGCAAGGTTAAAATAGCCCCCCAATATATCCCACTCTCAACAACAACTACCATAAGAGTGCTCCCAATGGTCAAAGGCGCCATATTGCCGGCAGTGGCAGTACCGTTTACGTATACTACAATTATCAAGAATATAAAAAAGTACCGATGAATTCTACTACACTTTTTAATGATTTTTCGAGTTTAATTTGGCTATATTAAAGCAATAGGCATTAGATTTTAAGTAATAGTTATAGCTATCTATGAACCCTATTATTTGAATATTTAAATTTTCGACAATTAATTTATTCTCATTAAATAAAATGGTTAAATCTGTATTATCGCCATTTATATTTCGTGACATACATGGTTTTCTGGTTTAGAAGCTCCCGTAGTTTTTTCTTAAAAAGTTGCTGATTTATTGACCAACTACTCTTTAAACCATAATCTTATTTTTAGTTTATTTCTGGGCGTACCTTTCGATAGTGGCATTATTAAAGAGCCTTATCACTTCGGTAGGAATAGCTATTTCAAATCCAACCATTTCAATTCATTTCCTTGCTCCCGAACAATTACAGTGTCTGGTAGCATATACTGATATGTTTTGCAACAGAAAGTACGTTATCTGGAAAAGTGAAATAAGATGTATCCCCAATGGAAAGGGATTTTTAACCATCAATCAATTTTTTATTTTTCATTACTTGAATGTTAACAGTTATATAGTTTGAAGCGTCTTCAATTTTGAATTATACAGTATTAACGGTTGTTTTTAGGCGTTTTTTAAATAAAATAATACATTTATATTTTAATTATTTTTAGAGAGATTTAAAGTGTTTTAATATTCTCTATGGCAAGGGGTTTGGTGCAGAAGATCCTTCGTAACAGGTAATTCCATCTTCCTCGGCTTCCATTCTATCTTTGACAACACCGCAGGAACCAGCTGGAGGAATGATGACGTCGTCCCATGGTTGCCAATCTGCAGGTGGAGCAATATTAAACGCATCGGCCTTTTGCATAGCTATTAGCGCTCTTTTTAATTCATCAAAATTTATAACCGTTGAAAGCGGATAATAAATGAGTGCTCTAACAATATCTTTAGGGTCTATTAAAAACAAAGACCTTTATTCTTTAGTAGAACTTTCGCCAGACTGTATCATTCCGTATTTTTTCAGCAATTACGATAGATATGTCCTCTATTAATGGAAATTTGACTTCCATGTTTTTCATACCTTTAAATGTAATTTTGTTTGTAATGGTCCTTAACCAAGTAATATGACTGTAATGACCATCAATGGACAAGCCAGCCAACTGACAGTTTAAAGCAGAAAATTCAGGCTCCCGTTCTGCAAACGTGAAAAGCTGCTTATTAAAATGATATTTTAGACGAAGGTTTAGGAACAAAATATTTCTTGTATCAGGTCAGCTTTATATTTTGAAAAAAATAATAGTGGACTCAAATGATATATTTGCGATTTATTAATCATATTTTTTATTTGCTAATTAACCATATAAAACTCAGATTACGATTGGGAAACGTGCAGTTCATCAGAACATACTTCTATGTAAAATTCTGCTTCTAAAGACTTCTTACTTGCATAGTACGAATTATGAATTGGTGCATCAGCAATAAAAAACTTCATCGTTCTTAACCTTAAACTTGCTTTTGTAGTCAATTTTAAAGTCATTAATAAACTCCTTGTCTTTTTTGTTGATGGTACGTTTGTGGAAGTTCAATCGTCCATCGGTCAGCACTTCTCAAAATAATATCTGATTAAGACTATAGCCGAAGTTGTATAAGTTTAAATTCTAGATTTCACCATTTGAGATTCTGGAACAATTAAGCCACAATCGGGTATTCTGTAGCCTTCCTTAAAAAAATAGTGCTAAATGGGAGGAATGGGACTTATCAATTTAAAACTAGACAGTGATATATGTAGGAGTTAGCGAAAACCAATAAAACGGAAAATTAATTTAAAATAGTAGAGCTATTATTTATTTTGGGTATAGAACCAATAGCTTATCCCAACGGAAAAATAGAACGCACTTTTTAGATCTTCGGATAGCACGCCTTCACTAGTAGTAATAGTTGCACTGGTTTGTGGAATTGCCAATACTGGAGTAGCAGAATATATGAATGATCCGTATTGATATTGCAATGGCAGGCTCAAAGCCACATTTAGAATTTTAAATTTAGAAGCTTCCGCAATTTCAACTGTAGTAACCTCCGATGTTTCGGTAGTTACAGAACCATTACCCTTTCCTTTACGATTGCCTAATCTACTGGTGCTAAAATACTCTTGGTAAAAATATTGAGATCCTGCGTAGATTGAAATGGACGGGTTTACCTTAAAGTTTTGGACTGAATTATAAAATGCATGATTTAATAGAAGTCCACCAAAAAAATCGGTAGAACTATTGTTACTGAAATACGTACTGGCAGATAAGGTCAACTCAAACATTTTTAAATCATAGCTTAATAATCCCGTAATATCGCCAACAATTTCCGATTGTACATTGTAGCTAGATTGATTGTAAAAATAGGCAGTTCCTGAAATTCCACCACTCCAGTTATTGGTGTTAAAAAGATAACCTGCGGTTGTTAGAAAGAGATCCACCCGATTTTCTTCAGAACCCACAAGATAGGATAGGGTAGCATCTGCAAACAATCCTGATTTATCATAATAGCCAATGGATGGTAATATATAAGGGGCTGCAATAGAATCTCGTCTTCCCATAAAAACCGCATCGTTTACGTAACTCAAATCCGTTAAAACATAAGAGGTTTTAGTATTCGATTTTTCCTTAATGGATTTTGGATTTTTCTGAGCTAACAAAGAAACAGGACCTATAAAAAACAATATTAGATAAAGAATAGATGGGTTTTTCATGTTAAGAATTATGGGATTGACGGAACGATGTCTTTATTTTAAACCTTACCTTAAAGTTGTATGGACTCTAGTCCATTGGACTTCAAATCCTTTATCTATAAAAGTTTAAATTAAATAAAGGTTGAGGATCTCGATTTAAAAAACCTCTTAATTGTACCCGTAGTATATAACGTTCAAGCCAATCAAGAGGTTTAGTATTTAAAAATTCAAGGGATGTTCAGCAATTAACTGCAATACTCTGAAAATATATTGATCAACAGTCTAAAAATTAAAATCGATTAGTTATTACCTTTATTATTTTTGAGTGACTTGGGCATTTTCTGACCCTTGGTTTTCATCATTCCCCTATTCGCTTTCATGTTCTTTTGGGTAATCATTTTTCGCTGTAGATAAGTATTCTTTAGCATTGAGCCATCCATTTTCAAACATTCCCCATCCTTTAATTGTAATTTTTTACGATCCCTGGTATAGGAACCATCAGGGTTTAAAGCTACTCCACCCCCCAATTGCAGTTGTTTTTGCAATCTATCCTGCGATTGGGTGTTGATTCGGTAGGCCTCGCCATCGATCAACATCACCTGAAACCTATTTTGGTTCCGTTCTTGAATCTGTGAATTTGTAAGTCCTTTGTTCTCTTTTTTCAATCCTGATCGGTATTGATATTCAGATTCGAATTTATTTCCATTGTTATCCAAAAATTCACCTTCCTTTAAACGTAATTGATCCTTATCTTTTGACAGGTAAGAACCGTTAGGATTAATGATGGTACCATCGGTCAAGGTCAATGGGTCTTGTAGTTGTGTTTGGTCTCTATCTTTAATTTGGAGTACATCCCCATCAACCAACATTAAACGATCTTGTTCCGGGTCATGAGTTCTGTCCTTATCTCTATCTTGGGCGGTAAGCACCGTAGTTCCTAAAACTACAAATGCCAGTAATAAACTTGCTTTTTTCATTTTCCTATGTTTAAGATTTATGATAGGTTAAAGGTATGTACCTAAAAAAGAGGATAGAGTGACATATATCACTCTTTATGAATTAAAAAATTTATGCGAAGATTGAATAAGGTACAAACTCTATTGAAAAAAAAATTCCAACAATGATACATTACTTAGTTCTATTATAATTGTGAAATAGGAATTAGAAGATTTTATAATAGAGAAAAATGTAAAATATTGTGATTCTATATATACGATTGTGATTGTTATTTTTTGTTATTAAAATAATATATACCTCTGTTAAACCGGACAGCATGAAACTAGAAACAAAGGGCGAATAAATGTTTAACCTTAAAAGAGTATTTAATTCCCTAATGTGTATGCAATAAAACTACTAAAGAACAAATTAGTATAAGGGATTTTTGCGGATTATCGCCAGCAATCAAAGACGTTGCAACTATAGCATTTTCAGCCTTTTTATGATTTTTTTAAATGGACGGAAAGCCTTAAATTTCTTTATTCTATCTAATAGAATTTTTATATTGAAGTATTATTTTGTAAAAAAGTTGATTGATAATGTCAAACTTTTTAAATTCTATTGAGTTTCTCGAAGTATTTTTGAAAAAAATAGTAGCTTATTCACCAGACTCTCTTTTAAAGAGAACGTAATGTCCAATAATGAAATCCATTCCGTGCGACTTTTAGCACTCAGCCAAATCGTTCCAGTCTATCATTGTTAAGACTACTCTACATTATATACATACAGTTTCGGAACTTAGTTCACTATCGAAGACTTTAGAAGTCTTGACCATGAACTCCATATTCATTTACCGGCGATACTCAATTAACAACATAGCCTAATAGAAAAGAAGACCCGAGAAGCTATTGTAAATGTAACGCCTTACATATCCAAATTCCTTCATTGGTCATTCCGGAATTCGGGATGGGTATAACTTTTAAACCAAAGATATCTAAAGAAACATGGTATTTTATTAATTATATTTTCCACAGGGATTATCCTCATAGAAATCGGCAAAAGTCTTGTCGGTTGTGTAATTGGCCTTCAATACCTTGTAGACCATATAGACAATCATAATTTTCCCCAATACGGTCACATAAAATACCCAATTGAGTGGAAAGTTCATGGCGGCCATTATCGTAACGGTCATTAAAACCAGGGTTGTTGCCGCCACCCAAGACATAGCTGAGTTTTTCATTTTAAATATATGAAAAATTAGTTGCCTGAACTGTTACGGATAAGTGAGTACTTGCCGAACCATTTTATGGGATGTAGTCCTTTGAAGTTTAGTTGAGAAAAAGATTGAGGATTGACTTCATTATCTCGAATTGCGAAGTCTTATTATTTAGAGGGTTTCAAATGGCAAATTATTTATATTAATTTTAAATTTCTGATAAAAAGAAACTATACTCGAAAATTAATTCCGTCAAGAAAAGGATATAATTTAATAGCTATTGACTGAGATTGCGCTAAATAATATCTTACCTTTAAATCTACGAATTAGATTATAGCGAGGGTTACCTATTCGGTTACCTTATTCCATTATTGATGGCTAATTGTTTGATAATTAAAACATTGAGGTGACGCAGGCTAGTCCTGTCATCCCGACCAATAAACACAGGGCTTCCGAGAAATCGGGAGCCTTTTGTTTTTCACTTGGTTCTTCATGAAAGCAGTATGATAAAATCCTTCCTCTTTGAAAATATGCAAAAGGAAAATAATAATAATTGGTTTAGGAATTAAGACCAGATTGCCTTTCGAAAATTGAGATCGTTTTGGCAAAATCGGTTAGAAAGAATACTTTAAGATTAAATTTTCTACGAAAGTGTTTTTGTAGAATTTACAGCCAATGGAAAGGCTGGGTGAGAAGATACTTTACGAAAATTTTCCATTTTGTATTGATTTTAATTTTACCTGAATGAATAAGCGAAACATCAATTATTATGGGTTGTTATACAACAAAGGTAAAAGAAAAATGTCACCAAATAGGAGTGGGGGAAGGCAGCTTTCAAAAGCGATTATATCGCCTTCTTGGAAACTAAATGAAAAGAAGTCCAAGTTCTTATTAATAAAAACAGAAACTTACCATAGCCACCTATAATTTATACTGTTGAGAGTGTCGGCAAGGGCAGAAGTTAAAAGTATATCTTAAGCAACGGCCATTTCACGATTACATCCTCCTTTATTGATTTGGCCCGACCAAAGTTGAACCTAATAAATTTTCGTAACTGTCCAAAGTCTTGCCTCTGGCCCAAGTGTATACAAAGTACCTTTGATTAAAATACTACCTGAGTTTTTTTGAAAAGGTTAAACGGAACTGGGCTTGTATACCATTGTCATTTTATTGTACACGTTTTATAAAGGGCACCATGCATCAATATATACTTGAACAGGCCATCAAGCTCGGTTGATACTAAATAGCAAGTCATTGAATTGAGTGCAACTCTTGAGAAGGTTTTCCATCGGCTAATGATTTGAAGATTAGAATATTGTGGGAAATCGGTTCATCCATTATCCCGACAAACAATTATTCATATAGCAGCAAAATACTTTTAATTGATTGGTTGACAGTGCTACTCTTTTCAATAAATAATATAAATTCCTCTAAATAATTGCCAAAATATGTAGGGTCGATTTAATCGATCGGTATATAAGTTGTTGTAGTTTGCGAAACATTCATGGCTATCCAAAATCGTCATTGCGAACAAATTCTGTTTAATTCAAGTAACGTATACCAGGCATAACTACTCGCCTTAAAATTGAAATGGCTAATAAAGAAGTTGTTTCATAAGTTAAAGCTTAAATTCCAGAAGTGCAGATGGAGCTATTTGACTAAACATGATCTGGAACCGATTGAGGATACTACTTTACAAAGCAGTTACCAAAAGCTAAGGAACGTATTACAGTTTTCCTGCTGTACGAATCTAACTTATATAGACTTAAAGCAATTATTGGCCGAGCAAATTGTTTTTGGTATCAATGGATGCTACTAGTTCCATACGAAAAGTAAAAAAATTAATGACATAATTACGATTTCGCTAGTGCAAAAGCAAGGTCATTTTCGAAAAATAAATCAATGTAATGTAATCTGATTCTAACGGCAGATTACATCCTGTCTTCAAAAAACAAAAGATGAAAAGTTATTTGAAATTGATGACGAAAGCTTGCGAAATCCATTAAAAAAATGCTTTCTATTCGGCTAAACATCGGTTTGCTACCACGGTAACACTTTCATATGCTTCAGTTATAGGTAATCCTAATATTAACTGCGCAATCTTCTTTTAACGTCCAAAGAATAAACTCATCATAGGATAGATTTTGAATAGCCCTGGGTTGAAACAGATTCGGGGTTTTGCTTTCAATCCGCTTCACAACAGGTAAGGAGTTGAATTTTATCAGCCATATTCCCTAGATAAAAGCTCGAATTGTTTATTTAGAACACAGGTTATCATTAATAGACCTTGAATGAATACCTTAGTTGGGATTTACCATTTCAGTTCTGATGATTACACCCAAATTCAAAAGAGATATTTCACGCATTTTACCCTATGCAGTTATATGGCTGGTAGCTAGTTTGATTTATATTATTCTTGAACGGGGGCTATTAGGTAATCTTCATTTTTATCCTTCATCGGGTAACGAGTATATTTTCTTGCGAAATCTTATAGTAATACCGTTCCTGGCTACTACTTGTGGTACGATTATCGGTGTACTGGAAACATTGTATTTTCATCATTGGTTCATCAAAAATAGCTTTACTAAGAAGATTATATATAAATCATCTATTTATTTGTTATTAATTATATTCTTACTAATCATAATCTTTCTTACAAGCACTGTTAGCATGTGGTCAGCTTTATTCAAAAAAAATTTTTGGTCGGGTATATGGTCTTTTTTCACGGACTACTCCTTTATAGGGATCTTGACTTATATGGCAAGTATTATTCTTATATCACAATTCTTCACAGAGGTTAGAGAAAGTATGGGAACAAATTTGCTGAGAAATTTTTTCGTCGGAAAATATTACCGTCCAGTAGAAGAGGAGCGCATATTTATGTTTTTGGATATGAAATCATCCACTCAAATTGCGGAAAGGCTCGGGCATATTAGATATTTCCAGATGCTCCAGCAATATTTTTCAGATCTAAGCGGTCCTGTTTTAGATTATTCCGGTCTAATATATCAATATGCCGGGGATGAAATGATTATATCTTGGAAGATAGAAAAGGGGCTGAAAGACAATACTTGTATCAAGTGCTTTTTTGCGATGAAAGAAGCGATAACGAAAAAATCAGCGGACTATAAAGAAAAATATGGACTGGCCCCGCAATTTAAGGCAGGACTACATTGTGGAAAAGTTACTGCTGGTGAGATTGGAGTTTTAAAAAAAGAGATTATTTTTACCGGTGATGTACTTAATGCAACTGCAAGGATTGAAGGCCTTTGTAATCAATTCGATGTGGATATTCTAGTGTCTAGCGTACTTGTCAATCAACTTGAACTTAACGATTATTATAGCCTTGAATCCGTAGGAATAAATACACTTAAGGGTAAAGATCGGCAATTTGAATTATTTACGTTAAAGTCAAAAGATTCTTAATTAGATAAGCTTAGAATTTAAATATGGACTTTTTTTGATATTTTCTGGTATTTCCCTCAAATCAATTTGAAAATAAGTTTGTTCATACAAACTAGAGCAGACAACCTTTCAAGTTTGCTAAAGCCCTAGTTGGATGAAACAAAATCACATCTAAAATTGCTGGCTAGGTGAAAAGCTACATTCAATTATTTCCTAGCTCCTTCCACAAAGCATCCAAAATTCCTGTTCTGTTTCTGATTGAACACATAAAAACCGCCTTAAGTAGGCAATTATAAATTCATTCCTTGTCGGATTCATTGGTTGTGAAAAGGTTAGCATTATCAGCAATAGTGGTTTTTGTCTGTGCGTCATTTTTCAATTAAACGATTGTCTAAATTGTAACGGGGAAAAGTTTGTTTTCGCCTTAAATAATTTACTGAACGATTGCGAATGTTCAAAACCTAACTGGTAAGCAATTTCACTTACCGACAAATTGGTTACTGATAGTTTTTCCTTTGCTTTTTCCATTAATTTTTCGTGTATGTGTTGCTGGGTGCTTAGTCCCGTAACCACTTTTAGTAAGCCGCTTAAATAGTTTGGCGATACATGTAACGATTGTGCGATGTCGTGAACGGTCGGTAATCCATTCTCCATTACATCGGGACTATCAAAATGCTCTTTTAACAGTTCTTCCAGTCGTGTAACAATTTTATGGTTCGTGATATTTCTTGTAATGAACTGACGAAGATAAAATCGATCGGCATAACTGAGGAGTAGCTCCAATTGGGCAATGATAACTGACTGGCTAAATTTGTCATTATTTGAATGATACTCCTGCTCGATATTCCTTAGAACCGACGTAATGGTCATTTCCTCTTTTTCGGATAGATACAGGGCTTCATTTACTGAATAGCTAAAATATTCATATTGCTTTATGGTCCTTGTTAAGGAAGTATTCCAGAAAAAATCGGGGTGGATCAGTAACAGCCACCCCTTATGTGTTAATTCTGAATCAGTTTGTATAGAATAAACTTGGCTTGGCGAAACAAAAAACATTGTTCCCTCATCAAAATCATATTCCTGCTGCCCATAGTTCATTTTACAATTAATATGCTTCTTTAATGCAATGGCATAAAAATCCTGTACGATGCTTTGGGGCTCATCATCCCTGATTTGAGTGATGGACTCAAAATTTATAACGCTGACCAATGGGTGTTCAGGTTTGGGCAAACCTCTAAATTGATGATATTCGCTAATCGTCTTGAATTTATAAGGTTCCATGTTCTATTTTTTTGAACGGTATTACAACTTGTTTTGTATGCTTATTTGCGCGGATAATCCATTATTTTAGTAAGTAAATCACAGATAGAATATTTCGTAATAATGTTCGTAAGTATTCAGTTTACCAAGCGATTAAATATACGAAGTGTTGTGTGTTCTTACTTTTTGTTCTATTCGAGTTCAATATCCATTCTTCGAAATAAATCATCCTTAATTGTAATAATATGTTTTACAGTTCCATCAAATATTAGATTGCCCTTCAAGTCTTTTACTTTTTGTAGAACCGATACCTCAAACGTTCCATTGGATCGTTCAATACATCCGATCGGTTCAACATTAGGGTTTATTTCCGTCCATTGCCTTGTCCAATATTTTCTAACCTCTTCGTGACCACTTACGTAACCACCTTCAAATGCTTTTGGCCATTCTACTTCCGAGTGAAATGTCGAAAGTGCGGAATCTATGTCCCGAGAGTTAAAAGCAGAATACGCTTTATTAATTAATTCCTGAATTTCGCTGTTCATATTTATCCTTGTTTTTTATGAAGCTGTTTCACGCGTTACTCACAACTTGTTATAAGCCGAGGCAAAATCTTCGGCAAAATCAGCAACTTTCACTTTACCCATAACCGATGGTTTGTGTAAGTTATAATCTTCATACAATAATCCACTATTGATAGCAGCGTACATTTCCGTTAGGCCCACCGCGATTTCAGGTTTCATACCAGCTGAAATCAATCCTTCTTTCATTTGCTCATCGGTGATCGCTAACCATTTCAGTTCCGGTTTTCCAATTGCCTTTCCTAAAACACGTACCAAGTCATTATACGTAATCTCTTCACTAGCTACATACCGTACCTTCCTTCCGGCAAATGGCGATGTTATTTCTTCTTTAATAGCCATTGTAATATCAATGGGTGACACCCAAGAATTCACCACATCGTTGCCAATATTGGAAGCAAGAAATCCGTTATTTTTTGCAGAATGAATTTGTGGTAATAAATTATAATAAAACTCGGTTGGGCGGATATGCGTAATGGCAACATCCGATGGTAGTCCGTTTAGAATATTTTCAACATGGTGAGCACCAAGAAGTATACCGTTTCCTTTATCCATGTGTCCACCAATGCTACTTAAATTAATAACTTTTTTTATGCCTGTTTGCTTAATGGCTTGTGCATAGTTATTGCCAAGTCTTCGATAGTAGCCTAGTAAATCAAGGCTATGGTCAAAGTAGTTGGCTGGCGGCACCATACAATATACTACATCTGCATTTGAGAAAGATGAGGCAATAAAATCTACATCTTCCAACGAACCAATGGCCGAAATCGCTCCCATTGCTTCAATCGTTTTCTGCTTTTCGGGATTACTGCTTATAACCGTAACCGAATGTCCTTCGTTTACTAACGCTAGTGTCAATGGCTCGCCAATGTGTCCTAGAGAACCTGTAACTGTGATTTTCATATATCTATCTTTTTGTGTTGCGGGATTGCACTGCAAAGGTCCGATAGTATAGAAAAACGTTTGTAGCCAAATCTACTTTTGTTGTTGTCGAATCTAAGGTCGGCTATTATGGGCTGGCGCTGTACCATTTCTGCTAACATTCATATAAATCATATATCGTTACTAAAACAAACAAAATTGTAACGATACTCTTAGCAATCAAAGTCTCGCAAAACACTATTTAGAAAGAACAAGAAAAGAAAATCGATTGGGTTTTTTAAAATCGTCGCGGGTTTTAAGTGGAATAAATGGAGAAAATAGGTGTTGTCCAGTAATATGTTCATTTAATGATACAACGGATAGACTATTAAAATTATTCGGTTACACATTCCAGTATTTCAGTTACACTTAAAAACAATAACAGCGGTAATTTTGTATCAAAATAAAAATGATATGGAATTAACTGATTATAGAACGTTAGGAAAATCAGGACTTATAGTTAGTCCTTTGGCATTGGGAACAATGACTTTTGGTAATAAACAATGGGGTTCAACGGACGAAGTATCGAAACAGATGTTCGACCATTATGTTGATGCCGGAGGTAACTTTGTCGATACGGCCGATGTCTATTCCAATGGGGAGAGCGAACGGCTTATTGGAAAATTTATCGAAGATAGAAAGATAAGAGATAGCATCGTTTTATCAACAAAGTATTCCTTCCATCAAGGTGTCTTAGATAGCAAACCTTCACTAAGCAAAGCTGCCAATCCCAATTCAGGCGGCAACGGAAGAAAAAACTTATACCGATCTGTGGACAATTCCTTAAAAAATCTAGGCACCGATTATATCGATATGTACTGGATGCATGTATGGGATATGGTGACACCATTAGAAGAAGTACTTCAATCCATGGACAATCTTGTAAAGGCCGGTAAGATAAGATATTACGGTTTTTCCGATATGCCTGCTTGGTACGCTGCCAAAGGTGCGGCGTTGGCCAAGGCGTACCATACCGCGCCGCCGATAGCACAACAGATGCATTATGCACTTACCGAACGAACATTGGAACAGGAACATATTCCCTCTGCGATAGATTCAGGTCAAGGAACGGTAATCTGGAGTCCGTTGGCTTATGGATTTCTTACGGGCAAATACGAGAACGATGGAAACGGAAATCTTGACGATGCCGATGGCAGGCTCAATAAGTTCAACCCTATGTTTCCAGAGGTAACCGAAAAACATTGGCATATATTGGATGTACTTAGAAGTGTTTCCAAAGACTCGGGACATTCGATGGCACAATTGGCTTTGGCTTGGGTAACACAGCAAAAGGGTATCACAAGTACGCTCATAGGAGCTAGTAAATTAAATCAGCTACGGGCGAATATCGATTCCCTGCAAATCGAGTTTTCAAATGAACATTTGAAAAAACTCAATGACGCAAGTAGACTATCCATGGTAAATCCCTACCTTATATTCAAACCCGAAGTGATCGACAATGCTGTATTCGGAGGCAATTCAGTCAAATCGCTATAATAGAATTACACAATGAAGGATGGCACAAATACACCTTTAAAAATAAATTCCATATCGGAATTTCACCAGTCAATGTCCCTTAAAAAACCAAAGCACCCCTTAATAAGCCTGGTAAATTTTAAGGATATCGTAAAGCACAAGGATGAGGTCTTGCGTGAATTTGTCTTTGGATTTTATACAATTGCCATTAAAAAGGATTTTAAGGGGAAGTTCAAGTATGGCCAGAATCATTATGATTTTGACGAAGGGGTCATGTCGTTCATTTCCCCTGGGCAATTACTTTCGGAAAGCAATGCTAACGAAGACCCGATATCCGGTCACCTTCTAATGTTCCATCCCGATTTTTTAAGGGGGTATGCCTTGGAGGAAAAACTAATGACGATGGGGTTTTTCTCCTATTCCCTCTGCGAAGCGCTGTACCTATCTGAAGATGAGCAACAAATGATTGAAGGTGTAATGAACAATATTGGCACAGAGTACAATTCGTCGATTGATCTGTATAGCCAAGACGTCATGATATCACATTTGGAGGTACTTCTGAATTACTCGAACCGTTTTTATAATCGTCAGTTCATTACCAGAAAGCATATCAATAACGACCTATTGGCGAACTTAGAAAAGGAACTTAACAGTTATATGGATAGTAATGCATCCCAAAATGAAGGTCTTCCAACGGTACAGATGCTTTCCAAAAAACTGAATGTATCCCCAAGCTATCTCAGCGACATGCTCAAAGGCCTAACGGGTCTAACAGTGCAACAACACATACAGGAGAAACTAATCGACAAGGCCAAGACCTTGCTGTCAACCACCTCATTAAGGGTCGCTGAAGTCGCTTACCTATTGGGTTTTGAACATCCACAATCGTTAAATAGGATTTTTAAAAAGAAAACCGATGTATCGCCATTGCAGTACCGTCGCTCATTTTTTAAAAACTGATATTACTATGCCAATTCTCAAGATTCATGTGCTAAAAGCCTTGGTGTTCTTAACCCCGTTTATTATAAGTATCAATTTGATATCGCAAGAAGTTCCGAAAGCCTATTTTGACTTTCAGGGCAAATATCTAGTTTCGGTTTCCGATGCGGATATGGTGCCTTCGGCATATGTCGATGGTGGCTTGGGACCTATCGAAGGTAAAGATGTACTTTCAATAATCGACCTCGCTAAAAATCCGAATGATTACAAAGCCGTGGAAATCGAAGCCAGCAATTCGGTTACGGGACCTCCTTCCGTACTAGCCATAACACCCGATGGAAAGTATGTAATTATCATAGAGACCAGGGGGCAAAGGCCTATTATAAAATCAAACCCTCAAATAGGGGATTTACCGGAAGGATACTTGATAACGGTAATTGATATTTCCAATGCGGAAAAACCGAGTGTAAAACAAAAGCTGAAAGGTTTCGAGCACCCTACGTCGATATCGATAAATTCAGAAGGTAATTTGGTTGCAGTCGCTTTTAAGGCAAAGAACACACAAAACCAGTCCCCATTGGTCTTTTACTCATTCGATGAAGGGACATTATCAAATCCGAGAACACCCAAAATACCAAATTGGAAATTAGGCGATAATTTGCGACATATAGAATTTCATCCTACTGATAACACGCTGGCATTATTAAATCCAAGCGACCCTAGTGTGAGTTTCGTGAAAGTCGAAGGTTTGGATAAAACTATATCGCTAGTAGCATGGGGCCTTAAAGTACCAGTTGAAAAAGCTCCATATATTGTCAAATTCACGCCCAACGGAAAGTATGTTGCGGTCAATGCCATATATGCCGATAGTGATATAAGGGATGGAGGTTTAGGGGCACCTTTTGGCTCCGTTACCCTTATAGAATTGGACAGTGAAAAAAGTAAGAAAGGTCAGGTCGTTCATCTATTGACATCAAGGACCGGTACAGGGGTAATGCCTGAGGGACTGACTATCAGTCCAAATGGCAACTACATCGTTACCTCTAATCTTGAGCGAAGCTCGACTTCCATTAGTGACCCTAAGCAAGGGTTTTTTTCCTCATTGACATTGATTTCCGTTGACCAAGAAAAAGGTCTTCTGAAAACACAGGGTACTTTTGCGGTCGATGCTATTTTGCCCGAAGCAACAATATTCGACAATTCGAGTAAGTTCATAGCAATGACCGCTTTTGATCATTTCAACCCTTCTAAAAAAGGGGGTTCTATATTATTTTGGAGAATTGTAACCGACCATTACAATCCCGACCGAATTGAACTAGTCAGGACTAATTACGAAGTTCCAGTGACCCGAGGAGCGCACACTATTGGAATCGTAAGGTAGCTTCATAGTAACAGCTATATCTTTAACGGTGGTTAATTCAGCGGACAAATGACCAGATGATGAAAATTAGTATAGTACTAATCCTAACATGTATAATGATAAACACTAAGTCTTTGACACAGGATGCCGAGCAACAATTAACAGGTACGCAACTCGATGCCTTAATGACAGGCAATACGGTTTACCTTCGAGAACCCAACGGTGGCGGGGATATCGTTCTCTGGTATGGTGCAGATGGAAAAGCTATGGCACGGCTACCTTCAGGAGGACTTTTGCATGGGACATGGGCTGTAAAAGGAGATTTGTCGTGTATTAAGTGGAGCTATGCACCGAACAACGATAGCTGCTCTAAATTGGTTCGTCGTGGCGGCGGCTTGGTCCTTTTGGAAAATGGTACGGACCGATTGTTGGGGACTGTTAACAAAATAGTGCCGAAAAATATTGAGAATCTTTGATTGTTTGATAAAATAGACCGACGAAAAAAGATGCTTATAGGAAGCATCTTTTTGCACACGCTACTATGAACAGTGCAATTGGGACAGGCCTGAAATACTTTGATGGATTTTGGCATACAAGTTTCAATACAGCTTCATTTTTATGATTCAAAAATATCATAAAGGAATCCACTGACAATTAAGTATAGGTCAGAGTTAGTTAATAGCTTAATGAGTTCTAGATTTTTTTATAAGGAATAGGATAATATCTAGAATTACAATTCGTAAGTGGGAAAAATATTAGCTAATTTATTAGCTAATAGCCATCTTTAGGACCATTTAAATACCTTCAACTACAGCTGAACCTTAAACCGTGATAATCCATTGCAGCGAATCCTAAGGAGTTTGGAGGTATTGCTAGTATAAACTTCTGTACTATTTAATGCTAGTTCTTCAAAAAAAGTTTACGGAATATTTTTACAATAATACAGAGTCCTGCACAAGACCGTTATATCTCTTTTTTTGTTCTTAGAACTTCCCTTTTACGGGCATTGAGAGATCAGAAAAAAGAATTGTCGAATTAAGCATTGTTCTAAAATGGGGAAGGCTACAGTTATGTAACCATATCATCAGCTTTTTAATACCTTCCTTATGAAGTGTTTTTCTATTTTTTCAAACGAGTCCGAAAACAATCTGCGCTAACTCTTATGGAGTTAGATAGCGTATATGGAATTTGAAATAGGCATCTTTTTTAAAGAGAAGACATCAAAAATGGCATCCATAATGAAATTAAGACATTTCTGTTTTTTGGTGCTGATTTCATCAGAGTTCGATGTTTAATTTTTTTTAATTCTTCAACACTTTTATCCCATAGAATATGCTGAATACCATATAAGTGGTGCTTACCGGAATACCGAATCGGATGATGACCAATAAAGACACAATTATTGGCAAGAACCACTAGGACGTGGGATTTTGCAATGAAATCTTTCACCTTGTGCCATAAGTTTCATGAAATTAATGGAGTATGATTTTTAACTTCATATTAAGATTAATTGTAATTACATTTGATAGAGATATCGGATAAATAATGCAAGCGCTTAGGCTTTTACTTCTGTTCGTGTTTATGGCTACAAATGTTCATTCATTTGCGGCCACCGATACCGTAAGCGAGACCCAATCAAAAACTTACAGGCAACTGGATTCGGATTCCTATGAAGATTGTAATCCGTTATTGTATATAGTACAGTCAAAGACCGAGACTTCCCCCCAGATTGATACCAGACTTAAGCCCAAGACTTTTTCATTGAGGTATTATGGGAGTGCCATTTCGAATAGAAAACAACTTGGTGTTAACCTACAATATCTCAAATATCGCTATTCAATAGACTTAAAACTCGCAAGTCATTCCATTTCTTATCCTTTTCACTCTTTCCCTTAAAAATAAAATTGTTTTTAACGTTGATGGGAAAAGTAGCAGTGCTTCTCCCAAATAGCATCTGCCCAAAGGTTGGTCAATCTCTTGACAATACCCTGGGTTTATAAACAAAAATAATCTCAATACAACATAAATAATAATACAATGGATACTTCATTTGTACTAGTTTGCCTTATAGTGACGGGCGGTGTTTTTATTCCTTTTATCCTGTTCTCTTACGCAGGGCAGGGCAGAACAAGAAAAGTTGATTCTCAAATTAAACTGGTAGCGACCCAATACAACCTTAACATTTCCAAGTCTGAAAAATGGGGCAATTCGTATTTAGGATTGGATACAGACCAAAGAAAGTTATTATATCTTGATTTTGGTGCATCAGAAAATCCAAATCAACTTATCGACATCGATGCTATTAAAGGATGTCAAATAGTGGAAAAAAGAAAGATTTTAAAGGCACATGAAAATAAAGAGGCACTTCTTGAAAGCCTTGACCTAGAGGTTCTGCAAAAGGATGGCACTAGCCTCGTTCTTACTTTTTATGATATTGATGAAAATCGTAAGGAAGATTTTGAACTTCAAAGGATAGAAAAATGGAGGGACATACTCATGAACCATATTTCAACTATATCTATTGAGAACAGGATGGCGGTGAATGTACCTAAAATACGTGTTGCGTAGCCCTGAAATAAGAATTATAAAATGTCAATATGGTACTAACGGCGATATTTTTTATAGCGGGGTATGCATGTATTGCCTTAGAGCACAAAATAAAGGTTGATAAAGCCGCTACGGCACTTTTTTTAGGTGTGCTGTTGTGGCTTTTCTTGGCATTTTCGGGCGTAGCGCCTTCCGAAACCGTAGAACATCTTGAAGTGCATTTTGAGGAAATATCAGAAATCCTATTTTTTCTTTTGGGCGCTATGACCATAGTCGAGTTGATCGATGTCCATGACGGTTTTGGCATTATACATCGAAAGATTAAGACTAAGAAAAAGATAGGGCTACTATGGATTCTTTCATTACTCACCTTTTTTCTATCGGCGGTATTGGACAATCTTACCACGACCATTGTAATGATCGCAATAGTAAAAAAATTCTTGGATACCAAAGAAGATCTCTGGACGTTTGCCGGATTTATAGTTATTGCGGCCAATGCCGGCGGGGCATGGTCTCCTATTGGCGACATTACGACCATTATGCTTTGGAACGGTGCACAGGTATCTTCGAACGCCCTAATTACCACTGTATTTTTACCAAGTTTGGTCTGTTTATTGGTGCCGTTGGCTATTGTTTCCTATCGGTTTCGGGGAGTTGTAATCCGAGATGTTGGCAGAAGCGTTGCAGTCGACAAAAAAGTAAGTTCTTTGGAGAGTAACGGTATCCTTATACTTGGTGTCACACTTTTGTTTTTGGTGCCGGTCTTTAAGTCCCAAACGCATTTACCGCCCTTTATGGCGATGTTGTTTAGCCTTGCTGTATTTTGGCTGGTCACGGAAATTATCCACAGAAACAAAACCCACAGCGAAAGGCGATATTTTTCTGTGGCAGCAACGGTTCAAAAAATCGATACACCGAGTATTCTGTTTTTTTTGGGGATTCTATTGGCGGTTGCCGCCATGCAAACAAATGGTTCGCTAGATGTAATGGGCAGCGTTTTGGACGATACCTTCAATAATTTATATGTTATTAATGGACTTCTGGGAATACTTTCTTCGATTGTAGACAATGTGCCATTGGTTGCAGGAGCTATGGGGATGTACAGTATGGATTTGTACCCCCAAGACCATCAATTTTGGGTATCACTGGCCTATTGTGTAGGTACGGGTGGAAGTATGCTTATTATTGGCTCCGCCGCTGGTATCGCGGCCATGGGCATTTTGAAAATCGATTTTTTGTGGTACTTGAGGCATATTGCCTGGTTGGCATTGATCGGATATATATCGGGTATAGGTATCTATTTGATATTGAACCAATGAAAAATAAACTATAAACAGTTTTCGCACCGTTCCTTTTTATAACTCTGGGCATTGTCTTCGGAGACATCGGCAACTTGAACTTCTCCCTAAAAACCGGATAGTTCAGAACTAGTGTAAAACGGGTGAAAAAATATTTCTCGTTAAAAATGTTTATATATTAAATGCTAAAAAATTCGAAATTGTAAGTTGTTTGCAATTAAAGAGTTGAAGATTGGAATAAGACTTTTGGATTAAAATTTATGCGAAGCTTACCAATTTGGCTACCTAATTTACGGTAAGCGAGCTAATTATCTGCCAGTTAAAACATTGAGGTGATATGGGTTTACCCATTTACCCCGACGAACCAATGTTCACATAGAATCAAATACCTTGTCCATCTTATGATCGGCAAGGTTTTGTTATTTTAGAGTAATTACACATGGAAAGTATCCGGTTTAAAAAACAAAAAGTTTGACTAGATTATGCCATCTTTAATGAAGGTCTAAACAATCTTAAATTAATTTGATTTTGAACATCATCAAGATAGAACTCAACGATGAATGTTATAGTTTGAAAAGTAAGACATAATGAGCAAGAAGAAAGTAAACTTACGGGACATCGATACCAAAGAACATTCTGGCGAGCATTCTCACGATGATGGTCATAACCACGGCGACGCTGCAGCAGTTTCCAATTTTAGAACTTACCTACCGGCTATTTTAAGCTTCGTGATGTTAATGGCGGGAATTGCCGTTGACTACTTTGAGGTATTCCCGTTTTTTAAAGGATGGATTCGCATACTTTGGTACACGGTAACCTATATTCCTGTCGGATTTCCCGTAATCAAAGAAGGTTGGAACAGTATTAAAAACGGTGATTTTTTTACCGAATTTTTACTAATGTCCATTGCCACTTTGGGGGCATTTGCGATTGGCCAATATCCAGAAGGTGTTGCCGTAATGTTGTTTTACGCAGTAGGAGAATTGTTTCAGAATGCCGCGGTTAACCACGCAAAGAGCAATATTAAGGCCTTGTTGGATATACGTCCCAATGAAGCTTTGGCCTATCGCAACGACGATTATATTTCGGTACATCCTGAATCAGTTGAGATTGGGGAGAAAATCCAGGTGCGTGTGGGCGAAAAAGTACCACTTGATGGTATGCTGCTTTCTGAGAAGGCTTCGTTCAATACAGCCGCTTTGACAGGTGAGAGTAAACCTGATACTATTGCCAAGGGCGATAAAGTATTTGCTGGAAGTATCAACCTTGATGGTGTAATCGAAATAGAAACAACCAAGGCATTCAAAGACAGTTCCATCGCACGTATTCTCGATATGGTACAGAATGCAACTACACGAAAATCAAAGACGGAACTTTTTATTCGAAAGTTTGCACGGATTTATACGCCTATAGTTGTTTTTCTGGCTATCGGTCTGACGTTCTTGCCCTATTTCTTTGTTGATGATTATGTTTTTCGGAATTGGCTGTACCGTGCCCTGATATTCCTTGTAATTTCCTGTCCCTGTGCTCTGGTCATTTCGATTCCCTTGGGTTATTTTGGCGGCTTGGGTGCCGCATCCCGAAACGGGATTCTGTTTAAGGGTGCATCCTTTTTGGATGCAATGACCAAAGTGAACACCGTTGTGATGGACAAAACGGGAACGGTTACCAAAGGAGTATTTAAGATCAAGGAAATAGTAAGCACTTCCGCAATTACGGAAACTGAATTCATGCAATATCTAATGGCAATGGAAGAACAATCTACCCATCCCATAGCCAAAGCAATTTTGGAATATAAAACCGATGCGCATAATTTGGTGGCTTCGAAGGTTTCGGAGGTTGCCGGAAAGGGATTAAAGGGAACGGTCGGCGGAAAAACTGTTTTTGTCGGTAATAAGGCTTTAATGACTTCCAATTCTATTGAAGTTCCTTTTGCAACGGATAGTATTGTGGAGTCTATTGTAATGGTCGCGATTAATAACCAATATGCCGGCTATGTCACCATTGCCGATGAACTGAAGGAAGATGCGCATCAAGCGATAAGGCAAATAAGGGAAGCGGGGATTTCCAAAATTATTATGTTGTCCGGTGATAAGGATTCCATAACCCAACAGATAGCCAAAGAATTGAAAATTGATTGGGCAAAGGGCGGTCTATTACCAGAAGATAAACTGAACGAAGTCGAAGAGCTCAAAAAACAACCCGATACCAAAGTTGCCTTTATCGGCGACGGCATTAATGATGCACCTGTTCTAGCGTCAAGTGATGTGGGTATTGCCATGGGTGGTTTGGGTAGCGATGTTGCTATAGAGACCGCTGATGTCATCATCCAGACCGACCAACCAAGCAAGATTGCCAGGGCAATAGCAATCGGTCGTTCAACCCGAAAAATTGTATGGCAGAATATCGGATTGGCCTTTGGTGTAAAGATTGTTGTATTGATTTTAGGTGCGGGCGGTATGGCGACCATGTGGGAAGCCGTTTTCGCGGATGTGGGCGTTGCATTACTGGCCATATTGAATGCGGTTCGATTACAGAAAATGAAATGGTAAGCTGATGGAAATAAGTTTCATTATGATATTGCCATTTTTGTCACGTACTGCAATTTACGACTACTAACCTCATTTGTTAAAGGGAAGTTATAAAGTTATGAAACCCAATTTCAAACCAGCCGGTGCCCTAGAAGAGCTGGACAACACTGAAGAAATTGAAGCAATTGAGGGAGAACCAAATCTCGATTAAAGATTTTTCAGTTCGGCAAATGCTTTATTTTTCTTTACCATGGAAAATTTTTTTAAAAAGGATAGCCGCTTCGATTCTCGATGGTGACCGTAATTTATTAGTGGAAAAACAAGGTGAGATCACTAAAAAAAATAGGGTAACACATGGTGCCCTCATTTTAAAAAATATTGTAAAATAAATAGAAATCATACCTGAACAAAAGGCTTGTCCTAAGTTTTCCAATATCGCTGTTCTGGCTTTATTTTATTTGGACCTTTTACAGTAGAATATCTTACCCGAAAATCCCCAAATAGTTGTACTAAGACGAATAAATTGTCAACGCTCAATGATACCTGTATGATTCTTTTGTCCATTTGAACTGTGAGAAGCTATTACTAATGGCTTATATACGCAAATTTGAATATTTCGTTTTTTTCTATAACTACTACAAAGATTTATAGCTGTTTAAATTTTCAAAACAAAGAAAACGATAGCTGCGTTTTTAAACTACCACGAGTTTGGAGAGGAGTACGAAATGGCCCTAAAATTTTTCAATCGTGATTTAGTATCAAGTAAAGTATACCTGTAAAAAAGGAATAATTAAACGGCTGTTAAATTGTGTTAAACAGCCTAAAGGGGATTAAATGTATACTTGAAATATAGATGGTCTTTTTGCATCCTTTGAATTTATTATAACCTCCTAGTCTCGTATTTAAGATTCCTTTTTTGGAAGAACGATCTGGAATACGGCTCCCTTTCCCGTTTCCCCTTTAGCGGTCACAAACCCCCCGTGGTTTTCCGCTATCTTTTTGACGATTGCCAGACCCACACCTGTTCCCTTATACTTGTCCTTACCATGCAATCGGTTGAACACCTCAAAAATCTTGACCGAATGTACATTTTCAAAACCTATACCGTTATCGGCAACACTTATGCTCAAATAATCTTTATCAGGAATCGCCCTATCATCCTCGATGGTGGAACCTTTCACTACAACGCAATTGATCTGGATAATTGGGTCAACACCTTCCCTTGTATATTTTATGGAATTTGAGATAAGGTTGTAGAGAAGCTGCCTCAACTGAAAGTGCACGATTTTGAATTCGCACGTGCTAAGGATATTAATTACGGCGTTAGAAGTCTGTAGTTCCTCTGCAAGGTCTGCCCTAACTTCACCTATGACCTCTAAAAGGTCCCGGACTTCGAATTGCCGCTCCTCCATATCAACCCGAGAATAGGCCAAAAGGTCGTTTATGAGCGCTTGCATCCTTTTGGCGGCCGATTGCATCCTTTCGAACCTGGTTCTCCCTTTTTCGGAAAGGCGGCCATATTCATCGGCGAGTAGAATCGAGCTAAAGGTCTGTATCTTGCGCAAAGGTTCTTGAAGGTCGTGGCTGGAGATATAGGCGAACGACTGCAATTCCTTGTTCGATTTCTCCAGTTCCCTATTGGTATCCTCGAGCTCCTTGGTGCGCATATCCACCTCCCTTCGCAACTGTTCGGAGAACGTCTTCTGCCTGTGCACGTTCATCCCCGTCCCGATAAATCCCGTCAGGTCCTTTCCCTCGAACCTCGGCACCCCCTTGACAGCGAACCATTCGTAGACGCCGGTCTCCGCCTTGCGGACCCGATACTCCAATGAAAAGGCGCGGCGTTTATGGGCGGCCTCGCTGAAACCGTCGTAAACGGTACCGATATCATCCGGGTGTACGATATCCTCCCAGACCTGTCCGGTGAACTGGGAAACCTTCTCGATACCTATGTAGTCGAGTAGGTCACGGTTTGCATATTCCACCTTGACATCTACATCAGTTATCCATATCCACATCGGTGAATGGTCTGCAAGCTCACGAAACCGGTGCTCGCTCTCCATCAACCTTTCATTGGCCGTGACTGCGGCCGTGGTCTCGGTGCAGACTACTAGGGTGCCGACCGGAACGCCCGAACCGTTCCGGACGGGGCTGTAGGCGAAGGTCCAATAGACATCCTCTATCTGTCCGTTACGGAAAATAGGCATCAACATGTTTTCGTGCCATAACGGTTCACCACTTGTCATTATCTGATCGATCATCGGGCCAATATCGCTCCATATCTCCGGCCATGCCTCCCTAGCGCCCTTTCCTAAAATGGACGGGTGCTTTCCGTTGTTCCCCAGGCTTGGGCGGTACGCGTCGTTGTAGAAACAAATGCGCTCGCTACCCCAAAAAAGGAACATAGGGAAAGGAGAGTTCAACAGGTTGCTAAGGGTAGTTCGGAGGGACTGCGGCCATTTTTGGGGCGGACCCAAAATCGTGGATGCCCAGTCTTTTTTCCGGGACAGTTCGCCCATTTCGCCGCCCCCGTCTAAAAAATAGAGATTATTGTTTTCTATCATGGATATGTTAGGGATGTATAAGAAACTCGCCGTCTGTATTGGCCCTATTCCCATTTCGGCCAAATATCCCAAGTGCCGCCGATATGACTCGTTTCAATCCCTCGAACGTCGGGGGCTTTCGGATGTAACGGTCTGCGCCAAGTCCGCGGAGAACAGCAGCGCTTCCAGAATCGTACGATGTGGAGTATATGATGATAGTTATGTCCCTATACCTGTAATCGCCCCGTATATATTCTAGGCATTCACTACCGGACATCAGTGGCATGTTCAGGTCGAGAAAAATAATATCGGGAAGTTTCCCGGCAAGGCCCTGGAGCCATTCAATGGCCTTTGAACCGTTTTCCGCATAGTTGAAATCGGTGACAAGATCAAGGGATTCAAGAACTTCCTCGAAAAACATACGGTCATCCTCGTCGTCATCGATAAGGAGTACATGGATGGCTTTTGTTTTCATTGACATTCTTAAAAAAATAAAATTAGTTCAATTTTGATGATTATGGCATCTCTTTTTGAATTAAACGTACAAAAGGCTCCGATAAAGCCTATTGTTTTAAGAAAGGTACGTAGAGGTGAAATTCTAGAAGGGAAAACCTATAAATTAAAATCAATTATAAAGGTGAAGATGGGACTACGGGGGCCAACAACTATCTTAAAAGAGCATCCTACCGGTGCTGAAGTAGGCGCTCGAAAGAAATAATGAATTTGTGCGGCAAACTCCCTTGGCACGGATATAATCGTCACTTACCATGAATAGTTTTATATATTTTCCTTCGCATATTGACGAAAACTATTCTCTGGATAATCTCAAAAGAGGATTTTAATTTGGGTTTATCCTATTGAGTTAAAAGGTAACTTTTAGACACCGACATTTTAATATGTCTACCATAGAGAAAAATAGTAAACTGGACCTGATTAGTATTCGGCAAACGAAGTCATTAAAGCACTCATCCCATTGAAATTAAAATGAACATGAGATTATGTACGTAAAAAAGGGTAGGGGAGAATATATATTAAAGTATAGATTAAGTTGGCAAAGTTTACAATCCTTTTTAAAAATGAATCTTTCAGAACTAGTATTGAATAAGGCTTGAATAATTCATAGCCAGTATGCTGAATAATATAAATGGCTCTAAGGAGTCATTTTATTTATCGAATAATAGGAAAATTTATCTCTAGTTTCATGTAATTTAAAAAACTTCAGAAGGTGTTTTAAGACCTACCGGTATCCCTTCTAAATTCTGATGATTTGCCAGGCCGATAGGAAACATCGGAAAGATAGAAAATATAGGTATAGCATTAGTAATAGGCTATTGAAATTCAATCGGTAGCATGAGATGATGTTTAGAAGAATTTCAATATTTACACCTAACATGTTGAATCGCAACGGGGAACTTATTCTATAGAACATTCATCGTATGCGGGAATTCCATTGCTATTACTAGGAAGGAGAATTTATTGATAATTTACTTTAAACCAAGCAGATATGTTGTTTCAATACCAAGGCCATACTTTGGAAGTAAATTAAGTGTGTTTGAAGACGGCATTTGTGTCCCCTGCAAAAATTAGTTAATTAAAAGGGATACGTGAGACAATCAAATTCGTAGCCAAGTTGCGATGAAGAAGATGATTCAATCTAATCGAGGAGTTTACTAAGTCTACTAGTATCGAAAAAGTGCACGGTAAAAGTTTTATGCTGATATTTCTTTAATATAGCATCCAATCACAACAAAATACCGTTTACGTGAAATAGTTGGGCATGTTAAGGCATTCTACAAAATAACTAACTAAAAAAATAATTCAAAAACATTCTTATGAGTATTAAGAGCTTTTCAATGGTAAATGTAGTTGGTTTATAAATGACATCTCAGAATATGATACTAAGCAAAAACACCTAATATGTTTAGCCGTTCCATTTCGGAAAACCTAAATACATTAACAATCTTACCTTGAGTTGTTATCACATTTTAACAAAGTAGGGCAGTTCGTCGAGCTTCACTTCTAATTCAATTTCACGATTTCCTCTAATTGTTTTACCGTCTAAATTTTTCCATTTACCTTTTGGCAATACAACCGACCTTTTCCCCTTTTCAGTAAGTACAGGAGCAACTAAAATAGTGTTGCCTAACATAAATTGATCACGGATCAATTCAAAGCCTTGTTTTGGAAATTCATACTCCATATTTCTAATAATCGGCTCTCCGGTTTGAGCGGCCTGTTTTGCCAAATCGAGTATTACGGGAACAAATTCACCCCTTAGCTGGACCGCTTTTTTTATGGCTGCCATATGTTCTTCGTCTAAAATACGCCAAGGTGCAACGGAAAACTGCATCATAGGCATCAATGCATGTACTTGGGCGGACCGAACTATCAAATTTTGATCGATTGTTTCTGTATTTAAGAATGACTGAAACTCGCCACCACCAATCATATCTGGACAGGTAAAGGCATATCCCATCAAACCTTGTGCGATAATATTTGGAATAAGGGTATTAAGGTCTTCCCAAGAATGTTGTTTATCGGCAAGGCGTTGTACTAAGGGAAGGCCGGCCATTTTCCACATGGCCCGGTATTCGTTCAAGGGAAAATCCAAGCCGATCTTACCAAAAAGGGCGGATTGTTCATTTGGGCTTGTACCTTCTTTAAAGCTCACTAAATCTTCCGGATAGAAATAAGAATCTCCTGCATCCAACTTAAAACCATCTACATGATAGGTATCGACAAGCTTGTTCAATTCCTCTCTAAACCAAGTCCCGGATGCGGGATTGGATAGGTCCAATACCGCACTGACCCCGTTCCACCAATAGATCATGGCTGGCTGGCCGCCTTTTATCCATGGCGTAGTCGACAAGCTCATATCATCGGGATTTTTAAGAAACATGTTCTTTTTAGCAAGTTTGCGATAGGTTTCCGAATCCGGACTTACAAAGGGACATACCCAAAGCATGACTTTAAATCCCATTCCGTGTAATTCTTCTATCATTGCCTTGGGGTCTGGAAATCGGTCTGGACGAAAATTCCAATTGCCATAATCTTGCTGCCAGTTGTCATCTATCATCAATACACCTGGGGGAAGTCCATTAGCTACGATGGCATGTGCATACGACAGAATATCCTTTTGATTTTGATCGTACATAAGCTCTATCCAAGTATTGTATTGGGGCGCCGTAAATAGTAGCTCGTCAGGCAGTTCCCCGTTAGCGGCAAAATAGTTTTTAGAAGCGTATAAATATGCCTCCCTTAGCGTATTTCCCGCTTTAACGTTCTTTACTTCGCCACGAGGCTGAATGGATATTTTACTTTCTTCGATGGTTAACTTATACGGTTCTTCAGACCAAATAACATTACCGATATTGGAGAGCAAAAGTGGCTGTGCCTGATTTCCTTTGTTATCGGCATACATGTCGTAAGAAAATCCATTTGTATAGGGCATTTGGTAGCCATCGGTCACGGCTCCTCCCCACCAATTTTCGCCCTTTTGAACCTCTATGTCAAGAGAGGTTTGCCCATTGGCTTGTGCATAAATATTTATTATCGATAGAAAACTCGAAACCAATAGGGGCACGAAAAGCATCGTGATTTTTTTATGTTGCATATGTGAAATTTGAAGTCTAGAATTAGATATTGACTAATAACATCAAATTTAAGCATACCATTTTCTCTCCAACATAGATGTGAGCCTAAAAATTTTCTTTACTTCATTTTTGTCATATTCCCTTAGAAAAATCGCTTTGTAGAACTCAGCATACTGTTATTAACAGGAACGTAGTAAATGCCTATCTTTAAAGGATAGCGTGCACCAGTGTTATCACGCAAACAGAAAACTTAATTGCCAATAGGTACCAAATAGTATACAAGTAGAATCTGGAACTGCCCTCGAAGTAAACCAAAAAATGCGCTACCTGGGAACAAAATACTTTTGGAGTATTAATTTGTAGGAAAATTTCGAATCAATAAATAGGAAATAACATTAATTGATGTACCTTAAGCAAATGTTATTTGTGAATTGGATGAGTAACACCATCGAAATAGTATAGATCAAAGCACTACCAAAGCGAAAATTTGATGATATAATCGATTCTATAAAATTAATAGCGTGGAAAAAAATGGAAATCCCAATCCTTTGGCTTATAGACGATGACGTGATTTGTCGCTATGCATGCAATTACAAGCTCGAGCAATCGGGCAAAAAATTTGAGATTATTGGCCACTCCAGTGCTTTTGAAGGCTTGACTTCCTTGGCGGCATTTCTGCATGAAAATAAAAAACTTCCCGACATTATTCTGTTAGACTTAAACATGCCTGGCATGGATGGATGGTCGTTTATTGAGGAAATTGAAAAGATGGGGGATACGGTCAGCAAAATTCAAATATATATTTTAACCTCCTTTACGAATTTAAATGACCGTAAGATTGCCCAACAACATCCATTGATTAAGGGCTTTTTTAGAAAACCATTAAGTTTGGCCAATGTAGAGGTTATCTTCAGTGGAATTGAAATTGAGAACGTACCGGAAACCTTAATCTAGATTCATATTCATATAATTGAATAAGGATTCAAAGGGTGGTATACTTAAAGCTAGTTATTTAGACGTTCAAGTTGTAGTCTTCCCCTTTTTGTAGCCTTCCCTAACAAGTGAACTAAAAATAAGAATTGAAATCTTTACTAAAATTTTACACATATCTAAGTGATATCATATACGCTGCTCGGCTTTCGAGGAGAGCTAAACACTCTATCCTCTATGTATGACTTTCATCTTAGCATTTCCAATAAGAAACTAGTTTTTATTTAACAGCTCAATAATAACGCTAAGAGCTTACCACTTTTACTTAAATCAGATACAAATTCATATGTTATACAGGGAAATGTGGGATTTACCCGCTAACGCAGAATCAAAATCCTCTGTCACCTTAAAACCAGAACCGGATTTAAAATATTAGTTCTGGATAGCATTGGTGTCATAAAGTCCTTTTGAGGCTTCTTCATATTTGTCACCAGCATTCCATATAGGGGTTATCTTATCATTTGCGATATTGCGTCCTGCTAAGACATAGGCTTGAAAGAATTTAAGCAAATAATCATAATCTAGGGTTTGTGCTTCGTCTCCTGGTTGATGATAATATTTAGTTACCTCCCCGTCAAACGAAGTAAAGCCTAGAGAGAAGGTGGGAGCCGGAATTCCCTTTTTTGCAAAATTAACGTTATCACTCCTGTCAAATAGTCCCTGTTCTTTAGCAGGATCTTCTATAGCCTTTAGTCCAAATTCTTCCGCGGCATTAAAAATATTCTTTTCAGCAGTAGTTCTAGTCAATCCAAC
Organism: Pricia antarctica; assembly: GCA_011050085.1. GTDB lineage: Bacteria > Bacteroidota > Bacteroidia > Flavobacteriales > Flavobacteriaceae > Pricia > Pricia antarctica_A. The sequence goes on along the minus strand of DRGL01000060.1, from coordinate 15,125 downwards.
AATGGTTATCAATGAAGTATCATTATAACCCCCATTATCACTATTAAAGCAATACACCATTTTATTTAGGGGTAAAATTGGGTGTTCTACATAATAACTACTTCCTAGTAATCCATTTTCCTCTCCAGTAAATAGGATGAACAGTGCTGAACGTTTAGTTGGATATTTAGCCAAATTTTCGGCCATACTTAATACCGTTGTCGTTCCAACGGCGTTATCTCTTGCACCGTTATAAATGGTATCGCCCTTGGCATCTGGCTCTCCAATACCCACATGGTCATAATGCGCGGAATAGATAATGTACTCATCTTTGAGTTTTGCGTCGGTGCCTTCGATAATTCCAATTACATTTTGAGAAACCACAACTTCTTCCTGTTTTTCCCCAATTGCTATTTTTGAACTAATTTTTTGAGTAGCACTAAATGCTTCTGCCATTTGATTGTCTTCATCCTGTATCCACACATGAGCAGCCTTGGCTTCATCATTTCTATTATCAGCTATTCGCATGGTTGGTCCACTAAAATGATGATCAACAAAACCCCAGGTACTATCGGCAACATTTAGCAATTCAATCAATGCAATTGCACCATTGTCATCGGCAAGTTTTTGCTTTGTTTGAAGTAATCCAAAAGCGGCTCTTACGTCACTGGCTTCTGAACTGCCGGCTTTAATCACTATCACTTTACCTTTTACGTCCTTACCCTTATAATCATCAACTAAGCCATAGTTTAAAAAAATAGCATCCTGTTCTGAATTTAGTGAAGTGGCGTTAATAAAGGTGAAGTCAGTAATACTTTGATTATTTAAGTTAATGGTTACATTTTTAGGAGGAGATTCACGCGTAAGTGTAACATCCTGATAATAAGTACCCGTTTCAGGGTTTGGTTTTACCCCATAACGTCGAAAGCTGTTGGCCAAATAAGAAGCGGCTATTTTAAGTTCCGGACTGCCTGTTGCCCGCCCTTTTAAGGCGTCATCTGCCAAAAAATAGATATGACCTTCAATATCCGATTTGCTGATAGTTTCTGTCACTTTTTCAGTTTCGGTCTGTGCAGCTGTTATGAGTGTAAATCCAAGTGTACAAACTACTGCTAGTTTATTTAGTAATGTATTCATATTGTAATGACAAGTTTTGATCAGCTTATGTTATTAGTAAAATTTTTATTTGGGCCATCGGAGTTACGATGTGAGGCTTTAGTAATGATGCGGTAGTAGGAGGGATGTCCACTTTTTAAAGGCATAATGAAGTATTCATAAAATTGTTTATTGTTATCTCCTTCACTGGCAATGCTTCCTACCTAAAGGTAATTGGAAAGTACGAAATTATATCTGTAAATTTCTAATTCTGTTTGGATTAGGGGTTTAGTTAAAGTTGGAATTCAAGTGGCAAACCTAATTTTTTAAATAGTCTATGAAGGATTTCTCGGGATTACTTTTTCAATAAAAAAAACTATGAAACCGCTGAAATTACGGAGACTTCAATCAAGTTAAAACCCTATCAGGCCATCCTTTTTTCGCTGTAATCCATATATCTAGATCAATCCGAATTATTGTACTGGGCTTTTTCCAAATTTGCTAGGCATATTTATTTATACATTTTAATTTTACCTATTTCTGGGAAGCTTACACTACAGGTTTTACGCGGCTAAATTTGTTTCATTAGCCGTTTAAGGTTTTCTAACAAATCTTATCAACGAGAGTAACGACGCAATGGCCCATACCCCTTCAAGTAGTATAAAAGGAAGGTATTCCATAAGTATGGAGGCAACGCATGCCATGCTTGAGCCCACTAAATTCAATACGATAAAAGCAAGATCATTGCTATTTAATCTTCCAGCAATATTTAGCATGTAAGCTAGTAGAATCTGAAAAACGCCAACAAAACCAATCCAATCAGTAGTATTCATAAGGTGTTTTTCAACTTGTTGTTAAGGTTTGGTGCAGGTTAAGTAGCACGTCTGTCAATCAATTTAGTAAACAAAAACGAATTTCTGAATATGCAGAAGGAGTTTCTAAATTGCTATTTGTACCAGCAAGTAATTACTTCTAGATAGCGGCCCCTACATTGGCTTTTACATGATTTTCAACGATTGAATGAATTGTTTTACAAAATTATAATGACGGGTCAATACAATGGGACTTTTGCAAAAACCGCCAATAATTTCGGCTTCCTAAGTTTGTTCGGGCTCTAAATATTCGATGAGTTTTAATGTATCTTGATACTTCTTTTTAACTTTATCTATCCTATTTATTATTTCACTCTTACCAGTATGGGTTTTCCTTCCTCGAGAACCAATGCTATCTCAGTAAAACAATTTGTTTAAGCGACACTTTTAAAATTAGCTCTTGCATTTACTAGTTCGGTCAATACTTTTGGTAAATTCAACTTAATTTTTTTTTAAAATATAACTATTTTGTTAACGGAATAGTTCCGCCTTCGATGACAAGCTCTGTACCTGTCAAATTATTAGGTCTTGGTGAGAATATATCCAGTTTAGGCTAATATTTTTTTACAAATACGTTTCGCTGATAATATTGCCCCTTCCATATAGCCAGGAAATTCAGGATTAGATTCCGTACCCGAAAATAATAGTTTACCATTCATATAGCTTTCTTGTAATACTTGATGTCCGTTATTTTGATGAGGTTGATGTATTGGTTGATTGTCATCAAGTATAAATTCATCCGACCAAATTTTATCATAGTAGGCTAAAGGAGTGGTAGCATTATTTCCGAAAAGCTCTATTAATTGTCGCAATACAAGTTCTTTTCTATACGCTTTGGTGTAGTTTGATGCCCCGCCATTTAAGAAGCCTGTAAAACCAAATTTGTTTGCTTCAAAATTGGTGTGATCATACATTTCAGAAATAATTCCCGAATGACTGTATAACATTCCAGAATAGCCATTTTGTCTCCAAAACGGTTCGGAATATTCCAATACAAATTTTATAGAACCGGCCATCCAAGTTTGAATCGTTGGTAAAATGGTTAAAATAGGTTTCGGGAGTTCAGGTGAAAACGTCATATGTGAACCTACCAACTGTGGCGGTAAACATAAGATCACTGTATCAGCCATGAATTTTTCGCCATTACTGGATTCAACGATTAACTGGTGGTCAGTTTCTTTAACTGAAATAACCTTTCTTTTTAGTTTAATTTGTTCAGAATCTAATTTTTCGGATATAGTGTCTATTAGATGCTGTGTTCCACCGGCAATTCTGTAAGAGGGGGTTTCAGTTTCAGGAGTATAAAATTCTTGTGGTGGCTCAAATGATTTGGTTTGAAACAGTGACTTTCCTTTAGAAAATTGAGGGAATTTTTTCAGTTCTAAATCATCTAATAATGAAATTAGGTTCGAATGGATAGTAGAAAACCAAGTAGCCCCTAATACTAATGGTGTTTTATTTTTTCCTTTTATAGTTTCTATTCTACCACCTAGCCTCGTTGAAGCTTCTAAAATAGTCGCAGAAATATTTTTTTTAGATAGTAGGTAGGCGAGAGTAAGGCCGCTAAGGCCTCCTCCTATAATTACTATTTTATCGTTTTGTTTCATTGTTTTTATCAGTTCAGTGCAATTCAGATTTCAGCTAATATTTAAACTTGTGTACTCCGAAGTCACATTCACCTCACTTTCTGCCTTGAAAATATAGAAATCTTTTTGTTCCAGTTTAAACTGTCTCGGAGTAAGGTACAATCTATAAAACTTTTGGGGAGTTGTAGGATAGGACGAAATCCTTATATAAGCAATGAAAATTGCATTGAGCCTAAGTTTTGTGAACTACGATTCGCCTTATGGCGCCCGAGTTAAGTTCTATGCTTCGCTTTCGAAACAATTACGTATAAATAAGAGTCTCTTGCATACAGATCTAAAGTCTTACATCAAACTGCAATTTTTTTCAATCTTTAATATGAGGTCAATCCCGAATTCGGGTTTTGATTTAGGGATTTTGAGTCAAATACGGCCTTAACTATTACAATTTGTAAGAATAGAGTATTCGTTAACAAACTTGTCGTATAAAAAGCCGCTAATTTTTCGGACAACCAAGCAGCATTTTAAAGCTTTGTCTTATTTTTTAAATCAAATCAAAAATTATAAAATTCGCGGACTTCGTAAATAAACATGTCCTTCTCAAGAAGCCTATAAAAGCTATCTTTTACTTGCGTTATTTCCAGTTCGCTTTCTGAATTTCGTTAGTTTACTTTCATAATTACAGAAGACGTCAGATATGGAAGATTAAAATCGACTATATCGCCAGCATTCTTTTCGGGAATTGGAAATAACCTTGCCGATAAGGCTTTATTGAAATATTTAATAGACAAAGTCGCTACGTCCATATAAATGCCTTCTATCGTTTCTTTTGAAATATCCCCCGAAACAGGAATTACATCCAATCCCGTACCTGAAACGGACGAAAATAATAATAGTTCCTCTACGGTATAATTGCCCTCCATTGCCCTTTTTGCCAAAACCTTATCCTCGATTATTGGGAGCATAAGACCAGAATAGCCGCATGATTTGACCTCTACATTTTTTATAACCTTTGTGATTAGGGCACAGGCACTTAAGGTTGTCGTATTACCGAATGCTTTGCCAGTTAGAGTCTCAATGGCCTGTCCGATACTAGCATCTAGTCCAGGTGCAGGTGACGTGTCAATTCCGTCATAGTTCCAATCAGAGGTTTGTAAAGATTGACCCAAGACCTCAATCGGTTTAAATTGTTTGTTCAATTCATTTCTTAGATTGACTTCGGCGTTTTCCCAATTGGATTTTTCAAATACTTTAGTGATAAGGTTGGGATATTCCAATCCTATGGCAAAACTATTTTTCCCTTTATGAAATGCGGCAGGAAAAAAAGGAATGCCATCTGGACAGTTGGCAGAAGCCGTAAATCTAAAATTTGCTTCCCCACCTTTACTGTTTTTCGAAAGTGCAGTACAAATTTCAGAAGCTGTTTTAATGGATTGATAATGAACACCAATACTCTCTGAGGCAATTGGAATACTAAAACTAATGTTCGAGGTTTCTTTAGTTAATGCTACAGTCCAGTCCGCCAGTTTCTCAGCATAATGGTTTTCTTTTACAAGTTCTCCAATTGATAGACTAACATCATTTTGAACGAGAATTTCGTCAATTTTTTTGAGTTTTTGAATAGTTTGTTTTGTAGGTTCATCTGAAATTAATTCATGCAAATTCTGGGTAGAAATCCTTATGGTCTGCACTTCATACCCCCTTTCAGCAAATAATTTTTTCGATTTCTCTAAAAAGGTTATGGCTTCATTGATAGAGCTAATATCGTCAAGGTTTTCTATAGTTATTCCTGCTGTGATTGTCCTAATCCTGAAATCAAAAGTTTGATTTGGTTTTTCAGCACTAACCAGGGATAATGAAATAAGTGAAAGAAATAGTAGTTTAGTTATTTTCATATTACTGTTTTTTAACTAGTTGGCAGTAATTCAGAGAGGACTGGTTAATATAGTTCATTCGAAGGGCGATTCAGTCGAATCTAAAGATAGCATTTGGGTATGATATTCGGAAAGAGCTGAAGCAATGAATTTTAGGCTTCAGATTTCTTACGTATTCTTATTACCAAGTAGACGACAATTTAAACTTCCAATTTTAGATTTCCTGATTACATACCTATTTAAAACCAAGAAGTTTAATTCATTCGTAGTTTCGTCACATGAGCATTTTCCAAATTTCATTGTGTTTATGTCCGTACTTCCAATTTGTAGATAACTGCAGGTTCCATTCCCTTTAAAACCGATTTTGAACCGTCTTCGTATTGGGCTTTCGAAGTATATTATTGATTACAGTAACACCAGCATTTGAAAGTCGTTCCGTAATCGCTTTTCATAAACCTTTGGTTCCGGCAGTTACCAAAGCGATTTTGTTCGATAATTCGTCATCATAATTATAAACCTGACCCATAATTTAACTTTTAACGTCAAAGTTTAATATTATATACAGTTCCAACAAGTACGGGAAAACGATTCACATAGGTATAAATTCCCCCCTATTGTTCATTTTGTAACATAGGTTTAATCTTAACATATGTATGAACGAAAGATGTTGCCGAATCTAAATTGCGGTCAAGATTTGATGGGCGAAGTTCTATATGGCAAATGGAAAATGCGTTTGTCTTGGTTTATTAATGAAAGACACCAACATCCGAGCGAGCTTCAACGTAAAACACCCGATGCAACGAGCCGATTTTTGAACATTCAATTGAAAGAACTTTAAGAACATCAGTTAGTTACCAAAAAAAACATCCTGTTGTACCTCGTACAGTGGAATACAGTCTAAGTGAATTTGGTAAAACTCTAATTCCTATAATATCTACCCTAGGGATTTCGGGGGACAAGAATGAGCAGCATTTACGGTCAGATATTTTAAAGCCTTTGAAGGTCGTAAGTTGATAATTTTTTGAAAATGGTAAATCCAAGATTTACTTGGAGTAATGAATCAGAAACGGCTTTTTTACGCAAAAAAAACATAAACACCTGATTTTCATTTTTTTTTATATCCGTTATTTTTTAAATAATTTTGCATAATCTCGAATTTCCGCAATGCTATCAAGTACTGGGATAATTTGTTTGGCTGCTTCATTATGACCGTAACATGACCAGTGACCATCATGTTTCCCTAGTGCCCAACTTTTACTGTCTTCATTTAACCTAAAACTTTTGAAGCCATAAGATTCAGAGAGTTTAATTATATCATCATCTGTTTTTGGACGAAAAATCAGTATAATTTTATTTAGGTTGTACTCCGTCGTACAGTATTCAAATAATTGGGATAATTTTACTTTATTGAATTCCAACTCATTTGATTTCAGATTTTTATTAACCTCTCCCTTGTTCTGTTTATCAACAAACAAGGGGAACCTGAGATACAAATAATATAGTAATTTGCTGGAATAAAGAATTTTCTTTGCTACTGGTGATTTTAGCTCAGCCTTTACTATATACTTTTTAGAAAGGTCTATTTGCACCCTATCATTATATTTCCCCATACTAACAATACTTTCATTGAAATCGCCATTTCCAATATAAATTAAGTGATAAGTTGGTTGAATAAGCGAATCTAAATATTTGGAGATTTCTAAAGCTTCAATAAATGTGACACCAGATCTACCTGCTTCAAAAAAAGAATACTCACTAAAATGAGATTGAAGAATTGTTCCTTGATTACAAGAAATAGGATTCATCAGATTTTCAATGTAAGAGTCTCCAATAATGGAAAATAAAGGATTTTTATTTGTATTTGCTACACCTAACCAGCCATAATCATTAACATGCCATTTTTCTTTTGCCTCTTTGTAGTATCCACTTTGCTTTGGCTTATACATTTGAATGCCTGTGTTCTGTTCAATATATCTCTGTGGAATATCTGAAGTTAATTTAAAGGTCCGTATGAATATTTCACCAGAGATACTTATCAAGATAATAAATAGAACTAGTTGTATAAAGAATTTTTTCATCTTAATCTTTAAAATTGAAAGTAGATAAATTGTTGCTGTTGACCCGTAAACCAAAACAGAGTTAGTATAATCGTAAAGTACATAACCCATCTAATAGGTCTATACCAGTTTAATCCAAGTTTTTCAATAGCATATTCGTTTTCTCTACCCAGCCACTCTATTAAAACAAATATTATAATTAATATCGAAGTAGATAAAGCTAAGCGCATGTCAGAAAATTGAGGAAGTGAAAAAAGTGATTTTGAGAAAATAGCAGACAAATAATCAAAGGCGTGCTCTAAATTTTCCGCTCTAAAAAACACCCAAGCCAACGCCGTTAATATAAATGTTGCTGCTATTTGATAAAACTCTTTAAGCGATGGCAAGTTTTTTCCTTCAGCTACCGTATTTGTATATGTTCTATTCTTATTTAATAAAAGTAAAGGAAGGAAGTATAACGCATTTAAAGCTCCCCAAAACACAAAAGTCCAGTTTGCACCGTGCCAAAAACCACTTACAATAAAAATTATAAAAGTATTTCTAATTTTCATCCATGTTCCACCCCTGCTTCCACCCAAGGGAATGTAAAGGTAATCTCGAAACCAAGTTGACAGCGATATATGCCAACGTCTCCAGAATTCAGCGATGTCCCTAGAAAAATATGGAAAAGCAAAATTTTGCTTGAGATCGAATCCAAAGAGTCTTGACGTTCCAATGGCTATATCGGAATACCCTGAGAAATCTCCATAAATTTGAAATGTGAAGAAAATAGCGCCTAAAGCTAAAGTGCTTCCCGAATAGTCAGTAGAATTATTGAAAATTTCGTTAGCTATTTGTGCAGAATTATCCGCAATTACAATTTTCTTTAATAACCCCCATAGTATCTGTCTTAAACCATCTACTGCATTATTGTAAACAAAAGTTCTTTTTTTGTAAAATTGTGGCAATAGGTTAGTTGCTCGTTCAATAGGACCTGCTACTAATTGAGGAAAGAAACTTACAAATGCGGAAAATGCAATAAGGTCTTTTGTCGGTTCAAGTTTTCTCCTATAAACATCTATAGTGTAACTTAATGTTTGAAATGTGTAAAAACTTATTCCAACCGGTAAAATTATATTTAAACCTTGAACATTAATTGGAGATCCAAAAAATGAAAAGGCCATTGTAAAATTTTCTAGGAAGAAATTGTAATATTTGAAAAAACCTAAAACCCCAAGATTAACTAAAATGCTTACCCAAAGTAAAACTTTCCTTTTAGAAGTATTTTGCTCTTTTATTAATCTGACTCCAACGGAGTAATCAATCAAAGTGCTGAATAAAATCAGAAACAAAAACCTCCAATCCCATAAACCGTAAAATATATAACTTGCAACAACTATTAAGAAATTCTGAATCTTTAAATTCTTATTGGCGACAAACCAGTATAGTAAAAAAACTATAGGTAAAAATATTGCAAAATCAATTGAGTTGAAAAGCATTTATTCTTCTTAAATTAAATTAGAGCTTGCAAATCATTGTTATTTAAAAGCTCGCAAAAATACATGATTTACATAAATTACTGGTCTGGTTTTCCCCTAAATAGGTTTTAGATTATTTTTGATTATCTCTCAAAATGCCTTACTTCAAAGAAAACTAAGAATATGATTTTGGAGAATATTTTGAACAATTTGTATCCTTTTAATGTTTCTTCCCATAATTCCCCATTATTATTATTAGGTAGCCTCGCCTAAATAGGACAGATTAAAATTAGAATTTATTAATTTTCAATTTTAAACTGTCACTTGAAAAAAAAAAGGCAAGCGTACCTAAAGCCAAATTATAAAGACTCTAAAGGAAAAAGAATAGGGTCGGACGGTTAGAGAAATCTTCCGCGTGATGGGAATCGACAGGAGTACCTTAACGTCGGCATGGAGATTACACATATGAAACGGCTCAAAGAGCTCGAGGCGAAGAACGGCAAGCTCAAGCAGATTTACTCTGTTCTAAGTCTTACACTAACACGTAGTAAAAGATATATTAACAAAGGATTCTAATGTTTTTAAAAGGAAGTACGGTATAAAATGCCTTTTAAAGGCCTATGTTGTATTTGGTCAAGCACTAGCAATCTCATCGAGCCCAGACGTTTGATGTGGTATCAACACACAAATTAGGTCGACTCGTAGTTCGTCGGGGCACAATCGAATTTGGCGGAGGAACTGCTGACTAGGGTTTTGAGTTATATTAAAAGCGGTTTCATCGTCAAGGCAATAAAAGGAATCCCAAACGCCTGCTACGGTGTCTGCAAAGCGATGAACCTGAGCTAAAGTGATAGAAAAAAATTCTCCATAAGGGTAATTAACACCTAGAATTCACCTGTACTATCAACGAGATATTTATCAAACACTTTGTGTCTGACTTGCCGTAGGTTAATTGTAAATTCTGGGTCAATAGAATAAGGAAGACTGTAAATATGAGTAATTGGTATTGGTCGTTGAGCTGGATTATTAGGCTAGAAAGAACGTTGAGACGCTCGGGTATCCAGACGAGTTAGGATTGGATAGGAAACTGCATTTCGACAATTGGCCCGAGTTCGTTTCAAAGGCATTGACTAAGTGATACAAGAGGAAAATGGTGGAACTAATGTTCATACAACTCCCAGTCCGATTCAGAAGGGTATCAACGAGGTTCAGCGATTTCCATCAAATAAGGAAAAGGACCGATAAATAGATGGGAAACTACAACATCACCTACCCGCATTCGTCATTGGGGGACGTGATGCCCTTTGAATCTGTGCCGCGAACTAATGCCTAATCAAGAGCGGTCACAAAATCCGAGCTCAAGAACAAAAAATTTCTGAATTTAGCCTTGTAATAATAAGGGTTAGGCTAAATTGGCTTACCCATTTTTAAGTATCGTATCGTCTATTGCATCCCATAGGGCAATCCTCTTTACTAAGGATTGTTTCGCTACGGCTAAGGTTTCATCCCATTTTTGATCATCATCCCCGCAAAGCTCTGATATCATTTTTAGTGAAAGTGGACCGTGTTCATCCCCATCTAATTCTATATGTCGTTCTAGATAATATTTTAACTTACTGTAGGAATTGTTATCCGCATCTGCGGATTCCAGAATTTTAATAAACATATCTGGGATAACATCTTCTCTTCCAAACGTAAATGCCGAGGCCACAAGGTGAGTTTTATTGGTTTCGATAATTGAAAAGGAAAATCTCACGAAATCAGCTACTCTTTCATCAATATTGATTTGACTAAATGCATCTTCCAATGAAGCATCGGAGGCAACACAGCGAATGAAAGTATCAATCGCTGACGTATCTGCATTGGCTTGGTTCATTGCTTCCAAATACATTTCAAAGTGACTTTTAGGTTCTCCTAATTCATTGATATCACTTTCTTCACCATGAACGATTTCATTAATAAATCTTGAAAGTGTTGGGTTGTTGGAGGGCGTCCAAGGTATTTGAACCGTAGTCAATTTCAGTTGAAGATATTTTAAAAGTGACATAAAGTCCCAAACGGCAAACACATGGTTTTGCATAAATATCGTAACGTCATCAATATCCTTTAGATTAGCATAAAGCTTATGATTCTCTAATTGATTTCTTAATTCAGAAATTTCATTTTCAATATGTTCTATTCTATTCATAGTAATTTTTTAAGTCGTAAAACGGGAGTCTGCGTAGAAAAAATATTTAATTAAAAATTAGTGCTCGGTTCAGTTTTATAGAGGTTTGTGGAACGTTTGTTGATGATATTTTGTGGCTAGACCAGGTTACTTTATAAACTGGAACGATTGAGGATGCTGCATAGAAGGCTTTCCTATATATAGATAATTTGATGTAAGGAAGTGCAAAATTTTAAATTTAGGGTTTACGCGAAAATCCTATAAAAGTAGCTACTAACTAGCAGTTTTAGATGCCCTGTTAGCGTTATAATTATAGATATCATCCTATTATTTTGCTATGATTTTTTTTCTATGGCTGATACCCCATTCGGCAATGGTAGTAGTTAGATTTTTAAGCGTAGACCCATATTCCGTTATTTCGTACTCCACGGTTACAGGTTGGGTATTCAATACTGCTCTGGTGATGAGTTGATTCATTTCCAGTTCCTTCAATTCCCGACTCAACATTCTACCCGAAATTCCCTTTACCTCCCTTAACAATTCCGAATAGCGCATTTTACTGTAACAAAGGCATGCAATAATGGACACTTTCCACTTGCCGTTCAGCAAATCCATTACATCGTGAATTGCCAATATGGTCTGGCTGCATTCTTTTACAGGCTCTATTTTAGTTTCCATGATAAATTACTTAGTTACTCAAATGTTACCATTACTTTTTGGCGCTAAGTTACAATAAGTAACCATTCAGCCATATTTTTGCTTTTCATTTAAAAAACTAAATAGCAATGAAATTAATAGAGGATTTGAAATGGCGATACGCCACAAAAAAATTCAGTAACAAAAGAGTAGAAGAGGGGGATTTGGAAAAGATAATAGAGGCAATCAATTTATCTGCATCCTCTGTAGGAATACAACCATATCGGCTAGTAATTATAGAAAGCCCTTGCTTGAAAAAAAATCTGGCTGAAGGCTCATTTAATTCTCAAATAGCCGAGGCCTCCCATCTGCTTGTATTTGCCGCATTTGCGTCCATTAGAAAGGAAGATATCGATGATTACATCGGGTTGATGTCTGAAACAAGAGATACGCCCATTGAAGATCTGGCCGATTTTAAGAATTCCATTAGTACCTATCTCTTGGCAAGAACAGATAGTGACAACTTTATTTGGTCAACAAAGCAAGCCTATATCGGCTTGGGAACTGGTTTGATTGCCGCGGCGGACTTGAAAATAGATGCCACCCCAATGGAGGGTTTCGATGCTGCGAAATTTGATAAACTGTTGGGTTTGGAGGGAAAAAATCTTAAAAGTGTTGTTCTACTTGCTTTGGGTTATCGCGATGAACACAATGACGGCCTTGCCAAACTTAAAAAAGTGAGGATACCAAAACAGGAGTTTGCCACTATGGTGAATTGATATTCCTAGTTTTAAATAAAGCTACTTAAATGAGATCAAATAGCTTTTTCCGTTCTGCCTCAGCCTTTGGAAGAGCAGAAGTTGTAGGTGTACCACTGGTCCATATATCTTATAGATTTAGATGTAGTATACCTTAAAATCGCTGACGGCTTTGTTTTGCAACAGTAGCGAATTATAGCAACGGCTATTTTATTTCAATTATCTATATCAAACAACAAAACGGTTCGAGCCTATACCCGAACCGTTATTGATTATTAACAATTTTACCTGTTGCCTTTATGTCCGTATTGAATTAATTTTTAGGACGGAATAATTTTCTGTGCTTTTAGGTTGTCAAATAAGTTGTAAAAAGATTCCCTAGTATCTTGATATTCCTTAAAACCTAATTTACGGCTTTTGGCCATATTTGTCATTACTTCTATGGGTCTTCTCAAATCGAGGTCCGTATGCCAAGGAGAAGCCAATCTATCTAATTCAGATTCTACCAATTGATGCTTAGCGGCAATTTTTTCCCAAATGGTATCATCATCGGTCATACGTACTTCCAGACTTTTATTGTTTTCAATGTAGCCCTGATATTTAATTTGAAAGTACTCCGCTATTTGTTTCCATAACCAACTCCAGCGAAATATGTCTCCATTGACAATATTAAAAGCTTCATTTGCAGCTTCGGGTGTCGTTGCAGCCCATAGAAAATGTTTGGCTAGAATATGTGCATCTGTCACATCTGAAATGCCGTTCCATTGCGCTTCGGAACCTGGCCAAATAAAAGCTGATCTATTTTCTTTACATATACTTGCGTAAACCGCTAAGGTGGTACCCATATTCATTAAATTCCCGACAGCTTGTCCAATGACAGTGTGAGCACGGTGAATGCTCCAAGTAAATCCGTCACGTTCTGCCGCTGCATAAACCTCGTCTTCCTGAGCATAATAGAAATTATCCAGGTCAAGTCTTGAATGCTCCGTTCTGACCGGAGTTTCAGGCTTAAAACCATCCTGCGCATAAGCATCGAATGGCCCTAAATAATGTTTTAATCCTGTTACTAACGCAACGTGTTGTACAGATTTTTTTGGCGATAAAACCTGTAGGAGATTGCGAACCATGCCACCATTAACTTTGATGTTCTCCGCCTCTGTATCTTTACGCATCCAAGCGGTAAAAAAAACATGGGTGGGATTCAACTCTTTTAGGGCTTCTTCAAGGGATTTTAAGTCGAGTAGATCGGCTTTGATGTTTTTCAGACCTTTTAGGTTTACTTCGGAATTCCGTGTTATACCGTAGGTCGTCCAATTATTTTTAAGTAGTTCTTGGGCAAGGTTGTTTCCTGCTATCCCACTTGCTCCAACTATTAATGCACTATTTTCCATATGTAATGTATGACTATCAATTTATCTGTGGGGCAAAATTACATTGCATTAATTGGCCATACATTGACGTAAATCAAGAAACATAATTAATGCGGGTCAATTATCCCTGTTCACCCTTTTTTTATTCGGCTGATCGTTTCAGTAGTGATACCAAGGTAGGATGCAATAAGGATTTGCGGAATGCGTTGCGAGATAAAAGGATACATTTTTAATAGATGATTATATTTCTCCTCTGCAGTATAGGTGTTGGAACTTATTAATCTCCTGTCTTTTGTAACTAGACTGTTTTGATATAAGATTCTGAAATAACGTTCCATAGAAGGAACTTCAATTAAAAGTTGTTCATAATTGGATTTTGAAAGCAATAAAATTTCGCTATCCTCAATAGCATCGATAAATAAAATTGCTTTTTCGTCACTGATAAAACTTTTAAAGTCTGATACCCACCAGCCCTCCCAGGCCAGTAAACTGATATGTTCTATGCCTTTTTCATCTATCGTGTAAGATTTTAAAGCCCCTGTAGAAACGAAGGCTAAAGTTCTACAGTATTCTCCTGCTTGAAGTAGCAATTGCTTTTTTCGTAGAAATTTAGTCTCAAAGAAATTAGGAATACAATTTTTATCCTTTTCACTCAAGCTTATCTTTTCTTCAAGTTGTTGATATAGTTCATCAAACATATTTTCTTTGTTGTGACTCCTTATTCTGCAGTCAGCTAAGGTTTAGGTTAGGGATATTGCGAAGTGGCACCCGACTACGGTTCGGATTTCAAATTAGGGAAATTTTCTTGTTTTGATTTATGCTGTCCTATTTTTAGGGGAGGCTATAATTTTATGCCCTATTCGTTATAGAAATTGTTGTATCCAGTTCTTTTATATTTTCATTATTATATCTATAGCTTTTTATCTTATGTTTCGATAAACATTATCAAAGTTCTGAGGAAATGTATTGATGTATAAATTGTGTTTCTTTTCGGTTCCAAGAAGTGATTTTGAATCAACTTTCATTTTCCATTGGGATTCCAGTCTACCGTTAATTTTGTAAAGGATGTCCCTTTAACGTACCTAATGTTTGGCAACGTTTTATCTAAGCGTAGTGCGGGGCTGCACGAAACTACTTTTCCCCACGCAATAGCCAAAATCTTTTTGTTTTGGTTTTATCTTGTCACGCGTAAAAGCAAAATCCAAAAGATTTTGCGGTGCTCGTCGGCACGCCCAGGCCAATGTTTTAGGCACTTACGCCCGCATTGAGTATAGGTT
>DRGL01000059.1 GCA_011050085.1 Pricia antarctica | reverse complement strand
TTTTAAAGAGCCCCAGATTTTTAGGATTGATCATTATCTAGGTAAGGAAACGGTGCAAAATTTACTGGTCACCCGTTTCGCCAACAGTATTTTTGAACCACTTTGGAACCGCAATTATATTCACCACGTTGAGATAACGAACGCAGAAAGCGGTGGTGTAGAAAAGAGGGGAGGATACTACGATAAATCAGGTGCTTTACGAGACATGTTTCAGAGCCATTTGATGCAGATTATCGCATTCGTTATTATGGAACCGCCCTTAAGTGCCAATGCCGAAGAAATACGTGACGAAAAATTGAAGGCCTTAAAATCGCTAAGGCTTATGAAAGATCCCAAAGAACTTTATGAAAATACGATAAGGGCACAGTACATAAGTTCTATGATAGATGGCGAAAAGGTAAAGGGATATAGGGAGGAAGACGATGTGGATCCCGATTCAAAAACCGAAACCTATGCTGCCCTTAAGTTTTTCGTGGATAATTGGCGTTGGGCCGATGTGCCCTTCTATGTACGAACTGCCAAGCGTATGCCTACCAAGGTTACCGAAGTGGTTATTCATTTTAAAACTCCACACCATCAGATTTTTAAGGATGCGGGAATGAGCAGTAAGGACAATAAATTAATAATTCGGATACAGCCCGATGAAGGTATTCTTATTAAATTCGGAGTAAAGGTTCCCGGACAAGGTTTCAAGGTCGAACGGGCAAATCTTGATTTCTATTATTCCAGCTTGGCAGAAAATCATGTTATGGAAGCCTATGAACGACTTCTCTTAGATGCAATGCAAGGGGATGCCACGCTCTATGCACGCGCTGATGAAGTGGAAGCCGCTTGGACTTTCGTTGATCCGATATTGGAGTATTGGAAGAACTCCGATGCCAAAGTATATGGTTATTCAGCCGGCGCTTGGGGCCCTGAAAATGCGGACGATTTGATTGAGGGTGTTGGTATGTGGCGGAATCCGAGTGAGCAATTGGCCGATGAGCCCGGATATTGTGTGATTTGCTGAACCGGCACATGGAAAATTTGAAAATGTTCCGCGTTTTATAGAAGGTTGGAATAATTATTCGAATTCCAGGATAGATGTAGTAAATGCATATAATCTTATGGTAGTTAGGATTGTGTTTGCCTTTGAGAATATAAGGATGCTAAAGTTTTAATTAACAAATGAGCAATCTAAAAAATAATTAAAATGCAAATAGAAGTAGCAGCAACAAAACAACAAACAGCAGTAAACTTTGCAGACTGGCTTATTGACCGCATTCATTCTAACGATACGTTACATGTAGCGCTCTCTGGTGGCAGTACACCAAAAATAGTTTTCGACGAACTTGCATCGCGCAATCTTTCCGTTATTAAATGGCGAAAGGTGCATTTATATTGGGGCGATGAACGCTGCGTTTCACCAGAAGACTCAGAAAGTAACTACAAAATGACTGTCGAGCATCTTTTATCCAAAATTGAAATCCCGGAAGGGAATATTCACCGGGTAAAAGGTGAAAACGACCCATCACAGGAAGCGCAGCGCTATTCCGAAGAATTGAGACAATACCTTCCCATAGTTGACGGGCTTCCCCAATTTGATGTAGTCATTTTGGGCATGGGGGATGATGGGCATACAGCTTCCATTTTTCCGCATGAAATAGAGTTATGGAATGCTGAGCAGCTATGCGCGGTTGCTCAACATCCTGAAACGGGACAAAAAAGGATTACGATTACAGGTAAAATAATTAACCATGCCATCGTTGTTGCTTTTTTGGTAACCGGGGAAAGTAAAGCGGAAAAAGTCGGGGAAATTATTAATGAAAGGGGTGGTTATAAGTCATATCCTGCCCATTTGGTTCATCCTAGTAGCGAAAACCTAATGTGGTTTCTCGATGAACCAGCGGCAGCAGAAATCACAACTCAATCTTGATATTTTCGTTTTTTAGATGCTTTAAATGTTCTTCCATTTTGAATTTTGACGCGTCGAAACGGGTATCACGGGAGAAGGCCTCTTCTTTGCGCTGTTTGCTACGGGCGAAGCGGCGCACTGCTTGCTCGTTTTCTAATATAAGTCCCGGGATTTCTACACTTTTGCCAGAATTATCTTTGGCTACCATGGTTAAATATGATGAATTGCAATGTCGTTTGGTTCCCTCCGTAATATTTTCTGAATCTACACGAACACCTACTACCATTGAGGTGCGACCGGTGTAGTTGATTGATGCCCTTAGGGTAATGAGTTCGCCCACTTCAACAGGATGCAAAAAATCGACCCTATTCACTGAGGCCGTTACACAATAACACTGAGAATGCTTTGAGGCACAGGCAAATGCGATTTGGTCCATTAAATTAAGGATGTGCCCCCCATGTACTTTACCTCCGAAATTGGAGTGGGAGGGAAGCATCAGTTCTGTAATAGAAACCCTCGATTCGTTTGGCGTCTTGAATTTTTTCATAAAGCATTAAAGTTCATTCCTATTTCCGAATCAGCTATTGGATTGATTCCCGTATGAATTGGCTTCCGTTAACAATTTTAGATTTGGATAATTTACTTTCTAAAATGTGGTGAACTTTCTTCTGTGACCTTGGTAATAAAATATTTGGTATCGCCCAGCCAAAAGAAGGTTGCATAACGCTCTACATATTCTACCTTCACGTATTCGCCTTGATATTCCTGTAATTTTTCAATAATCTCTTGGTCTTTATCCAATATGGAAAAGGAGAATATTTGAGCTCCGGATATCCCTTGACTAATTTCACCTTCCCAAGTTTTGACTAGCACCCCTTTATGGCTGATCTTAATTAGTTCTCCGGATCGAATACCGTCACTAAAGGTTACAAAATATATAAAGGCATAAATTATCGCAAAAAGTACTGCGATGCCGCCTAAGACTAAAAAAAGTGCTTTCTTCATTTGTTTTTATATGTTATTCCATTTGTAAGTAAATTCGAAAGGTAACAATGCCATTCGAAACCTTTCTTTGTTTCTTTCTAAAAGCGCTAAAAACATCCGCTTTAAATTTATGCAATGTAGGATTTTAACTTCGAATATTTAACCAAGCGCTACCGTTACTCGCTTCCAGTCCTGATTTTCTCAAAATTTTTTTCTTCCTCTGATGATGTACTTTCCTCCGCCCTCTTTAGTATACGTTCTGGAATGGACTTTTTAGCCTTAGCGCCCATTCTTTTTAGTTTTTGGATACTGTTGATAATATTACCACGCCCTTCGAACAATTTGTTCATTGCGCCACTGTATTCGGACTTTGCATCGTCCATTTTTTTCCCGACTTGGGTGAGGTCACTTACAAAGCCTTCAAATTTGTCATAAAGGGCTCCGGCCTGACGCGCGATTTCAATTGCGTTGCGCTGTTGTTTTTCATTGTTCCACATGCTGTCGATAGTCCGTAAAGTCGCCAATAAAGTAGATGGTGTGACGATTACGATGTTCTTCTCAAAAGCCTTATTATACAGTGTGCTGTCAGTATTCAAAGCCACGGCAAAAGCAGGTTCAATGGGTATGAACATCAGCACGAAGTCAGGACTTTCCATAGCATATAAATCCTCATATTTTTTAGCGGAAAGTTGGTCAACATGCTTTCTAAGGGAAATGACATGTTCTTTTAGAAATTTATCCCTGAATGCGTCCTCAGCATTTACCATACGTTCATAAGCTACTAAAGACACTTTCGAATCTACAACCATTTTTTTTCCGTCGGGAAGGTTGATGATGACATCAGGAAGCACCCGAGTGCCATCTTCCCTTTGAAAACTTTGTTGTACAGAATATTCACGATCTTTTTCCAGTCCAGATTTTTCCAATACCCGCTCCAAAACCAACTCGCCCCAATTACCTTGCATTTTGCTATCGCCTTTTAATGCCTTGGTCAGATTTTCTGCCTCTTGGGTAATCTTTATATTTTGGGTCTGTAAATTTAGTAATTGCTCGCGGAGTGCTTGGTGAATGCCAAAACTTTCCTTTCTACTTTCTTCTACTTTTTTCTCGAACAGAATAATCTTTTCGTTTAGTGGCGTTAGAATTTTCTTAATGTTTTTTTCATTCCGCTCGGTGAATTTTATGCTTTTTTCTTCCAGGATTTTGTTGGCAAGATTTTCAAATTCTATGGTAAATCTTTCCTGAAGTTTTTCGACTTCCTCTTTTTGCTCTCTATTTTTTTGTTGTAAATGCTCCAAATCCGCCTGATAGCGTATGATTTGGTTACCCAAACGTTCCTTTTCCAATTGTATAAGATTCCTATGTTTGTTGGAATCCAGCAAGCGCTGATTTAATTCCCTTAGGTTCTGATTCAGTTGCTGCTCACGTTCTAGAAGTGCGCTTTGCGTCGCTTTTGTTTGTAGACTTTGTATGTAATTCCCAATAAAATAGCCAATGGCCAAACACCCAAGGCCAATTAGTAAATACATTGAATAGTCGTTCATCGGTGTTGTATTTTTTCAGAGTAAAGATACAAGATTGATGTGAACAGAAAAGTTGGGGATTATCTTTGAACTAATCTAGACTAGGTGTTTATTCGAAAGGAACCGGTTGCGGCATCAAAGGAAACTGTCTCTGCCGGAAAAAGCTTTTCAAAAACCTTCGCCCGAATGAGCTCGTCAGGTTTTCCAAAGTAGTTTTTTTCGCTATCCAATAAAAACAGGGTATCGCATAGTTGTATGGCCATTTCAATTTCATGCGTAGTGAAAACGATAGTCTTTCCTGTTTTATGGGCAATCGATTTTAAAACTTTTAAAATCCGTGCCTTGTGATATAGGTCGAGATGTGTAGTAGGTTCATCCAATAAAATAATATCCGTGTCTTGTGCGATAGCGCGTGCAATCAATGCACGTTGTAACTGTCCGTCGCTGAGTTCAAAACATTTTTTGTGTTGTAGGTCTTTCAACGAGAGCATTTCGACCGCTCCATTAATTTTTTCTTTATCATTCGCGGTCAAGGTTCCGATCCAATTGGTATAGGGTTGCCTTCCTAATGAAATCAATTCAAGTACGGACATGTTTTTGGAAGCAATGGATTCGGTTAGTACAAGACTTAGTTTGGTAGCTAAGTCAATAGCGGAAAAATTTTCAAGCTGCTTTTCTGAAATACATATGCTTCCGGCCAATTTCGGTTGTAAGTTGCCCAACGTACGCAATAGGGTAGATTTTCCAATCCCGTTAATTCCAATAACCGCGTTCAGTTCTCCCTTCGCCAGTTTGAAATTGATGTTTTTAGCGATGGCAACTCCATTGTAACCAATTACCAAATTTTCTACTTCCAAAACGATATTTAAATGTTCAGTCATTCTATTCGTAACATTAACTCAGAAAACCATCCGTCGCATTTTTACCAACAACCAAATTACAACTGGGGCACCTAAAATACTGGTAATCGCATTAATTGGTAGCACGCTCGCCGAATTCGGCACTTGTGCTGCCGTGTCGCAGAGCAACATCAGCATTGCACCATAAATAAGCACGGCAGGTATCAAAATTTTATGGTCAGTCGTACTGAACAATTGTCGGGTCAAGTGTGGCACGGCTAAGCCAATAAAAGCGATAGGGCCGGCAAAAGCGGTTATGCTACCTGCCAACAATCCCGTTGCGATAATAATAAGATATCGTGATTTGTTAAGGTCGACGCCCAAACTACGGGCATAATTTTCCCCTAATAGAAAAGCGTTCAATGCTTTAATACTTATGCTACCGATTAAAATACCTATCGCGACAATCGACCCTAGAACCGAAAGTTGTGACCATGATAGATTACCAAGACTTCCAAAAGACCAATAGATAAACTGCTGTAGTTTTTCAGCATTTGTAAAATAGGATAGTACACTAACAATCGCTGTTGTAATACTTCCGAACATTAGCCCGATAATTAGTAGGGCCATCGTATCCTTTACTTTTGCGGCTATTCCTATTACGGCGAGCAACACCATAAAACTACCCAAACTTGAGGCGACCACCAGTGAAATGTCATTTATGAGTCCAAATGACAAAACCCCGGAAAATAGAGTTGAGCCCATAATGAGAAGGGCGGCGCCCAAACTTGCGCCAGAGCTAATTCCCAAGACAAATGGACCGGCCAATGGATTGCGAAACAAGGTCTGCATAAGTAATCCGCTTAAGGCCAGGCCGCTGCCTACCAAAATAGCGGTGAAGGCTTTTGGGATACGATAGTTCCAAATTATATATTCCCAAGACTGGTTTTTCAGTGTTCCACCGAACAGCACCTCGAAAGTAGCCGAAAAGGGAATAGAAACTGAACCTAAACTGATATTCAATATAAAACAGGCAACGAGGATCAATAGCAGTACTACAAAAGAAAGGCGATATGTTTTTTGAATTTTCAACTAGTCTAGAGGTCTGTAAAAGTAAAGGCTATGATCGGGCAACAATTCTGGATGTAATATATGAATGAGGTCTTTCAATACTAAATCTGGTCGATGTGGGGCGAGTTCGTAGTATATCAAGCCACCTGTTTTCCCTGTCTTACCGGCAAAGGAGTAGCTGTTGCGATTTTTAAAGGCGTTGAATTGTTGATAATGTGGGTTGGCCTCTTCCATTTCAGCGTACGAGGTAAACTGTGCAGGCGAAATCCAAAATTCTGCCGGCTTCCCTTTTTCAAGCACACTTTCTAAACTGAGGGATAAACTTCCTGTTTCCTGGGTGTCTTTCCAAAGATAATTAGCTTTTGCATCGTCAAAGAACTGTGCCGCCCAGCTTTTTCCGCCGGGCAAGTACCAAACATCCTTATAAAGAGCACCGCTCAGCACGGTAGGTTCCCCCTTGGCGGTCGATGCCAATTCTTTAGCTTTTAAATAGGACGTTTCTATCTCTCTAAAAATGCTATCTGCTTTTGTTTCCGCATTGAAAAAGGGAGCGAAAAATTTAATCCATTCCGCTTTTCCTAGGGGAGTTTCTTCGGTCCAATCCCCATTATAGATAACGGGAATATTCGCTCTTTGCAAGCTAGCGTAAGCCTTATTTTGACCATCGACACCGAAACCTATGAAAACCTCAGGGTCTAGCGCTAAGACCATTTCAGTATTGATGGCTTCATTATTGCCTAGAGCCTTTACCTTGCCCGCATCGATTCGCTTTCTGGTAGCTTTAGAGGAGATGTATTCCGGATTGGGAAACCCTACCAGCTTATCACCGACACCTAAAGCTTCCAGTGCAGGAATGTGAGTGGTCGAGGTAACGACTATTTTTTCTACGGGAATGGGCACGATGGCATCGAATTCGTCTTTGTTCAAATTCATTGTGGCCATCCTATTTTTAGGAATCAACGCATAGGTAAAGACAGTTTTAGCATCCGGCCAAGGTGCAGCTATTTTAATTAGGATTAGCCCTGAATCCATTTCTTCTATAGTAAATCCTTCGGCATACTTAATTTCAAAAGCTTTCGAAGCCTTTGAGAGGGGTAAAGATTCATGTTTATCCTCCTTACAGGAAATGATAGTAAGCAGAACGGCGACAAGCAGTATTTTATACAAATCTGAGTTTTTTAGCGCCTTCAAAAGTAGTATTAATTCATGGTAGGTCTAAAATATAGTTTGGAATGTTTACTTTCGCGACGAATTTTGGTTACCATCGTCGCGTTTTAGGCAATGGGATTAAAAGGGAATCCGGTGACTACCATTTTACATTAAAAAGGGTCTATTCCGGAACTGTTCCCGCAACTGTAGGTTTTTGCCATAGCTGCCATTGGCAGTTTTATTTTGGTACCCCGAATTGGGGATAGCATTTCTTCAGACCACTGTCCGCAGCCAGCGTATGGGAAGGTCAAATGCTATAAAACGAGTCAGGAGACCTGCCAGATTCATCAAAAACTGTAAAACTTCCGGGATAGAAGTTTGCAAGTGATGAAACGCGCCATAACCGCCATAGGACTTCTTTTGTTCTTATCAGGACAAATATCCGCCCAAGAGAAACAACTCTGGGTAATGGATGAGGTTGTTGTATCCGATTCACGCTTAAAAAACTATGCCGAAGGTCATAAGCTGACTCGGTTGTCGGATAGTACGATATCCCGCGGCGGTAGCTTCCTGACTTCGCTACTCGCCTTCAATTCAAACCTATACTTTAAGGAAAACGGTTTCGGAATGGTATCATCTCCGGCATTTCGTGGAACCAGCGCATCCCATACCGCCGTGGTTTGGAACGGAATCAATATCAATTCTCCTTTAAACGGTCAGGTAGATTTTAACACTATAAATCCTTTCAGCTATAGTTCAGTAGACATCCGTAGCGGGGGTGGGAGCGTTCAGTTCGGTACAGGAGCAATCGGTGGTAGTATACATCTGAACAATGAGCTCCGTTTTGAAGAGCATTTCGAGAATCGAATGATGATGGGCTTGGGAAGCTTTGACACCAAATTGGCGAACTATTCCCAAAACTTTGGAAATCAAAAATGGTCTCATAGCTTCGGAATCAATTATTGGGAATCGGATAACGATTACAAGTATGTAAAGACTGGGGAACGCAACAGTAACGGCGATTTTCAGAATGTTTCCCTGAATTTTAATTCTGGATATGTACTATCGGATAAGAACGTGATTCGGCTGTATCATCAAAGTTTTAGCGGCGATAGAAATTTGTCAGGTAATCTGGTCGCACCAGCAAGAAGCCGTTACAAAGACAATCACTATCGTACGCAGTTAGAGTGGATGTCATTTGGCAAAAAGGCTACCTCAAAGCTCAAATTGGCGCATCTTTTCGAGGGCTTCACGTATTATGAAAATAAAGATTCCGACACCTTTTCAGAGGGAGGCGTTACCACTTTACTGGCCCGATATGCTTACGATATCGAACTTTCAGATTTCTTTCGGGTATATACTTTTCTACAATATGATAATTATCAGGGTAGCGGCAGTAGCTTCGGTAGTCCACAGCGAAATGATATTTCTTTTACGGCCTTATTGAAACATACACTTTCAGAGGATTTGGTCTATAATTTCGGTTTTCGAAGGGATTTTTCTTCCGATTTTTCGAGTCCATCTGTTTTTTCTTTGGATGGAGAATACAGAGTAGGGGAGCACTATGGCCTACAGCTCAGTGCCTCAAAAAATTTCAGGATGCCCACCTTCAACGATTTGTATTGGAAGCCAGGTGGCAATGGCGACCTCGTACCTGAAAGTTCTTACCAGATTGATGTGGGCCAGCATTTGGAACTAGGGGCGGCAAGTTTCAAGGTTAATGGATACTACATTGCTACCAAAGACATGATTCGATGGCTTCCCAATAGTTCGGGCATCTGGGCGCCATCCAA
The DNA here is from genome assembly GCA_011050085.1 of Pricia antarctica. Lineage (GTDB taxonomy): Bacteria > Bacteroidota > Bacteroidia > Flavobacteriales > Flavobacteriaceae > Pricia > Pricia antarctica_A. The sequence goes on along the minus strand of DRGL01000059.1, from coordinate 89,220 downwards.
TATAGATCAGGTTCGTATTTATGGACTGGAAGGGGAGTTTGCTCTTTCATATCCCATTCAAAATGAACAGAACCTGGTTGTAAGGTCGAACTATGCCTATACTGTTTCCGAGAACCAGGCAACTGATGAACAGCTGATGTATGTTCCTTATCATAGGGCAAACGCATCCATTGCCTACAACCTATCAAGCTTCGGTATTTTTTATCGGCATTTGTACAATGGACCAGTTTCCATTACCGGTGGTAAGCTCAAAGGGTATCAGGTAGCCGACTTGGGTGTCACATATGCTTTAAAGGGGAAAGGCAAATTACACTATAGCCTTGGTATTACCCTTAACAATCTTTTTAATGCCTATTACGAAAATGTGGCCTTGCGTCCCATGCCTAACAGAAATATTCAAACCCAATTAACACTAAATTTTTAAAGAATGAAAATTGAAAAATTACTATTGATGACTTTAGTTGCTTCATGTTTAATTACATCATGTAGTACTGATGATGGTGAATCGAACCTTCCGGAAATGGGGGCAGATCCGTTAGCTTATGAAAATGGAACATTAGTTTTGAACGAAGGTAATTTTGGGGCTGGAAATGCTTCCGTATCCTTTATATCGAATGATTTGACGGTGATTGAAAACAGTATTTTCACAACGGTTAATGGGATTGATGCTTGGGGAGATACTGCACAAAGTATGGCTTTTAATGGCGATGTCGCTTACATTGTCTTGAACGGCTCGCAAAAAATAGAGGTTGTAAACCGGTATACTTTTGAATCCATTGCCAGCATTGGTGGCCCTGAACAAACCGATCTGCTTAATCCGCGGTACATGGCTATTGCCAACGGTAAAGGCTATGTTACCAATTGGGGCGATGGTACCAATCCTGATGACGACTTTATTGCCATAATCAATTTAGAAACCAATACCGTCGAAGATAAAATTGAGGTAGAAGAGGGTCCGGAGCGTATTCTAGTAAAAGATAATACTATATATGTGGCTTTATTAGGGGGATATAATTTCAACAATAGCATAGCTATAATCGATGCCGCCTCAAATACGGTGGTAAGTTCAATTGAGGTTGCCGATGCACCAAATTCCTTACAAATGGACGATGAAGGATATCTTTGGGTACTTTCGGGTGGCAAGCCAGCATATACCCAAGATGAAACTGCCGGTCAGTTGGATAAAATCGATACGGCTAATAATATGGTAGTAGAGACTTTTACGATGGCAGCGACAGAACACCCGGCATATTTATCTTTAGATGAAGATGCCTTGTATTACTCCAAGGCCGGAAGTATTTTTAAAATGGATGTTTCGAGTACTGCACTTCCCACAGAGGCTGTTATAACCGGAACCAGTTTTTACAATTTGACCGTTAACGACGGTAAACTGTATGGTGCCGATGCCAAGGATTTCTCAAGTAACGGTGTTTTGGATATCTATGACTTATCGGATTATTCACTGATTGCATCGAAGGAAGTCGGTATCAATCCCAGTGCAATATATTTCAATGACTCTTCAGAGTAATAAGGAGACTAGGTAAAATCGATGGGTGGTTTGTATTCGCAAAGCCGCCCATTTTAGTTTCATCTAAACCACCAGGAAGATTGGGAATTATAATATAGTTTGTCCCTTCAATGGTAACATTGATAGCGTTTTTACAACGTATTCGGGAGTGAAATAATTTTTATGATTTGATTATTGAACCATAGGTAGATCCGTAACATACATAGTATCACCAAGTGGTGTATGTAGTTTTGAACTGGTAATGTTTTCCATGGGAATAGCTACCGAGAAATCTACCTTAGCCGTAGTGGCGCCTGTAATTTCTTGAATGGCCTTGGCCAACAAAGGTTCGTTTAGATCACCTAAGGCTCCAAGATTGGAAAGACTTTCCTTTAATTCGATATCTGGGATTAAACCGGCGGTATAGTCGGAGAAGCCATCCGCATTCTCATTGCGCCCTAATAGGGGTTGAATCGCCCATCGGTTATCGGAATTTATTTTATCTACACGTTTCGGGCTATAGAGATAATTATTTTCTCGATCATCGACCATGGTTACTGAGAATTCATTTTTGCCCCTTGTTTTTTCCCCGATTTGAACAATCTCCATATACGGAGTCAATCCATTAATCACCAATTCACTCGCAGAGGCTGAGCTTTGGGTCGTCAGTACGTAGACCTTTTTAAGATTCAAAGAATTTATCGAACTTCCATTGCCTGTTTTATCGGCGAAATAATCTTGTACATCCGTTTTATTGTTCTCTAATATCTTTTGGTATTTATCATTGTATCTTGCTTTTAAGAACACATCGTCAGGGTTGGTTCCATATATCATACTTGAAAGCAGCCGTGCAGTATTTACTGACCCACCCGGATTATAACGTAAATCGAGTACTAAATCGGTCACGTTTTTAGTTTTGAATCTTCCAAAAACCTCATTTAATTGTTCATCAAATTCGTTTGTGAAGCCGTTGTAGATGAGATAGCCAATTTTTTTCCCACCTTTTTCGATAATGTCGTCTAGGTAAATAGGATTTTCCTGTAAATTGTCTTGTTTAGTTAGTGTAATTTCCTCTCCATTTGGCTCAGGTTTTCCATCTACCAAGGTGGCCATATTCAGTGTATACGTATCGTTACTTCCGAAAAGCAGGTTTATGTAATTCGAATCGTTTAAGCTACTACCATTCACACCGGTAAAAAGATCACCTCTGTCTATCGGTTTCGATTCTGCATCTGAGTTAGGTATAATATAGCGAACATAGCCTACAATTTGATCACTATTTGGAATGCGTACAAGGCCAAATTCCATACCATTACTTTTTGAAATGCCTGCAAGTGATTGGGTGAGTTCTACATAGTCGTCGTTATAGAAACTGAAGCGGTCTTCACTAAATAGCAATTTGTTATCAAAAAATTCCCCAGGACTGTTTTCGGAGGCTAAAAATTCAGTGTACATATCTGCACCTTCCGATGTTCTAGGAAATGTATCGTCCGCAAGATTTTCTACATCGGTCTGCCAAAAATACCAGAAGTTCATGGCCTTCCACATAAAATCTTGCACTTGTACGCCTGCTTCCGGGTTGGGATTTACTGTATCAGGCAAATAAATATCATCTTCCGTTACACAGGAAGTACATATAAATAGGGATAGTAGTAGTGCCTTTTCGAAATATTTAAGCATGGTATTGTGATGAAGGTTGATATTTATGGGATGAACGGACGTTCTATCTAATCGGTAAACGTAAATTTTGCTATCTTATTTTAGGTAGAATGCTAAAACTTAGGGCGAACCGTTTTAAAAGAAAAATGTACCCTAATTGCGAAGTACTTTGAAAGCACACCCCTGTGAAACATAAGGATTTTATGATAAAATTTGCTAGGCGATTTTTGAGCAACTAAAACCATTTTTGGCATTAGTATACCCATTTGGCATCGCTAAAATTCTAAGTAATGTTAATTGTAGATATAGTTTTGAAATAAACAGCTTTCTTTTTTTAGAATTATTTTTTTTGATTTAAATTCTTGAAAAACTGAGTTGGGGAACTAAACCGTTTGTGATAAAAAAGACCGCACCATTTTCAAGGTGGCGGTCTTTTTTTATTCTAAATCTAGTATTTCTAATCTATCAGATTCTTAGCTTTAAGAAGTCCGTCCATAAACATATTGTCTTTGGCCGGTTTGAACATTTTTGAATTCGTCATATATGATGTAGGCATAACCGATTTGAAACTAATTTTAGCAGTGTTTCCAGAAATAATAGAAAGTGCAACCGCTAATAAGCGTTCGTTTTCATCCCCCAAAACCCCTAAATCCTCAATATCTTCATATATTTCAAAATCTGGGACAAGTCCATTCTCATATTCAGAAAACCCATCTGCGTTCGCATTTTTTCCCAATAAGGGTTGTAGAGCCCATTGATTATCAGGATTAATGAATTGTTCTCTAGCTGGATCATATAGAAAGGCTCTTTCCGGATCATCGACTAAGGTATTCGAAAATTCGCTTTTTCCGGTGGTTGTGGTACCGACTTGAATGACATCGATAAAAGGCTCAAGGCCATTAATCACTAACTCACTGGCCGAAGCCGTACGTCTACTGGTTAAAACATAAACACGGGTAAGTCCAAGTTCATTTAGAGGGGTTTGTGTGTCAATTGTGACATCGGTAAACTTATCAGGTTCTCCGAAGAAGGTGTCTTGCAGGTTTTTGTTTAAACGTGGTTGAAGAAAAATTGCCGTGGTATCCGTTTTATATACTGAACTTGCAATCTGAACAGCTGAAGACACCCTTCCTCCAGGATTATATCTAAAATCCATAATAAGTTCGTCAATACCTTGCGCGGAAAAGTCTCCAAATACATCATTTAGTTCATCATCGTAAGCTGCCAAAAAACCGTTGTACATCAAATACCCAATTTTTTTTCCACCCTGTTCGATAACCTTGTTTACTAGAATGGGGTTTTCGGAAAAATTCTCGATTTTATCCAAAGAAACTTCTTTGCCATTATCCGTAATCACTTCTCCAACAATATCTGCCATATTTAAGGTATAACTAGTTGAAGCGCCAAACAATAAATCGATATAATTATTGACATTTAGAGTTTGACCATCCACCCCTACAAAAACATCTCCTCTAGCGATATCTTTTGTGGAAGCATCCGAATCTAACATAACGTAGGTAACGACACCATAGACCCCAACGTCGTCACTGTTAAGATACAGATTGAACTCAAGTCCATTACTTTGCGAAATACCTTGAAGTGAATTTACCAAGTCTTTATAGTTCTCGTTAGCAACGCTAAATCTATCTATGGCGGCTTCGTCTCCTACTGACTGTGCATGCTGATAAGTCAGGTCGTTATAGAAAAAATTTGCTGGATTATCTTCCGAGGCTAAAAATGAAATATATGATGGGTCTTCAGTATCAGAAAACTTATCATCGGCTAAATTCGGAACATCTGACTGCCAGAAATAAAATAGGTTCATCGCTTGCCACATAAAATTCTGAACAGGATAGTCTGCAGCGGTTATCGAGTCTTCCGCTACCGGTTCTTCAGTTTCAGGCTCAATCTCTGGAACAATATTGTCATCATTGGAACAGTTCGTTAAAAACAGCCCCATGGCAAGGAAGAGTAAAATAAACTTTGGATACTTTTTCATAGCGGAATTGTATTGATGGATTATGTAATACTGTATCCCAAAATCAATTACCGTTCCAAAAAAACGTAGTTAATGATTGGGGGATGCAATGCTTCGAATTTAAGATAATATACGCACCTACTTAGTATAGGGTTGCATAAAATACTTACTTTGACTTAAAATAAAGATTTATTGTAACAAAAATCATAGTACTTCGTCTTCCTTATATAGAACGCTTACATCAATCAAAAATCAATCAGTCAGTCGCGCCTCAAAATGCAACAAACGGAATTTTTAAATATCGTAATGCCCTTCAAAGACAAGTTGTTTCGTCTAGCCAAACGATTACTTGTCTCGAGGGAAGAAGCTGAGGACGCTACTCAGGAAATACTTTTGAAATTGTGGTCCAAAAAAAAGAATATGGAAGGGTATACTAATGTTGAAGCCTTCGCCATGACAATGACCAAGAATTTTTGCCTAGATCGTTTGAAGTCCAAGCAAGCTGGAAACCTGAAACTGGTGCACAGTAATTATACGGACAATGAAAGTTCGTTGGATAAAAAGCTTGAAGCAACAGATAGCGTGTCCTGGGTGCAAAAAATAATGGAAGCCTTGCCCGAGCAGCAAAAGATGGTATTGCAACTAAGGGATGTAGAACAATACGACTATGACGAAATTTCGGAAATGCTCGATATGAAACCTACCGCAGTACGCGTGGCATTATCCCGAGCGCGGAAAACCGTTAGGAAACAATTGATAAAAAAACATAATTATGGAATCGGATAAAATAGATCAACTACTGAAAAAGTATTTTGATGCCACTACGACGGCATCCGAAGAAGCGATACTGCGGGAGTATTTTTCCCAGGAAAAAGTTGCGCCACACTTAGAGCAGTACGCTCCGATGTTCCGTTATTTTTCCAAAGAAAAGGAAGAGCAGTTTACTAGGCAGGTTTTTAAATCTGAGTCCCGAACATCTAGAAAGCTATGGTACACTTGGGTTTCCGCAGCAGCGATTGTGTTGTTGTTAGTGGGTGTCTATTTCAACACAACTAGTACTTCAAATTCGTTGGAAGATGAATACACAGCTGCCGAAATTGCCGCTGCCCAAGAAGCTTTGTCCTTGTTATCCATCAATTTTAATAAAGGGGCGGAAAAAATTGTATACCTAGAAGAATTTGAGAAGAATACGAACCGTTTTCTGGATAACGAACATAAAACCCCTTAACAAGTGAATTACAAATTAAATATTCCTTCAATTACACAAATAAATTAAAATTATGAAAAAGCAAATTATACTAATCGCACTGGCACTTTTACCTCTTGTTAGCTTTAGCCAAGACATCTTCGACAAATATGAAGATAGTGACCAGGTTACTTTCGTAGCCATGCAACCCAAGATGTTTCAAATGCTTGGAAAAATGAGTATCAGCAGTGATGATCCCGAAGCGGATGATTTTTTTAAGCTTGTGAATTCCATAACCAGTTTCAAGGTCATTACAACTGAAAATGCCAAAATTTCCAAAGATATCGATGGTTGGGTGTCCACACGACTAAAAAGTTCTTCGTATGAAGAATTGATGCGTGTCAAAGATGGTGGGTCTAACGTAAAATTCTACGTCAAGGAGGGTAAGGACGCCGACCACGTAAAAGAATTGTTGATGTTGGTCACCGGTATTCAAGAGGCGGCCAATATTGATATCGATGGACGAAAAATAGAGACCGTGCTTTTATCGCTCACTGGTGATATCAATTTACAGGAAATTGCAAAACTGACCGATAAAATGGATTTGCCCGGTGGAAAGCAGCTTAAGAAGGCAGGTGGCAAGTAGTCGGCAACAGTAATTAAAAATAGTATTCATCAATTTAAAATCAATAATCATAGCCTGAATACCTCAAAATTTTGAGGTCAGGTCTAAAAACAAACAGTCATGAAAAAACTAAATCTAATTTTCGCTTTAGCCCTTTTACCACTTGTAGCTTTCTCACAATCCGTTTTCGACAAGTACGATTCAATGGATAACGTAGGATCGGTAACCGTAAACCAAAGTATGATTCGATTGGCCGGAAATATCGCGGCTTTCGATGATTCGGATCAAGAATCGCAAGATTTTGCTGACATTGCACAAAGCCTAGATGGCATTAAGGTTTTCATCACTGAGGATGCCGATATTTCACAGGATATGGCCGCAACCGTTAAGAAGTATTTAAAGTCATCGACCCTAGAAGAACTTATGCGGGTTAAGGATAAGGATGCTACTGTAAAATTCTACATAAAGGAAGGAAGCGATGAAGATCATGTTAGCGAACTGCTGCTGTTCGTTTCCGATATCAATAATTCTAAACTTGGTATCGAGAATCGCAAGTTCGAAAGTGTATTGGTTTCAATGACCGGAGATATCGATTTAAATAAAATCGGAGCACTTACCAATAAAATGGGACTACCTAAAGAATTGAACCAAGCAGGCAGAAAGTAAATGTCAAGACTGAAATATAGTATTCGGTCAGTTTTAATTTCTGGCCCTTTAAGTATAATAGATTTTACCTTGTACTATGAGAAATATACAATTAAGTATCTGCACTTTTTTGGCGCTAAGCCTTATCGCCTGTAGTTCGAATCAAAGCTTACAGGAATACTACGTTGAAAATTCAGAAAACCCCAACTTTCTATCTATCGATTTGCCAGCAAGTCTATTGAATATGGAGGAAGCCGCTTTGACGGCCACGCAGAGAGAGGCATTAGCGTCATTACGAAAACTCAACGTTCTGGCATTTAAAAAAACAGATGCAAATAGTGCGGCCTTCGAATCGGAAAAAGCCAAAGTGAAGTCTATTTTGAAAAATAAAAATTTCAATGAGCTAATGAAGGTGAATACCAGTTTTGGTAAGGCATCCATTCGGTATGTAGGCGAAGATGATGCCATTGATGAGATGATTATCTACGGAGATAATGCGGATAAAGGTTTTTTGTTGGTACGTGTATTGGGAGATAATATGAATCCCGCTAACATGGCCCAGTTTATGCAGGCTTTACAAAAGACGGACTATAAAGGCGAAGGACTTGAAAAATTAGCGGATTTAATTAAAGGATAGGATTTTTGATAATAAAAAAGGAGTAGTCGGTATCACATTGTGTGCTGACTACTCCTTTTTGTTTCCTTAAAATATAGATTATTTTGACTCTTTCCCGATTTGTTTTTCAGTGTGTACGGTTAAATTATTCTTACCAAAATCTAAAGTGCGTATAGGGAACGGTATGTTGATATCCTTACTGTCAAAGGCTGATTTTATCAATTTAACCGCCTTGTGTCGAGCAGCATGTTCTTGTTTAAAACTGGTCATGTCTACCCAGAAACGAACCGTAAAGTTGATGGAACTGTCGCCGAATTCCGTATAGAAAAACTCAACTTCCTCACTATTTTTTTGTTCAAAGTTCTCGGTGATAATCTTAACGGTTAAATCTTCAACTTCCTGCAGATTACTTTCATAGCCTACGCCACATTTCACAAATATACGGCCCCTACTTTCTAAGGAATAATTGGTAAATGCCCCATCTACAAAAGAAGAGTTCGGAATTACCGTGATATTGTTCTGAGGCGTTTTTATAACAATGTTGCGAAGGGTAATTTCTTGAACAACACCTGAGGCATCACCATTTTTAATAAAATCGTTGATACGAATACTGGGCATAAAAGATAGCATAAAACCACCAACTGTATTGCTCAGGGTTCCTTGAAGGGCCAAACCTATGGCAAGACCGAGAACACCGGCACCTGCCAATATACTGGTCAGAACCTTGTCAAGATCCATTACACCTAATGCGACGAAAAACCCAATTAAAAGTACGGCAACATATACGGTCTTGGCGATAATATCTTGAATAGAAACTTGACCAATGTGTTTCAACAGATACTTTTTAAGTAAATTTCTTACGCCACGCGCAACAAAATAGAAAAGCACCATAATCAAGATGGCCAACAAAATGTTGGGAAGTTTTAATATAATGGCATCTAACCATCCATCTAATTTGGTCCAAAGTTTACCGATTGAGTCCTGTATAGAAAATTTTTCCTCCATATATATTTTTATTGTTCTATTGTATTACCGCTTATATAGCTTTCAAGCTGTTAAATATAACAAAAAAAGTGTTGTCGTTCTATTGAACAGTTTGATTCAAAGTCAATGCATTAATATTAAATTCCCGTATAGTTCTCCGGTGAAATTGCTTTTAGTTCCTTTTTCACATTATCTGAAATTGTAAGGGTATCGATGAAATTGGAAATTAAAACTTTATCTATTTTGGCATTTGTACGCGTCAGGCCTTTCAAAGCTTCATACGGATTCGGATAGCCTTCGCGCCTTAAAATCGTTTGAATGGCCTCGGCAACGACCGCCCAGTTATTTTCAAGATCCTGTTCGAATTTTTTACGGTTCAAAAGTAATTTTCCAAGACCCTTTAAGGTAGATTGAAATGCTATGAGGGTATGTGCGAATGGCACCCCAACATTTCGGAGTACTGTGCTATCGGTCAGGTCACGCTGTAATCTTGAAACGGGAAGCTTAGCGGATAAATGTTCAAAAAGTGCGTTGGCGATACCAAGGTTTCCTTCTGAATTTTCAAAGTCAATAGGATTCACTTTATGTGGCATAGCCGATGAACCAACCTCGCCTTCCTTAATTTGTTGTTTGAAATAATCCATGGATATATAGGTCCAAAAATCACGGTTAAGGTCCAGGACTATGGTGTTAATTCGCTTCAATGTGTCAAACAGCGCAGCCATATGGTCGTAATGCTCGATTTGAGTGGTGGGGAAAGAATGATGCAGGCCTAGTTTCTCTTGCACAAATTTTTGGCCAAAAGATTTCCAATCGATATCGGGATATGCGACTTTATGGGCATTGAAATTTCCGGTCGCCCCACCAAACTTTGCAGCTGACGGAATGTCGTTCAACAGGTTGAACTGTTCTTTTAAACGTACAACGAATACTTCAATTTCTTTACCCAATCGGGTAGGTGATGCGGGTTGTCCGTGGGTACGCGCCAGCATGGGCACTGTAGACCACTCGGATGCCAATTGCTCCAGTTGGCCTAATAGCTCTTGGTATTGCGGAACATAAATCTGGTTCATGGCTTCCTTCAGGGAAAGGGGAATGGCGGTATTATTGATATCCTGTGAAGTCAATCCGAAATGAATGAATTCCTTGAATTTTTCGAAACCTAATCTATCGAAGGCTTTCTTTATAAAATATTCTACCGCCTTTACATCATGATTGGTCGTCTTCTCGATGTCTTTTATTTCTTCTGCGTTTGCCGTATTGAAATTTCTATAAATATCCCGCAATGCTTCAAACTGTGAAGTTTCAAAAGAAGACAGTTGTGGGAGTGGAATTTCGCAAAGCGCAATAAAATATTCTATTTCTACCCGTACACGATATTTAATAAGAGCCTCTTCAGAAAAGTAAGCAGCCAAGGATTCCGTTTTGTTTCGGTACCGGCCGTCTATTGGAGAGATGGCGTTCAATGCGTATAATGACATATTATTTATTTGGATGGATTTTTTTCGGAAAGGGCAAAGATACTGGTTTTACGAAAGTTTTAGAGGTTATATTCAAATAAGCTAGTCAATAGAGTTTTTAAAATCCCGGTGATTGGAAAAGTTTAAAATCAAACTGTAAAATCACAATTGTTGGATTAACTATCGATAGTAATGGCAACTGCTTACTTGATTTTGGACAATGTCATTCTAGCCCGTGCTTTGTATGCAGCACTTCCTACCGCATAATTCTGTTCGAGTATCATCTTAAGTTCAGGGTGAATCCAATCGAACTTTTTGCCCAGTAATACTAAACAAGTCATAGAATAGGCTTGGGTAGCCACTTTGTGATTGCCGATAAGCCAGTCGAAGCAGGCGCAAGTCACTCGATTCAAATGAGTCTCGTCTAACACCATTTGCGTCTCATTCGGTATTTTAGAAAAATAGGCCACCATAAGATATTCACAAATCTTGGCCATGGGTCGAACCGATGAGTCTAGATATACGCGCTTTAGATTTTGAGTGAATGTATTCAAGTATGGAAAGAGATAGGATAAATTTTCCTTGGCAGAAAATTCCATCACCCAACAGGCTCGGCTAGAGATAGGATCATCAATGGTAAAAGCGATCGCCATCAGCGGATTAATCAACTCAGGATTTTCCAAGATTAATTCGGCCATCTCCGCACGTTTTTCACGGGAGTGATTTATATAATGTAAAGATTTGTATAGTTCTTTTTGGGTCACTTTACTTCGGCAATTAATTCTGAAACTAAAACGGGAACACCATTTACAGCAGTTTTCGGGATAATAGTAAGATTATCAAATTCATATTTTGAGACACTGGGTTTTGGGTCAATAAAATAAATGGGTATGCCTGGTTTGGCAAAATTGACCAGCCCTGCCGCCGGATATACTTGCATTGATGTACCAATAATAATAACAATGTCTGCCAATTGAACTTTTGTCGCAGCCTCCTCCAATAATGGCACTGCTTCACCGAACCATACGATATGAGGGCGTAATTGATGACCCTGTTCGGTAAGGTCCCCGAGCTTGATATCGCCTTCACAATCCAATATCGAATTATCGTCGTGAGTACTGCGCATTTTTAAAAGCTCTCCATGGAGATGGATTACATTCGAGCTGCCCGCTCTCTCGTGTAAATCATCCACATTCTGGGTGATAATGCTAACATCAAAAAATTGTTCTAGTTCTACTAGAGCGAAATGGGCACGATTCGAGAAAACTTCTTTCAACTGTCTTCTTCGCTGGTTGTAAAAATCAAGTACCAGTGCTGGATTTCTGGCAAAGCCTTCGGGAGATGCAACTTCCATTACATCATGACCTTCCCATAATCCTCCGGCATCGCGAAAGGTGTTGATACCACTTTCTGCACTAACGCCGGCACCAGTTAATACTGCAATTTTTTTCCTAAGTAGCATATTTCAAATTGAGGTAATACGATAAAAATAAGTAAAGTTTTATCTAATAAGAAACCAAGCGATATTACGCTTCGCCCCTGAATTAATTCGGCCTATTGAAAATTGAATTTTTGGTATATTCGGGCTATGGGAGATTATCAACTTCTCGAATATCTTGAACATTTTATCTCTGAAGAGAGAAGACAACGTTTTCTTGACATTCTCGAAGAACGCACCAAATACCTTACCGTGGTCATAGAAGACGTGTATCAACTGCATAATACAAGTGCTGTAATTCGAAGTTGTGAAAGTTTCGGCATTCAAGAAGCACATGCGATAGAAGGTCGACACGGTAATCGATTGGACAAAGATATTGCCATGGGGGCCCAACAGTGGGTGGATTTACGACGGTATAATCGTACCTCCGATGCTATCGATACTCTCAAAGGAAGAGGTTATCAAATTATTGCAACAACGCCACATAATGATTCTTGTGTATTAAATGATTTTGAAATTAGCGGTAAAACTGCGCTATTCTTCGGTACGGAAAGGGAAGGGCTGAGCGAAGAAGTAATGGATAATAGCGATGGTTTTCTGCAAATACCTATGATAGGGTTTACCGAGAGTCTTAATATTTCGGTCTCGGCAGCCATTATACTCCAAACCCTGAGTACGAAGCTTCGAAGAACTTCGTTACCTTGGCAACTGACCGAAACCGAAAAGTTGGAAAAGCGATTGGATTGGACGAAAAAATCCATTAAAAGTATCGATGACATAATGGTCCGTTACCATAATAGCTTTAAATAGAGAAGGAAATTTTACAGTGCTTATCTAGATATGAAATATAATTGATTCTGCTCTTGCGCCGAAGCGTAAAGGCAGCAGCCGAGTACCGATGCCTTTAGAAACATATAATTGACTGTGCTCGTTTTTATACCAGCCTTTTACATAGTTGCCACTGCCATCGGGAGTAAAAAAAGGAATTCCAAAAAATGTAACCTGACCGCCATGGGTATGGCCAGATAGTACCAATTTGATTTTTTGGCCAAGTTTTGCGATTAGAACATCGACTTCATCACGATAAGCGGGGCAGTGGTTAAGAAGAACTGTATCTTGAGATAAATCGAGACCTTCTGAAGCTTTTATAAAATCGGAATCACCGCAAAGGTAGTCGTCGACGCCGACTATATTCAAGGTGCGGTTTTTTACCTTTATTTTATGGTTTTGGTTGACTAAAAGCCTCCCATTATATTTTTCGTAAGTTTCACGTAATAGATTTAGGTTCGTTCCCCCTTCATAGTCGACGTTGCCCAATATGGCCAATTTCGGAATATCATAATCAATCATTCCCAGAAAAGTATCCAATGCCGCAATACCCTTATTAAAATTAACGGAGTCACCCGTGACAAAAAGTACATCTGGTTTTTCGATATTAATTCGTTGGGCTATATCCCGATGAAACGTCTTAATGCTATTGATGTGAAGGTCGGACAACTGAATGGTCTTTATTTTATCGGTTGCACCTTCTGAAATATCAAATTCTTTCCAGTCAATGATATATTTTTCGAACCAATAGGCATCTAAAAATGCCAAAGCGGCACCACCAAGAAGAAATTTTATAATAAAACTTCGTCGGCTTATTTTTGATTTTTTAATTTTTGGGGATGTCATTTTTAGATTTTGACTTGGTCAATATATAGTATTGACGAATTGGAATTAAAAGAGTAGGATCAGGGTTGTCAAAAGCTGTACCATTCCTTACTTTAATTCCTTAAAAAAAACAGAAGATTAAACACCCTAATTAAAAACGGTAGGAGTATTCGTAATATTATTCCGCAACTTCTAAAAGCGCTATGGTATTCGAATTATCGAGTAATACCTTACCGTTAGCAACGATAACCTCAGTGTCGGAATAGGTATCATGTAATTTTGTGCCATCGCCGAAAAAACCTTTTACCCACAGCGATTTTTTTCCTTTGGGCAAATCGAGGCCAACGACCACTTTATCCTTAACATCACCATCATCGTAAGTTCTGCTAAAAACATATGGTGATTGAGCTAATCGTAAGTGCTTACCAGCTCCAATTGCTAAATGATTATGTCTGAAACTACCCAATTTCTGCCAATGCTCAAGTATTTCTTTGGTTTTGGGAAGACTGTCAAGTTCTTGCCAATTCATGAAAGATCGTAAAACTGCATCTCCCATTATAGGGTTGTCCTCGCTACCTTGTAGCGTTAGACTTCTCGCAGTTTCATCACCATAATATATTTGGGATGCCCCAGGGGTTAACATTAGAATATTAGCCGCTTTAAATGAGTCGTTGCGTTCCGGGTCATATGGCTGCGCGTCATCATGGGAAGTCAAGTAGTTTAAAACACTTTTATCTTTCAGCTCGCTATGTAAAATATCGCTATATTTTTTAAAGATAGTCTCGTAGGTATGAAGCGCATCTGATTTAAGTTCAAAATTGATAAGACTTTTAAAACCATGGTTAAAATAATCTACTTTTTTATCATTAAAGTCATAAGTGCGACCTCCGGAAATACCATAGCCGTAAACTTCTCCGACCATATAAAAAGGTGTGTCGTCAAATACCTTATCAGGATTCATTTTTTTCCAGTTTGAAAAGGCATATTCAGCTTCTTTTTGAAGTTCGGACCATGCTCCTTCATTAACGTGTTTTACGGTGTCTACCCTAAAACCGTCGATACCTAGTCCGTTTACATAATCTGTCAACCACTTAATAATGTAAAATTTTGGAGCTCGTGGGTAACCTGTTCGCTCAAAGAACAATTGAAGTTCATCGAGTTCTTGGCTCAAGCGTCCCTCTGCTTTCCATTTGGCAAGTAGTGCATCGGGCAGCTTGACCGCGGCATCGGATTCTGTGTAAACATCCGGTAAGTTATTTACCAGTGTACATTCCGTAGTGCTCTCGTAATCATTAAAGGTACAGGTGGGTTGGGTTCGTACCCATTCTTCGGGCCATACAGGATCTTTTTCGGTGACCGGACCTGTATGGTTGAGCACTACGTCCATTACAATTCGGATACCATACTCGTGAGCGGTTTCCACCAAGTTTTCCAATTCTTTCTTGGTGCCAAAATTCGGGTCCAATACGGTCCAATCTTTGGTCCAATAGCCATGATAGCCGTAGGTATTGCCTGTTTCTTCGTCAGTACTACCGTGAATCTGTTCCACCACGGGGGAAAACCAGATGGCATTTACGCCTAAATCGGTAAAGTATCCTTCTTTAATTTTTTCGGTTATCCCTATAATATCCCCGCCCATAAAACCTCTCAAGGGTCCGGTAGTATCGGTGCGTTCAAAATTGACATCGTTTAAGGAATCACCATTATTAAAGCGATCGGTCAGCAGGAAATACACGTTTGCACCCTCCCAGGAAAAAGGTACTTTTTTGGAAGGTAGAGGGATGGAATCTGTTTGTAAAACCGTATCCGTTTTAGTTTCGGTATTGGCATGTTTGCATGAGCACATACAAACAAATAAAGTAATACCTACCAGCAAATTTTTCATGAAACCTATTTGGTCTAAAGCTATAAAATGATGGTGGAAAGGAAAAATAAAATTAAAGCATAAATTTTCCCGGATAGTATTTGGATGCTACAACAAATGCGAGTTGCAAATCACAATGATATTGTGTGGAACTTTGATAGCATAGGTGGTAGTATCAATGGATATACAGAATAACTTAGAATAAATTTTGATAAAGTTATTGTTTCCGATTGAGTACTTTGAAATCTTCATAGCAACTACTAATCGCATCGAGAATTTGTAGGTCGTTCGCCGTAGTAATAAAAGATTTTGAATAGTTACAGTTATTCAATATATCCTGAATATCTACCTTTTCAATTTGTAGCATTTCCATAAGTATTTCCCGATCGAATTTTGAGGCCAACAGATCACGAATTTGATCATCTTCCTTCATTTTGCGTAACTTTTTCATTTGGTTAGGCTGTTTACCAAATAAGTTTCGCAGTAAATCCGCAGGATTGAGAATCGCGCCTAGCACTTTGGTTACTGCACTGGTGCTCTTGTTACCCGATTCATAGCCAACCGAAAGTCCTGATATGCTATATTGAAAGGCATCGTTGACAGGAACATTTTTTACATCAATCTCAAGATAACCGGTGAGTTGGTACGGCCGAACGATTACCTCTTCGAGCGCATAGGCAAGTTCGGTCAGGGATATTTTAGTATCCTTAAATTTGAACATATCGTTGGTTATCCTAATTTTTTGGGGCTTAAATCCAAGAAAAGATATGTAAAGAGTATCGTTTACTGCGGCAGCAATCGAGAATTCACCTTGTTCATTGGTAATCGTACCAATCACTTGATTAAGGTTCAAGACGTGAACGCTCCCCATCGCTTTTTCATTTTGGGCATTTATCACAATAGCAGTAATTTCTTGTGTTGCTGTCTGCTCTTCCTGTGAATAAACAGTACTTATGCATAGTATGCAAATCAAAACTAAAAATCTTCTCATCGAATAGAGTTACGGATTAAATGTACTAAACAAAACAAAAAAATACGCCGAAGCGTATTTTTTAATATACAATTAACTCTAAAAATATAGTTTCTGTGCGATTTAAAAGAAATCGCTTCTACTTTGTTTACTCCTTCTTTTTCCGGAATTTCCAGATTTGGCTTTACTTCCTTTTCGTTCGCGACTCTTGCCACGACCACTGCGATCACTACTATTGCCACCGCCATCATTAAACTTGTCGCGCCTGTTACCTTTGCCTTTTTTTCCACGGTAACCTCCACCGCCACCGCCACCAGGATTCTCGGAAATTTCAACATTAATAAATCGGCCGTTCAATTTAAAATCCGTGAAAAATTTAAGTATTTGATCGGTGTGTTCCGCTTCGGTATTAAAAAAGGAAAAAGACTCTTTCGCATCTACCTTATACACGTCGTCTTGACCCAAGCTTAAGGTGTCGCGTAGAAAATCTTTTAGGGTCATCCAATCGTAACCGTCCTTTTCACCAACATTGATAAAGTACCGAACCGAACCGGTATTGTTCGATGAATCTGAGCCGCCTCTGCTGTTATCGGTAGTACGGCTTCGTCCACTTTCGCGGCTGTCGCCAGTATTTAAATCCTTGGTTTTATTGTAGTAATTCGAAAAGCGGGTAAATTCAACCGATACGATTTTCTTAATCAACTCTTCGCGATCTATACCTTCTAAGACTTCGTTGATAGCAGGCAAGTAGTTCTCTACGTCTTTATTAACCTTAGTCTCCTTAATCCTATTCGCTAAATGGTAGAGCTGTGTCTCACAGATTTCAATACCTGTGGGAATCGTTTTTTGGGTAAAATTTTGTTGAATTATTTTCTCTATGGATTTGATTTTGCGCATTTCACTCCGCGTCACAATTACCATTGAGATACCGGATTTTCCGGCTCGGCCGGTACGACCGCTTCTGTGGGTGTAAATTTCTATTTCGTCGGGTAATTGATAATTAATGACATGGGTAATATCATCGACATCGATTCCTCTTGCCGCCACGTCCGTTGCGACCAACATTTGAATTTGTTTTTTTCTGAACGAATTCATTACCAGGTCACGCTGGTTCTGACTCAAATCACCATGTAAGGCACCTGCATTGTAGCCATCTTCAATCAATTTTTCGGCAACACGTTGGGTATCTCTTTTCGTTCGGCAAAAGACCACGGAAAATATATCAGGATTGGCATCGGCCAGCCTTTTTAGTGCGGGATAACGATCACGACCGCCAACCACATAAAACTCATGGTCTACCGTTGAAGTGCCTGCATTCTTGGCGCCAACGGTAATTTCAACGGGATTATCCATAAACTTCTTGGCAATCTTGGAAACTTCCTTCGGCATAGTGGCCGAAAACAACCAAGTAGATTTCCCTTTGGGCGTATTGCTTAGAATATCCTTGATATCCTCATAAAAGCCCATATTGAGCATTTCATCGGCCTCATCAAGAATACAGTAATCGATTTTTGTAATATCAACCAATCCGCGACCTATCATATCTTTCATTCGGCCTGGTGTGGCCACAACGATTTGTGCGCCACGCTTAATCTGGCGTGCTTGTTCAGTAATACTGGCACCACCGTAGATAGCAACCGTATTCAATCCCTTTATGTATTTGGAATATGCCTGCATTTCGTTGGTGATCTGCAAACAAAGTTCACGGGTAGGGGAGAGAATAAGCCCTTGCGTAGTTCGGCTATTACTATCTAATTTTTGGATAAGTGGAAATCCGAAAGCTGCCGTTTTACCGGTTCCTGTTTGGGCTAGGGCGACCAGATCGGTCTCACTTTCCAATAAAATAGGGATTGCTTTTTCCTGTACTTCCGAAGGGGTTTCAAAACCCATGTCGGCAACAGCATCCAATAGAGGCTTTTCTAGCCCCAATGCTTCAAATTTTGTCATACTATGTAAGTGTTAATCGCAAATATGTGCGTTGTAGAGAGCGATTAACATACACCTAGTGGACGGCCCTTTACAACACCTGCCATACCGGCGGCGTTATTTTACTCGTTTTGAGTATTAAAGTCGGCAAAGATACGGTTAATTATCGAGACTTGCTATTTTCTAAAAAACGTATAAGTAGGAGAATTGCTTTTCCACGATGGCCAATTTTATTTTTGGTCTCCAATGGAAGTTCGGCAAAGGTTTTATCATATCCATCGGGTCTGAAAATTGGGTCGTATCCAAATCCGCCGGCACCTTTTTTTTGGTGTACAATCTCACCTTCAACGGTACCTTCGAAACTATATCGCTCATCATTCAAGTTCAGCGCAATTACTGTTGAGAACCTTGCCTTTCGGTCAGACTGTCCTTTTAAAGCCATCAATAACTTATTCATGTTGTCTTCCGCGCTCTTCTGTTCACCGGCATATCTTGCGGAATAGACTCCTGGCGCATCGTTCAATGCATTTACTAGCAGTCCCGTGTCGTCGGCAAAACAGGATAGGTTGAATTTTTCGGTCACATAATCCGCCTTTATTTGGGCGTTGGCTTTCAAAGTACTTCCCGTTTCTGGAATGTCTTCCGTACAGCCAATATCGGTTAGCGATACCAATTGGATATGCGACGGCATCAATACTTTGACCTCAGCGAATTTGTTCTCATTGTGTGTGGCGAAGACAAGTTTCATACGATCAAAAATACTAATTTTGAAAGATGAAGTTTAAATTTCCCCCTATCCTAATTTTTTTAGCGTTCGGAGCACTGATGTATTTGCTCGCTTCCTATTTGCCTTTCGGACATTTCGATTTTTTTGGACGTAGGTATCTTACCATCGGTCTATGTGTACTTGCCATCAGTATCGGAACAATTGCACTTATTCAATTTTACGTCGGTAAGACCACTATTGACCCAAACCATCCTGCCAAAGCCAAAAACTTAGTCGAAAACGGAATTTATGCTTATACCCGAAATCCTATGTATCTTGCCCTTTTACTAGTCTTGCTAGCCTGGGGCGTATGGTTGGCTAATGCCTTTAATATTCTTTTAGCGGCAGGATTTGTAACCTATATGAACCGATTTCAGATTCTTTCCGAAGAAAAAGCACTCACCCAAATTTTTGGAAAAGACTATAAGCAATACTGTCTTCTGGTCCGTAGGTGGTTTTGAATTTGGGTTCCTAATAGAGTTTATATCTTCCAAGGTAATACCTTTAAATTTTTATGGAAATAGGGATTTATAAGCGATTATGCTTATATTCATAATTATAAGCATTTTAACTTATATATTAAAATATTAGCTAATTCAATAATATCTTTATAAATTAGCGTTTTAGCTTATAAATTATATGATAGCAATAATAACAGGTGACATTATAAATTCCGAGAATTATGCCGTTTCCGAGTGGATCGATATTTTAAAGAACTATTTATCCAAATATGGTGAATCTCCCAAAGATTGGGATATATACCGCGGCGACGAGTTTCAATTAAAGATTCCACAAAAAGAAGTACTAAGTGCGGCCATACATATCAAGGCGCTTTTGAAAACCATAAAAGGCCTAGACGTACGCATGGGAATAGGCTTGGGTACTGAAACTTTTAAGGGTGCCGGGGTCAGTGAATCAAATGGGCCTGCTTACCGTCGTTCAGGAAGAACTTTTGAATCGCTAAAAGAAGATAAACTAAACCTTACCATAGCTACGGGAAATGAATTCTACGACGATACCCTAAATCTAATGCTTAAATTAGCTCTTGACTTCATGAATGATTGGAGTACCGTTTCCGCAGAAATCGTGGTAATGGCCTTTGAACATCCAAAAGCGTCGCAATCCGATTTGGCGAAACAATTGGGTATTCAACAATCAGCGGTAAGCCAACGTCAAAAAAGAGCACGTTTAGATCTTGTTTTCGAATTACTTGAATATTATGATAAAATCTTAAAAAATATTCATCAATGATGATTTTCACAAAATTGTTACTGGCCCATTTAATTGGAGATTTCTTGTTGCAACCGACCCGATGGGTGGTACATAAGGAAGCCAACAAGATAAAATCAAAGTATCTGTACCTACATATTCTGTTGCATTTTGTGCTGACCATGATATTGTTATGGGACATAAAGTATTGGAAATTAGCCCTCATTATAGCTATTTCGCATTATGTGATAGATTTGGGCAAGTTGTACGTTACACAGAGGTTCAAGCTAAAGAGCATCATTTTTTTTATTGATCAGTTCCTTCATTTGGCCGTCCTTTTTTTAGTAGCCTACCAAGGCAAATGGCTAGAACAAATCACATTATTTTTCCGGGAGCTTGACTGGCCTTTGGTCACCGCCATCGTATTTGTCACCTTTCCTGCATCGATTATCATGGGTAAGTTACTGGAGGCTATGGGCGATAAAATTGAGATCGACCATAAATCCCTCCCAAACGCAGGTAAATATATTGGTATTATTGAGCGACTCTTTGTATTCCTATTTATTATTCTAGGCCGTTGGGAAGCTATTGGATTATTGATCGGGGCCAAATCTGTTTTTCGTTTCAATGATCTTAAGGAAAGCAATAACCGCAAGCTCACGGAATATATATTGATTGGTACCCTCTTGAGTTTCGGACTGGCGATAATAACGGGCATAATCTACGGAGGATGAAATCATCCTAATTTCGTTTATCAAATTATTACTATTTGAGCCAGAAACATAAATCCATATCAAATTAAAACGGATTAGTGATAAGGATAACATTTCGCCCATATCCTCTTAAACAAACAAGATTTATCTTTACTTTTGTCCCTTCATTTTCATAATAATTTTCACTTCCGTCCGTTGATTGTGAAACGTTTTCAATAGATATGGTAAACACAAGTAGAAAGTATGTATTCGATTTCGATAGCACCTTAACTAGGGTGGAAGCTTTGGATGTTTTGGCGGAAATGACATTGGCCGGAAATCCTGATCGCGATGAAATTATCAAAAAAATACAGGCGATTACCAATCTTGGCATTGATGGTGACATTTCTTTTACGGAATCTTTAGAGCGTCGTATAAAACTGTTGAAGGCTCATAAAGAAGACCTCGGACCCTTAGTGGCAGAACTTAGAAATAAAATTTCGAAGTCCATCGAGTCCAACAAAGAGTTCTTCGAAAAAAATTCAGATGATATTTACGTTATATCCTGTGGATTCAAGGAATTTATCGATCCTATCGTAAAGGAATACAACATTCCGTCTGATCGGGTATACGCCAATAATTTTGAATTTGATGACGAAGGAAAGATTATCGGATTCGATGCCGAAAACGTGCTCGCGTCACACAATGGAAAAATCGAATGCCTTCGAAGATTAAACCTTGAAGGCGAGGTTCAAGTAATTGGTGACGGCTATAGCGATTATGTAATGCGAGAAGCCGGTATTGCCCATAAATTCTTTGCCTACACCGAAAATGTACATCGCGAAAAAGCAGCTAACAAAGCAGATTATATAACTCCCAATATGGACGAATTTTTATTTGTGAACGATCTTCCTAGAAATATTTCCTATCCCAAAAACCGTATCAAGATATTGTTATTGGAAAACGTACATACCAATGCGTTTGAGAATTTGTCAGACGAAGGGTTTTCGGTGGAATTGCTAACGAACAGTATTCCTGAAGAAGAACTGATTAAAAAAATCAAGGGTGTACATGTATTGGGCATCCGCTCAAAGACACAGGTCACTCAAAAGGTACTCGACGCCGCAAATAAATTATTAGTGGTAGGTGCTTTCTGTATTGGTACTACTCAAATCGATTTGGAGTATGCCAAGAAAAAAGGGATAGTCGTTTTTAACGCTCCGTATAGCAATACCCGATCTGTGGTCGAACTTGCTATTGGTGAAATAATCATGTTAACACGTAGCATATTTCCCAGAAGTACAGAAATTCATGCCGGATCATGGCAAAAGACAGCAGCCGGATCGCGTGAGGTTAGGGGTAAGAATTTAGGTATTGTTGGTTACGGAAATATTGGAAAACAACTATCCATCTTGGCAGAAGCCATGGGAATGCGCGTATATTACTATGATGTAGAGGATAGCCTTGCCTTAGGAAATGCCAAGAAATGTGGTACTCTTGAAGATTTATTGAACGTTTCAGATGTTGTCACTTTACATATAGACGATAACCCGGCCAATAAAAATTTCATCGGCGAACGCGAAATCAATCAAATGCGCGATGGAGCATTATTGGTGAATCTTTCTAGGGGCTTCGTTGTCGATATTCAAGCTTTGGCCAAAGCTTTGAAAGATGGCAAGTTGGGAGGTGCAGCCATAGACGTTTATCCCGATGAACCAGCAAGTAACGGTGAATTCAAAACAGAATTGCAAGGTCTTGACAACGTAATATTGACCCCACATATTGGAGGAAGTACAGAAGAGGCGCAACGCGATATCGCGGAATTTGTACCCAATAAGATAATGAACTATATCAACACCGGTAATACGGTCGATGCCGTAAACTTTCCCAATATACGTCTACCCAAACAAAATAAGTCACACCGTTTTCTACATATTCATAAAAATATGCCTGGAATCATGGCGAAAATCAACGCCGTTTTGGCCGATTACGATTTAAATATTTCAGGTCAATATCTTTCTACGGACAGTGAAGTGGGTTATGTCATTACGGACTTGGATAAAGAATACAATAAAGATGTAATCAAGGCATTGCGGAAGGTAGAGAATACCATTAAGTTCCGGGTATTATACTAGTTATAAACGTCTTAATCGTTTTAAAGCCTAGGTGCCCTATTATATAAATCCGAAAAGTTCCAGCGGAAAAGTCTTGGGTTAACGCAATTCAGCCATGATGATAGGGCTCATTCCTCAATATCGTAAACGCTCTATATAGCTGCTCTACGATGAAAAGCCTTACCATCTGATGTGAAAAGGTCATTTTCGAGAGGCTAATTTTACCTTGGGCACTCTCATATACAGTTTCACTGAATCCATAAGGGCCACCAATAGCAAACACCAGCCGCTTGATGCCTGAATTCATTTTCTTTTGAAGGAAGTTCGAAAAATCGACCGAAGACAATAATTTTCCTTTTTCGTCCAGAAGTATCAAAATGTCACTAGTCTCCAGATTTTTTAAAATTGCCTCTCCCTCTTTATCCTTTTGCTGTACTTCCGAGAGATTTTTTACGTTCTTAATATCGGGTAGGGTTACAATTTCAAAACGAACATAATGTCTTAATCGGTTTTCATAATCAGAAATTAGTTTTACTAAAGGCTTACTATCAGTTTTTCCAACGGCGAGTATTCTGATGTTCATAACTTGTTTTATGCTTAAAGTTTTGACAAAAAATACAGTAATTCCACAACCAAATTACAATTTACTAATTTAGCGTAAACCTATCCGTTCAGCTATGATTTCCGAAGCACAATTCCAGAAAGAAATTGACAGTATCATTGAAAATGCCATTCGAGAAGACATTGGGGATGGCGACCACAGTTCTTTGGCTTGCATACCCAAAAGGGCCATGGGCAGGGCAAAACTTTTGGTGAAGGAAGACGGTATTATTGCAGGTATCGATTTTGCTATGCAGGTTTTCGCCCGCGTTGACGGAAATTTAGAACTTGAAATAGGCATAACGGACGGAACTCCTGTCAAAAATGGTGATATTGTTTTTTATGTATCAGGCCGCTCGCAGAGCATTTTGAAAGCTGAACGTATCGTTTTGAACGCCATGCAACGTATGAGCGCCATTGCCACAAAAACAAATATGTTCGTTAATTTGATTGAAGGTACCGGCACCCAAATTCTTGACACACGAAAGACAACGCCAGGCATAAGGGCCATAGAGAAATGGGCGGTAAAGATAGGGGGAGGCGAAAACCATCGATTCGCACTATATGATATGATTATGCTCAAGGATAATCATATTGATTTTGCAGGTGGCATCACGAAAGCCATCAAAAAAACCCAACAATATCTGAAAGATACCGGTCGCGATCTGGATATAATTGTAGAAGCCCGAAATCTAGACGAAATCAAGGAAATTCTAGAATCTAAGGGCATTTACCGAATTCTAATAGATAATTTTAATTATGAGGATACCCGAAAGGCAGTTGCACTCATAGGTACAACTTGCCTCACCGAATCTTCAGGCGGAATTGACGAAACGACCATTAGAAAATATGCAGAATGTGGCGTTGATTATATTTCTTCGGGGGCGTTGACCCACTCCGTTTACAACATGGACTTAAGTCTTAAAGCGGTATAAATGTCGCAAGAAGTAGAGGATAAGCTAGATAGAATTCCACTTGTTAAAAATCTGGCACGTTATCTCAAAGGAGTGAAATTATCTGCCTTTGAAGGACTTTCGCTCTACGACCTTATAGAAATCTATGTTTTCGGAATTTTAAAGGGTACCCTTTCGACTCGGGCAAGTTCAATTGCCTTCAGTTTATTTTTAGCCCTATTTCCATTACTTATTTTTCTTTTGAATTTAGTTCCCTTTGTGATACCCTATGTAAGTGTGGGGACGGAAGATTTTGACTTTCAGTTTCTACTGTTCCTAGAATCTTTTTTACCCTCCGCAACGAGTGATTATTTTCATGAAATTTACCAACAGATAAAGGGTCAGAAACAGGGTGGACTGTTGTCTTCAGCATTTTTAATATCCATTTTTCTAATGGCCAATGGCGTTAGCGCTATTTTTGGGGGCTTTGAAAACTCGTATCATGTTGACCTGACCCGTAACTTTTTTAGGCAATACCTCTACGCACTAATGGTCGGTATTGTTTTATCCATACTATTGATTGTCGGGGCTGTCGTTTTTGTATATTTTGAGTTTTATATTCTGGACTATCTCAGCGTTTGGGCCTCTAAAACCAAGGGTTATACCCTTTCGGAGAGTGATATCATTGGGGCTCAGGTCGGGAAAATCCTCTTTTTTATAATTCTATCGTATTTCACCACCGCCATCCTGTATTATTTTGGTACTGCAGAGGGTAGGCAGGCCCGATTCTTCTCAGTTGGAGCTTTAATGACTACCTTACTTTTTATGCTTACGTCTTATCTTTTCGGTGTCTACGTGGAAAAATTCGCGCGGTACAACGAATTGTATGGTGCCTTGGGGGGATTATTGATTTTGATGGTTTATATATGGATAAATTCCAATATATTGCTGCTGGGCTTCGAGTTAAATGCCACGTTGAATTCCCTACGGAAAACTTATAAAAAACAGGATGATATTGAATAAAGTACTCACAATTTGCCTTCTAATCTTAGCCGTGTCAAGCCTTCAATCTCAATCCGTTTTCGGAAAGTGGAAGACTATCGATGATCGAACCGGTAAACCAAAAGCCATAATCCATATCTATGAAGATGATGAGGGATTGATGGACGGTAAGGTATTAAAAATCGTTGAGGAAGGGAAAGAAAATTTTGTTTGCGATAAATGCGATGGTGATAGGAAGGGCAAGCCTGTATTGGGTATGACCATAATCGAAGATGCCGAACACCAAGGCGATGGCATCTACAAGGGAGACACACTTTTCGATCCGCAACAGGCCATGACATTTCGATGTAAGATTTGGCTTAACCCCGATAATCCAGACGAACTAATGGTCAGGGGCTACTTAGCCTTTATTTATCGCACACAGACTTGGAAACGGGTAGAAGGTTAAAACCTTTAGATGTATTACCTTGCGTGCAATGCAGTATTTCATAGATGTCATCTTACCGATTCCCTTAGAAAAACTCTTTACGTATAGTGTTTCTAAACCCGAAGCCGAATTTTTGAAACCTGGTATGCGGATAGGCGTTCCTTTTGGAAAGTCTAAAATCTATACGGCTTTAGTATATTCGATTCACAACGTCAAACCCGAGGTCTATGAGGCCAAGGAAATTCATCGTATTTTAGACGAACATCCCATTGTAACGGCTCAGCAAATCAAACACTGGCAGTGGATTGCGGAATACTACATGTGTACTTTGGGCGAAGTTTTCCGATCGGCCGTACCTAGCGCATTTCTACTTGAGAGTGAAACCCTGATTTTACGTAATGAAAGCGTTGAAGTGAACGAATCCGATTTAGAGGATGATGAATTTTTAGTATACGAAGCACTACAACATCAATCTGCATTAAAAGTTCAAGAGGTTAGTTCCATAATCGATAAAAAGAATATTCTTCCCACTTTAAACCGGCTCCTCGAAAAAAAAGTAATCCTACTAAAAGAGGAAATGTACGACCAGTACAAGCCCAAATTACTGCGGTATGTTAAATTGGGTGCGGATTATCTTTCTGAACAAAAACTGGAGTCTTTATTGGAATCACTCTCCCGGGCTCCAAAACAAAGTCAAGTTGTGCTGTCCCTATTTCAATTGCAAGCCGTAAAGAAAAAACCCATTAAAGTTTCTGATTTAGAGGAGATTAGTGGTACCTCGAAATCTGTAATCAAGGCTTTGGTGGATAAAGAAATTTTACAAGAATATTTTATTCGAACCGATCGGGTCAACTACGAAGGTGAAGAGGAGAATTTTTCACTTAAAAAATTAAACGAATATCAAATAGAGGCCTTAAACGTTATTAAAGAAAATTTTAAAGCCAAAAAAGTAACCTTGTTACATGGTGTTACCTCTTCCGGGAAAACGGAGGTTTACGTTAAGCTTATCGAAGAATGCATTCAATCTGGCAAGCAGGCCCTCTACCTCTTACCGGAAATTGCCCTGACCACACAGTTGATTTCCCGTTTGCAAGATTATTTTGGGGAAAAGGTGTCTGTCTACCACTCAAAATATAATATTCAGGAAAGAGTGGAGGTTTGGAACAATGTGCTAGCCAAAAAACCAAAGGCACAAATAGTAATCGGTGCACGTTCTGCATTGTTTTTACCTTATTCAGAACTCGGCCTAATAATTGTTGACGAAGAACACGAAAGCTCTTTCAAGCAATTCGATCCTGCACCCCGATATCACGCCCGTGATGCCGGCATTGTTTTAGCTGGTTTGCACCAAAGTCATATTTTGTTGGGGTCTGCCACGCCTAGTATTGAAAGCTATTTTAATGCCAAGACCGGAAAATACGGTTACGCTGAGATAAAACGTAGATTTGGCAATGTACTGATGCCTGAAATTGAACTGGTCGACCTCAAGGAGCAGGCTCGAAAACGACGTATGAAAGGCCATTTTTCGGAACGTTTGCTCGAAGAGATCAGCAATACATTGGATGCCGGTGAGCAGGTCATATTATTTCAAAACCGTAGGGGGTATGCCCCGATAGTTGAATGCACCACCTGCGGTCATTCGCCGCAATGTCCCAACTGTGATGTCAGTCTTACGTACCACCAATATAAGAAACAGCTGCGCTGCCATTATTGTAGTTACCACATGGCTCTTCAAGAAAGTTGCCAAGCTTGTGGCAGCCCTAGTTTAGACACCAAGGGTTTTGGTACCGAACAGGTAGAAAAGGAACTGGAAACCCTATTTCCCCAGGCCAAGACGTGGCGTATGGATCTTGATACGACCCGAGGTAAACATGGCTACGAAAAAATTATTACCGCTTTCGAACAGCAGGAAATGGACATCCTTGTGGGTACACAAATGCTTACCAAAGGCCTCGATTTTAGAAATGTGAGCTTAGTTGGCATTATGAATGCCGACTCTTTATTGAACTTTCCCGATTATCGAGCGCACGAGCGATGTTATCAGCTATTGACCCAAGTATCGGGTAGGGCAGGGCGTACCAAAAAGCAGGGCAGGGTATTGATTCAAACCTATAATCCGTTCCACCAAATTTTAAAACAGGTCTCGACGAATGATTACGTTGGGATGTTCACCGAGCAACTGTATGAAAGGGAACAATACAAATATCCGCCTCAAAACCGGATTATCCGAATTACGTTTAAGCATAAAGAGTACAATCGGTTAAACGAGGCGACCGAATGGTTTGCCCAGGCCTTGCGGAATGCTTTGAGGGGTAATATTCTGGGTCCTGAATATCCTCCTGTCGCCCGTATTCGCAATCAATACTTGAAAAATATACTGGTCAAGATTCCACCGAAACAATCGGCGAAGAAAACAAAGGTCATTATCAAGCGAATTGAAAAATCGTTTAATGCAGTTTCACAGTTTCGCAGTGTTCGGGTCATTTATAACGTGGACCATATTTAATAGAAGCAAACTAGTAAAGTCTTGAAAAAACCATCACACCAAAAGTTTAAAAAGATTGTCATCCTAACATTCGAAATGGGGAAGTTTTTTTGAATTTTTGCAAATAAGTTTTGGATTGAATTTGCTCAATTTTAGATTATTTTTGAGTATGCCTTACTCATTTGAAAGATTAAATCTAGTGTAAAACATCAAGCTTTCAAAGTTTAAAATAAATAAGGAGAAACTAATTCAGGCAAGGTTTCATCTTCGAATTTGGGAACAAAAAAAACCGCTATTTCTTCCAAAGAAACAGCGGTATATATTATAAAAGTAGAAGTGTTAGACGTTGCTAAGTGCTTCGGCCAATTCTGTCTTTTTATTCCTGCTCAGCGGAATAGATCGACCACTTACTTCAACATTTTTACTGTTGAACTTTTCGATTTTCTCAAGGTTTACAATGTATGATTTGTGGATCCTTAGAAATTTCTCTTCGGGCAATTGTTTTTCGAAAGACTTCATCGTCGATAAGACTACGATATTGGCCTCGTCGGTCACCAATTTAATGTAATCACCAAGAGCTTCGATCCACTTAATGTCATTCAAAATCACTTTACGTTTTTTCAGATTGCTTTTTACGAAAATATGCTCCTCGTCTTCTAGAACTTGATGCATTTGTTCGTATTTCGAAAGCGCTCTTTTAACAGAGGCATCAAAACGTGCCAAGGTAATCGGTTTATGCAAATAATCGGTTACATCATAATCGAATGCCTTAAGGGCATAATCAGGTTTACCTGTAATCAAGATTACTTGAGGACTATTTTCCAAAGACTCGAGTAGGTCGAATCCGCTTATGATAGGCATTTCAACATCGAGAAAGATTAAATCGATCTCGTGATTCTTAATACCGTTTTTGGCCTCAATCGCATTGCTGTATTCCGCGACCATAGCTAATTGCGGATGACTGTTTACCAGCTTTGCAACGGCCATACGCTGCATAGACGAATCGTCTACGATAATACTTCTTAATTTCATAAATAGGGCGATTTGTGGGGTTAAATCATTGACAAAATACTAAAAAAACACGTTCAACTGAGAAAAAAAGTGTTACTGGCCGAGTTTTCTTTATAATTGGCAATGAACATAGGTTAAGATTTGGGTACGTTCGATTTAGGTTAATACAAATATAGAACGAAGAAATTCTAGTTTTCTTGTAATGTAACGCAAATATTCTTACTTTTGCGCTCCTAAAAAATATACATTTATGAACCATTACGAAACTGTTTTCATTTTGAATCCCGTGCTTTCTGATGAACAGATAGCGGAAACAGTTAAGAAATTCGAGGATTTCTTAATTAAGAATGGCGCCAAAATGGTCACCAAAGAAAATTGGGGACTAAAAAAATTGGCCTATGCCATACAGAACAAAAAAAGTGGGTTTTACCACTTGTTCGAATTTACCGCAACCGGCGAAGTGATTACTCCCTATGAGCAAGAACTTAAAAGGGAAGAGCGCGTTATGCGCTTTTTAACGGTACGATTGGATAAGCACGCTATCGCGTGGGCAGAAGAAAGAAGAACAAGGTTAAAAACCAGCAAAGGTTAGAAGTATGGCAACACTACAACAACAGGCAAAAGGGAAGAAAGATGGCGAAATCCGCTATTTGACCCCATTGAACATTGAGACCAATACTAAAAAGAAGTATTGCCGTTTCAAGAAGAACGGAATTAAATATATTGATTACAAGAATCCCGATTTTTTAATAATGTTGGTAAACGAACAGGGTAAACTGTTACCTAGAAGGTTAACCGGAACATCATTAAAATATCAGCGCAAAGTGGCCCAGGCCATTAAAAGGTGCCGTCATATCGCACTAATGCCGTACGTTGGGGATTTACTAAAATAATTAAAGCAAAGATGGAACTTATACTAAAACAAGACGTAGAGCATTTAGGCTTTAAAGACGATGTTGTAGACGTGAAGAACGGCTATGGTAGAAACTATTTAATCCCAAGAGGGATGGCTGCAATGGCAACTTCATCGGCGAAAAAAGTTTTGGCGGAGAATTTACGTCAGAGTGCACATAAAGAGAAGAAGGTTGTCGATTCTGCAAGCAAAACTGCGGACGCCTTGAAGTCACTTGACATCAAGATACCTGCAAAAGTAGGTGCTGCCGACAAATTGTTCGGCTCTGTAACTGCTTCAGATCTTTCAAATGTTCTGGCCAAAGACGGTCATGAAATCGATAGAAAATATATCAGTATTAGGGGAGGTGCCATAAAGCGAGCCGGACCTTACACGGCTGATATTCGATTACATAGGGAAGTCATCGTCGAATTCAATTTCGAGGTGGTTTCAGATCAAAAGTAATGGTTGATAACCAGTAATAACTTCAAAGAGCTATGTTTTCATAGCTCTTTTTTTTTGCGCTAATTTCGCGAAACAAACTTAAAAATAGAGCGCTATGTTTCAAAAACTACTCCTACCTATATTTTTAATTTTCGCGGTACTCAATGCGTCCGGCCAAATCACTACTTCAAACATGGGCGGTACCGTTGTAGATGATCAGAACGAACCTTTATTGGGGGCCAACGTGGTAGCCGTTCATACGCCAACCGGTACTAAATATGGTGCAATCACTAATCAAGATGGGCTTTTCAAAATACTTAACATGCGAGTTGGCGGCCCGTACACGGTGACGGTCACCTATGTAGGTTTTAAGGAACATTTGATTGAAAATATTTTTCTGACCTTGGGAAAAACGTTTCCTTTAGATGTGATTTTGATGACGGAAAGTCAAGCTTTGGACGAAGTCACGGTTATCTCCGATCGTGGTGGAACCTTTGGTAGTAGCCGCACCGGAGCAGAGACCAGTGTAGGAAGAAGAGAGCTTACCAAGTTGCCGACCATTTCGAGATCGGCCGAAGATTTTACCCGTTTAGAGCCCAGTGCATCCGGAAATTCCGGTGAAGGAGGGCTTTCGTTCGGCGGTCGAAACGATCAGTACAATAACTTTTCTTTGGATGGTTCGTTCTTTGGAAATCCATTCGGGCTAGATGCACCGTCCCCGGGGGGACAAAGCAGTTCCCAACCTATATCGCTAGATGCCATAGATCAGATTCAGGTATCGTTGGCGCCGTATGACGTTACACAGTCCGGCTTCACCGGAGCTACCGTAAACGCGGTGACGAAAAGCGGTACCAACGACTTCCAGGGTACGGTTTATGGTTTTTTCAGGAACGAAAGTTTGACTGGAGGCAAGATAAAGGGAGAAGATGTCGTGAAGCCGGATTTAAACCAAAACCAATACGGTATCAGTATTGGTGGTCCCATTATCCAGAACAAACTTTTCTTTTTTGCAAACTTCGAACAAGATTCGCGTGACGACTTAGGGTCTAACGGATGGGTACCTAATACAGGTTCGGGTGCCATCAACGAATCCCGCGTTGTGGAAGATGATTTGCTTGCGGTACAGTCAGCCTTATCAGGATTTGGTTATAACACCGGAGCGTACCAAGGCTTTACCTACGGGGCGGAGTCGACCAAGGGAATTCTTAAATTAGACTGGAATATCAACGATAATAACCGTTTGGCGGTCATCTATAATTTTCTGGACGCGTCAAAGGAAAAACCTGCCCACCCTACCGCATTGGGCGTAAGGGGACCGAATGCACAGACGCTACAGTTCGAAAATTCCGGTTATAGAATCAATAATAATCTACAGTCATTTCAGTTAGAACTCAACTCTACCTTCGGAGATAATGCGACCAATAAACTTCAAGTGGGCTACACCCATTTTGATGATTCCCGTGATCCGTTTTCATCCCCGGCCCCTAGTATTATTATACAAAATGATGCCGGTAGTAATTATATCATTGCAGGTCACGAGCCGTTTTCTATAAATAATCGGTTGGATCAAAAAGTGTTTCAAGTCACCAATAATTTCAATTATTTTATTGGGAACCATACCTTGACCGCGGGTGTTTCTTTCGAAAAGTTCCAGTTTGACAATTCGTTTAATTTAGGTGCTTACGGCGGTACCTTTGGTTTTCCAATCGGAGAAGAATTCAGGAATTTTGCGAATGTCGAAGAGTTTCTTGCCAATGCGCAACCCGGCGGACTGATAGAAGGCCTTATTCAAAGTGCCGAAACTACGTTTGATAATAACAACCGATCCGCAGAAGGCACACCCGGCGGATGGGCCTTGGCCGAGACCAATGTAGGCCAGTTTGCCTTTTATCTGCAGGATGACTGGAGTATCACCAATGAGTTCAAATTGACCTATGGCATCCGTTTTGACAAGCCTTTATATTTTGATACAAAGGATAAAATACAAGAAAATATAGATCGCAAAGGTGGAACATCTCCCGATGGTTCCTATCAACCGGATATAAATTATTTTGATCCGGAAACGGGGGAGGTCTCCAACTTGAATTCGACAACCTTGCCCAGTAACGATTTCTTGATTTCACCACGAGTAGGTTTTAACTGGGATGTAAAAAGCAATCAAACGACCCAAGTACGTGGTGGCACCGGAATTTTTACGGGTCGCTTTCCCTTTGTGTGGTTGGGGAATCAGGTACAGGCCGTCGACTTTTTCTTTTATCAGATTGTGGACCCTGATTTCAAATGGCCGCAGGTTTGGCGGACTAATATCGGTGCCGATCATCGTTTCGAAAATGATATTATTCTAACTGCCGATTTATCCTATACAAAAGACCTCAATGCCGCCCACGTGCAGAATTGGGGATTGAATGCACCTTCCGGAACCTTGCAGGGTGTCGACAATAGACCGGTATATCAACTGGCCGATCAGGCAGTAAACGATTTTGGAGGCCCTACCAATGCCTATGTGTTCACAAATTCCGATAAGGGTAGAATTTGGAACGCATCTTTAAAGGCGCAGAAAACATGGGACAATGGCCTCTTTGCCAGCGTGGCTTATAACTATCTGAATGCGCAGGATGTAAATTCAATCGAAGCTGAAATTACCGGAGATGCCTTTGATTTTAATCCCAATCTTGGTAATGCAAACGACGATGTGCTGTCCTTTTCCAAATATGGTGATACGCATCGTTTCATTGGAGTTGGTTCAAAACAGTTTACCTACGGTGAAGGGCGATGGGGTACTATTATTTCCACTTTTTTCGAATATGGGCAAGGGGGTCGTTTCAATTATACGTATGCCGGCAATATCAACAATGACAGTTCATTTCAAAACAATGATCTTTTATACATTCCTACGGAAGCCGAGGTGCAGCAAATGCAATTTTCCGGTGATGGGCAAGCCCAGGCTTATGAGAATTTCATCCAACAAGACGATTATTTAAACGATAATCGTGGAGATTATTTCGATCGTTACGGTGCACTGGCCCCATGGCGCGGCCGGTGGGATGTAAAATTACTCCAGGATTTTAATTTTAATGTGTCCGAAAACAAAACCCATACGATTCAGTTCAGCGCCGATATTTTGAACTTTGGTAACCTTTTGAACAGTAATTGGGGGGTAATACAGCAGCCGAACAACTTAAATCCGGTATCGGTAAGTGTAGACGAGAACAATACGCCTACCTATACCTTTAATCCTGAATTGACCGAAACTTTCGGTTTTGACGCCAGTCTATTATCAAGATGGCAGGTACAATTCGGGTTACGGTACATCTTTTAAAACAGATTCGATTATTTATTGCGATAAGGTCGTGCATTCCGTACGACCTTTTTATTTTTGCAGAATGAAGTATACAAGGCTTACCAAACAGCAATTGGAAGAACTCGAACCGGAATTCGTCAACTTTCTGGCCACCCAATCCATCACCGGCGAGGAGTGGAAACGTTTAAAACAGCAGAAACCCGAAGTCGCAGAAGACGAAATCGACATTTTTAGCGACTTGATATGGGAAGGGGTACTGGGCAAAGTCGCCTATCTAGAGAATATTTCAGCCATGAACATGAACCTGTTTCATTGTGCTACGAAAGAAATGAAATTATTGTCAGTAAAAATTATGAATCCCGATATCGATTTAACCACCAAAATAGGTTTCGATTGGTTCAAGAAAAACTGGCAATCCGATTTTGTGGAATATTTGACCGCTTCAAAGGCTTATTCAGACGATTCAAATTTAGATAAGTTCAAGTTGATAGAACAAGGTGCCGCAATTACAAAAGGAGATTTATACCGCTGGTTCGAAAAGGTTATAGATACGTCAGGCGCATAAGGCAATCTCCCTTGTTGTTCACATACCCTAATCACTTATATTCGCATATCAATTCTTTTTAATGGCACAAAAACCAAGTATTCCCAAAGGTACCCGTGATTTTACGCCCCAAGAGGTCACAAAGCGTAATTACGTCTTTAACATAATAAAAAAGCACTTCGAGATTTTTGGATTTCAGCCTATTGAAACTCCATCCTTTGAAAATTCGGATACTTTAATTGGCAAATACGGCGATGAAGGTGATCGCTTGATTTTTAAGATTTTGAACTCGGGAGATTATTTAAATAAAGTCGATGAGCATACCTACAATGCAAAGGATGTCTCGACCATGACACCAAAAATTTCTGAAAAGGCACTTCGTTATGACTTAACCGTGCCCTTTGCCCGTTATGTAGTAATGCACCAGAACGAAATAAATTTTCCATTTAAGCGCTATCAGATGCAACCGGTTTGGCGCGCCGACCGTCCACAAAAAGGTCGATTTAGGGAATTCTACCAATGCGATGCCGATGTAGTCGGTGCTGACTCTCTTCTACAGGAAGTAGAATTTATTCAACTCTATGATGCTGTTTTTGCTGAACTAGGGCTAGAAGGTGTCAATATCAAATTAAATAATCGAAAAGTATTAGCCGGTATAGCCGAAGTCATCGGTGCAGAAGACCTGCTCATAGATTTTACGGTCGCATTGGATAAATTGGATAAGATAGGTGCCGAAGATGTAAAAAAAGAGATGACGGCAAAAGGTATTTCAACTGATTCAATCGCTAAACTTGAACCTTTATTTACGCTTTCCGGCACCAATTCTGAGCAATTGTCCGTCCTAAAAAATATGCTGTCCAGTTCTAAAGAAGGTAGCAAAGGCGTAGAGGAGCTGGAATTTATAATAGAAACCGTCAAAAAATTAGGAACGCTATCCGCTAAACTTTCCATTGATGTAACCTTAGCCCGTGGCCTGAATTACTATACAGGATCGATTATAGAAGTTGCAGCACCGGAAAACGTAGATATGGGTTCAATTGGGGGTGGCGGTCGCTATGACAATCTCACAGGAATTTTTGGTTTAAATGGTGTGAGTGGTGTCGGTATTTCATTCGGACTTGATCGTGTGTATTTGGTACTTGAAGAATTAGGACTTTTCCCTGAAACAATTAACCAAACCTTACAAGTGCTATGCTTGAATTTTGGTGAAAAGGAAGCGTTCGCAGCTCTTACCCTTACGACGTCACTGCGTAAATTCGGGATAAAAGCTGACCTTTACCCTTCGGATGCCAAAATACAAAAACAGTTCAAATATGCCAATAATCGAAATGTTCCATATGTTATTTTAATTGGTGGAAAGGAATTGGAAGACAACATATTCGTGGTTAAAAATATGGAGACCGGTGAGCAAATAACCTATGCTATGAGCAACACAGAGGTATTTGTTCAAAAGTTTAAGAGGGAAATTGGATTTTAAAATACAGCCTAAGCTGGCTAAAAATACAACGCCAAGATATAGCACTACTTCTTGATTTGCATCATGTCGTTATTCGGATGAGGCTTTTTTAATTGCTTTTACGATTTCTTTGTAATACGTAGCACCATGGGGCACGTATTGCGAAACATTCGCCAAACCCCAAGTCTCCTCCGAAAAACGCAAAAGAGGCAGCAGCTTCAAGTCCGCTACCTCACTTTTCTGCAATTTTAAAGCCCTTAGGGGCACTTTTAACCTGCACAAAAACAAGTGATGGAATTCTTTATCAATTAATACTTCGGAATGTTTGTGGGTCGCTTTGAATACGCCAATTTTTTGCAAGTCGTTTTCCTCGATCTGCAATCCAATTTCTTCCTTTATTTCGCGTACTGCCGCCTTTTCAACAGGTTCTCCCGCACCGATGTGTCCCGCAACGGAAACATCCCAGAGTAGGGGGAAGGTATCCTTGTTTTTTGACCTTTGCTGAATCAATACCTTTTTATCCTCCGTAAAGAACCAAATGTGAACCGACGGATGATACCATCCTTTTTCATGTGCTTCCGATTTAAGGGCTGTCTGACCCGTAGCATTTCCATCCGAATCAAGAATATCTACAAGTTCATCCATACCGGTGTTTAATCAAAATAACTGAAGGTTTCCCCGTCCTTAATATTTAACAAAGTCTCATAGATTAGACGAATCACATTTTCTACATCATCGCGATGAACTATTTCTACAGTAGTGTGCATATAACGTAAAGGCAATGAAATCAAGGCAGATGCAACTCCGCCATTACTATAGGCAAATGCGTCAGTGTCAGTTCCTGTAGCTCGGGATGCGGCCATGCGTTGAAACGGAATTTTTTTCTTTTCTGCGGTTTCTAAAATGCGCTCGCGCAATTTGTTCTGAACCGCTGGGGCATAGGAAATAACCGGACCAGCTCCAATTTCGGTAAGTCCTTGGGTTTTCTTTTCAATCATCGGGGTCGTGGTGTCATGACAGACATCGGTAATGATTGCGACATTGGGTTTAATTTTTTGAGTAATCATTTCCGCTCCACGCAAACCGACCTCCTCCTGTACTGAATTGGTGATATACAATCCGAAAGGGAGTTTCTTTTTGTTTTCATGTAAAAGTCTTGCTACCTCTGCTACCATGAAACCACCTGCTCGGTTGTCTATGGCGCGACATACGAATTTATCTCCGTTTAAAATCTGAAACTCGTCTGGATATGTAATGACGCAACCTACGTGTACACCCATATTTTCTACTTCCTCTTTATCTTTTGCCCCTATATCAATAAAGATATTATCTAGTTTTGGCGGCGTTTCATTCGATTTATCCCGGGTGTGTATGGCCGGCCAACCGAAGACACCCTTGACTATTCCTTTTTTGGTATGTACGTTGACCCATTTTGAAGGCGCTATTTGATGGTCACTTCCACCATTTCGAATAACATAAATAAGTCCATTATCAGTTATATAGTTGACATACCATGAAATCTCATCAGAATGCCCTTCGATTACCACCTTGTATTTCGCATCGGGATTTATAATACCGACCGCTGTACCATATGTGTCCGTAATAAAAGTGTCTACATAGGGCTTTAGATAATCCATCCACAATTTTTGTCCTTCCCATTCATATCCTGTTGGAGAAGCATTGTTTAGGTATTTTTCAAAAAATTCCAATGATTTTTTGTTCAGTATGTCTTTTTTGGCCATTTTGTTTTTTATTTGATTGCAAACTTAGCCTATGTTTCAAAGGATGCAAAATGTTAACCCCAATATTCACTATTTATTAAGAGCCATTCAATAATAAGGACATTTTTTTATCGTTAATTTTGGCAGGACTTTTGAACACTACGACCCTAATGAGAAACCATTTTGTACTATTACTTGTATTGCTTGGCTGGTCGGCTTACGCCCAAATCGAAGAAGAGCCTATTGATTCTATCGCTGAAAAGATGATAATTGTCGAGGGGGACTCTATATTTCGAAATTCCATCGACCTTGACGAGGTTTATATTTTCGGTAGTTTAAAGTTTACTTCCTACAAAGATAAATTGCGATATTATATTTTACGAAGAAAGACCTTGAAGGTATACCCTTATGCCAAACTTGCGGCAGAACGATTGGTCGAACTCAATGAAAGTATCACGAAAATAAAACGAAAGCGGCATCAAAAAAAATATACTAAAGAGGTCCAAAAATTTATAGAAGAGGAATTTTCGGCTGAGCTTAAAAAACTTACGCGTACAGAAGGTCAAATTCTGGTAAAGCTTATTTATCGTCAGACCGGTACTACGGCCTTCGATTTGGTAAAGGAGTTGCGAAGCGGTTGGCGTGCCTTTTGGTATAATACAACCGCCAGTATGTTTAAGATTAGTCTTAAGGAAGAATTTCGTCCTGAACGTATTCACGAAGACTATCAAATTGAAGACATTCTTCAACGCGCCTTCGCAGCGTTCCAGTTAGAACGGCAAGCGTCTGTTCTAGATTTTGATTATGTTCAACTCACCGATAAATGGGGTCCTGCGGAAAGCAAGAAATAAGACGAGGTATTTCAGTTCTCTTTTTTCCCAAAAAGTGAATCTACTAAGACTTTAATGCTATAAAATCCCATGGCTATCGCAACCACGCCTAACAGCAACCCTAAAATAAGTACGGGCCAGTACAGCGGATGCTCTTGGTTTTTAAAGGCTTGATAGATGATTACCGGTGCGGAGAACATCAATAAAACGGTATAGCCAAGATACTTTACCCCCTTTATCAATAAATCTTTGTCAGTGCGCATTTGTTCTATCTTAGGTGTTATTGAATGACAATTGATTTATCAAAGGTCTGACAAACCGCAAAATATCCTAATGCGAAATTGTTACGAACATCATCGACATCAACGCTTCCTGAATTAGTATTGTTCGTAACGTTCACAATATTACCTCGAACGGTTGCCGACGGGGTTTGAAACGGCCCTTGATCCCCCCCAGCTTGTACAATCAACTGGTTCATATAATTATAAAAAGCTTCGTTTACTCCTAAAAGACTCACATTGATTTCCCTGCCCGGTTTAACGTCTTCATCATAAAAATAGGAAAATTCAAAGGTCTGGCCTTGGTAAAATTCATCTTCCGTAACCAGGTATTCATTGAAATCAAAGTCAAAAAGATAAAAATCATCTCGATTGGCATTGTCCGTAAACGCCACCAATACTTCAGTTTCATCTCCAGTAAACAATTGACCTTCTCCTTGTTCTAACTTATCAATAGGTACCGCTGGTGCGTAGCGCGTAGAGGCTAAAAATTGACTGTCGCCATAACCGATATAAAGTTCAAGGCCACCATTGGTGAAAAACGAAGTTTCTTTATCCCCTTCATAGCGACCTGGACTTGTCTCGTTCAAAATTAAAAAATTTTCATCTGTTGATAATGTAGGTACAAAATCATTATTTCGTATGATTATCGAATCGAGCTCGGCCGTAGAAACATCCCCAAAGAAGGAACTGGTCAGACCTGCCGTAATAACTACATGAGTTATGGGCAGACTGTCATCTATGCGAATAAGGGCATCTATGCTTAACCTCGCTGGTTCTGATGGCGCATCAACTTCCACTACGTCCTCACAGGAGCATAAAATAAATAAGACGGCACTCAAAAGAATATATCGTTTCATGGCCTTAAAATTGAAAATTATAGGTAACGGCTGGTACTATACCAAAAATGGATGTCCTGACGGCTTCATTGATTCCAGTGTCCTGATTGCGGCTAAAGCTTATCGAAGCAGCATTTTTACGACTGTATAGATTATAGATGCTGAATACCCATTCGCCTTTCCAATTTCTTTGAGCGTTCTTTCTTGGGGATAAGGTGGCGGCCACATCGATGCGGTGATAGTCTGGTAATCGCTGTTCGTTTCTTGGACCGTAATATGGCACCGTTAATTCTTGGAATTCAAACTGTCCTATGGGGTAATTGGTGGGTTGGCCGGTCTGATATACAAAATTAGTATTAAAGCTCCACTTCGTGTTCAATTCATAACTTCCATAGACCGATATGTCGTGTGTCTTGTCGTAGGGAGTGTTGTACCACTCACCAAAATTGATACCAGTCTCCCGGGTCGAAAAACTATTGTTTGCGGTCGCTGTCCTTCCCGGTGTTCGCTGTTCTGATTTTGAAAGCGTGTACGCTAGCCACCCTTGAAATTTCCCTTCGTTTTTCCGTAAAAGCAGTTCCAGTCCGTATGCTTTAGCTTCTCCATTCAATATAACGGTCTCTATGGCGTCGTTCGCAATCAGATTGGCACCATTGATATAATCGATACGGTTTTGAATATTCTTATAAAAGACCTCGGTTTCCAAAGAATAATCACCTTCTCTGAAGTTTCTAAAATAGCCAAGGGCATATTGATCTAAAAGCTGTGGTTTTACAAAGGGGCCACTTGGGGTCCATACATCCAAAGGAGTGGGAGAACTGGTGTTCGACAAGAGGTGTAGATATTGGGCCAAGCGTGTATAGCTGGCTTTAAATGAATTAGTATCATTTAACGTGTAGGCCAATGAGATTCTTGGTTCCAAATTATTGAAAGTCGCCAGACTACCGCTTCTTCCTGGGCTGGAAATACGAACGGGCTGTGCTTCTTGATAAACCAACAATAGAGGGTCGAAATCTACTGGATTATCGTTCTGGTAGACATTTATTTCATCTTGCCCCAATCGTAGAAAGTTACTAAACCGCAATCCGTAATTCAAACTTAATTTTGCCGTGATGTCATGTTCAACATCGATGTAGGCTGCAAATTCATTGGCATACTTTTGAATTAATTGCTCTTCAAGAATACCTGAATCATCTCTACTTGGCTGTATCTTACCAGGATTAAATCGATAGTAGATGTTATTCAGCCCGTAATTGATTTGTAGCTTGTCGTTTACGTAGTGTTTCAGATCATATTTTAAATTGAAATTTGATATGCCCGAATTCCAATCGAACCCGACGAAGTCTAATTTAAGTCCGTAGTAATAATCGGAATAGATTAGGGAAAGGTTGGAAAATAGTTTATCTGAAAATAAATGATTCCATCGAAAATTACCGACAGCATTGCCATAGGTGTTTACAAAACTATCGCTTATACTGAACACGTCCCTTCCGAAATATCCGGAAAGAAAGATACTGTTTCGATCATTGATATTATAGTTGATTTTGGTATTAAGGTCATAGAAATAGGCTTTATTATCAACGTCAAAAAGTGGTAAGAATAAATGTGCGTAGGATGAACGACCTCCTATTAAAAATGCGGCCTTATCTTTTACTATAGGACCTTCTGCCAACAAACGACTTGCCACCAGGCCGATTCCACCGTTCATTTTAAATTCTTTGCTATTTCCTTCCTTTTGAAATATATCCAACACCGAGGAGATTCTACCACCGTAACGCGCGGGAATTCCCCCTTTGTATAGTTTGATATCCTTAATGGCATCGGGATTGAAAACGGAGAAAAATCCGAACAGGTGGGAGGAATTGAAAATAATCGCCTCGTCCAACAAAATCAGGTTTTGATCAACCGCCCCTCCACGTACATTGAATCCGGATGCACCTTCTCCGGCGTTAGTGACACCTGGTAATAGTAATATGGATTTGATGACGTCGGCCTCACCTAAGATTACGGGTATTTTTTTAATCGTGGCCGCAGAAAGGGAGTTAACACTCATTTGTGGCTTACGGATATCCATTTTTTCAATATCATCAGTGACTACGACTTCTTCCAGTTGTGCTGTAGTCTCATTCATCTGAATGTTTAGCTTCTGATTTTGGGTAAAGGATATGCGTTGTACGACCTCTTGAAAACCAAGGTAGCTGACCTGTAAATCATATTGTCCTTCGGGAAGGGTAATAGAATAGAATCCATACTCATTAGTGGTGACTCCGGTTCGTAGTTCTGGAACCGCAACGGTAACGCCAATAAGAGTTTCATTACTCGAGGCTTCGGATATCGTACCACTTAGGGTAAATTTCTGTTGTGAAAATGAAAAAAGAAAACTATTTAGAAAAATTAGGAGTAAGACCTGGTCAATTCGATTCATTAAAGCTGATTTTGTTCCAACGATACTTACGCTAAAAGTAAAAAGAAAATAGGGCGGACACCTGTGCTTAACCATATATTAAAAAATGGACACCATCAATAGATAGTGACCATTTTATAAATATGTATTAGCTCATGCATTCCAAAAAAAACTACAATAAACTTAAGTTGAAATTATTATTGTTGTATTTGTAAAGGTATGATGGTTTCTCCCTGACTCACTGAATTTCGTTCAAAATAGCATTCAACGTATGACTGGGTCGCATAGCTTCAGAAACCATTTTTTGATTCGGTTTGTAATATCCCCCAATGTTTTGCGCACTACCTTGAGCATCTATGAGTTCTTCTACAATTTTAGATTCATTTTTCTTCATGGCTTCATAAACCTCTGAAAATATTTTTTTCAATTCAGCATCCTTGTTTTGTTCGGCCAAAGCTTCTGCCCAATACAGGGCGAGATAAAAATGGCTTCCACGGGTATCAAGCTCATTGACCTTGCGTGATGGGGATTTGTCATGAATAAGGAATTTTTCCGTTGCGCTATCAAGGGCATCCCCCAAAATGCGGGCTTTTTTGTTGTCGTGCTTCTCCCCGTAAAAATCCAATGAAACGCCCAAGGCCAAA
Source organism: Pricia antarctica (assembly GCA_011050085.1). GTDB lineage: Bacteria > Bacteroidota > Bacteroidia > Flavobacteriales > Flavobacteriaceae > Pricia > Pricia antarctica_A. Next base: position 46,157 of record DRGL01000059.1, on the reverse strand, counting down.
AATTCCCCAAGGGAATCCCATCTCAAGTGACCCTCTTCCAAAAACTGTTGAACATGTTTCGGTGCAGAACCACCCGCTCCGGTCTCAAAGAGTCCGCCACCATTCATCAACGGAACGATTGAAAGCATTTTAGCACTTGTTCCCACTTCAAGAATCGGAAAAAGATCGGTAAGGTAATCACGTAGTACGTTTCCAGTTACCGATATGGAATCCTCACCTGCCTTTAGACGTTGTAAGGTGAATTGTGTGGCTTCCAATGGTGACATAATTCGGATGTCGAGACCGGAGGTGTCGTGTTCGGGCAAATATGCATTTACTTTTTTAACTAGCTCGGCGTCATGGGCACGTGATGGATCTAGCCAGAAAATAGTGGCGTCTTCCGTAGCACGGGCGCGGGTTACCGCTAACTTTACCCAGTCACGAATCGGTGCATCTTTCACCTGACACATCCGCCAGATATCACCTTGCGCTACCGTATGATCGAACAGAACTTTATTTGAATTCAAATCGACCACCCTGACCGACCCGTCAGCAGGTATTTCGAAAGTTTTATCATGTGAACCATATTCCTCTGCCTTTTGAGCCATTAGACCTACGTTAGGTACAGTACCCATTGTGGTCGGGTCAAAAGCTCCATTTACTTTACAGAAATCTATGGTGGCCGAATACACGTCAGCATAGCTGCTATCGGGTATTACCGCCTTGGTATCTTGTAATTTTCCGTCGGCGTTCCACATCTTGCCCGAATTCCGGATCATGGCCGGCATTGAAGCATCTATAATAATATCACTAGGTACATGTAAATTAGTAATACCTTTCTCTGAATTGACCATGGCCAAATCAGGCCCGTCGGTAATAGCCTCTTTAATTGCATTTTCAATACTATCACGTTCAGCAGTCGGTAGCTCGGATAGTTTCGTGTAGAGATTTTCTAACCCATCATTGGCACTGATTCCAGATTTTGCCAAGGTTGATTTGTGTTTGTCAAAAACATCTGCAAAGAATACTTCGACCGCATGTCCAAAAATGATGGGATCGGAAACCTTCATCATCGTCGCTTTCAAATGCAGTGAAAAAAGTACGCCCTTATCATTAGCGTCCTTAACCTGTTTTTGCAGAAAAGATATTAAGGCTTTCTTTTCCATAACCGTCGCGTCGATAATCTCACCGGCTAAAATGGAAATTTTTTCTTTCAATACGATGGTTTTACCATCGTTCTGTATCAATTCTATTTTGATATCGGTCGCATTTTCGGCGGTCAATGATTTCTCGTTCGATTTAAAATCCCCGTGATCCATTGTCGCAACATGCGTTTTTGAATCTGAACTCCAAGCGCCCATTGAATGTGGGTTTTGCTTAGCGTAGTTTTTTACGGCTCGTGGAGCCCTACGATCGGAGTTCCCCTCTCTAAGTACGGGATTTACGGCACTTCCCTTAATCCTATCGTATCTAGATTTGATATCTTTCTCTTTTTCGTTGGAAGGTTCATCAATGTAGTCTGGTAGGGCATACCCCTTTTGCTGTAATTCCTTTATAGCTTCCTTCAGTTGGGGAATGGATGCGCTAATGTTAGGAAGTTTGATAATATTAGCTTCCGGATTTTTGGCGAGCTGACCTAGTTCCAAAAGGTCGTCTGATGTATGCTGGTCATCGTTTAAAAATTCGGGAAAAGTACTGATTATTCTTGCCGCCAAGGAAATATCCTTAGTTTCAATATCAATATTGGCGGTTTGTGCAAATGCTTTTACAATGGGTAAAAATGATTGGGTTGCCAAAGCCGGGGCCTCGTCCGTTTTTGTGTAGAAAATTTTAGACATAAAAATTACTTTTTTTGGAACTTGTTTTAAGTATTATCAATATAATCGTAAAGAAAGAGCTAATAACAACGATTTCTTGTTTTAAGCGGAGCAAATATACAATTTTATGCTTTGAAGTCAGGGGAAAGCGGAAGGAGTAAAAACAAGCGCCTGAATGGGATAAAAAAAACAAAATCCATATCAATATATAAATACATTGATATGGATTTTAGAAGTAGTTAGCGAACTTTCTTCCCTGTATTATAACAGATCGGCAATCCTTGATCGCATTCGCATCACTAATCCTGACGTTTGAAAAAACTTACGTTCCTTAATTTTACTTAAGGTGACTCAGTTATTTCTTTTAGATTGTTTTAATGTGCTTATTTCTGTTTGAAAACTAAAGTTCTCAATTTCGAACAAGTTATACATCCACTTAGAAAATTTCCAAAAGCGACAGCCTCTGGATACTAAGCTCATTTTATGCTTCGGATTCATTACTAAAAAGTAATGCAATACCTTACAAAAACTAAACAATTTTATAAAGAACGTGAACTCTATATTGATTTAAAAAAAGTATTTAAGACAAATATCTTTCTAAATCATGTATTAAAAGTAGCAAAGATTTCTGAAACTTACAAAATTTAAAGTCGATTTAAAACGAACAGGATGTAAACATTAGTTATTAACAATTGTTTATAACAAGAAAAACCCATCAAGACATATATCCTAATGGGTAGTGTAAATTATTCTAATTCTTAATTAAGAACGTACTTCCTTAATTCGAGCTTTTTTACCGGTAAGTCCTCTAAAGTAGAAAATACGGGCTCTACGTACTTTTCCTTTCTTATTGACTTCCACTTTTTGTAAGGCTGGCATGTTAACTGGGAATATTCTTTCTACACCTACAGTACCTGACATCTTTCGTATTGTGAAGGTCTCGGTCGAGCCGCTGCCCCTTCTTTGAATCACTACACCTCTAAAAAACTGGGTACGTGTTTTTTCACCCTCCTTAATTTCGTAGTATACGGTAATAGTATCACCAGCTGAAAATTCTGGAAATTCTTTTTTAGGAACAAACTGGTCCTCAACAAATTTTATTAACGAATCCATAATCTTTGATTTACGGTTATGCTACAACCAACTTTCACGATTTTCGTCAGAGGTTAATTTAACAAGGTGCAAAAATAGTAGTTATATTGGAACCTACAATATATTTCTCAGCTTTTCGAAATAAAAACTCCGGCTTACTTTAAAATATCAGGGCGAAGGCGTTCGGTCCGCTTTTGTGCCTCATCTTCACGCCACTCCTCAATTTTGGGAAAATTACCGGATAAAAGAATTTCTGGAACTTTCATACCTTTGTATTCCGAGGGCCGAGTATACACTGGTGGAGCAAGTAGGTTATCTTGAAATGAGTCCGTAAGGGCAGAGGTTTCATCGTTAAGTACACCAGGAAGTAAGCGTATAACTGCATCACAAACGATAGCGGCACCTAGCTCCCCACCAGAAAGCACATAATCACCGACGGAGATTTCTTTGGTGATAAAGGCTTCCCGAACCCTGTGATCCACACCTTTATAATGACCGCAAAGAATTATGATATTTTTGAGTAGCGAAAGTCCATTTGCCATTTTCTGATTCAGCGTCAAACCATCGGGCGTCATATATATCACCTCATCATATTCACGGGCTGTTTTTAACGCAGTGATACATTTGTCAATGGGCTCTATCATTAAAACCATGCCGGCACCTCCGCCAAATTGATAGTCGTCTACCTGGTTATAGCTTTTATCCGTATAATCCCTGAGATTATGCATATGAACCTCCACCAATCCCTTTTCAATGGCTCTCTTGAGAATGGAGGCGCCAAATGGACTTTCTAAAAGTTCTGGGAGAACCGTAATGATATCTATACGCATACTTATCTATTCTGTTGGGTTACTCCAAAGTGCAAAAATAGTAAATCCGGTAAAGTACCGGATTTCAACTTTAATCAATATCTAAAAAAAGCTCCGAGAGGAGCTTTTTTTATTTCTGTTTTTTATACTTATTGATTTCGTCTTGAAGTTGTCGGCTGATTTTTTGTTCACGTTCCAAAGCCCTTCTACGGTGATCTTCATACTCGGTCTCCAATTCCGATAAATTGGTTTTGGCTTCCTGAGTGAGAATGTTGCTGTTCCTGAATCTATAGATAAAGAAAAGTAACAGTATGAGTAATCCGGCAATTACCGTCCAAAGAATGGCATTGTACGTGCCCTTAGATACAGCAATTCCTAAAAATGACATATTATCTTTCTCCTCGGTTACCGATGCTAAACTATTGGTAGTATCCTCCAACTTTTTCTCAAGAGAACCAATGGTGGATTCATTACCGGAAATTGTTGCCTTTAATTCTGCGGCTCGAATATTGAATCCATTAAGGCTATCCAAAACATTCTTACGAAGCTGATCCAATGAAATAGTTCGGACTACTTCGTAAAGTTTACCATCAGATCTATAGTTCCCCGATTTTGTATAAACATATTCAAATTGGCTATCTATATCTCCTTTTTCAAGGGAAAGCTCTTCCTCATCCTCTTCTTGGGCTTGGGCAAATTGCAGACCGAATGTCAACAGGGCCGTTAACAGTAACAGTTTTCTAAAACCTTTCATGGAACAGTGGGTATCGTTATTGATTAAGGCGACGAAAGTAATTCAATATTATCAAATTAGAAAAAAAAATGGACATAGGTTTGATTTGCGCTAGGGTTTTTACAAAAAAAACGTCCCGATAGGGACGCTTTTATCATTTGTCAACGAGGCGTTTATTGGAAAATCAAACGTTCTCGCTCTCCTTTATTGTTTAACATGGTAATCACAGTTTTCTCGTATTTAGAGATGCCTGCAAAAAGGCGTTTTGCCTCTTCTATATCATTTATTTCCGAATCATCAAGGGCGATTAAGATTTTACCTTCTAAACCATAGCCAGAATACCGCTCAGGTACGCCCACTATGCGTACACCTTTTTTAATATTGTATTGCTTACGGTCTTTATCAGTTAGATTTTTGATAACCAAACCCATTTCTGGAACGGTTAAGCTCTGAATCTTTGTAAGTGTTACAGGAAGCTTTAGTTGATTCCCATCTCTTTCAACGGTAACTTGTACCTCGTCACCTGGCTTTTTGGTAGAGAGATAACCGGTTAAATCAGGAAATTTATGGACTTTGATATTGTCTACCTGTTTGATAACATCGCCACTACGTAAATCAGCCTTGGCAGCTCCCGTATTATCCTCAACACCATCAATATATACCCCATCAATGTTTTGAATTCCTTTTTCCGCCGCATAGGGTGAATTCATTGGTATATAGCTAATTCCAAGAATGCCTTTCTGTACATTGCCATATTCCAGAATATCGTCGACAACTTTTTTAGCTATATTGCTAGGTACAGCAAAGGAATAACCAACGTATGAACCGGTTTGTGAAGTGATTGCTGTATTTATACCAACCAAGTCGCCATTGGTATTCACCAAAGCGCCACCACTATTTCCAGGGTTAACAGCGGCATCCGTCTGAATAAATGACTGACTTCCGCCCATTTGCAAATCTCTAGCTTTTGCGCTTACAATGCCAGCGGTAACCGTAGAAGTAAGGTTAAATGGATTCCCAACTGCCAATACCCATTCACCAATTTTAATGTTATCGGAATCCCCGAACGCCAAATAAGGCAAATCATCTTCAGCTTCGATTTTTATAAGGGCAATGTCTGAATTCGGGTCGGTACCGACCAGTTCGGCATCGTAGGTCTTATTGTTATTCAGGGTCACCTGCAACTGATTAAAATTATCAATTACATGGTTGTTGGTAACGATATACCCATCTTGTGAAATTATAACCCCTGATCCAGTACCTACTTGGGCACGCTCTTGGCCCTGTCCGCCTTGTCCATAGAAAAAATCCATAATATTGGAGGGTTGCGCCCTGCCAATAGTAACGTTTTTGACGTGTACGACTGCATTAACTGTACTAGCTGCCGCCGTGGTGAAATCAACGTCATTTAGTCCCGAACCCTTCACTGAAGTTGGGGTCAGGCTCGTGTCGAACATCGAAGCACCTGTACCATCGTTAACAATGGCATATTTTGTGTTCTCAAAAAAATACTTGTAAGCCCCCAAGGTAATCGCACCAGCGAAAACGGCGACCAAAAATGTACTTGTAATCTTTTTCATTGTTTCTAATTTAGATATGTTAAAATTAACGCTTACGCCAGTATCCTATTACATTATTAATCGCTTTAACGGCTTTTTAACTGCTAAGAAATTCTTAATTCAATTTTCTGTATCGAAAAGTGGGGATTTAAGATTAAATACTTTAGAAAGCACGGGACAAGGTTAAGGTGTATATTATTATATTTGTCCCTTTCCTAGACCTATGACAATCCCATTTTTTAAATACCAAGGTACCGGCAACGATTTTATCATGGTTGATAATCGTCAATCTATCTTTTCCAATAATAATGCCAAATTAATTGCCTCGCTTTGTGATCGTCGCTTCGGTATTGGAGGTGATGGATTAATTCTTTTGGAAAATGACGAATTGTCAGATTTTAGGATGGTCTATTTTAATGCCGATGGAAATGAAGGTAGTTTGTGTGGTAACGGTGCACGATGTACGATTGCTTTCGCAAAATATTTAAATATAATTACTGAAAATACGGTTTTCAAAGCCGTTGACGGACTTCACAATGCTAGTATAGATGGCGATACGGTTAGCCTTCATATGCAAAACCTTAGCGAAATTATTTTAAAACGGGAAGCTGTCTTTTTGGATACCGGTTCACCCCATCACGTACAAATGGTAAATGATATCGATGGATTTGATGTGTTCAAGGAAGGAAAAAAAATTCGTTATGGCATCTATGGAAAATCGGGAAGTAATATCAATTTTGTTACGCAAACCGACGTATCCAGTTTTTCCGTTCGAACCTACGAACGTGGCGTCGAGAACGAAACACTATCCTGTGGTACCGGTGTCACCGCTGTCGCCTTAGCCATGAACCATATCGGTAAGACGAATGCTAACCAATTGGAGATTAAGACTTTGGGTGGAGAATTAAAGGTATCTTTTGAAAAAGATGGGGGTATTTATCAAAACATACAACTTATCGGCCCCGCAAAGCAAGTTTTTAAAGGTGAGATTGAATGTTGAGTTTACAGGGAGCGAACATACGGCTGCGTGCCTTGGAACCAGACGATATCAAATTTTTATATGAACTTGAGAACAACGAGGCCATCTGGGAAATAAGTGGTACAGTTACGCCCTATTCAAGATATATTCTTAAGCAATACTTAGAAAATGCCCACCGTGATATTTATGAAGTCAAGCAGTTGAGATTATGTATATGTGATAAAGAGGATACTGTCATTGGCCTCATCGATTTGTTCGATTTTGACCCCAAAAACCATCGTGCTGGTTTAGGCTTGGTAATTCTGGAAAATGGAAATAGAAATAAGGGGGTGGGCGCGGAAGCCATACGTCTCTTAACCGAATATGGATTTTCTACCTTACAGCTAAGGCAATTATATGCTAACGTAGTTTCAGGAAATGATGCTAGTCTCCATCTTTTTAAAAAATTAGGTTTTGAGGAAATTGGCATTAAAAAGGACTGGATTTTTTCGAACGGTGTATATAAGGATGAAATTATGTTCCAAAAAATAAAGGATTAACTATTGAAACGCATTTCATAATTCTTATTCCTTCGTAAAATTCTACAAAACAAAATATAATTCCAATATTGACACGCCTATGTATATAAAAAAAATATTGCTTTTCATTCTTTTGGCCGGGCTTGTAGTTGGCGGCATATTTGCTTATATGGTATATGATGCCATTTTTGCGCCCAATACTAGTTTTAATAACGAACAGGCCTTTATTTATATTCCTACGGATGCCGATTTTTCAGAAGTGGTATTGCAACTGGAGCCGCTTATAGAGGACACGGATAGTTTCAGGAAAGTGGCTGAGCGTAAAGGATATATTTCTAATGTCAAAGCAGGAAAGTATGCGATACAAAAAGGGATGAACAATAATGAAATTATCAATTCCCTTCGCAGTAACAACGTGCCCGTAAAAGTAGCATTCAACAATCAGGAAACGCTAAAGGATCTGGCAGGTCGTATATCCCTGCAGATAGAACCGGATAGTATGCTATTAAAGGATGCTTTTAATGATCCTGAATTTTTAAAGGCCAATGGGTTTAACGATGATACCAAAATGACCATGTATGTACCGAACAGCTATGAATTTTTCTGGAATACCTCTCCGGAGGATTTTAGGGCTCGTATGCTAACAGAGTACAAGCGTTTTTGGAATGAAAAGCGTTTGGAAAAGGCCAGAGCGTTGAATCTAACTCCTGCCGAAGTTATTTCTTTGGCCGCCATTGTTCATAAAGAGACTGCAAAAGTAGATGAACGTCCGAGAGTCGCCGGGCTCTATCTCAATCGTATTCGTTCGGGAATGAAGCTTCAGGCAGACCCTACCGTCATTTATGCCATTAAAAAACACACGGGTAATTTCGATACCATAATTAAAAGGGTTCTTTACAAAGATTTAGAGCTTGAGTCACCCTACAACACTTACAAATATACCGGTGTGCCACCAGGCCCGATTACAATGCCCGATATAACCGCTATTGATGCGGTTTTGAATTCTGAAAAGAATGACTATTATTATATGGTTGCCGACGTCAAGAATTTCGGATATCATATGTTTGCCAAAACAGCAGCGCAACATAACCGTAATAAGATACAGTACATCCGTTGGTTGAACGAACAGAAAATCAAAAGGTAATCGATTCGTTCGTTTGTGGGTCTCTCATCTAAAATATATACGTTATACCCTATTTTATCAAAAATAGGTTATAACCGAACCTATCTTTGTCTTTTAAATCTAAGCGACCTTTTTTTTCGTAAGTCTTAGGAAAAACAACATATGAGAAAGTGGATTCGATTATCGGTTCCCCTAATCATTACCAGTATTTTTTTGAGTTTTGGGTTCCAACCTAAAAAAGAGGTTAAAGTGCCCGAATTCCTTAAAGTCAACAAACCTACTGAGGTTTTGTTCCCCAAAAACAAAATCTTGAAAGCTAAGATGTTAATGGCACCGCCTTTTTTAGGTAGCTCTTACATCGGTTTTAAAGAAGCCTTGGCATTTAAAGAGTCAAGTGGCAATTATTTTATAATCAATACCTTAGGGTATCTAGGAAAGTATCAATTTGGTATCGGTACCTTACAGCTTATGGGTGTTTATGATGCCACCCGTTTTTTGAACGATCCAATGTTGCAAGAGCAGGTTTTTCACACGAACATTGCTCGTAATAAATGGATTCTCAGAAAAGATATTGAGCGGTTCGTCGGTAAAAATATTGGCGGTATCGTTATTACAGAGTCCGGAATGCTGGCTGCCGCACATCTCGCTGGTGCCGGAAATGTGAAAAAGTATTTACGTTCGTGGGGCGCTTTCGATGTCTCCGATAGTTATGGCACAAACATCAGCCATTATATGAAAAAGTTTTCCGGATATGATGTAACGCATATAATTATGAAACGGAATCCGAAAGTATAGAAAAAGGGATTCCAAAGTCTAGAAACTACCAGAACATAGTCTTTAGACTTTTAATAAAGTAGCAGTAAAGTTTACTGTACATATGAAGATGGAGTAGACCCTGACATTCACGTTGGGGTTTATTTTTAGGTATTGCAGTAGAAGACTTTAACCGCACTGATTACACACTAAAACCGGCCGAGTGTACAATTTCCAAAGGCATATTCCTGGTCTCTCATTATTTTTACAAAAATGATACCGAAGTACCAATTGATTTATTGAAACGGGGCTATGTAAATCCCCCGATATAATTCAGTACTAACCACACTAAATCACGGAGCAATGCTACAAGTTTTCAGGAAAACCTTATTCTGGTCTTTAGATATTTTAAAAGGAGGTATTGTAAAAAACCATTTAAAGGATGTTAAGAATATTTTAGAAAACTTTGATTCGATCGAATCAAGGCTTAGAAGATCTGAAACGTTGAATAAATTATTAGACCACGCTGCCAATACCACCACCTACTATGGTCAATTTGGTAATTTTAAAAGCCTTCAAGACTTTCCAGTTATAAATAAAAATGTTATCCGTGATCAATACGATGATTTTAGATCAACGGCATTCATAGATGAAACGAATTACCAAGCCTATACCAGTGGATCGACCGGAACACCATTCAAGGTTTATCACGACAAGAACAAAAAAAACCGACACTCTGCCGATGTTACCTACTTCAATCAAAAAGCCGGTTTTGAAATAGGGAATAAACTATTTTATGTCAGACATTGGGACCAATATAATACATCGACACCTTGGATGGTTTGGCGGAAAAATGTGCATATGCACCCGGTTTCGCGCTTGACCCCTACGGACATAAAACATCTTTTAAACGCTATGTCAAGTGATACGGCGACCAAAGGGTTATTATGCTATGCTTCGGTTTTGGATGAAATAAAGCGTTATGTGGATAATATAAATCAGATTCCGCATATTAAACGACTTAATTCCATTGTTGCCATTTCAGAGACATTAAAGGAAGATACCAAAAAAAGTATCGAAACGTATTTTGGCATTCCCGTAGTCTCGAGATACGCCAATGTAGAAAACGGAATTTTGGCACAACAGTCCCAAAAGGGCAACGATTTTCATATCAATTGGGCCAGTTATTTTGTTGAAATTTTACAAATGGACTCTGATACGCCCGCAAAAACTGATGAGCCTGGACGCATTGTTATTACGGACCTCTATAACTATTGTATGCCAATGATTCGCTATGACACCGGTGATATCGGCCAGATGGGGCCTTGTTCCGAAAACGGCGTAGCCTATCCTGTGCTAACTAAGGTGGAAGGTCGAAAAATGGATATGGTATTAAATACCAAAGGTGAAATGGTATCACCATATGTGGTTTACCATATTCTAAAATATCCACACATCAAGCAATATCAGTTCATTCAGGAGCAAGAAAAAATGTATCGAATTAAGTTGAATGTATTACCGGAGTTCGATAGCGGTAAGAAAATTATAAGTGAGTTCAAGAACCATTTGGGAGCGGAAGCAGAGATTTTGTTGGAGTTCGTAGAGGATATTCCCTTGCTTTCATCTGGTAAACGGAAATTTGTAATCAACAAAATACATATGAGCGAGGCTCAGGAAAGATCACGATTACAGGCTTAGGGAAATTCTAAAATAGAACGATACCGTAGCTAAGGTGATGCTGCTCAAGAAAGCCTTCATTGAATTACAAAAATCGAAAATCTCGGCACCAAACAAAAACTCAAGACCAGTTCAAGGTCCTAGAATATTGTACCTGTTTTGTCATAGAATTTAAAATTTCACTATTTAACGGAAATCGTAGGTGCATTGGCGGTTTAAGGGTTCTCAACCAGTAGTGTTGTTTCTCATTGAAATTTCAGGATTTCCACTTGTAATCGTTCTCCCATTCAATTTGTTCCCCCAAAAAAGAAGTCATACATCATTAAAATAATTTATCATGGGAACAAGAAAGAATGCCAAATTTTTAACCGCTACGGAAAGAGAAAATTTCGTAAGGGCATGTGTTTTGCTCAAGGCCGATATAGTAAATCCAGGAGCATCAGCAAATTTACGCTATAGTAAATGGGACGAATTTGCCGCCGTCCATTGGATGATCCAAGAAGCGTTTGCGCCTGGATCTCCGACCGTTAATTTTGGTCACGGAGGTATGGGAGCCTACTCGTTTTTGAGCTGGCACCGTTATTTTTTGTTTCATATGGAACAACAGCTTCAAAGTAAAGTTCCAGGGGTAATGGTACCCTATTGGGACTGGACAGACCCATCCAGCATCATGACCAATACCTTTATGGGTCCTGATGGAACTACAGGGGGAAGGGTACAACAAGGCTACTTTGCGGTCAACCGACCCGATACCGGGCCAAATACCACCACCCTTCCCGCATGGTGGCCAGCGTCGCTCAACGGTTGGACATTAAGCGATATATTTCCTTCCAATGCCCGGGGGGGGCTTAAACGTAGTACAGGGGCAGCCGCGGATACCCCACTACCATCCCCAATCGATATACAACAGGCTCTTGCAAAGGCTAACTACCCTGATTTTCAAGGAGGCCTGGAAGCTGGTGTCGGGATAGCTTCGGGACACCGATTGCACAACGATATGCACAGGTGGTTCGGTGGACACATGCAGATACTTCAGGCGTCTCCTTTTGACCCCTTCTTTTATCTAGTCCACTGTAATGTTGATCGCCTATGGGCCATGTGGCAAGCTGATGGCCACATGAACGAGTTTCCCGCAAACCCTCCTGGAGCTGGTGACGCCCATCACCATAGAAATGATTTGATGTACCCTTGGATAGGGGGTGCCGCGGGATACGGTACGAATGCCGCCATAGCAGGTTCTGTTCCCATGCCCTCTTGGGTAACGGGGCCTGGCGCAAAAACGAACGCGGACACTTTGAACTACCGGAGCGAATTCGGTTACACCTACGATACCCTTCCAATACTGGGAATAGGTCTCGACAGAACAGGTAGCATGTTGGGCCTTACCCCTGATCCCATGGTGACCACAAATCCGGATGTTACCAAATGGGAAGCTGCCAAAAGGGGCGTTTCGGCATTTTTACAGGATGCGGAGACCGCCCAGGCTAGTGGCGACATCTATTTGACGGCCGGTATCAAGACTTTTAGGAGTCTATTAGGCAATGATTTTGATTTTGTCTTTGGTGCACCTAATTATGGTTTGATAAAAACAGGAAGCAGTTTTAGCAAATCAACCTTTGATTTGAATATTACCTCCATAGTCCCTGGAGGGGGGACGCCTTTGGCTGATGCACTTCAAGACGTGCAAAACACCCTTGTGGAAGCTCCCTTTGGCGGTGACCCCACCGAAGAGAGGCGTTATTTGGCCATCTTGACAGACGGGATACGTACCTCGGGGGCTCCTATGAATTCCATTCCAAATGGTAGTTTTAGCAGAACGGCCATCTTTGCCATGGGCTTCGGGACTGGTGCCGATGTAAGCTACCCCACCTTGGAGACTTTAAAAAACAAAGGCTTGAACTTAAGTACACAGCAGGTATTCCATGGAGAAAATGCCGGTACTATCGATAAATTCTATTCCAATGCATTGGCAGCAGCCATTGGCTTTACCACCATTTTTGATCCGGTCATTGAACTTTTTGCAGGCGAACATACCCATTTGTATTTCGACGCCACTTCTGCTGAGGACGCTTTTTTTATTACTGCCCAGGGAATGGACTTTGAAGATAGAAATTGGAAATTTATGCTTCATGGTCCCAATGGCTTTATGCTCTATGGCAATGATAAAGAGCATGAACACGGTGAATCTTGCCATCACTGCTGTCCTTCCCCGCACGTCACCGCTAAGCAATCTGATGGACGTTTGACGGTAATGGTTCAACGGGGAAACACCGCAAAGCATTGTTGGGTCGGAAAATGGGAGCTTATGATCGCTTACAAGGCTAACAATTTTGATGGCATGGTCATGCCAACGCTTGGTGAACAATTGTTCCCGGTTTCTGCTGGTCCCATTCGAGGTCCTCGTTATTCCCGTCTATTGAACGACCCAAAAAAGAGAATAGCTACTCGCAATATTTTGACCAAAAGCCAGCATGGGCTTGATATACGGGCACTAAGCACGAACAGAAATGAAAATGATGCCTGTAATATTGTGGCAAACGTCTATGCTCGTACCAATCTAAAGATAGAATTAGATACGAAGAGTCTGATGGTGCAGCCTGGGGAGGAAATAAATATCACGATTAACGTTCAGGCAGCGGTCGGAGGAGTTGCCTATATGAGCGGCTTTGCACGGATGGTCGCCCCAAATTTCGATATTTCGAAACTGCTGCCCAGGGAGAAGGTGGACGAAATCATAAAGAAAATCGAGGATTCGGAGCGAGAGAAAGGTGGCTCGGATAGAGAAAAATGCAAGCCTGAACTTGATATTGCCCTTATTCTTGCCCAGTTGGAAAAGGAGAAGAAAGGACTTGAATTTATCAAGGATAAAGAAGTAAAAGTGGTAAGTCATGAAGGCGGTCCGTCGCATGTACATGTTCATGAAACCGAAATACCCGGTACGTACCATTTTGGTATTTATGTGGATGGTAAATACACACCAAACGCTGTTGGAAAGAATGGCCACGATCACGGGAACATTGAAAATATTCACGTAAACGACGAGGAACTTGAGACCTTTTCACGACTGTTAAACATCAGCGTGGCAGTAGTTAAAGGTTAAAGAAACTTCGAAATACTCGCCAGTGGGAAACCTTGTTTAGTCTAGGGTTACCTGCTTGTATTAAATAAAATTGATTATTGGGATTATGAAAAATAGAAGAATCCTTTCAGCAAAGTTATATCCCCATCTTTTAGTAATTCCTCGATAAAAATGAGTGTCCGGAATGGCTCACATGAAGATATAGGCTGACGGTTTTCTGCGTGAAGGACTGCAACGTGGGAATTTCTTTAATCTTCATTATTCTGAAATTTCACTATATGAGCTTACATGCAATATCCCGTTAGTCACGCTGTCTATTACGTAGGTAAAGCGGCGAGCCGCCTTATCGGGAATGGTAAGATACCTTGCCAGATTCTTTCCGTCAATGACACAATATATCAAAGGGTCATCTCGTAGGGAATCATATCGCAGTTCTTTGTAAGCTAATGTATCATTTGGAAGTAAATTATCGAAATTCATGGAGAATAATGAAACATTGGTGAAAGAGTGATCAGTTGCATTGATTACCCGAATTTTGGTCGAACCATCCTGGAAAACAAACCCTGCCGGGGTTCTGAAAACCGGTCCCGAGGAAAAAACGGAAATTAACAGGATGACAATGTAGAATGAACAGTTCATATTCGTAAAAATAAGAAAGATTCGCATGCGTTACGAGCATGGAAGAGGTATAACTATAACTAGTTTTTGAAATTCCATAGACTTCTAACATGTATTCTTCCAGAACAATACAGTAGCAATATAGCTCCAAATCCAATTTTTAAAGTTTATTTTAAAACTAATTTCATGGAGATAAGATCTCTTCTTTTGCTTTTCCTTTTGGCATTGGGAACTTCTTCTCAGGCTCAGATCCAGGTCATTGGAAAAGTAATTGAGTTTAATGAAAAAGGAAAGACCATCGGGGTACCGGATGCAAATATATACTGGCTCTCCAGTACTCTCGGTACTGTAACCGACTCTTTGGGAAATTTTAAAATCCCTTACCACAACACTTTGCGTAAACTTGTAATAAGTTCAGTAGGCTATCGACCTGATACAATTCCCGTAAACAGGCCCAATTTAGGAAACATCGTTTTGTATACTAGGGTTGTTTTGGATGAGGTTGTGGTTGAAAAAGAAGTGGCTTCTTTACAGAAATCGCTGTTTAAAATACAGAACGTGGTTTCGGTTGACAGCCGGGAAATGCTAAAAGCGGCGTGTTGCAACCTGTCTGAAAGTTTTGAGACCAATCCTACGGTAGATGTCAACATCTCTGATGCCGTACTGGGTGCAAAGCAAATTCAGATGCTTGGTCTCAATAGCCCCTATTTATTGTTTACGCAAGAAAACATGCCATCCATAAGGGGGGCCTCACAAGTCTTCGGGCTCTCTTTTATACCCGGTTCCTGGATTGATGGCATTCAGATCACCAAAGGTGCCGGAACCGTTATCAATGGGTATGAAAGTATTTCGGGCCATATAAACAGTGAACTTGTAAAGCCTTTATCCGACAAAACCTTTTTCCTGAACTTATATTCAAATAATTATGAACGCTATGAATTCAACTCTAGGCTTAACCAGACTATTGGTGATAATTTGGGGGTTGGAATGTATATGCATGCCAATCTAAGGGATGGGATTATCGATGCAAATGGGGATTCTTTTTTGGACACACCATTGGGCCACCAAGTCAATTTCATGAATCGCTGGCAATATATGAATCCTCAGAGCGGTTGGGTAAGCTTCGCCACCATTCAATACCTTTCCGATACTAAAAAGATGGGACAGACCGACTTTGATTTTAAAACAGACAAATTTTCCAATACGAACTGGGGCAGTGAAATAAATACCTCTCGAATGGATATTTCTGCTAAAGTAGGGTATGTATTACCGGACCTTCCCTATGAAAGCTATGGTCTCCAGCTTGCATATACTTCCCATAATCAAGACTCATACTATGGCTTATCCATCTATGATATTCAACATGATTCATTCTATACCAACTTTATTTTCAATAGTATAATCGGCAGCACACAACATAAATTCAAAACTGGAATTAATTTTAATTACGATACATTTAGTGAATTGGTCAATTCAACGATGTTTCACCGTGATGATAAATTAATCGGAACCTTTTTTGAATATACTTATGATAATCTGGAAGGACTGAGTTTTGAGGCAGGTCTACGGGCAGACAGCCATAATAATCTCGGGAATTTCCTTACCCCAAGATTCCATCTACGGTATGGTTTATGGGACAAAGCAAGTCTTCGGGCCTCTTTTGGAAGGGGAAAACGAGGTGCCAATATATTCGCAGAAAATCAACAATTTTTCGCTTCGTCCCGGCAGATAGCCATTTCAGAAAGGGGAGGGAATTATTATGGTCTCAATCCGGAAAAAGCGTGGAATTATGGCATCAGCTTCATCCAAAAATTATATCTGTGGAACCGGGTATTGGATTTTTCGATTGACTTTTACAGGACACATTTTAAGGATCAAGTCATCGTGGACTGGGAAAACCCAAGGCTAATTTCCTTTTATAATCTTGAAGGTACCAGTTATTCCAATTCTTTACAATTGGATTTGAATTATGAAATTTTTAAGGATTTGCAATTGCGGGCTACCTATAAGTATTTTCATGTGGTCAGTGATTATGCCACTGAATCTCTTGAAAAACCCCTGCAACCCTCCTTCCGGATATTTTTGAACACTAGTTACGAAACACCTAAAAGGAATGAGGGTAGCCAATGGCGGTTCGATCTTACTGGAAATTGGCTGGGAAGGCAGCGATTGCCGGATACCAGTACAAATCCCCAGCAATTTCGTCTCCCATCCCATTCGCCAGCCTATGGTTTGATAAATGCGCAGGTCACCAAAGTATTTTCCAATACTTTCGAAATGTATGTTGGTGGTGAAAACATCGGTAATTTTACGCAGGAACGGCCAATTCTATCCAATGCAGCACCATTTGGAAGTTATTTTGACAGTACCATTGTATATGGACCCGTTTTGGAAAGTGCTTATTATGTCGGATTCAGATATAAAATTTAATATAACAACATGAAAAAGCCAATATTGTTTACCCTTCTTTTACTTTTTGGAACAGTTCTGGCACATAGTCAGGAAAAGAATAAATCAGTAAGTTTTGAGGTCAAGGGAAATTGTGGGATGTGCAAGAACCGCATTGAAACCGCGACGATAAAAATGAAAGGCGTAAAATTTGCTCAGTGGAGCCCGGAAACCAAAGAGTTCAAAGCTATTATAGATGAAAGAAAATGTTCGGTACAGGACATTCAAAAGAAAATCTCGGAAGTTGGGCACGATTCCGATGGATTTACGGCCCCAGAAGGGGTTTATGCAAAACTCCCAGAATGCTGCAAATACAGGAATCCGGAGACCACCCGAATGAATCATGGAAATCATTGAACCTTTAGTTATGCGTGAAGAGTACCTTGACCTCCATTTTTACAACTTAACTACGCGTTTTACGACCAAAAGGTTACCATTTGCATCCGATACGCGTATTACATACAAACCGGATGTCAAACCATAAAGGTCTTTAATTACCAATGTATCCGTATTTTGAAAGTTTTCTTGTTTCACTGGCATACCCATCTGATTAAAAACCTCAACTACGCAGTCCTTTTTCTCACTCAATTTAATGGTGATGGTATCCCGGAACGGGTTCGGCGAAGCGCTGATAATAATAGGTTCATCATTTAAAAGATCTCCTCCTTCCTCCCAGACAATGGCTTCAAATAGCTTATCAGAGTAGGGATATGGTTTTGTCTGTCTTTGGCTGAACTGGAATGACGGGGCAAATATTGGCAGGATTTGGGTATCGATTGAAGCCCTAAATGAAGAACCAGCTGCAGCTTCAAAGCCGGGCACCAGATTGACTTCATTTACTGATTCTATGCTTGCAACGGCTCCGGGAGGAACGATGAAATTATTACCAGCCTCAATAGTATACTGATAATAAAATATTTCTTCCGGATTATACGTATTGCTCACGATATAGTTATCCAGTTGTGCAAGACCATTCTCTCCATAAAAAACTCCCAAGACCCTACTATCCTTTATATCATTAGGATCAACTGCTGGCAAAACTTCTCCGTCAAATATATAGGTTCCATCATACCGTAACAAAGATGTTGCGATGAAAGAGGAACTTTGGTGAATTTCCTCCCAATCGTGCCAAACCTTGTCCACAAATACATGGTGGAAAAAAAATGCCGGATCCCTTGGTGAAAGAGGTGTGGGCATGGCACCTCCGGTCCATACGTGGGCACCCCTGTGTACAGGCCTTCTTTCCAATTCATTGGAAAAATCGAAAAAGTCGTTCATATTCATTAAGTCGGAAATCTGATTAGGCGTTGGCAGAGGGCCTCCCTGCCCGAAATTCCTGTTCAAGGTCCAGTTAGTATCAAAACTTCCCAAAAAATTCTGTGCCCATAGTTCATCTCCAGACGACTGATAAATTGAATTATCCCAGAATCCCAGGCTTAATTTCGGATTGATTTCCTGAACAGCCTGCTCCATTTCAAAGATCATCATTCTATGCCAGGCTAAAAAAATCTCACGCTCGGCCTCTTCAGGCAGGTTAAAATGCAAGTCCTGCCTCGTTGGATCTGCTGTGTTGTCAAAATTGAAAAAGTTTGCATGGTAAGTTGCCATGTCATTGAAAATATCCGGACCGTTCCTGAGGTCATAAAAAGCGCTGACCAGGCCCGATATTTCCTGATCCGTCATCTCGTCAAAACCTTTTCGAATACTTTGCGAAAAGGATGTGAACGAACAGCAATAAAGAAATGTGCCAATTATTAAAAACTTGTTTCCCACCATCAGAATGATTTGTTTGGTACGCAACAATCTGTTGCATACAAAATTATATTTATAAGCATATCATGTTAAAGTCCTCAAAATGTTCATTTTTATCAACGAACAACTCAAAGTTTGGGGGAAGATTTTCGCTGAACGAAGTTTTACATTAACTACCGATTCCAGTAATTAATTCATTTTTTACAAGCTATTGAAATCATAAAATAAATTCATGAACAGTCTCTCCGACCTCATGAGATAATTATAATTAACTTACGTCGGAAAATGGACATAGAGGTAGCGCTAAATGTCTAGCTAGTATTTACAATGCTTCTCCATATTCACCTCTTTAACCTCACTGCTGCCAATATGGGCGAAAGTAAACTGTACGTTATAGATAATATCTTATATTACATAGACGTAGTATTGTTGTTTTCTCAGCGTCTTTACTAGCCCTTATTTTTCTTTTTCAAAGGTGTTCTGGACCAAAGCACTATTTTTGTTCTTCAGCTCAAGTTCCCTAATTTTCTTATCCTGCTGAATGAGATATAAGGTTAGCTCCTCTATTTTCTGTAATAAAAGGGCATTCATTTCACCAAGATCAATACCATTTGCCTTGACTTCATAGGCACTAGGCATGTTCATCAAATATCCTTTTTCACGTATGTGTCTCTCCACTTCCTTTAATGGGGGCAGGGCATACTCTTCTTCAAAAACAAAATCGGGCCAATTGGTTTGCAGTGCCACCTTGATGCTTTCAGCCACAATGTCTCCGGCTACGGCCAAAGCGTAACCCTGAGTATCAGTTGTTCCAATGGCCATAGTCTGGGCCGCGAACAAATTATTTGCCTGCCAATCGACTGAGGGCAAATTGGAATTTACCGAAGTGTAATCTATGACACCGGTGCCGGATTCCTCTGTAGTTATGTTTACCGTATTTCCGCTGGCGGACACGTTGTTAGCGGCGTCGACTGCCCGCACCGTGAAAGCGTAGGATGTGTTTGCATTAAGGCCACTGGCTGAATAGGTCGTACCTACAGGAGTTCCTATCTGGGTTCCGTCTCGAAGAACCCGATAGCCCGTTACCCCCACGTTGTCCGTTGAGGCCGACCATGAGAGCTGCGTACCTGTAGCAGTAGTGCCCGAAGCCAATAAGGTCGTGACCGCGCTAGGCGACTCTGAGTCGGTACCACCGGTTGTTGTAATATTGACCGTATTGCCCGGTGCGGAGACATTACCGGCTGCATCTATAGCCCGAATGTTGAAGTTGTACGACGTATTTTCCGTAAGACCATTAGCGGTATACTGTAGTAAGGCGGTTGTACCAATTTGTGTCCCGTTTTGAAAGACACGATAGTTTGTCACCCCCACGTTGTCCGTAGAAGCCGACCATGAGAGTTGTGTACCCGTTGTGGAGGTGCCATTGGCGGCTAAGGATGTTACCGAACTTGGGGGCTCGCCGTCTGCGTTTAAGGGGAGTATAGAGACGTTATCGATGAAGATAGTATTGCCTGCCGTACCGTTTGTCGATGAATTGCTTGTATAAACCCTTATTAGGGGAGAAGAAGAGGTTGCCGTCACATTGAATACATATTCCGACCATGCCGAGCCCAGAATAGGTGTGGTCGAAAACCCAGTCATACCGGACCATACAGCAAATGCGGGAGCTGCGGGTGCCGAAACCTGTGGTCCTGCTTTCGCCCATATGCGAATGGTGTATTGTTGCCCAATCTGTGCATTGTAGGTGTAGGTTAAAGTACGGCCGTTCGAAGCCGTTGAAACTGCCCGTATGGAAAAATTACCATTTTGTGAATCTGTACCATCGGAAGAAATTGTGGCACTACCTGACCAACCGTTCACGCCATTGGCCTCATTTTCGAATGATGCTGCGTTGTTAGAGTTATGTGCATTTTGAGCCCATAATTTTATACTTAATAAGCTCATTATAATAAATAGATAGTGTTTTGATTTCATGATGTTCTTTTAATTATAATAGTATTTTTTATTATAGCGAGTTGGCATAAAAAGTAGCTTTCTAGGCACTCGCTACGATAGGTAATACCTGAATATTTCTTTTTCCGCCACTCAGGTAGCAATCGCCGATTGCCCTTGTTTTTACTATATATGCCGGTGACCCAAAGGCGACTACACAATCGGGAAGGTCTTTAAGTATCAGAGCGCCGGCACCGATGACCGTATGAGATTCTACGCTGATATTTTCCCTAATAACGGCCCCTGCAGAAACTGCCGAAAACGCTCCTAACGACAGGCCTCCTCCGCAGCAAACGCCACAGGCTAAGCTTGAGTAGTCTTCCATAACGCCATCATGTCCTAATGAAGCATTGGTATTCACTATACAGAAGTCCTTTACAATAGAATTTGCGTTAACTACCGCACCGGGCATGATAATAGTACCGCGACCGATGTATACTTCTTTGCCTATACTCGCGTTCGGATGTATCGATGAGATAAATTTGAAACTTGGGGCTATCACAGAAATTCTGTCTACTACCCGCTTGCGGGTCCAGTTGTCACCGATAGCGACAATTCCACCATATATATCGAACATTTCCATCAACGACGGCAAATCATATTCGCTACCCAAAATCTGGTATCCGTTTTTTATTTCCCCCTTTTCCTTAAAGGAATCTACAAATCCGAAAACGTTATATTTACCTTCTTTTTCAATACAATCTAGAATCACACTCCCGTGACCTGAGGCTCCAATAATTACAATATTTTTCATTTTAATGAGTGTTAGCGCACTTTGGCGGTTAATAATTATGATTAAGTAATATTTGAACAGTACAGTGACTGTTTATTTATAAGGCAAAAGAATTAGGTTGGGGGAATATTATGGGGGATGTAAACGTATTGATGGGGGATGTAACCGTATTGAGGGGGAAATGCTTAATCTAGGGGAATTTGCTAACTGGTGGCAATCTCGAAAATAATCGGGAAACCGCTCTTTGTTATTGTACAGTTGGAAAGAAAAATTGTACAAAGCGCATTGAAATTACGCTTTTCGACTTTATTTACTATTTGATGGCTTAAATCAACTAATTACGCCTGCAAAATAAAAATAGCAGGACGCTTATGGAGTTCGAGTTTGGTTTTTTTCCATGCTGCCGCAGTCTGGGTGAGAATATATTCGGTAGGAAGGGTAATATCGCAGGCCACACATAATCGCGTATTTGGATGTAGGACTTTGATGAGTTCGGCAAGTAATTTATCGTTACGATAGGGGGTTTCAATAAAAAGTTGGCTCTGATTTATATCCTTAGAAATTTTTTCTAAACGTTTTATGACCGCTTTTTTCTCGGTTGCATCTATTGGCAGATAGCCATTGAAAGCGAAGTTCTGTCCGTTCATTCCGCTGGCCATTAGGGCGAGCGTAATGGATGAAGGTCCGACTAAGGGAACCACCTGTATTCCTTTTTCATGAGCAATCTGAACCACATCAGACCCGGGATCGGCAATTCCGGGGCATCCGGCCTCTGAAATAATACCAACATCATAGCCTTGGGAACAGGGAGTCAAAAAACTTGGAATTTCTTGAATTTCCGTAAACTTATTGAGAACGGATACTTTGAGTGCGGATTGTACTTTACCCGAACTTATTTTTTTTATAAATCGCCGCGCCGACTTTTCGTTCTCAACGATGTAGTGGTCGATACGCTCAACTGTTTTTTTTATGGAAATAGGTAAAACCTCTAAAGGCTCGTTATCACCTAAAGTAACGGGTATCAAATAGAGTTTTCCTTTGTCAGAAGTTTTCGTTACCATCTATATTAAAGGGTTCAGTTGCGATTTTAGTTTAGTATGATTGTAATTCGTACGGGCAGCATCATAGTCTCTCAGAAATAGCTTCACAGGCCGTATTGAGAAGCTGGTATACGTTTTCGAAACTATCCTCCTCATCATAATAAGGGTCGGGCACTTGCTTTTCTGGAAGGTCTATTTCTTCTAAAATTAATTTCACTTTTTCCCTATCCGCTTTATTTTGCGCTAAACTAACCACATTTTGGTAATTCGCCTTATCCATTACATAAATCACATCAAATTCATGAAAATCTGAAACTTCAAATTTTCTACAGCGCTGACCTTCTATATTCAGACCGTATTTATGCGCAATAGCTATGGAGCGGGGATCAGGAGGATTTCCAATATGATAACCACCGGTACCCGCTGAATCTACAAAAACCGTTTCGGAATTGATTTTACTTCTAAGAATTCCCTCTGCCAATGGAGACCTACAAATATTACCTAGGCATACCATAAGAATTTTAGTTTTCATTGTAGCATTTTGAAATTTAAGAAGAATGCGCAATAATCAAGTTTGGGGTAATACCCTTTCCTAGTGCATACGAATAACTTTAGTCCGAGAATTTCAATATCAATCAAACCTATCCAACAGCATCCTACAGAAAATAGGCTATGACAATTTCTTCCGAAGGTCTTCTATATATTTCCGGAATTGCTTATCGGTCTCCGCAAGGTTGTCTACGGTTTTACAAGCATGCAGAACTGTTGCGTGATCACGTTTTCCAATTTGCGAACCAATACTAGCTAAAGAAGCTTTCGTCAATTTTTTGGCGAAGAACATAGCCAATTGGCGCGCCTGAACAATATGTCTTTTACGGGTTTTGGATTGTAGCGTAGCGACATCCATCTCGAAATAATCGGAAACTACCTTTTGAATATATTCTATGGATACTTCACGTTTCGTATTCTTAACGAATTTCTCTACAACCTGTTGGGCAAGCTCTAGCGTTACCTCTTTTTTGTTGAATGATGATTGGGCAATTAATGAGATGACAGCACCTTCAAGCTCACGAATATTTGTCTTTATATTTTTGGCAACATAATCGATAATATCCTCTGGCATTTCGACCCCATCACGGTATAACTT
The DNA here is from genome assembly GCA_011050085.1 of Pricia antarctica. Classification (GTDB taxonomy): domain Bacteria; phylum Bacteroidota; class Bacteroidia; order Flavobacteriales; family Flavobacteriaceae; genus Pricia; species Pricia antarctica_A. The sequence goes on along the minus strand of DRGL01000059.1, from coordinate 22,309 downwards.
ATTTTTAAGAATGGAAACCCTAGTCTCGTAATCAGGATTCTGTAATTCTGCGGAAAGCCCCCACTTAAAACGTGATAAGAGCCTTTGCTCAATATCTTGCATATCTACAGGTGCCTTGTCGGAGGTTAAAATGACCTGTTTTCCATTTTGATGTAAGTGGTTGAAGATGTGAAAGAAAACATCTTGGGTACCCGATTTACCAGAAAGAAATTGCACGTCGTCAATAATGAGCACATCGATCAATTGATAAAAATGAATAAAATCATTTCGGGTATTTTTCTTGACCGATTCAATGTATTGTTGGGTAAACTTTTCGGCAGAAATGTAGAGTACGGTACGCTCAGGATATTTATCCTTAATCTCAACTCCTATGGCATGGGCCAAATGCGTTTTTCCTAAACCAACACCACCAAACACTAAAAGTGGATTAAACGAAGTACCCCCTGGTTTGTTGGCGACGGCCATACCCGCCGAACGAGCCAATCGGTTCGCATCGCCTTCCAAAAAATTATCAAAATTGTAATTCGGATTTAATTGGGACTCAATTTTAATATTTCGGATACCTGGTATAACAAAGGGATTCTTTAACTGCGGGTTTTTCGATTTAATGGGTACATCCATTTCTTGGGAACCCATATTGCCCCTGTTCGAACTAGGTATTTTTTCGGTAAAGGGCTCTTTGTTGCCATACGTATTCTCCATACGGATAACGTAAACCAATTTGGCAGTTTCGCCGAGCTCTTTAGTAAGTGCAACTTTTAAAAGTTTTACGTAATGCTCTTCGAGCCATTCGTAAAAAAATTTACTGGGAACCTGAATGCTCAAGGCATTATCGGAAAGCTTGACTGGCTTGATAGGTTCGAACCAAGTTTTGAATGCCTGCGGTTGAATGTTATCGTTGATAAATACCAAACAGTTGTTCCATACGGAATTAGCAGTGACACCCATGTTAAAAATTACTTATTTGTTGGTTAGAAAATTACGCCAGTGGTTGAAATCCGTCGGAGGAGACTTACTTTCTCAGTGGGGCAAATATGTGAACAAAAAAGCTAAAAAAAAAACTAATCCCTATTGAATTTGCCCTTTTTTTTCACCATGTTAAACATCATATAAACCGTACCTTTTAAATATAGGATTTTAAACCGATACATGATGGATTTTAACAAAATTTCTTTCCGCGTACGTTACGCCGAAACTGATCAAATGGGAGTAGTATATCACGGGAACTACGCGCAATATCTAGAGATGGGAAGGGTCGAGTGGTTAAGGAGTTTTGGAATATCTTACAAAAGTATGGAAGAAAAGGGTATAATGTTGCCAGTTATTTCCTTATCGGTAAATTATAAAAAATCAGCCGTTTATGACGATCTCATTACCGTCGAAACCCACCTAAAAAAACTCCCTATGGTCAAGATTGAATTTGACTTCAAAATTTATAATGAACAGCAAGAAATTTTAGCAACAGCGAATACGGTGCTGGCATTTTTAGACAAGAAAACCAATCGTCCTATTAAATGCCCTGATTACATTTTAGAAAAAATTCAAATGTAAATTTAGGTGTTTTTTACAATTCCTTGTAACTACTATTTCTCATTTTTGATTGATACTCCAAAAATGCCGTTAAAAACTTTTCTTACATTTTCGGCATCTCGTTTTCGCACGGATATCAAAATTTCACAGTCCAATTGCATCTTTTGGGATACGATATGTAAGCTACGTTTTTTTATAGTTCGCATTACCTTGTTCATTTCCGGGTAGGCGAAGTTTATTATGAACAGCTCTTTTAAGGTTCTATTTACAATTTTAGAGGTCTCCAAAGCCATTTGGGCCGCCGTTTTATAGGCTCCAATCAAACCGCCTACGCCAAGCTTGGTTCCGCCAAAGATGCGGACAACTACAACTAACACGTTGGTTACTTCGTAAGCTTGTATTTGCCCATAGATTGGCATTCCTGCAGAATTATTGGGCTCTCCATCATCATTGACGCGATAGGTAGGTTGTTCGACACCGATTTGCCATGCATAGCAAAAGTGATTTGCCCCTGCATGCATGCCCTTTAGCTTTTCAATAGTCAGTTTTACATCCGTTTCCACTGTAATGGGAAAGGCATATCCAAAGAATTTGCTCTTCCTTTCTTTAAATAAAACTTCTTTTGAAGGTTTCGCCAGGGTCTTATATGCATCTTCGGCAGCGCTCATTAGAAAAGTGCTACCAAGAGGATACTTATCACTGCTAATCCGATACCAGCCCAATTTTTGAAACTTAGCCGTTCTTTGAAAATAATAATGCCCAATAAGGTAGAAAGCATGACAATGGCCACATTATTTATGGTAAAAACAGAAGCACTGTTCAGGCTATCATGCTGTAAGGCCTTAAGCAAAAAGTAGATTGAAAAATAGTTGGGTACACCGAGTGCAACACCTCCCAAAATATTCCTAAAAGTAATTTTCACGGGATTTTTGAAAGATTTAAAAAGGATAAATAGGATACCGGTTACGGCAGCCGCAGCAAAGACGGTTGCAGAGAAGATTGGGTAATCAACTTCTTTCACGTGATATTCCTGAATGTATTTTATACTGGTGTCAATAATGCCGGAACCTAAAAATACCGATAAGGGTAATAGAAGGGAAGCTTTCTTAAAGTTAACGGATTTCTCTTTGGCAGAAGCAAAATAGACGGCCGCTAAAGCAAGAAGGATGCCTACGACCTTTAGAACGCCAAGTTGTTCATGATAGACAATAACCCCAAATAGCACGGGAACTACAAGTGACATTTTGGTCGCGACCGACGCGACGGATACCCCTACATTCTGGGCAGTTGCGGCGATTAAGTTAAATATAACTATAAAGAGAATGCCCAAGGTGACCGTTCCCAAAAACCATGGTTTTTCAGGTACTTCATGCAGGGCTACCGTGCCTTTGTAGAAATACAGGCCCACGGAGCAAGCTACGACATAGTTAACGATAATGGCGAATAGGGTCTCTACCTTGTATCGCGTGAACAACTTAAATACAACAAATATGAATGAGGATGATAAGACACTCAGGGCTAAGTAAACCACGCTATAATCTGGATTTCAGTTGAACAATATCCTCTTTGCCGACCTGTAGATTCCAGCTTCGGATGCCCAATTTTTCAGCGGCATTAGTATTCACTTCGCTATCGTCTATAAAAAAAGTTTCCTCCGCCTTTAGACCATTTTCATTGAGAACGAACTCATATATTTCAGGATTTGGCTTTCTAAGTTTGATTTCGTGGGAGAGATAGAATTTTTCAAATGAAGTTTTGAAACGATAAAATTTTTCGTGACCCATGATTTTTTCAACATGCGGAATGTGCAAGGCATTAGTGTTACTTAGCAAGTATAATCGATAGTCTCCTTCCGCGGCTAATGTCTCGATAAATTCTAGGCGTTCGTCAGGAAAATCCAATAGCATACTATTCCACACGCGTTCGATATCTTCTGGTTTGGCATTGGGATATAGATTACCCAGCTTATGAATAAATTCTTCCGACGAAATGGCACCGACTTCGTAGTCATTATTGAGCAATATAATTTCGTCGCTAAGTTCGGCTGTACCACCGAATTCCAACATTTTTCGGATGATGATTTGTTTGTCCAAATTGATAAAGACATCGCCAAAATCGAAGATGATATTTTTAATCATGATGATAAATTTTTAAAGTATCGGTTCCAACATATTTTGAGACTACCAATTTACCAATTCGATCTGGAGCCTTCGTACCGCTTTTAAAATGGGATGCTCCTGTAAATACGCGTGCTTCATCCCAAAGATAGGCGTCGATGAACGTTTGTAGGGTTTTGGCACCGCCTTCAATGAGTATACTAATAATGTTTTGTTCGTAAAGTATCTTGCAAATACCCCCGGCTACGTCTTTAGAAAAACACAAAATGTCGTAATCAACACCTTCCAGATAGCGGGATGCATCTGTTGCTTCAGTTAGTACAAGCGTGGGTAAAGTATGTGCAGACGGCGCAACACCATTCTTCATAACCTGATAATCCCCCGGTATTCGTAAAGTTCTATCCAAAACGATTTTCCTTGGATTTTTTCCGCTCCACTGCCGAACATCCAGTTTCGGGTTATCTTGAACTACGGTATTCGTGCCCACCAAGATGGCTTGTTCTTCGCTACGCCACTTGTGGGTCAACTGTCGGGAATAGGCATTGCTTATCCAATATGGTTCCGGATTTTTATGACGTTCCATCACATCTGGTGCTATAAAATGATCCGCCGTTTGGGCCCATTTTAGAATGATGTAGGGACGTTTTTTTTCGTGAAATGTCAAAAAACGCTTGTGGTGTTCGCGACATTCCGAGGCTAATACTCCCGTTGTAACGTCTACACCGGCTTTTCGAAGTTTATCGATACCTTGACCAGCTACTTTCTCATGTGGGTCCGAAACCCCAATACAGACGGTCGGGATTTTATGCTGTAAAATTAAATCGACACAAGGTGGAGTTTTGCCAAAATGGGAACAGGGTTCTAATGTCACAAATAGCGTAGCATGTTTCAGTTGAGCTTTGTCCGCGACCGAAGCTATGGCATTGACCTCTGCGTGTGCACCACCAAAAGGACTGGTAAAACCCTCACCGATAATTTTTTCGTCAAATACGATGACTGCGCCGACCATAGGGTTCGGAGCGGTAGTACCAAGTCCGTTTCGAGCGATTTCAAGGGCTCTTGACATATATTTTTGACGTATATTCACGGCGCAAAAATAGGATAATAATTTATGGCAATCAGCAGTGTAATCATTAGAGAAATACGCCCAGAAGATAATGCAGAGGTAGCAAAGGTCATTAGAGCGGTTTTGGTAGAGCTAGGGGTACCGAAGGTAGGTACTGCCTATGCGGATAAAGCACTAGACCACATGTATGAAAATTACCAGGTAGCTCGCGCCGATTATTTTTTGGTCATTGATGGAGATAAAATTCTGGGATGTGCAGGAATTGCCCAGCTCGAAAATTACGCGGGCAATATTTGTGAACTTCAAAAAATGTATTTTTTATCGGATGCTAGGGGCAGGGGATTAGGTGCGCAAATGATGCAAGAGTGTCTTGACCGCGCTATGCAATATGGGTACGAAAAAGCTTATATTGAAACGATGCCATATATGAAAGATGCCCAAAAGTTATATTCAAAATTCGGTTTTGAATATATAGATAAACGCTTGGGCGATACCGGTCATTATTCATGTCCGGTTTATATGCTTAAAAATTTAGGGAATGTTGCTAAAGGAAATCAAGGAAATCTACCATAAAGAACTCGACCAAATATACCCTAAGGAAGAAGTCGACAGTTTTTTTGCCATGCTCATTGCCCACCATTTGAATCTTGAGCGTTTCGTGTTGGCTATGCAGCCAAACCTCACTATTACAAAAGATGAAGAAAAACCACTTTTCGAGGCTCTTTCACTTTTGCGCTTGCACCATCCGATTCAATATATTATTGGTACAGCCCATTTTATGGATATGGAGTTTAATGTGGATGAAAATGTGCTTATACCACGTCCGGAAACTGAGGAATTGGTACGCTGGATAATTGAGGATTTTCGATCTATAGAGACCGCAGAAAAGTTGACTATTTTAGATATTGGCACTGGAAGTGGTTGCGTAGCGGTTTCATTAGCGAAGAATCTACCTGCCTTTGAAGTACACGCCTTGGATGTTTCGTTTGAGGCGCTAGAGGTCGCGCGAAAAAATGCGATTGCGAACACTGTTGATGTGGAATTTTTCGAAGTTGATATTTTAAAATCTTGGGATACCGAATCCAAATATGACATAATAGTTTCCAATCCACCGTACGTAAGAAACAGCGAGAAACGTGAAATGCATCAAAACGTCATAGCGCATGAACCGGGATTGGCGTTATATGTTGCCGACGAAAATCCGCTGATGTTTTACAGTGCGATTGTTGGGTTAACCAAAAAGCATTTGAAAAAAAATGGATGTCTATATTTAGAAATCAATCAGTATCTAGGAAAGGAAACCAAACAGCTTCTGAGAAATAGTAAATTTTCGGAAATTACGCTGCGTAAAGACATGTTCGGCAATGATAGGATGATAAAAGCTTGTGATTTGAAAATATAACCTTAAGGAAATACCAATATATTATTATTTTAAAATTTAGATAAGGTTACTTTCATACCATATAATATAATGAGTTGGCTTCTTTGCACGACCGAATTGCACAGCATACGGTTTCAACTTTACATTAGTTTTAACTGAACTCCTTGTGTCTAAATTTTTAATTTGCAGTGAAATCAAATTGTATTGAAGGCTACTATAATTGTTGAAATATACAAGCAATACATATGGCGGATGTAAACTTTAACCGTGCATCACGTAGGTTTAGAAAACATATTCAATTTTCATAAAATGACCCCAGAACAAGAAATCGAATCCCTCCGGAAAGAACTGCGAGAGCATAACCACAACTATTATGTGCTTGATGACCCGACAATTTCCGATTTTGACTTTGACATGAAGTTAAAGGCATTACAGGTATTGGAAGAAAAATATCCCGAATTTCAAGATCCCACATCGCCAACCTTACGGGTGGGAGGTAGGGTAACCAAGAATTTTGAGACCGTTGTACATGATTATCGCATGTATTCATTGGATAATTCCTATTCGAAAGAAGACCTTGAGGATTGGGAAAAACGGATTCAGCGCATTTTAGGTGATGCGGAAGTAGCCTTCACCTGTGAACTCAAATACGATGGTGCTTCAATAAGCCTTACCTACGAAAAAGGTGAACTTGTACGAGCGGTCACCCGTGGCGATGGATTCCAGGGCGATGCTGTTACCACGAATGTTAAAACCATCAAAGCAGTACCACTAATTCTGAAAGGCAATTATCCAGATAAATTCGATATACGGGGCGAAATAGTGCTTCCGTTCGAAGGATTTGCCAAAATGAATGCAGAACGTGTTGAAAATGGTGAAGAGCCGTATATGAACCCTAGAAATACCGCGGCGGGCAGTCTTAAGTTACAGGATAGTGCCATCGTTGCCCAACGTCCGTTAGACTGCTTGCTATATGGAATTGTTGGTCGTAATACGGGTATAAGCTCTCAATGGGAAATGCTTGAGAACGCTAGAAAGTGGGGATTTAAGGTTCCAAATGTTGCTAAACTTTGTACTTCTACTTCGGAAGTCATGGCCTTTGTTGAGCATTGGGACAAACATCGTCATGATTTGCCTTACGAAACCGACGGTGTGGTGGTTAAGGTCAATAGTATTCAACAGCAAGATGAACTGGGGTTTACGTCTAAATCCCCTAGGTGGGCGATGGCCTATAAATTCAAGGCAGAACAAGTTTCTACACAACTTAACGAAATCACGTATCAGGTTGGGCGTACCGGTGCCATAACTCCGGTGGCCAATCTAAAGCCTGTTCTACTGGCCGGAACAACCGTGAAAAGGGCTTCTTTGCATAATGCGGATCAGATTGCGAAGTTTGATATTCGTGAGGGCGATACTGTTTTTGTTGAAAAAGGGGGCGAAATCATACCTAAAATTATAGGGGTCGATTTTGCAAAGCGTCCTCAAAATTCACAAGCTACAGAGTACATCGACCACTGTCCTGAATGTGGCACTGAACTCGAACGGACCGAGGGCGACGCAAAACATTATTGCCCGAACTATTACGGCTGTCCGCCTCAGATTACCGGTCGAATTCAACATTACATATCGCGAAAGGCAATGGATATCGAAGGTATTGGTGGGGAGACTGTAGAGCTTTTGTTCAAAGAAGGACTAATAAAGAATTACGCGGACCTCTACACATTGACCAAGGAGCAGATTCTTCCTTTGGAAAGAATGGCCGATAAATCCGCTGAAAATTTAATTGAGGGAATATCTGAATCTGTCAAAATCCCTTTTGAACGTGTTCTTTTCGCATTGGGAATCCGCTTTGTAGGCGAAACGGTGGCTAAAAAATTGGCAAGAGCCTACAAAAATATTGATGCCCTAATGTCCGCATCCCAAGAAGAATTGACCGCAGTAAACGAAATTGGGGAACGCATTGCGCAATCGGTTGTCGAATTTTTTGAGAATAGCGCTAATCGCGAAATTGTATCACGACTGGCCACGTATGGTATCCAGTTTTCGTTATCCGAACAACAATTAGAAAATCAAACAGATACGTTAAAAGGAATGACGATTGTTGTTTCCGGTGTTTTCGAGACCCTTGGACGAGACGAATTGAAGCAAATGATTGAGAACAACGGGGGCAAGGTAGGTTCTAGTATATCTTCAAAGACAGCATATCTTATCGCCGGAGATAAAATGGGGCCGAGCAAGCGAAAAAAAGCGGAGAACCTCAAGGTTCCCATAATTTCTGAGGAAGATTTTATTGAAATGGTAGATAAAAGATTGTATTGACCTCGTCTAATAAGTAACAAAGACAAAAATTATTGGTACTAGATTCCATAATAAAAAATTCGTGTAGCCGGTCTCTATAATGGACACAAACTACACGAATTTTAATGGTGGAATTAAAACTTTTTAAGTCAAATTGACTATAAAACCTTGCGTCCCGAAATAATGTTGTAGAGAATCACTACAACTGCAATAACTAGCAGAATATGTACTAAACTATTTGTACCTAAACCGGGTACAACACCTAGCATACCTAACAACCAAATAATGATACAAATTACGGCAACGAGCCAAAGAAGACTTCTCATGATTTTTTATTTTTATGATTAGATTAACAAATTACTGATTTTCTTAACATACGATTGTATTTAATCGATGAAATTAATGACTTAATAGATATCTCGCTCAAAAAATCAGATTATCACAAATTTTCTTGGGCTTAATCTGTCACCTAGTGTACTAAAAATTTGACAGAAAGTGATATTTACTTTGTGCATGAGCAGTTTTAGATTCATGTACTTGCCTATTAATAGGTAGCTATTTTAGGAGAAATTTTTTCGTGTTGAACATTACTGTAATTTGAGAATTCCTATGCAACCTAATTACTAAGGATGTATTTAAAATGATACCTATTATTTAAGTTTGATTTTTGTATTGCGAAGAAGTTAAAAATACATCGGATAGGAAAGAAGAAGGATATATCCTTGTCCTAGTTTTACCCCCTAATCGTAATCCAAATAATTATAATATTATGAGAAAAAATGAATTTAAAACGAGGTATGGAATATATCAGAACGAAACGAAAGATACTACCTTTCGAATTTCTGATAAAGTGTTCTGCTTATTATTCCTATTTTTTGCTGGTCTAACAGGCATTCAAGCTCAAAATTTTGAAAGGGGAGATATCATGATCGGCACTGACTTAGGAAGCGGATTGGTCAATAGTGCTACCGATGGTTTGCTCGGTATTAATATAGGACTTAACAATGGAGCTGGCTTCAACGCAGGCATTAGCCCCAAGATTGGCTACTTTCTTAATGAGAGCTTTTTGATTGGTGCAGCGATTAACATTGGCTTCTCAAAATCTCCTGAAGATGACGCTGGAGAGGCTATAGAAACCTTTGGCTATGGTTTACAGGGGCTGACCCGATTTTACATCACACCTAGAGATGTTGGTGCGAACAATTTACCTTCAAAAACCCGTTTTTTTGTAGAAAATAATTTGGGAATGTCTGGTTTAGCGATTAATAACGGTCCATCTACCATTGGCTTTGCCTTTGGCTTCGGACCTGGTCTAGCTTATTTTCTTACTGAAAATGTTGCATTGGAAACTACTCTGAAATATAACGGGCTCTTAGGAAGTAGAACCGAAGATTACCAAAACAGTTTAGGTTTGAATATTGGTATTCAAATATTTTTAGACCGTGGCAATACTGTGGATATTATTGAGCGTGATAACAATGGTCTTTAACCACGGCCGATGGCAATAATAAAAAGACCCTCTAAAGTTTTTTAGAGGGTCTTTTCGTTCTCGCCTAATTAAAAAATATTTTACCAATATCTTTTAAAGTGCTATAACTTATCTTATGAGGGAGCGGTTAAAACACTTTCATTTTCAGTAACCTATATATTTCATTGACTTGAGCATTGCAATGCGTCCTATTTCTGAAACCATATTTTAAATTGCTCTTAGAGTTATATGTCTGGAGTCCATCTAGCACATACTATTTTCGAGTACGCCTATCCCAGTAACCTGCCCCGTGAATTGTATGATTCTTATAGCTATAGGTAACTTTTATTTGTACCGGACTTGATACCGACTTTATTTTTCGGCCGAGGCTACGGCGTTTTCTCTTACCAGGTATCTTTCGCAAATTGAATACTAAGTAGTGTACTTCTCAGTAGTGATATTCTCAATATTGATTGAAATAACACAAATAGCGATTACCTTATCTATCTAGTATTTCTGTCTTCATATAATTATGCATAGTTATTAGGATGAAGGCAAAAGCAATCTAAAGAACTAATTATGTGGTCCCGTCGATACACATCGATTACAATCTAATGATTTCCTTCTTTAATGTTCTGATCGGCATTTAAGGTCTGCCAATTTCAAATAACTTGTAATTTGTATAACTAATATAATTTTGCTGAAATTCAGAATATGAAGGATACTACTTATCCCGATTAGCGCATAATTTATAGGAATCTTAGTGAATGATTAATGAAATAATCCATAGATGTGCTGGGCATCGTGCTTCCAACTTAAACGAAAAAGCTCGGAAAAATTACTAGATTTTATTTGGTAAAAATTTTATATTTTTGAAAAATGCATGGATTTTAAAGCCATAGATACTTTATTATTAGAGGCATACATAAATTTGTTTTATAAAGCCTTTTTAATCAAGTGTTGTTTCCTTTTCGCAGAATCGCAACAATCCCCTCGTTAAATTGCCTGTTTTTATTACAATGATAAAAATGGTAGTACCTTTTATCGTAATAAGTTTATTGTATTTAATCGATGTTCAGTTCGGTTTTATCGAAAATCAGTAGGGTATTTAATCAATAAACTGTTAATATATTATTTTCGTGACGAATAGCTTAGAAAACTATTTGAAGAAATCAACTTATGATTATGAAAAAATTATACCCAACAAACAGGTTGTTGCTGGCGTTCTTTTTTGTGATGATCGGTTTTATCCAGATCAATGCACAATTACCAACTTCTTTTCAACGCGCCGATATTGTAACCGGACTTTCTAATGCCACCACCTTTAAATTTGCACCAGACGGACGTATATTTATAGTAGATCGTTACGGCGAGCTTCTCATTTATAATCCAAATACGAATCTGACTACTTCGGCTGGTACCCTTCCGGTATTTCATGAGCTTGAGGATGGATTTTTAGGATTGGCCTTTGACCCCAATTTTGCTACTAATAATTTTGTATACCTTCACTTTTCTCCAATTGCAGTAGTGAAGAACAGGGTATCACGTTTCACGATGAACGGTAATCTTTTGGACCTTGGTTCCGAAGTGATTCTTTTGGAATGGGATACCCAGCGTGATGAATACTATCATGCAGCAGGTGATTTGGATTTCGATTCACAAGGCAATCTGTATATAGCGACCGGTGATAACTCGAACCATTCCCAATACGCCAATCTCAATGAAAATGATGAGAACAATAGTTCCGAAAATACATCTTCAAGTACGAACGACCTTCGCGGCAAAATTCTTAGGATAACTCCACAGCCTAACGGTACGTACTCCATCCCCCCGGGAAACCTATTTCCTCCGGGAACCGCTCTTACCCGGCCTGAAATCTATGTGATGGGCGCTAGAAATCCTTACCGTATTTTTGTCGATAAAGAAAATGATGACTGGTTGTTCTGGGGCGAAGTCGGTCCAGATGCAAACGAGGCTTCGACGGAAGGTCCTGAGGGCCGAGATGAAATAAATTTAGTCAAAGAGGCCGGTAATTACGGTTGGCCTTATTTTGCCGCAGAGAACATACCTTATCAAAATACCTACAGTAATCCACGTTTTTTTTACGACCCGCAAGCGCCCGTCAACATTTCGACCTGGAGAAATGGCTTGGAAAATTTACCTCCTGCGCAACCTTCATGGATTGATTTTTTCCACAGGTCTTACTGTTCCGGTCCCCGTTATACCTATGACGCTACATTGACAGATCAGCAAAGGCTACCCTCTATTTTTGATGGGGTCTATTTTTACTTTGATTTCAATACTAGTAGAATATTCGCTGTGGAGATGGATGAGGATGGTAATATACTATCCGATGAACCATTTGCACCCTCGGTATTTCCAAATTCTAGAGACGGCTTTTTAGACATGCAGATCGGCCCAGATGGTTATATGTACATATTAGCTTATGGTACCGGTTGCTGCCCGCAAAACTCTACCGGCTCTGGAAAACTTATCAAGGTAAGCTACACTGGTGAAGTGACCAATTCATCACCAATTGTCGAACTATCGGCAGATAGAACTGATGGCTCGCTGCCACTTACCGTAAACTTCTCAAGTGAAGGTACTACGGATGCCGATGGTGATTCACCTTTATCCTATAGTTGGGATTTTGACTCGAACGGTACGCCTGACGCCACCGGACCGAATACGTCATTTACCTACACTACTGCCGGAAACTTTAACGCCCAATTAGTGGTAGAAGATGGCAATGGCGGAAGAGGGGTCAAGAATATTACTATTTATGCAGGTAACAATAAGGCTACTTTCACATATAACAATCCACCAAGAGGCGCGTTGGTCAATTGGGACGATGATATCTCATTTGATATTACAGTGACAGATACTGAAGACGGTTCGACGGCAACTTCTGAAATTGATTGTAATGATGTAAATGTGGTACCCGCATTGGGACATTTAAACCACTTTCACGATGATTTGACATTATCAGGATGTCCGCAAACCATCAACTTAAAATCCGAAGGTCATAATATTGACGGTGATGCCGATATCTTTTTTGTAATAGGCACCAATTATACCGATGCCGGTGGGTTGACATCTTTTGATCAGCTCATTTTACATCCAAAGCGCAAGGAAGCCGAATATTATGATGCCGACAGCGGAACTACTATAATTCCGAATAGCGACGAGTTGGAGGGTGGCAGTGAGGCCATACGGGTCGATGCAAATGGTTTTATAATGTTCGAAGGTCGAAACCTTAGAAATATGACGGCGGTAAAATATCGCGTTCTTTCAGATGCGTCAGGCAATAGCATTGAGTTGCGAACCGGTAGTGCCACAGGTCCGCTTTTGGCTACAACGCAGATTCCCGACACCTCTAATGAGTGGGTCAATGTGCAAACCCCAATTACCGATCCCGGAACGACAAATGATCTTTATTTTGTTTTTAAAGGCACCATAGGTCAATCCGATATTTTTGATTTGAACTACGTAGAGTTTATCGGTACCGGTGTTTCTGAAGACAGTACCCCGCCAAAGGTGAACAAAGTCTTATCAGCGTCTGCAACACAGGTGACGGTCGAGTTTTCTGAATATATGGATAAGGCGTCTGCGGAATTGCTCTCCAATTATAGTATTGATAACGGCGTTAGTATTTCTTCGGCCGTATTGCTCGACGACAATCGCACCGTAGCATTGACTACTTCCGTTTTGGATAACGATACGCCATATAGTCTAAACGTCGGAACTGTGCAAAACGAATCGGGACTTACGCTTGTTCCCGATAATTTCCCATTTTCAATTTTTGGTGAAGTCCGTATTAACGTTGGCGGCCCGCAAACGCTTGTCGGTGGTCAGACTTTTATAGCCGATCGGTATGCATCTGGAGGGACACTGTTTTCCAACGAGGTACCAATTGCTGGTACAACCGATGATACCCTGTACCAAACGGAACGCTATGGCACCTATTCCTATGAAATTCCGGTTTCTATCGCCGGTGATTATGATATACGTTTACATTTCGCCGAAATATTTTATGGTGCCCCTTCCGGAGGGGCGGCCGGTGCGGCTGGCTCAAGAATTTTTAATGTGAGCATCGAGGGTAATCCAGTATTAAACAATTTTGATATTCTCTCTGAAACTGCCTCGGCGACCGCTTTAATCAAAGCATTTGACAACGTGTCCATTTCAGATGGTTTTGCAAGTATCGTTTTTTCATCAATCACCGAAAGTCCTAAAATATCTGGTATAGAAGTCCTTTCACCGGATACCTTTGAAGGTGGCGGAGAAACCGATGCCGACATTACAATTACATCCCCTTCTAACGGATGGAACGTGAACCAGCCTTTTGAAGTGGCGTTTCGCGTAGAAAACTGGACGGTAAATGAAGGGGATACCCATTTGCACTATTATGTCGATGGAACTCTTGTAGACCGGTATTATAATTACGAACCTATTCCTATCGAAGGCTATAGCTTGGGCGAGCATACGATTCGTGTTGAACTTTTCAACGCCGACCATACACCTACAGGTGTTTTTGACGAGGTCACCGTAAACATCACTGGCGAAGTGAGCTGTAACGAAACAGCTTTTCCAGATTCCTGGACAGTTCATCAGTTGGAGGAAAATGAGTATACCGTAGTATACACATTAGCCGATTATGATTTAGACGGTGATGGCCTAAAGGATATTGTTACGGGCGGATGGTGGTTCAAAAATCCGGGTACCGCTTCGGGCGATTGGGTCAAGAGTACCATAGGTGGCGTCTTTGGAAATGTGGCCCACGTTTACGATTTTGACGGTGATGGTGATATGGATTTACTTGGTACAACGGGCCGTTATACCAATGCTATCTTAGTCTGGGCACAAAATGATGGTGCCGGTAATTTCACGGTATTTGAAAATATTCCTGCGGGTGATACCGATTATCGCGAACCCTTTTTAGCGGGAATTGCAGGTGGAGTATTCGATGTTGGAGGACCTTATCAAATGGCCATCAACTGGAACGGTGCCGAATCGACCGGTTCACCGGTTCAGATGCTTACCCCGTCAGACGATCCCACAACTGGCACTTGGACCTTAGTGGATATCAGTCAGGATTCTTCCGGGGAGGATATTCAAGCCGGGGATATCGATCAAGACAATGACCTTGACCTCTTTCAGGGTATCAATTGGCTTAGAAATAACGGTGGTGGAAATTTCGAAACTTTTGAAACGGGTATAGATTATAGGAGTACGCCAGATAGGGCGCAGTTGGCGGATTTCGACCGTGACGGTGACCTAGATGCCGTAGTAGGTCAATTGGGCGTGAACGGAACGGGCAATCAATTTGAATTTGCCTGGTTTGAATCCCAAGAGGAAGATCGTACCCAGCCTTGGGTTAAAAATGTTCTTGATACTGGAATCCAGGGTAGCTTAAGCGTTTTTGCAACCGATATCGATTTTGATGGAGATAAGGATATCGTAGTCGGGGAGTGGCGGGGCGAGCATCGCTTGCTCGCTTTTGAGAACGATCTATGTGGTTCCGGTGAATTTACGCTTCGTGTTCTCGATGATGGCGGTCTTGACCTTGAACATCATGACGGAGCAAGAGTTACCGATATTGATAACGATGGTGATCTTGATGTTATTTCCAATGGATGGCTCAATGATTTGATACCACGAATTTATGAGAATACTACTGCACCTATCATTGATGATAGTCCGATTGCCATTGCTGGTGAAGACCGCACGGTGCAGCCGGAAACCAATTTTACATTAACCGGTTCTGGCAGTGACCCAGATGGCGGTGATATTGTATCCTATCTTTGGTCCATACAGAGCAGTCCTGAAGGCGATACGGCAAGCTTAACAGGAGCCGAAACAACGGAAGTAACGGTTACGAATGCAATCGAAGGTACTTATGTTTTCCGCCTGACCGTAACTGACGATGAACTTGATACAGGTATTGACGAAGTGACCATTACGGTAGGTTCCGGTACTATTGTTGACGGCAACGCAAACCGTATTAATTCTGGCGGTCCTGCATTTACATTGGCGGGGACAGAATGGGCCATGGACCAGAATTTTAATGGAGGCAGTACGTTTACAAATGAAATTCCTATTGCGAATACGACCAATCCGCAATTATACCAAACCGAGCGCTTCCGTTCGAGCGGAAGTGGTAGTTTGATTTATGAAATACCGGTCGCCAACGGTGCACATGATGTCAATCTGCATTTTGCCGAAATTTACTTCGGTGTTCCCGGTGCCGGCTCAGCGGGTGGTGCCGGTTCTAG
Source organism: Pricia antarctica (assembly GCA_011050085.1). Classification (GTDB taxonomy): domain Bacteria; phylum Bacteroidota; class Bacteroidia; order Flavobacteriales; family Flavobacteriaceae; genus Pricia; species Pricia antarctica_A. The sequence continues at coordinate 6,174 of DRGL01000059.1, read as the reverse complement.
GGTCTTCAATATTGATGTAGAAGGCCAGCGAATTGAAAATTATGATATTTTCGTAGCCGCTGAAGGTGGGGCAAGGGCTGTAATCGAAAGTTTTACGGGTGTTAATGTAACGGATGAAAGTCTTACCATTACCTTGATTCCAATTACGGAGTACCCGAAAATATCAGGTATTGAAATTATCGAGCCTTTGGTCGCGGGAGCCCCTGTGGCAGATGCTGGCGCAGACCAAGAGATTAGCCTACCACAGAATAGCGTGGTTTTAATAGGTACTGGAACGGATGCCGACGGCGGAGAAATTTCTTTTGGATGGACGCAACAAAGCGGTCCGGATGCTACATTGGTCGGTGCGGATACCGCAGAGTTATCCGTAAGCAATATGTTGCCTGGTACCTATGTCTTCCGTTTGAATGTGACCGACGATGAAGGGGATTCCGATTTTGATGAAGTCAGTGTAACGGTATTGCCAGAAGGTGGAATTTTGGCGGTAGCCGAAGCGGCTCCGACGACAGGAAATGCACCATTGGAGGTAACTTTCACGGGCAGTAATTCTTTGGGAGAAATAACAAGCTACCTATGGGATTTTAAAGACGGAAATACTTCTGCACAGGCAGATCCAGCAAATATATTTATTGCTGAAGGAACTTATGATGTTGAACTGACCGTAACGGATGCGGGTGGCGTGGCCAACACTACCACCATTTCGATAGTGGTTAGTGACACTGCGGAGGGTGATGTTATCGGCGTTTTTCTAGAGCAGAATCCTCCTAAAAATGGAATTGCTATTATTCGGGTGTTAAACCAACCGGAAAATTTTATGATGCTTGGTATGAACGTACATGATTTGCAGGGTCGTTTACTCAATTCGTATTTGCCTGAAGATATTTTAGTCAACGACAATCGGTACGAAGTTCCGGTGCACATTTTAAAGCCAGGACTGTACTTCTTCGAAATCGCGGTGAACCAAGGGGAACCGATTACTCTTAAAGTGCTAATCAAAAATTAATTCTATCAGTTTTCTAAAAAGAGGTGCATTTGAAATATGGACTGCACCTCTTTTTTAATGAACCGACTCGTTAACTTTGACGCTTGAGGTATTGGTAACTGCCCAAATCTATTAGTTGTTTTGGGGCCATCGATATATCTAAAGTTCAAATGCCGCAATTTTATTGCTCTAAATTACAGGCCTTTAAACTTTTTAATGTACCGATTTGCCAATCGCGGTTGGATTACGAAATTTCTTTTAGGATATTTTCCACCACCTCTGAAGGGGTGGCGTCAATGGATACGGAGATGGCGTGTTTTGGAATTTCCAAGGCATCAAATTGGGAGCGCAATAATGCTGTTGGCATAAAATGCCCTTTGCGATTGGCCAGCCGCTCGGAAATCAAATCAAAAGAACCTTCAAGATAAATAAATTCAACGGTATGTAAGCCCTGACGCAATTGCTCACGATATTGACTTTTCAGTGCAGAACATGCAATAATGGCACCATCCAGCGCTTGTTTCTTTGCCAATTCGTTTAAGCGGTGTAGCCAGCCTTTACGATCTTCATCGTTCAAAGGATGTCCTTCTGCCATTTTTTCTACATTGGCCTTTGGGTGATAGGCATCGCCATCAAAAAATGGGAGTTCTAATTTTTCGGCCAATAGTTTTCCAATGGTAGTTTTTCCAGAACCGGACACGCCCATTACGAATAGTATTTCCTTTTTATTTTCCATTTGCGGTGTAATTCTTCTAGATTGTAACGTCGCTATATATTTTAGACAATCTTGTCCTTCACCTTCAATATCAATTCTTTGCTAGATATGTTATAGGGGACCCATAGCGTCTTCTCTTTTTTTCTAAACCAGGTCATTTGACGTTTGGCAAAACGTCGAGTATTTTTCTTTATTTCGGAAATTGCAAATTCTAAAGTCGATGTACCGTCCAAATACTTAAAAAGCTCTTTATATCCTACCGTATTCAATGCATTTAATTCTCGATAGGGCAGTACCTTTTCCACTTCGGCCAACAGTCCGTCTGCAAGCATTTTATCAACCCTAGTATTGATACGTTCGTAAATCAATGGCCTATCCGCCGTTATACCGACAGTTAGAATATCAAATGACCTAGCTTTTTTTTCTGCGGACAGAAAATACGAATAGGGTTTGCCACTTCCTAAACAGACTTCCAGTGCTCGAATCAAGCGATGTGGATTTTGATTGTCTACCTTTCCGTAATAATCAGGGTCCAGTTTTTCTAAGCGAACTTGCAGGCTTTCGATACCATTTTCCTTTAATTCCGCGTTTAGACCTTTACGTACCTCCGGATTGATTTTAGGAAATTTATCCAAGCCTTGGGTTACGGCGTCGACGTAAAGACCACTTCCGCCAACCATTATGACCGTATCATTATCCTTAAAAAGTTCTTCCAATACTTCAAGTGCTTCCTTTTCGAAATCACCTACGGTATAGGCGTCCGAAATACTTTTGTGCTGTATAAAATGATGCTTTGCCCTAGATAACTCTTCTTTGGAGGGTACTGCCGTTCCAATTTGCATTTCCCTATAAAACTGTCTAGAGTCAGAAGAAATAATCTCGGTATCAAAGTGCTGCGCTAAGGTAATGGCCATAGCAGTCTTTCCAATGGCAGTTGGGCCTACGATAGCGATGAGTGTTTTTGCCATTATAGCTCGCTTCCACAGTTAAAGCAATACTTTGCGCCGTCTCTGTGCCCTTCTCTTGCACAGGTCGTGCAAGCTTGGGTGTTGACATGTACATAAGGCTCTTCAGCCGGTTTTTTCGTGCCATCGCCGCTTTTGCCCATTTCAGCGGTTACAATTCCTGTAGGAACGGCAATGATGCCATAACCAAGTAGCATTATAATCGTAGCAATCAGCTGGCCTTGTGCGGTAATCGGAGCTATATCACCATAACCGACTGTGGTAAGTGTGACAATAGTCCAATAAATACTAGTAGGTATACTTGTAAAGCCAGCCTCTTCACCTTCGATCAGATACATGACCGTACCGAGAATTACCGCAACAATGAGCACGGCAAACAAAAAAACAGTTATTTTGGCTCGGCTCGCCTTTAAAGCCTTTTTGAGTTGAGAGGCTTCTCCTAAAAACTGCACCAATTTTAGAATACGGAAAACACGAATCAGCCGAAAGGCCCGAATGGCCAAAAGTGCCTGTGAACCGGCAAAGATGTAGGAGAGATACAGTGGAATTGTGGATAGAAAATCGATAATCCCGTAGAAGCTAAAAATGTATTTCCAAGGTTTTTTAATGGTTATTATTCGAGCAATATATTCGATAGTAAATAATATTGTTACAATCCATTCCAATACAAGAAGTGTTCGGTGGTAGGTAGCATCGATCCACTTAACGCTTTCAAACATAACCAGCAACACGCTGATAATAATCAATATAAATAGCAATATATCGAACCATTTACCTAAAGGGGTATCCGCCTCGTAAATTATTTCGTGGACTCTAAATTTCCAGCCTTTTTTTGGTTTGGTGTCTAACACGGCTATATCACTTCAAATCTAAAATTTTAAAAACTCTTCTTTTTCTAAGATAGGTTTCAATGATATGTCTAGTATTATCGCCGCCTGCCATAGGTGTAATTATAGATTCCAAGATGTGTGTATTATTGATCTGATGGTTCAGGTCACAAAAGCCCAAGCCTTTGAAATGACCGTCCTTAATCAAGATAGCGCTATACTCGCCAAGGTCTCTACCTTTGTCTACTATGACGATATTCTTGTTCTTTAACGAATACTTACTTATGGCCTCTTCAACCTTTTTATTATAACTATCTGTAGTTTCTTTTTGAATACAGGCACCATCGCACTCACCTGAATCATAGTTTGAGCAATTTTTTTTGGCTTCCGATATACCATTTAATTTATCGCACAAGCGAAATTCACGGGTTAATTTACGGATAAAATTCTCTGCAGCAACCATGCTGTTGAACGTTGCAAAGCTATCATTAGTAGTCTTAGCTTTATTACCTCTTAACACCAAGTACCCATGCTCATCGGTATGGGCACAAACCGTATGGGAAAAATATATAGATCTTGGTTTTGGATTATATTTAGGTCGATTGCGTATTAATTCCTCATTTTCTTTAAGCAGGGCTACAAGCTCACTTCCCGTTTTTTCATAGCTTACTTTTTTCGTGGCTTTTTGCAATTGACGTCCGCGACCGCCACTTTTGGTGAAGTGCTGATTCACCCGTTTTTTCATGTTGCTACTTTTGCCTAAGAAGATGATTTCACCATCTTTATCATGCATATAATAGACACCGGTTTCTGATGGTATCGACTCCACAATATCCAACTGTCGATCTGATAATTCACCCTGTGTTTCTTTTCGGATAACATCTTTAATGATGGTTTTATCGGAATCTTTTGTAAGTAAAATTTTAAAGAGCTTCAGCGTAGCCAAGGCGTCGCCGTTTGCCCGATGCCTATCACTAACGGCAATTCCCAGTGAGCGTACCAATTTACCAAGACTATGCGATTCCGCTTCGGGAATTAGTTTTTTGGATAGATCGACCGTGCAGAGCGTTTTCCGTTCGAAGTTATAGCCAAGCCTTCTAAATTCGGTACGTAAAATTCTATAATCGAATTGGGCGTTGTGGGCCACAAGAACGCTATCTTCTGTAATTTCGACAATACGTTTTGCTATCTCATGGAATTTTGGGGCCGTGCGGAGCATTTTGTTATTAATGCCAGTAAGCTTTACCACGAAGGGCTGAATTTCTTTTTCAGGATTTACAAGGCTTATAAATTGATCGACCACATTATGGCCATCGAACTTATGAATGGCGATTTCTGTAATACCTTCCTCATTATATTTTCCGCCTGTTGTCTCTATATCAAGTATACTGTACATGTACTGTTTTATGCTTTATAAATCGGCTTTACATAACCCTATCTTTGAATTGGGTTTATGTGGCAAAATGATGTTAAAGGATTCCAATCGGGTCGTTATCACCTACTTCCTTGCTCCAAAGATACTACTTCCGATGCGTACCATAGTACTACCTTCTTCGATAGCGATTTGATAGTCTCCACTCATGCCCATCGATAGAATATGTATATCGGTAAGTTTTCCCTGAAGTTCATCAAAAAGCGATTTTAAGTGCTTGAATTCACGGCGTACCTGATTTTCATCATCGGTAAAGGTGGCCATCCCCATTAATCCTTTAATATTGACATTTTTTAAATTACTGAAGGCTTCCGAATCTATAATTTCTAAGAGTTCTGCTTTGTCCAGTCCAAATTTGCTATCTTCCTCTGCAATATGGATCTGTAGTAGGCAATCTACTTTTTTATCCACTTTTTTAGCCCTTTTGTTGATTTCCTTTAGAAGTCGAAAACTATCGACGCCATGAATGAGGGAAACAAAATCTATCATGTATTTGACTTTGTTGCGTTGAAGGTGACCGATCATATGCCACTCAATATCTTTAGGTAGATTTTTCCATTTATCGGCCATTTCCTGAACTTTATTTTCACCCAGAATCCGTTGCCCGGCATCGTAAGCTTCTTGTAAGTCGGTTTCCGGTTTCGTTTTTGATACGGCGACTAGAGTTACATGTTCTGGTAGGTTACTTCTTATTTCTTGGATATTTTCTTTTATAGACATGGATTTTTTAGATTGAGACTTTAAGGAATTTTAGATGAACTGTTCTTATTTCGAGGTGGAGAATATCAAGGGGATGGCATCCTCTTCAAAAAACGATTTTTATATTTTATACCTGCGCAGCAATTGCCGATTATCGTAAGTGTCTGCTACTGACTTTTTCGGCTTTTCGTGATTCTGAGTAATCATAAAAGCCTTCGCCTGATTTAATACCTAACTTTCCGGCGGTTACCATATTGGTGAGCAGGGGGCAAGGGGCGTATTTTGGATTTTTTAGGCCATCGTGCATCACGTTCAAGATTGAAAGGCAAACATCCAATCCAATAAAATCGGCTAGTTGTAAAGGACCCATCGGATGCGCCATACCCAGTTTCATAACCGTATCAATTTCAGACACGCCCGCAACACCATGATACAGAGTTTCAATGGCCTCATTAATCATAGGCATTAGAATGCGGTTGGCCACGAAGCCCGGATAGTCATTGACCTCAGTAGGCGTTTTCCCTAGTTTTTCGGATAACTCCATAATAACGCGC
>DRGL01000058.1 GCA_011050085.1 Pricia antarctica | reverse complement strand
CGAATATGGAGCAGGTTTGGTTGCGTTAAATAGCATATTTCAAGTGTTTGCATACAGTTTTTATGCTTGGATTTTTATAACCGTTCTTCCATCCTATTTTGGATTTGAAGGAGCTATTGTAGATATTTCAATCGGAACCATTGCAGAAAGTGTAGCTATTTATCTAGGTATTCCGTTTATAATGGGAATTTTAAGCCGATTAATATTGGTAAAGCTAAAAGGAGAAGATTGGTACGCAAATAAATTTATTCCTACAATTTCGCCAATAACCTTAATCGCACTTTTGTTTACAATTGTGGTGATGTTCTCGCTAAAAGGAGAATTGATTGTGGAAATTCCAATGGACGTTCTAATTATTGCAGTTCCTTTACTTATCTATTTTACGCTAATGTTTATCATTGGGTTTTTCGTTACGAAAGCAACAGGAGCAGAATACGATAAAACAGCTTCAGTCGCCTTTACGGCAGCAGGAAATAATTTTGAATTAGCGATTGCAGTTGCAATTGCAGTTTTCGGATTGAATTCAGGACAAGCTTTTGCAGGAGTAATTGGTCCTTTAGTTGAAGTTCCTGCGTTGATTTTATTGGTTCGAGTTTCCTTTTGGTTACGGAAAAAGTATTACGGAAAAGCCAACGCTTAAGGCCATACACAGTTGTAATTCGCACCAGCCATTGCTACGCCAAAAATTGCAAAGGAGTATGACTTTGCCAATCGTAGCAAGTTTACGGAAAGAAAAGCCAGCCAAACATTTTGCAGGGTCAGGCTCAGGTTTCAATTTATCCTTACACCAAACCCGGACGGGGAAGGGACCTCGGACTCGTGCGCAGATGGATTTTCGCATGACCTCGGAGGGAAAATCATAGACGAGCGGGATTTTTATGAAAGGATATCGCTTATACGTATCTAGTTCAGATCTTGCTATCCCTTCTATTCCAGCTTATTATTAATTGTCCAAGCTAATGTTTTAAACAATAGCTTGGACAATTATAAGGTATATGAAGCGATATCCTTCCCAAGTATCTAGCCGAACCTCGACATCACTCTTCCTGACCAACTCTTTTATTACTCTATTATATCTTATCTTCAACTTAAGTATCAAACATACGAGCTTAGACGTTGTAGCTAATTTAAGAAACTATAAATTTTGAATATTAGAAAAGCAATTGAATCCGATTTTGACCAAGTTTGGCTGATATTCTCAGAAGTTATTAAAACTGGAGACACCTATGTCTTCAATCCAAATACACCGAAAAAGGATTTGAAAAAGCATTGGTTTGCTGATAATATGGAAACGTATGTAATCGAAGAGAATGGACAAATACTCGGAACATATATTATCAAACCTAACCAAATTGATTTAGGAAATCATATTGCAAATTGTAGTTATATGGTAAATTCCAACGCGCAAGGAAAAGGGGTTGGAAAAAAACTTTGTGAACACTCACTTGAAATAGCAAGGCAACATAATTTCAAAGGCATCCAGTTTAATTTTGTGGTAAGCACAAATAAAGGAGCAGTAGAATTATGGAAAAAATACGGATTTGAAATAATTGGAACCACACCAAAGGGTTTTAGACATTCTGAATTAGGTCTGGTCGATACCTATATTATGTATAAAAATTTGAAAGAATAATAATAATAAAAACTAGCTACAACACAAGTAACCTTTGCAGAAGCCTATGATTCCCGGAATATGGATTATATATAAGCTACTATAAGGGGATTTTTTCCTGTCTACTTACATGTACAGGGTCAATTTCCGGTACTTTAAGGAACTCCCGAACAGATGATATAGTATTTTTTTCATCCATACTTGCACAGCAAGTTGGCCCGCCCCGATCTTTACCCGTTTTTGTTTAAATTTCAGGTTACTTCTTCAGGTTGTAGGCAATGGCCGAGAGGTGCATGCACTTGTTGGCCTGTCCATACCGATGGTATTGACCTTCCGCAGGCCCATGAACTGGGTCAGCGTACCGAACACAGGTTCTATCGTACTCTGGCGTTTGCCCTTCATGTACCTGCCCTATATGCTTACGACCCTTGCGATGTTACGTTCGTACTCCCCGCTATGATAAGTGACCGAGAACTGTTTCTCGTGCACCTTGCCCAAACAGGTAGCCCGTAACGCACAGCCCTTGCAGATCTTGCTCGATGCGCGGTACACCTTCTTTTTGGTCTTGGTACGGCTGTCCAGGAACACTTTCCTGAACGGTATCACCTTGCCCCGGGGACATAGGTAATGGTCTTCTTCCTTGATGTACGTAAACCCTTCGGGGCCGCCCTTGTAGGTGCCATGGGGCGGGATGAAACTCTTGACCCCATGGTCTTCCAGAAAGGCATAGTTCTCGCCACTGCTGTAACCGGTGTCGGCCACACAGTTCTCCCACACCAGGCCTTTCTTCCATATTCGCCGTTTTAACCGTTGAACGATATTCCGAAGGTGTTGGTTGTCCTTCCCATCGGCCTGGTAGGCCCTGATGTCGGTGATCACATGGTGGGCGGTATCCACCAGCTGTGAAAGGTTGTTGAGCTTCCTGGCCTTGCCCGGCTTTACGCTAATCTTCGCATCTGGGTCCGTTGGACTGTAATGCATTTTGTTGCTAGAATACTTACTTCCCCGGTACTCCGCTCCCGGCCTTTGGTCCTGGTCCCTCGCCCACCTTTTTGTTACTGCCCCTCATCGCCGTCAATTAGTTTATAATCTACGCAATGTAACTCTGGTTTTTGTCCGACCTGTCGTCCTTGCTCTTGCGATGGGGTGTTTCCTTATCTATGCTGTTTATAGCACGAACTTTTCCTAAATGTTCGTCAAAGTCTTCCTCGGGCAACTTCGGCTCCAAGGTATCCATGCTCGCGTTCGCGTTGACCGGTATCGAATCGATGGCCTGGGTATGGCCGCTGACCAACCCCTTTTCGATACATATGCCTAAAACTTCGGTGAATACGTGCTCGAAAATCCGTCCTGGAAAAAGTTGCCGCATCCGGCCGATCGTTATGTGCCAAGGTAGTTCCTCGTCAACCTGCCTATCGACAGGCAGGTGTCATAACCTATGAAATAAAGGATGTCCAAACGCAGCGAACAATGGTCCATAAGCTTGCGGTCGCTAATGGTGATTTCCAAGTAGCCCATCAAACAGAGTTTAGAGAATACCACAGGGTCTATGCTCTTCCCGCCGCTCTCGCCATAATACTCCTTGGTAAGGGGATAGAGGAAGTCAAGGTTAAAGACATTTTTGAACCTCCTGTAAAAATTGTTCTTCGGTATGCCTTCGCTCAACTGGAACTGCGCGAACAGTTTTTGTTGGTAGTCCTTTTTTCCCTCCATAACTAAAGTTACGATCGGTACTCTAATCGGCAATGATCATCTAGGACTTTTTTTGCTAACTTGTGCAACAGGCACAATAGCTATCATCAATGCTGGCGTAAGTGCCTAAATCAGTGGTCTTGGCGTGTCGAAGAACGCCGCAAAATCTTTTGGATTTTGCCTTTACGCGGGACAACATAAAACCAAAACAAAAAGATTTTGGCCATTGCGTGTCCGAAAAGTAGTTTCGCGTCCGCCCGCACCAGCCTAGAACTTGCTATCCCATCTATTCCAGCTTATTGCTAATGGTACAAGCTAATGCTTTAAAGCATTAGTTCGGGAAAAGTATAAAAACTATGAAGCGATATCCTTCCCAAGTATCTAGCCGAACCTCGACATCACTCTTCCAATTAAACTAATTCATTGTTCTAAATATCTTATCTTCAAACTTAGAACAAAACATACGAGCTTAGACGTTGTGGTGCATTTAAGAAAAGCCCTGACTAACCTTAAAATTAGAGCTAAAAAACTAAACAAAAATGACAAATAAAATAGCATTAGTAACTGGCGGAAGTCGTGGATTAGGAAAAAATATGGCTTTGTCTATTGCACAAAAAGGGATTGACATTATTCTAACTTATAATAATAATGAAGAAAAATCTGAAGAAGTAATTAAGGAAATTGAGGGTTTAGGACAACAAGCAATTGCGATTCAATTGAACATAACCGAATTTAGCAAGTTTGAGGAATTTTTTGATAATGTTCAAAAGTTGACTAAATCCAAAATCGGAACGGGTAAAATTGACTATCTCATAAATAATGCAGGAATTGGAATAAATAAAACATTTGCAGAAACAACAGAGGAACAATTAGACACGCTATATAATATTCAATTTAAAGGCACATATTTATTAACTCAAAATGCGTTGAAAGTTCTTAATAATGGTGGTGGAATAGTCAATGTTTCAACAGGACTTACGAGATTTTGCCTAAACGGATTTTCAGCATATGCTTCAATGAAAGGAGCCATTGAAATATTAACTAAATATCAAGCTAAAGAATTAGGAGATAGGCAAATTAGATCAAATGTAATTGCGCCTGGAGCAATTGAAACTGATTTTGGTGGCGGCGTCGTTCGAGATAATGAAAATATGAATAAAATTATAGCTTCAAATACTGCATTAGGCAGAGTTGGTTTACCTGACGATATTGGTGGTGTAGTTGCTTTTTTATGTACAGAAGATGCGAAATGGATAAATGCTCAACGAATTGAAGTTTCAGGCGGACAAATGATTTAGCGAGTAAATAAATGCTCCACAACACAGTTTGTTAGCTAAGGCTTGGTCAGTCCACACTTGGAAAATCCTCCTTATTTTCTAAAGCCGGGAGTAATCTGAAAAGGTCTGTGCAGGGAAACGACGCAGCTTATATATCAAACGTTGCGTACAACTTTACAAATACCTGTTTTTTAAGGAATTACTGTAACAAATGCCTTGTTTGATCGTCTTGTAGAAAATAGTAGCAGGCAACGCTTCATAAAAACATAAATCAAGATTTTATATGCTATAACCAATAAAAAAATTAAAATAGCAGATAAATGAAAAATATATTCTTGAGGGTTGAACATAAACGATTAAAATGGCACGGATGGGTTATTGGATTTATTTTGTTTGTCTATAGTAGCTTTTCGCTCTATGACTATGTAATGAGTATCTTGCTAAAAGAAGCCTATTTTGTCGATTCAGGTATGACAGAATTTCAAATCGAATATTTCACGAATTTTCCAATTTGGGTTACGATTGCTTGGACGGTATCTGTTTGGGGATTGTTCTTAGCTACAATTGCGTTTTTGTTACGTATTAGAATTGCATTTATACTCTTTTTGATTTCACTTATTGGAACTCTATTATATGTCATATATACATTTGGCCTTTCTGAAGGTCTTGAGGCAATGGGCGTAATTTGGCCTGCTCCAATACTTATTACAATAGTAATTGCTGCCATGGCATTATATTGTAAAAAATTCTTCAACATAAAAGTTCGATGAATATGTTATGCTTAAGAAAAACTGCGCAAAAATCTATCTTTAGATTCGGCTGGATTGTCCTTCGGACGAATCACAACAACGAACTTTAGCCGAGACCGTAAACTGCCATTAGCAAAAATAATTGCTCAGCTGTTCTCATCAATAAGACACAATTTCGTCAATCTATTTAATTCATATTGTATCAGAATTGGGTTTTACCCTACACTAATTATCAGTTGTAATTTTCTTTTTGTGATTTCCACCCCATTCAGACAAAGCAGCAATAATTTCCTTCTAGGATTCACTGTATTCGGTAGGAATATATTCAATAACAACGGGAATTTGTTCGGCGAACACTTTTCTTTCAACCAAATGGTTCACTTCTAATTTTTTCAATTCGCTTGACAGCATTTTTGCAGAAATACCTTTTACGGTTCGCTGCAATTCATTGAACCTTCTATTTCCGCCCAGAATTCCAATCATTACTCGTATTGTCCACCTACCACCAAGAACAAATATGGCGTCTTCGGTTGCCGCTATACGATTTGTGCATTGTACCGGTGAATATTCTAATTTACTTGCAGCCATATTTTTTCTCTATCTACTAACCAAAACGTTACTACTTACCTTTGGTAAAGTACTATAGTTTGGTTAGCAAAGATACATAACTTTGATGCATCAAATTATTAAAAAATGAAAGCAACAAAAATCACGTATTACGTTACAACTGGAATCATTTCGGTAATGATGTTATTTATTGCGTTTGAAACACTTACAAAACCTGAAGTTAAAGTATCGATGGCACATTTAGGTTTTCCAGACTATTTCAGAATTGAATTGGGGATTTCAAAAATTATAGGTGCAGTTTTGATTTGGCTGCCTGTCCGCTTGTTGAAAGAGACAGCATACATCGGTTTCTCTATTATGTTTGCTTCGGCAACCCTCGCACACGCCGTAGTAGGCGACCCCGTAAGTAAAATCATGGTAGGAATGGTTTTTCTTGCCATTTTAATTGTGTCGTATGTAAGTAATGCAAAACTTCAAGAAACAAGAACAACTAATTAATAAACTAAAAAATAAAAATTATGATTTTAGTAACAGGGGCAACCGGACAGTTTGGTTCAAAGGCAATTGAGCATTTATTAAATAAAGAAGTAAATCCTTCAGAAATTTCAGCTTTAGTTAGAGATGCCAGTAAAGCAAAGAGCTTGATAGAAAAAGGAATACAAATAAAGGAAGGCGATTACACCAATTATAACTCGATGGTAAAGGCCTTCCAAGGTATAGATAAATTATTGCTGGTATCAAGCAATAATAGAGACGCCATTGAGAACCGTACAGCGCATCACAAAAATGCAATAAAAGCCGCGAAAGAAGTGGGAGTAAAACATATCGTTTATACATCTTTTGTAAGAAAACCAGGATTTGAAGATTCAGCCATCGCAGATTTTCAAAATTCCCACCTTGAGACGGAACGCTATTTGAAAGAAAGCGGAATTGACTATACAATTCTTCAAAACGGAATATACGCCGAAATGATACTCGCTTTTATAGGTGATAAAGTTGCAGATACTAAAACTATTCTATTTCCTGCAGGTGAAGGAAATGCAAGTTGGGTTCTTCGTGAAGAATTGGCTGAAGCTGCTGCTAAGGTTATGATAAGCAAGGGCCATAAAAATAAGACCTATACCTTAACAAATACAGAATCTGTTGGTTTTAAATCCATAGCTGAAAATCTTTCAGCAGCATTGGGTGAAAAAATTGAGTACAAATCTCCTAATGTTGAAGAGTATAGAGCTATTTTGGAAAAGGCAGGTATTCCAGAAATGTACATCGGTATGTTTGACATGTGGAGCACAGCTTTAAAACAACAAACAATGGACGAGGAGGATGATAGCTTAACAACCTTTTTAAATAGAAAACCAACCTCTGTACGCCAATTTATAAGAAATATTTACAGTTGATTTATTGCGATTTAAATTTTAAAATAGCCTGTCAAAATGATAATTTGACAGCCCCATTTAGCTATAAATTAGCTGCAGCTAAAGATGTAAATAAAAAAATAGGCGAAATAGTAATGATATCAAGGCTTTTGGCTCGAGTCAAACTTTGTGCTTAATCGAAAGTTTAGTCCTTCGTAACTGCCTAAACTGCATTAAAAACGCAGTTTAGGCAAAACGTTAGCAACAAGGCAAAAAAATAGAGACAAAAATAAAAATCAGTTTCTTCATCGAATGATAGACAAAAAAACACTCGGATTTTTAAAAAAGTTAAGTTCCAATAATTCTAAAGAATGGATGGACGAAAATAGGTCGGATTATAATTTTGCGAAAGATGATATTTTAAATTTGACGCAGGCTTTAATCAATTCGGTATCTGAATTTGATCTAGGAATTGCAAAAGCAGACTTAAATCCAAAAAAGTGTATTACGAGACTCAATCGTGATTTGCGATTCTCTAAAGACAAAACACCTTATAAAACGGATTATTACATTGTGCTGAATCAGAACGGGAAAAACAGTCCTTCAGCTTTCTATTATGTGCATATTGAACCGAATAATTGTTTTGTAGGCGGTGGAGTTTATAATCCGCAATCTACTGAACTAAAAAAAATACGAAGTGAAATTAATGCTTCGTTTGACGAGTGGAATAAAATTATAAATAACAAAGATTTCCAAACAATATTTCCAAGTGGAATACATAATTCTGGAACTCTTGTAAGAAGTCCCAAAGGATTTGATGATGACAATCCTGCCATCGAATTTCTAAAAATGAAAGGAGTTTATACGCAGGAACCAATAGCGGATAAGGAAATTCAATCGAACCTGATTATTAAGAAAATTGTTGATTATTTCGTAAAAGTTAAACCTTTGGTGGACTATTTAAACGTAGCTATTGATGAATAGTGTCCAAAGCCCAGTTACTAACAATGTATAAAAAAATAGGCCGATACGTATTTAATCCAAAAATCCAAACAAAAAAACCAACTACGGGACATAAATTGGAACAATCCAAGCCTTTTCACAAACTCAATAATTGTATTTAAGACTTCATATCTTTTTTGACTAAAACAAAGTCAAGAATGGCTACAAGCATTTCCTCATTCTAAAGGACTTTTGTGGAAACAAAATATAATTTAATATGAAAGCAGTAGTCATAAGTCAATTTGGCGGAACAGACGTCTTGAAAATCAAAGAAATAGAAAGACCAGTTCCTGCGGCAGATGAAGTTTTAGTCAAGGTCTATGCTAGTGGTATCAACCCTGTAGATTGTATCGTTCGTGAAGGAGGGACCGATGCGATGAGACCCTACTTACAGTTACCCTTAATTTTGGGTTGGGACGTATCAGGCATTATAGAGGAAACTGGAAGCCTTGTAACCAACTTTGAAAAAGGTGACGAAGTCTATGGTGTCCCTAATTTTCCGGGAGATGGAAGCTATGCCGAATTTGTAGCGGCAAAGGCAAATCAATTTGCTTTAAAACCAAAACGTATATCTTTCATTGAAGCATCCGCTGTTCCCTTAACGGGACTTGTTGCCGCCAATTCTATTTTTGATATTGCTAATCTTCAGGCAGGCCAACGCATTTTTATCCAAGGCGCGTCTGGCAGTGTGGGCAGTTTTGCAGTTCAATTTGCAAAAGCAAAAGGGGCCTATGTAATTGGAAGTGGCTCAACAAAAAACCAGGAATTTTTAAAAGAACTTGGTGCAGATGAAATTATTGATTACAACACTCAACATTTTGAGGATGTATTGCAAGACATTGATGTTGTGTTTGAAGCATCATCAGTTCGGGATAACAAGGAGCGGTTAAAGAGTGTAAGCGTATTAAAAAATGGTGGTATTTTTATAAGTGCAAATGTAGATTTTCCTTTTGACGATGCTGTCAAAAAAGCCCTTGAGTCGAAAAATGTAAAAGGAGAATTTCTTGGAATGCAAACCAATCATTTGGCTTGGCTAAATAATTTTACAAAGTGGATTGAAGAAGGGAAAGTTAAGATCACTATCGGCAAAGTTTATCCTTTAGAACAAGTTGCCGAAGCACAGCAGGAAATTGGAAATGGTCAAATCCGCGGAAAATTGGTTTTGGAAGTGAGAAAATAAAAATGAAATGATAAGAAATATTAAAACCATAACCGAATTTCATCAGTATAGGGGTCTACCCAAACCTGAACATCATTTAATTAGTGTTATTGATATTGAAAACGTTCAGCATTGGCACGCTGATGAACCAATAAATTTGTCGTTGGATTTTTATATAGTTGCCCTTAAAAGAGTTTTTAGTAAAGGCAAGGTTAACTACGGGCAAGACCAATATTATTATAATGAAGGCATTATGTCATTTATGGCGCCCAATCAGGTTTTTAGTATTTCTAATGAGAACAATGAAGAAGTAAAACAATCGGGGTGGGTTTTGCTGGTTCACCCCGATTTTCTTTGGAATACTGTATTAGCAAATAAAATAAAACAATACGAGTATTTTGACTATTCGGCAAATGAAGCGTTAGCGCTTACAGAAAAAGAAGAAAAAACGATTGTCGGAATTATTGAAAACATTCAGCAAGAGTATCACTCCAATATTGACAATTTTAGCCAGGACATCATCATAGCCCATTTGGAAACATTAATGAATTATGCCGACCGTTTTTACCATCGTCAATTCTTGACTCACAAAAAAGTCAATCATAAAATTCTTGACCGGTTTGAAAAACTATTGATGGATTATTTTAAAAGCGATGCTATCAATCAAACAGGCTTACCAACTCCGCATTACATAGCTGAATCACTAAATGTATCAGTAAGTTATTTAAGTCGATTGCTTAAAACGCTTACCGGGCAAAGCACGCAACAGCACATTCACGATAAGTTGATTGAAAAAGCCAAAGAACGATTATCAACCACCGAATTATCTGTTAGCGAAATTGCTTACGAACTGGGTTTTGAGCACCCGCAATCATTCGGTAAACTTTTTAAGGCGAAAACCAATCAATCGCCATTAGAATTCAGACAGTCATTCAATTGACACAATAATTTGGTAAAGAGAAATACCACCAGTACCACAGTGTATAATTAATTGCCTTGGCTAGTGCTTTTCCTGAAAATTCCTTCGGAATTTTCTCTGCAAGATTTTGTTTACCAAATTAGTTGCCAACCGAGCAACCAGTTACAGACCAAACGTTGTATGCCATTTAAGAAAAATCAGTAATTGAAAAAAATTAAGGTTAAGAAAGGAGAAATTATACAAAGAAGTGGAGACTTGAATAGCTGTATTTATCGTGTTGTTTCTGGACTTTTAAGAAGCTACACAATTGACGAAAAAGGAAAAGAACATATTTTTATGTTTGCACCAGAGAATTGGACAGTAGCAGATAGTCAATCAAAAGAAAAACCTTGCGACTTATTCATTGACGCCTTAGAAGAATCGGTAGTACTTGTTTTAAATAAAGATATTATAAAAGAAAGTCAAAATATCGGTTCATTTATAAAACGTATTGCTGTATTGCAAAATAGAGTTATTATGCTAATGAGTTTTTCTGCCATTAGAAGATATGAACACTTTGAAGAAACTTATCCAGAAATTCTTCAAAGAGTTACTCAAAAGATGATTGCTTCTTATTTAGGAATAACACCTGAAGCCTTGAGTAAAGTAAAAAATGAACGAAAAAAACAGAAATAGCAGTTTCATTTCTTAATCTATATTAATGCAAACTAAAAAATAGTAAAAGATATTTGCACGAATTAACATTAAGAGCAAATGAAAAATTTATCAATACTATTAAAGATTTCAACAGTATTTTGGATTATTTGGGGACTTGTTCATATTCTCGCTGGAGTAATGACTATGAAAGGAATATTGACCGATGACATTTCTTCTTCAGTTGTTGGAATTGCAGACGCGGTTGACCCATCAACTCTTCAAATGGATTATCCAAGAGCAACAGGTGCAATAATAGGACAGCACGGATTTAATCTATTTTGGATTGGAATAGTAACTTTTATTTCAGCTTTTTTTATTTGGAAAGGAAATAAAAACGCTATTTTTCTTGCAGCTATAACAGGTGGTTTAGCTGATTTGGGTTACTTCTTATTTTTAGACTTAGGTGGCTATGTTACATTTGTGCCAGGAACAATAATGACAATACTATCTTCACTTGCAATAGTAACAAGCTTCTATTTTTATTTTAAAAATCGGAAAATAAAATTGTCTGAATAAAAAAAGGGATACAACAAAGAACTGAGGTAAAAAAAACTCTTTTCTACATTAAATTCGTGACATACTTATCCTTTGCAATTATCTGTAACAGCGGATCTCAACTGTTTCATTAATTACTTTTTTAATCAATCTTTTAGGAAAAACAGAAACGAACTTTTCGTCGCGGCAATCCAGATCTAGCAATTGCAAAGGCTTGTTTTAAAATCTTATTGGCCACAGCGATCAATGCGAATTTCTTATTCGCGTCACTCTCACTCGTTTGCGGTAATAAAAAAAAATAAGCATAAATGAAACTTGAACTATATCAGATAGATGCATTTACAGATAAAATATTTGGTGGAAATCCAGCTTGTGTTGTCCCTTTAACAGACTGGTTGCCTGATAATATTTTGTTCAAAATCACAAAAGAAAATGCAGTTGCTGAAACTGCTTTTTTTGTAGATAAAGGTGACAAAATACATTTGCGGTGGTTTACGCCAGAAATTGAAATGGACTTATGCGGTCACGCAACACTTGCAACAGCCCATTGCTTAAAGTCAATTTTAAACTATCCTAATGACAAGATAATATTTGAAACATTAAGTGGTGATTTGACTGTTTTAATAGAAAATGATTTATACAATTTGGACTTTCCATCACGAATGCCAATTATTTCAGAACTACCGGAAACGATTAAAAAATCTCTGAATATACAACCGAAGGAAGTTTATAAATCAAGAGATTATTTACTGGTCTATGATACAGAACAGGAAATTGAAAACATCAAAGTTGACAGACAAACATTTGACAAAATAAATCTTGCACCTGGAGGAGTAATTGTTACAGCTGAAGGTGAATATTGTGATTTTGTGTCGAGATTTTTCACACCACAAGCATCCATATTAGAAGACCCTGTTACTGGTTCAGCACATTGCTCATTAATTCCCTTTTGGGCATCAAGACTTAAAAAAAATGAATTAAAGGCAATACAAATTTCTGATAGAATTGGAAAATTACAATGCCAACACAAAAAAGATAGAGTAATTATAAGTGGAAAAGCGAAAACATATTCAATTGGAAACTTATGGACAGAATAAAAACTACCGCCAAAATTTGTAACCGTTGCACAAGCCTATGATTTTCACAATACGGATTATATAGAAGCCCTTAAGGGGCCTTTTTCTTGTCGACTCAGATATGCAAAGCTGGTAATTGGTGCATTGTTAAGTCGCTTAATAAACGACGGAGAACTTTTTTGGTCAATGCTGCCAATGCAATCCGCCCCGACATGGAAATTCTTCAATCCCTCATTCTATGGGAAAGGTATTCGATTACATCAAACGTAACTGCCAATTTTATTCTTGAATTTTGGCAAATAAGACTCTTTGCAAATGAAGAGTTGGCAATAAAGTGTTTCGGAAATATTTTAAGAAAACGAACCATCAACACAGTATTTGAAATATTGTTAGTTTAAGCTAATCCAATTTTAGTTACTCGTTTGCTATCTTTCCATATACCTTTTACAGCATTAAATCCAGCTAAATATGATAGAGATTATAAGAACCAATTCTCAAAATCTGAAATTTAAAAATCTAGTACAATCACTAAATGCAGACCTTGCAAAAAGAGATGGTGGAACTCATGCGCTATCTCAATTTAATACTATTGCCAATCTAAAATATGTAGTTTTAGCTTTACAAAAAAACAAGGCAATTGGTTGTGGAGCTATTTCAGAATATGATGATTTTTCTACCGAAATAAAAAGAATGTATGTTTCTCCAGAAGTTAGAGGTCAAAGAATTGGAGAAAATATTTTAACGGAATTAGAAAAATGGTCTAGAGAATTAGGTGCAAGCAAAAGCATACTCTTTACAGGCTCTAAACAACCCGAAGCAAATAAACTTTATCTAAGAAATGGGTATTGTATAATTCCTAATTATGGTATATTAAAAGATATTCCTGATAGTCTCTGTTTTGCAAAAAATTTATAGTAAAAAGAGATTTCAAAAATTGATTTTATATAGCAATTTAATAAAAAAAACGTCCCATAATAAGCCCACTATTGTTTATAGTCAGCATTCGCTTTGTAAGGCTTTTAGGGAGAACTTTAGCCACAGTTTAAATGAGGAAACTAGTTGAGAAACCATATTTGATTTTTTTTATTTTAATTCCAGCGATACTATTGTTTGGTATTTTGAGTGGTGACTCTACCTTAAGTTTTATGGTTAAAGACACATATTTTGTACTCGCCAATTCTCAAATTGCCATACTATTTTCGGAACTATTTGGAATTATCGGTATTGGAATAGGGGTCAACACTCCTACGGCCGTTATCGCGCTAATATCCCTTTGGTTATGAGTAAGAGGGAGTCAAAACTCAATGCACCTATCAACTCATGTAGCAATTGTTTGTAGTGACTTTAATCAACCGAAAACTTGCGAACAGGATTTCTTGGTAGTCCTATTACCAATGTATACCTAAATTTATGATAAGTTTCAACCCAATTTCCAATCCGCAATAATCATAAAGGACTTTTTTTTAACTTGTACATCGGGCACATTGTATATAAAAAATAACGCAAGACATTGCCAACACAAAGACTTCTATATATTCAAAAATCGCCAAATTTTTAAACTGGCCAATTTGCAAATAATAACTAGTGAAATCTAAAAATCGGATTGTGTTTAATTATAAAAATTGTCGAAAATTTTTAGCTTTACTTTTCATATACTTGACCTTGACATGCATGAATCAAATCATTAAAATATGAGTAATAACGAAAACTGGCCAGATTTAAATTTTGCGGATATAAAAGAAACTCTGGAAACTCTTCATCATTGGATTCAAATTGTTGGAAAGGTAAGATTAAAGACAATGCCTTGGCAAAACCATTCATGGCATGTCCCACTATATATAAGTCCAAAAGGATTCACTACTAATCCCATTCCTTATAAGGGCAGAATTTTTCAAATAGATTTCGATTTTAATCGACATAAATTAATTGTGGAATGTTCAAATGCTGCAAAGGCTGAAATGGACTTATACCCGAGAACCGTAGCCGACTTTAATCGAGAGTTTTTTGAAAAGTTGCATATTTTAGGTATAGATGTGAAAATACATCCGCTACCGAATGAAATCAACCCAGCTATTCCTTTCCATAAAAACACCATCAACAAATCTTATGATAAGGATGCGGTACAAGCTATTTGGAAAGCTATGCTCAAGGTAAATGAAGTATTCACTCAATTTAGAGGTGACTTTATTGGTAAAGCGAGTCCAGTTCATTTATTTTGGGGAGCATTTGATTTAGCCGTTACGAGGTTTTCTGGAAATGATGCGCCTTTACATCAGGGGGGCATGCCTAATATGCCGTTGGATGTAATGCAGGAAGCGTATTCCAAAGAAGTAAGCAGTGCTGGTTTCTGGCTAGGTTCTAAAGATTTTCCTTTCCCTGCTTTTTATGCTTATGCCTATCCTAGCAGTACTGAGTTTGGAAAACAAAAAGTGCAACCTAAGCAAGCTTTTTGGAGTGATGAAATGGGAGAATTCTTCTTGAAATACGAGGATCTACAAAGAACTACAAACCCTGAAAACGTATTAATATCATTTTTACAAAGCACTTATGATGCGGCAGTCAATACTTCTCAATGGGATCGAGCTAAACTTGAAAGAAAATAATACGAACGATACGCCAACAACATAGATAATATTGCCAAAATTTGGCTGATTTTTATTGCTCCCTTACATAAAACTCAGTCGCAAATGAATATAACATGATAGTAGTAAGGCCACGTGTCATAAAAAAGACCGTTGGCAAACATCTCGCAGGTTCAAGTTTATATCTTAAATTATTATTCGAGTGTTCTTCCACGAGTTTAAACGGCCGGTTTAAAGGGGAGGTCATTTCTAGGAAAGGATACATCAAGGTTTCCTCCAGGCTTCTTTCATAATTATAACCGCACATAATCATAACTACATAAAGATTTCACATTAGATTAAACTATACCGTCTTGATAACTTTAGGCAAACTGCTGATTGAACCAATTATAACAAAATAGTAAGCTTTACAGAAAAAATTAATTTTAAAACAAGGTAAATTTGTATATAGTCTATATGCAATAAACTAAATAAAAAATCATGAGTACAGATAAAAACATAAATTCATTACAACCATTTCATCTCGCAATTCCCGTTCGTGAACTTCAAGAGACCAGAACATTTTATAATACGACCCTAAACTGTAAAGAAGGGCGGTCTTCTGAGCAATGGGTAGATTTGGATTTTTACGGACACCAGTTGGTACTGCATATTACTCCTGCTGTTAACGAAAAAAACGATAGTAATTCTGTAGATGGTCACGATGTACCGGTTCCGCATTTTGGAGTGGTGTTAACGAAAGATGACTGGAACGATCTGGCCGACCGATTAAAGGCATACGGAATGGATTTTATAATCGAGCCTTATGTTCGCTTTAAGGGAGAACCTGGTGAGCAATCTACAATGTTCTTCAAAGACCCTTCAGGAAATGCATTGGAATTTAAAGCGTTTGAGAATTTAGATCAGCTTTTTGCAAAATAATCCAACTAAAATAAATCTTTTTAAAATTTGGAATAAGAAGTTTATGATTTTCCGTCGATGTAAGAAAATCATTAAAAGTGAAAATGTTTCTGTTCTAAGCTTTATGGCAAAATCATCGTAATCGTCTTTTGACAGGGGGAACATATCCGCATCGCGGATTATGTGATGCGTTTTTGTTTTCGGTGATGCACCAAACTTGGTGGCCAGTATATATGACGATACTTCGCTAATAAATTCATTATTGGTATTTTCTAGTTGGAGAAACCCGGTGGCTATTAGTACACTTCCTTCTTCATGGTCTTCTTTGGTGTGGGCAAAGCCGGTATCGTGAAACCAAGCGGCAATTAGAAGAACTTCCATTTCTTCTTTTGAAAGGTTCTCGGCGTTCCCGATAGCCATAGCCCCTTCAACCACGAGTGCATTATGTTTAGAGCTGTGATAGGAGAATCTTGGAGGGATCTAGTTGACCAAAAGGTCGGTTGCAAATTGCTCTGCTTTAAAAACGAGTTCATTCATCATGGCGTTGTGATATTTGGGTTTAAATCACCTATAATTCTGCTAAATAATTTATGGTTCCCTTTATCTATTGTTCAACGAAATACTCATCAACTCCATGGCCTCTTTCTTGCCCTTTAGTAAAATTCCCCCTATTTTTTTAAACGACCAAGGCAAATCCGGTGTACCATTTAATTGATACAATTCCTTAGAAATCAAAAAATTACTTTGCAGCTCGTTGCACATACCCTGTATCCTGGCTGTGGTATTGAGTATGTCTCCCGAATAGGTAATATCCCGTTTAATAACCCCTATTTCACCTGCGATTACGGTTCCATAATGCGCCCCTGCTTTGAACTGTGGTTTAGCACCAAAAACCCGCAGGTATTTGTCTTGCTCTTTGAGAAGTAGTTTCTCTATGTCGAAAAAACATTGGATGTAGTTTTTTAGGTTTAGAAGCCTGCGCATTGATTATATTTCCATAATACAAATAATCGATTTTTTGAACTTCTAACTTTATTCTCGGTTCGCCGAGATAATGTCCTAACTTACTATTCAGTTGAATACTAAACCTTATCAAGAACTCCTATGGGCAAAGGTTCTGGAAAATCACAAGGAACTTCAATATCCTGTTCGGGAAGAAGGCCTCCTCCTATCCTATCTATCCTGCTGCAATCATCCGTTTTATCGCAACCATACGTAATCATTACTGCGAAAAATAATACGGCTAAAATATTCCAATTTAAATATCTTCTTTTCATCGTTTAATTGAACTTTGAGTTGGTTCAATACTTTTTTCGAGGCTGGCTTTACCGTATGTGGATATCGTTCCCATCGATTGAACTTTGCTGTTTAGGTTTCATTTGTACAAATTGAACCAATTTATTATTCGTGATAACCCTTTTTTACAAGTCGTTTTGAAATCCACCAATAATTTCCGCTTGGGTCGACAATTCCGGACTGTCTGTCTTCGTAATCCATGTCCGCTGGTTCAAATTCAACTTTCGCACCATTCTCCACAGCTCTATTATGGACTTTATCTACGTTATCGACATACAAATAAAATGCTGTCCGCATATTTAAGAATTGACCTCTTGCTTGGCTGATCATAATGCAGGAATTCCCAATTTTTAGAATGACGTTCTGAATGTCTCCATTCTGGGGGTTGGCCGATCGGTTAATTTCTTGGGCATCAAAAGTGCTTTTTAAGAACTTAATTAGTTCTTTAGGATTTTCTACAAATAAGTATCCGTTTACAGTTCCAAATCCTTCTGGTCTAAACGTATCAAATATTTTGTCCATTGCAATATTTTTTTCTGGTGTCCGCTAACTTTACGACTCGTATGTTTATCAATCGTTTATTTAAACTATTAAATGTTACCTTGACAACCGTTGTTACTCAATGATAAACAAACGTTATGGACAATAAATTGTAGGAAAACAATGAAGGTTACAAAGAGTGAGACTTCAGTTGTGCGTGGGCTTTTTCCATTTTTCACAGAATCCTAATTCCTATAAACTGGTCGGACAATATTATAATTGAACTGACCGCCATTATCACTATTGTTGTCCAAAAGTTGAATTTCCAATTCAGTCCGTATTTTCTTGAGGTTTTAAAGACAAGAAAAAATAGAAGTCCGCAAACAATTATGGATAGGGTAAAAAGTCCAATTCCAAGAAAATCACTTATTCTGCCTTCATCGTTGGGATTGATCAAGTTCATTGCCCCTGCTAGTGACCTCATATATAATGGGGTAAATAAAATCGGATAAATGAATTTATTCCAGCCTTTCGTCCTGAGAACTTTAAATGCAAATATTGCTTGAAGAATGGTAATTATTGGGCCGGATGCAGAAATGTACATTTTATGCCAATCCGTCCGTTGCTGTCCGTCCGCTGCAGATACGGAATTTAGGCGCAGTATGGATTCATATCCCAGAGATTCACTTGTAATCCAATGGGTAAATTCATGCAGGATCCACGTAAAAATCACTGCACCTGAAATTGCCGTAATATAGTTGAAAGTTACACTTTGGTCCACCATTTTTTAATTTAGAATCAATTCTTTATTTAGACGTTACTAGTTCTTTGATTCTAGTGGCTTTTTCAAAATGGTCCAATTTTTTCTCCATTATCCACCATTTAGCCGCTTCCATCAATAGTTCCGGATTGTCGTTTTTGTTTTTAAAAAAAGCATAGAAGGATAACCCGACATTATTTCCTTTAGCTGCGATTTTCCTATCGCAAACTTGAATTATTTTCTCTTCTAAATTACTATCCATACTTTATTTGAACTTTACTAACGGTTTTTATCTCATTGCGGGTAGAAAAGCACTTGCCATTCCATATCTTAAATGCCGGAATCTTTTGCGTTTTGTTTTAACTTTTGACGCTATAAGTCAAATACTAAAGATTTGGCGGTGTTAGGAAACATGCCTAGCCTATAGGTCGATATTTGCTAGCAATTGGATAAATAAATTCTTTCTTTAGGGCTTTTCTGGCCAGATTGTTTTAAATTTTACGCACACTATTTGCATTTGTTGTGTTGGTTTCTCTCCGTTTTCTTTCAAAAAACTCTCAAAAAAGATCCAATGTTCTTTCTTCCATTTCTCAAGGGGTTCAACTTCAATCCCCATATCCAATTCAGCATATTCTTTGGAAACTTCATTAAATGGAATTGTATCAACACTTGTGTTTTCTATTATCGCTTGCGCTTTTCCGTCAAAATCCGTAACTATCTGTTTTTTTCCGACTTTCGGCAAATCAACATTGTATTGTTTGTACAAACTATATAATCCAGAAGATGCTTTCTTTTTTCCACTTAAAGTTAATAGAGCAAGTCTGTTAGCATCTTCCCGATTGTTATGAAAATAATCGGACTCTGGTATATCTTCATCCTTATTTTCAGGATTTGATTCGATATAGTCCTTCCACATTTCAGACACGGATTTGTCAATCACGTTTTCAGATACCGTTTCAGTTTCCTTCTCCGTTTCTGTTTGGTTTTCGATTTTGGTTTTCGGTTCGATATTACAACTCACAAAAATCAAAAACAAAAGGATTGTCAAATAACGCATAGTTCTTAAGTATTTATGACGAAGTCGAGATATGTTTATTGATTGTATTTACTATGGATTTTATCGTTTATTTAAACTTTGATAACGGTTTTCGTGAATCTACATCCTTAAAATGAGTATATGTCATTTAATATACCTTAAGTGTCATAACTAAATATTCCCCCATGCTTCATCTATCATTTGCTCTAATCCGTATTCTGGCCGCCATCCAAGTAAAAATTTTGCTTTATTGTTATCAAGCCAGGTAGAATGGTATTCCGTTTCCATTTTTACCGAATTAATCTTCCTGGTTTTAAGAAGATAGTTGGCTGCTTTCCCATAATCGAACGGCTCGTCCATTGAAATATTGAAGGTTTGCTGTCTTGCCTTGCCGTGATCAAGGGAGATGCAAATAGCCGAAACAAGGTCGTTCAGATTCACGATATTTCTTTTCATTGGGTTTCCATTTGCATCAATCATTAGAGGAATGGTATCCGCCCTTAGATATTCAAGTGCGGTTTGGGCCTTGACCATTTTGTGCCATTCAGGTACCCCAAAAACCTGCTTGCGGAACGAGAGGTGTTTCTTTAAATCCTCTCCTTGCATTATCCATGGAGCACGAAGACAAGTGCCATCAAGATTGTATTGCACGTAATATTGTTGTAGCATAGTTTCCTCAAGTACTTTTGACAATGCATAACATCCTGGATAGGCGGCATGGGCCTGCTGCTCGTTGATCGGGTTTTTGTGCGGGTAAAAATAGTGGCCCACGGACGCATCCCCACCAATCAAGATAAAGCGTTTGAAACTACTTGATTGCCTACAACTTTCCAATAGCCAGAACAACCCCTTTATCGCAACATCCATAATTGTTTCGGAATCTTCCTTAGGGGTGGCCAGGTGAACCACGTGGGTAATATTCTCCATGGCCTTTTGTACAGTTGCCGCATCGGATATCGAACCATGGATAACCTGTAAACGGATACTTGGGGTTAAACTGCGCTTATGACATAAGGCCCTTATGGTTCCCTTTTGTTTTGGATCACCTAGAAAGGTATTAATAAAAGCCTGGCCTACTTTTCCGGTAGCTCCAGTAACCAGAATTTTTTTTTCAATAGCTTTCATACTTATTTGATATTGTCCATTCAGTCGTAATGCACTTCTTAGTTTTGATTTACTGTTGAAAATCATATCCAAAAGCCAATTTGACACATCGGATAAACGATGGTTATGGTAGCGGCGTACTATTTTCTTTTCCTGTTTGCACCAAACTCAGGTAGGTGTAGATTGATTATTTTGATTCTTTATTTGAACTTTCTTTCATTACTTTATAAAACCTTCTAAGCCTAAATATATATCTAATATGATACACTATTTTACTTAACGAATTTCTTTTCCAGCCTTGTTTCGTCCCAAAACCTTTTCATGATGATGGGAACAATTATCTAGTAAAGCAACGCTGTGTAGATTCCAGGTAAATATCCGCCAACAATAATACAAAATAGTACGTTGAGCTATCGTGTTCTTTATAATGCCGTAAATCACAAAGAATAGCGGAATGATTATCGGGGGGCTTATCTTTTTGTAAATCACTATCGCCCCTAAAATGAAGATTAGATACGCAAACATATTAAAGGCGACAAATATGTTGAGACTATATTCGGGACTGTCAAAAAGTTCAGGAAATTTAATATTGAATCCGGTTATATATTCGTTTGCAAAATGAATAAACTGAATTCCAAGTGCCAATTGATATATTGATAAAATGAAATCTGGTTCGGGTTGCCTTTTATAAATAATCAGAAAATAAAATATTAAGGCAAGAACCTAGCCTGGTACTAATGTCACGATCAGCGATGCCCCGGAATAAAAATAAGAGAATGCAGTTATCATTCCAATAGACATCAAAATCGATATGATCACACGTTTATTCATCTATTATTTGAACTCTGACGTTAACCTTTTGATATCATCAGACATTAGGCACAAAAACTCCGCCTATGTTATACTTTTGCCAGACCTTTATGGAACTGAAATATACCTATAAGATAAAAATAATCTGCAAGGGAACCCTGAACTAGAGGTACGTTAATCCGTTTCCATACAAAGTACCGCTCTGAAAATTTACTTTTTCTATCGATGCCTTAATGTTTGCTGGCATTACTTTGCCGAGGAGATTAATTAATAGCCATGCCGTTAGCTTCCTCAAGGCAGGAACATGCAGTCCTAATGCACCTATAATCTAGATAACGCCGGTAACATAGACGATTTCTTTTTTTCAGGGCATAAAATCCGGCACCATCATTGCCATCCCCTTCCCGAAGATAAAATGACCGATAGCTGTAAAAAATAACAATGGGGACATGCCTATACAAGCTGAATACGGAAAATCGTACACTCCAAAAACCACCTTTAAAATGAGGAATACCAGTAGCGAAGCTATAATAAGGATTAAGAATGGTTTCATTTTTTTCCGTGAAGTTCGTAATTGGACTTCACCGATACAATGAACATGGGTTAAAGAATATCCCCTGTCATCCTTATCGTAGATTTAGGGATTATTAAGATTATGATTTGGTATTTTTCAGTACAACATTCATCTACATGCGACTAGTGATTAGCAAAACCTAAAACCTCCGCCATTCGGCCTAACGACATTTATTGAACAAATTTTCTACTACTTTTTCATCGTTTAATTGAACTTCCTATATATAATAAGATTGTTTCTCCCCATAATACTAAACACCTGCTTCGCTTAGATAGATAGCAATAGAACCTGGTTTCGAATCATACCTTTTAATAAATCGAACAAGTTCCCTAGTTTTATAAAAACATTAATGTATCTCCAAGATTTTAATTTTGATGGGTGTCTTCATTATTATTGTGCTTTCTAGTTTGGCAAACCTATTTTTGATTCAATCGTCAATTAGACTTTAAATCGCTTAGTTCTCTTTCTATCTTTCTGTCAAAAAAGACTATTATTATAAACACGTACCAGTTCTTCCTAACGGGTTTATCTCCCATACCGTAAATACTATTCTTTAAATAGCAGTAATTTAACTGAGTCTCCAAAATTTCTTCTTGCCCCCTTTTCGCAAGGTTCGGTTTTTCAATTAGCTTTTTCAACGGACAACTGAT
Source organism: Pricia antarctica (assembly GCA_011050085.1). Classification (GTDB taxonomy): domain Bacteria; phylum Bacteroidota; class Bacteroidia; order Flavobacteriales; family Flavobacteriaceae; genus Pricia; species Pricia antarctica_A. The sequence continues at coordinate 10,059 of DRGL01000058.1, read as the reverse complement.
TAAATCAAGTATATTCAATTTTCGTTAAATTTACATGTAGTAGAAGTGTAAATATGAAGTTACATATAGGTGTATTTTTTTTAATTGCCTTGTTTCTCCTTTCTTGTTCACGAGAAAAAGAACAAGACAAAATACGTATTGGTTTTTCGCAGTGTATGGACGAACATCCTTGGCGCGAGGCAATGAACCATTCCATGAAACTGCAGGCTTCGTTGCATCCAGAGATAGAATTGGTTATGTATGAAGCACGCTATGATACAAAAAAGCAAATCGGACACTTGGAAAAAATGATTGATGAAAAAGTAGACATCATCATTGTATCACCTATGGATCCGGATGCCCTTGTTAGTACCATAGACAAGGCTATCGAAAACAATATTCCTGTTATCCTACTTGACCGCAAAATAAATTCCAAGAATTTTACGGCTTTTATTGGTGCGGATAATATCGAGATTGGAAGAATCGCGGGAAATTATATTGTTTCCAATGCTAAAGAAGGAAGTACGGTTCTAGAAATAAAAGGAGGAGACAATTCGTCACCTGTACTTGAAAGAAGTCAAGGTTTTCAGCAAATCATCAATCAAAATTCTAAAGTCAAACTCATTAAAACCCTTGATGGTATTACGGGAGGCTTGGATCAGGAATTTTTCCGTATACAAATAGATTCCTTAAAAAGCGCTTCTATTGATTACGTTTATGCGTTTAGCGATGAAATGGCTTTGCAAGCTTGGGAAGTAGCAAAATCAATGGGAATTGAGAACAGCATAAAATTTATTGGCATTGATGGTTTGAATGGGCCTAACGGAGGTATTGAACTGGTAAGAAGAGGTATTTTCGATGCATCAATATTATATCCGACGGGGGGCACAGAAGCCATAAAGATGGCTTTGAAAATTTCTCGGGGCGAAGATGTTCCAAAAATGAATACTTTGGGGACTACTGTCATCGATCGGTTCAATGCCGATATCATGAAAGATCAGTTCGACAAAATTAACGAACATCAAGAAGATATTGAAAAACAGACAACTGCAATTAAAGCGCAAGAAGAACTTTACGCTACCCAAGGCAATTTACTTAAAATCATGATGGCATTATTGACCGTTGTCTTGAGCCTTACCGTTTATAGCATCTATTCGATCATTACCATAGTGAAAAAGAACAAGCAACTGCTTCTTACTAACGAGAAGATCACCCTACAAAGAAATGAGATTGAACGTATCGCAAAAGAAGTAAAGCATAGTAATGAGGCAAAGTTCAATTTCTTTACGGGACTTTCCCATGAGTTTAAAACGCCACTGACCCTTATCATGAGTTCTATTGAATCTGTAGGGGAAATATTCAAAGGGAAAAAATCGGGAATTCATAATGAGGTCGAACTGATAAAGAACAACTCGAATCGTTTATTGAGGCTAATGAATAATTTATTGGATTTCAGAAAGTCGGAAGATCAAAAATTCAATATTAGGGCCTCTCAAACTAATATTAATCATTTCAGCAAAACAATCATTAATGAGTTTCAAAGGGAAGCTCAAAAGAGACAGATTCATTTTGAAATTGAATCTGACGATGAAGAAATGCAGCTTTATGTTGACCGAAACCTTATGGACAAGGTGTATTTCAATCTACTTTCGAATGCTTTTAAATTTACACCTGATAACGGAAGAATTAAAATTTTGATTGACACCCATCCTGAAAAAAACTACGTTTCTGTCAAAATTAAGGATAATGGAATAGGTATTCCCGAGAATGAATTAGTAAATGTATTTCAACCCTTTTTTAAAGGTTCAAACAACAGAAAAAATAGTACTGGAATCGGATTGCATCTGAGCAAGCAGTTCATTGAATTACACCTTGGGACTATTGCGGTAAAGTCGTATCATGGAACGGAGTTCGAAATACGACTATATAAAGGAAATAAGCACTTCAATGAAGACCAAATAATTGTAGAACCTGAAATACAAACAACAGGTTTCTCGAATCTTACTACTCAAGTTGATTTCGATGAACCATTCATTACTAACATTATAAGTAATGAAATTGACAAGCACAGCATACTTGTCATAGAGGACAATAGGGATTTGTCACAGTTTCTTCAAAACAAGCTTCAAACGGAATTTGAAGTCTTCTTATCAGATGGCCCCGATGGAATAGAACAGGCCATAGAACATATACCTGACATCATTTTGTGCGACGTGAACCTTCCAGGTAAAAATGGATTCGAAATTTGCTCTGAACTTAAAAAAGACCTCAGAACGTCACATATTCCAACTATTATATTGACCGCCTTGAGCGATAAAGAATCATACCTAAAAGGATTACAATCCGGTACGGATTTATATTTGACAAAACCTTTCAGCTACTCTATCTTGATTCAATCCATAAAATCGTTAATGTACAACCGCGAGAAATTACGGTTTTACTACACAAGCAATATTCATAAGATAGAAGATTCCGGTTCCTTTGGTAATATCGAACAAAAATTCATTACGACGTTAAACAGCCTTATTCAAGACAATCTTGGAAATTCTGATTTTTCTGTGGAAAACCTAGCTGAAAGTCTACACATTTCAAGGGTACAATTGTATCGAAAAGTTAAAGCGATGATGGGAATCAGTATCAGTGATTATATCGGCAAAATTCGATTGGAAAAGTCAAAATACATGCTTGAGAGCACCTCTTTAACAGTGGCAGAAATTGCCTTTGCAACAGGTTTTTCTTCCCCTAACTACTTTTCTACTGCTTTCAAAAACCTCTTTGGAACCTCTCCGGGGTCATTTCGTAAATCCGTTTCTTAAATTAATTACAATCACATCGACCTTCGCAACGAATGCAGGTATCAATTTTCAACATTAGGTAACCTAAGTATACTCCCGACTTTCAAAAAATGTTAAATCTTCAGATTAAATATCTGGTTATCAATTAAATATATTCTAATTTAAATTTGTTAACCAAACCATAATAAATTGGTACATCAGTAAAATACCGCCTTGTATTTTAAGAATACTTTAGTCGTGATAGTAGAGCATTGCGATTATGAAAAAAATATGGGTTTGGTCGATTACCGCTGCTTTGGCAGGTTTCCTTTTCGGATTCGATACGGTGGTTATTTCAGGTGCTGACAAGAAGCTTCAGGCGCTTTGGGATTCTTCTGATGTATTTCATGGCGTCATTGTTATTGGAATGGCGCTTTGGGGAACTGTCGTCGGTGCAATACTGGGCGGTATTCCCACAAATAAACTTGGACGTAAAAAGACACTTATATGGATAGGGGTTCTTTATACCATATCCGCTTTGGGATCGGCATTTGCCAGCGACCCTATTACGTTTGCTATCTTCCGATTTTTGGGAGGTCTTGGTGTCGGGGCATCTACTATTGCCGCTCCCGCTTACATATCGGAAATTGCACCGCCTAAAGACCGTGGAAAATTGGTGGGTCTTTATCAATTCAATATTGTCTTCGGTATTCTCATTGCATTTTTTTCCAATTATTTATTAAGTGGTATCGGTGATAACGATTGGCGTTGGATGGTAGGTGTCGAGGCCATTCCTGCAGCCATCTATACCCTATTTGCATTGACCATACCCCAAAGTCCAAGATGGCTCATTTCAAAACTTAAGGTTGACGAGGCGAAACAGGTATTGGAAACGATTAACCCTGGAGTGGATGTCGAACAATTAATGGTCGAAATTAACACGGACAATGCCAATACAGTACCGGGGGAGAACATTTTCATTAAAAAATACCGATTTCCACTGCTACTGGCATTTTGTATAGCATTTTTCAACCAATTATCGGGTATAAACGCCTTTTTATACTATGCCCCGAGAATTCTGGAAGAGGCCGGCCTTGGATCAAGTACTGCGTTATTGAGCAGTATAGGTATCGGTGTGACCAATATGGTTTTTACCCTTTTGGGCATATATCTGATCGATCGAATGGGTAGAAAGCAACTCATGTACATTGGTTCTGTTGGTTATATTATTTCCTTGTCACTAGTTGCCTGCGCTTTTTTCTTTAATTGGACAGGGTTGGCAGTTCCCATATTTCTCTTCTTATTTATTGGTGCTCATGCCATAGGGCAGGGTACAGTAATATGGGTGTTTATATCAGAGATATTCCCCAATCACTTGAGAGGATATGGGCAAAGTTTTGGTAGCTCCGTACACTGGATTTTGGCGGCTATAGTTCCCTCTTTGATACCCATTCTTTTTTCGACTATCGGCCCTGGAATCGTTTTTTCATTCTTCGCCTTTATGATGGTATTGCAATTACTTTTTGTAGTCTTCATAATGCCGGAGACCAAAGGAATTTCATTGGAAGAATTAAGTAAGAAGCTCACCCAAAAAAAACAATAAGATGAATAAAAATGATATTCGAATGAATCATACTTTTTTAAGCTTTTTCATGGTCTTTACCAGCCTTTGTCTGACAAGCTCTTGTAAAAATGGAGCAAAAGAAAGTTCTGAATCCAACACAATTCAAAACCAAACAGTTGTCGATGATAACGAAAAATTATATCGCCCCAATTTTCATTTTACACCGAAGGAAGGATGGATGAACGACCCAAATGGTATGTTCTACTATAATGGATATTATCATCTATATTTTCAGCACTATCCAGATAGTACGGTTTGGGGTCCAATGCACTGGGGCCACGCAACCAGTACGGATTTAATCAGTTGGAAAGAACAGCCTATCGCGTTATATCCCGACGAAATGGGATTTATATTTTCTGGAAGTGCGGTAGTTGATGCGCAAAACACTTCTGGATTTTCCGAAGAGAATAAAACTCCAGTAATCGCGATGTTTACCCATCATGATATGGAAGCCGAAAAGGCCGGTAGGATTGATGATGAAACACAATCCATCGCTTACTCCTTGGATGAAGGGTTGAACTTCACAAAATATAAAGAGAATCCCGTAATCAAAAACCCGAATATTCCCGATTTTAGAGATCCCAAAGTGAATTGGGACGAAGAGCGAGAGCAATGGACAATGGTTTTGGCCGCTGGACAGGAAATCAAGTTCTACGCCTCAAAAGACTTGAAAAAATGGGAGCTACTCTCAACTTTCGGCGATGGAATCGGAAATCATGACGGTGTTTGGGAATGTCCGGACTTTTTTCCGTTACCTGTTGAAGATACCGAGGAAACGAAGTGGGTATTATTAGTAAGCATCAACCCAGGTGGACCCAATAGCGGTTCTGCAACACAATATTTTGTAGGTGATTTTGATGGGAAAACTTTCAAAATAGATGAAGATTTTCAAAAGGCGCAAGCAAAAGAACATACTTTCTGGGTTGACCATGGTCGTGACAATTACGCTGGTGTTACCTGGTCAAATGTTACCACTTCTAAAGGAGGAAGACTATTTATCGGATGGATGTCGAATTGGCTATATGCCAATCAGGTACCTACCGAAGCATGGAGAAGCGCTACCACGATAGCACGTGAATTAGGGCTGATAAAAGGAACCGATACCTACCGCTTAATATCTAATCCTGTTAAGGAACTTAATGATTACAGGGCAAAAAAGATATCCGATACAGCTATGTCAATAAAAGGAAAGACAGTTCTCGCCACCACTAATACGATAGACCTATCTAAGACGGAAATCAATTTTGAAATTCCTGATGTGACAAACGGAATGTACACTTTCACGTTGTCGAATAGCCTAGGCGATGCATTGAAATTCGGTTATGATGCATCCGAAAAGCAATTTTTCGTAAACCGTAACAAATCGGGCAAAATTGATTTTTCCGACAAATTTTCCGATAGAATTTCAAGAGCGCCCAGAACGGCGGGCTCAAATGATTTAATGGGTAAAGTACTGTTAGACAAAACTTCTATTGAATTGTTTTATGATAATGGCCAAACAGTCATGACCGAAATTTTCTTTCGCAATGCTCCTTTTGAAACACTGTCCATCGAATCGGACAATGAAAATTTTGAAATTAACCATCTCGAAATACATGAATTAAAATTTAACTAAAACTCAACTAAAACTCAACTATTATGAAATTAAAACTCTTATTCCTATTACTAATCTTTGTACCAATGGGTCTCGTGGCCCAAGTACAAATAACCGGTACGGTCACTTCCGCCGATGACGGAATGCCTTTGGCAGGTGCTTCGGTAATTATAAAAGGGACGACGGCAGGTACTACCACCGATTTTGATGGTAATTATAGCCTGGATGATGTGGCGGCCGATGCAACCTTAGTGTTCAGCTATATTGGCTTTTCAAGTATAGAAATGCCAATAAATAATCAATCTACGATAAATGTGGCTATGCAAGAAGATGCACAACAACTCGATGAAGTTGTTCTTACAGGCTATTCTACCGAACGAAAAATAGACCTTACCGGAGCGGTCACGGTCGTGGATGTGGCTCCCATCGAAGGCCAAAGCCTAAGCTCAGGTAACGCTATGCAAGCTTTACAAGGGCGAGTTGGCGGTCTTTTTATTGAAAAGTCTGGTGATCCTACGGGGCTAAACAGTAGAATACTAATTAGGGGGCTTACCACATTAGGTAATAATGATCCTCTTTACATCATAGATGGTGTGCCCACAAAACGGCAAGAGGTATTCGCGAGTTTAAACCCTGCAACAATAGAATCCATTCAAGTCTTAAAGGATGCTTCGGCCTCTTCAATATATGGTTCTAGAGCGGCTAATGGGGTTATCGTTGTAAGTACAAAAGGGGGTCTTAAAGGTGAACGTCTTACAGTTAGCTTTAATTCCAACCTATCTGTACAATCAGAGCGAAAACAACGCTATGATATGTTGGGTTCCCAACAACGTGGCGAAGCCTTGTGGCGCGCATCCGTAAATGATGGAGCCGACCCAAATGCAGGTTATGGTGAAATATACAATTTTGACTGGAACAATGATTATACCAATCCAATCTTGAACGGAGTAGCCGTGCAGCCCTTTGTAGGTGGTAATCAAAATGTTCCTGCTGGTAATACCAATTGGCAGAATGAATTGTATGAAACTGGCTACGTCTTCAATAATGAAGTTACTGTTTCTGTGGGTTCAGAAAAATCATCCTTATTGATTAACCTGGGCTATCTAAACAATACCGGTATGTTAAAGTATACGGGGTATGATAGATACACCGCAAAAATAAACGGGACCACCAACCTTTTCAACGATCGAGTGAAATTTGGAGTGAATACTCAAATTTCAACATCTAACGAAACATTGGTAGCAAATGATGTTGGTGGGGCGGCCACTACTGGCTTGTCCATTACATTGGCACCGACTATTCCTGTATATGACTCAAATGGGGAATTTGCAGGCCCATTGGGGGCGGGCTATTCAGATAGGAACAATCCATTACTGATGCAATATTTAAATAGATGGGACAATGGAACTAAAAATAACTTCTTCGGAAATGTTTTTGCTGAGATAAGTATTCTTGACAACCTTACGTTTCGTTCTAGTCTAGGAATCGATTTTAGCGACTTCAAAAGGAAAAATATCGAGCCCAAAGTATTTAACGGTTTTGTTACAAGAGGTAACAATAGATTGATTCTTGATACCAACAAGTTAACATCATTAACTTTTTCAAACACGTTGAACTATAATTTGGAAATAGGAAATCACAGATTTGGAGCACTATTGGGTATTGAGTCGATAAGAGAGGATTTTGATACGATTTTTGCCCAAGCAGATGATTTTGCCGTAGAACAGGAATCCTATTTTGTACTTTCTGCTGCTACAGGAGCGCGAACTAATAATGGTATATCCACGCAATATAGCCTTGCTTCTCAGTTTGGTAAATTAAACTATGCTTACGATGATAAGTATTTGGCCTCGTTTACCATTCGTAGGGATGGTTCTTCAAGATTTGGTGCGAACAATAGATATGGTGTTTTCCCGGCAGCAACTTTGGGTTGGAGAATAAATCAGGAGGAATTTTTAAAGGACAGTGAATTGGTTTCGAATTTAAAACTTAGGGCAGGTTATGGAGAAGTAGGAAACCAAGAAATCGGTAATACCGCCAGATTTGGATTGTACGAATCTCGATATGGACAAACCCAAGCACAATTGACCGGAGGATTCTTCGAAATGTACTATAATGTAGGTACGGCGTATGATATTAATGGTAATAACACAGGCACTTTGCCTTCTGGATTTGTATCTACCCAGGCACCCAACCCGAACTTGAAATGGGAAACTACCAAAGAATGGAACTACGGTATTGATTTTGGTTTTTTGAACAATAAAATTAGCGGTTCCTTCGATTATTTTAGCAGGGAAACTACGGATATCTTGACAACCCCCCCAATTGCATCCGTAATTGGCGAAGGTCAGCAACGGGTATTGAACGGGGCTGCAACATCTGCGAAAGGATGGGAATTAAACGTTGGATATTCTAATGTTTGGGATAATGGTATTTCTTTAGGTATTTCGACCAATTTTGGCGCCTTTAAGGATGAAATCACCTTTCTGCCGGAAGAAGTTAGGGCCGCATTTCCCGGAACTGCACAGAATTCAATCCTGGGTCAGTCGCAATCCGCAATATTTGGATACCGAACGGAAGGACTTTTTCAAAGTCAGGCCGACGTTGAAGCGCATCCCACCGGAGGGGTTCAAACAGGTAATGCTAGACCAGGGGGGATTAAGATTGTAGATATTGATGAGAATGGTGTCATCGATAGCAATGATCGTGATTTTATTGGTAATACCCTACCGGATTTAGAATACGGGATACGACTGGATTTTGGATATAAGAATTTTGATTTCTCGGTCTTTGGATCAGGCGTTGCAGGTCGCACAGGTGTTGACTCCTATATTTTCTGGAATAATTTCGTTCAAGGCAGGGATAATGCCGGGCTTGGTGTTTTAAACGCTTGGACACCACAAAACACAGGCTCTACAATACCCTCATTATCTTTGGTAAATAATTTTACGGATACTTCCGATTATATTTTTAGGGACAATTCCTATTTTAAGATTAGAAATATGCAGTTCGGATATTCGTTACCAACAGATGTTATTGGCGACATAGCTGGAATGACCGGACTTCGAATATACCTGCAGGGGGAGAACTTATTTTGGTTTACCCCAAAAGGATATATTGGTTCCGATCCAGAAAGAACGGATGTAAATAGAATTCCTGTACCTACCGTTTATTCAGTAGGCTTGAACATTAACTTTTAATAAAAAGCGATAATCATGAAATATAATAGAATAATAACAACAGTGATATGCGCAGCCTTAGTGCTCACTGCATGTTCAGATAATTATTTAGAATACGAACCAGAAGGTGTTCTGTCTAACGAAAACGTAGCAACTGCCGAGAATGCAGAATCTTTGGTAATTGCCGCATATGCCGGTATTGCCAATGATGAAATGGTCGGGCCACTGACCCATCAATGGGTATATGGTAGTGTACGTTCTGACGATGCGTATAAAGGCGGTGGCGGCCGCGGCGATGTTGGTGAGATAGACAGGTACGAACAGTACAATCTTACCATTGCCGATATGGGCGATTTTATGGCACCTAGAACTTGGACTGATTTTTACAAAGCTATTTCGAGAATAAACTTTGCCCTTTCTGTAATAAATGAGATACCGGAAGGTGAATATCCCGAAAAGATATTGAGACAAGCAGAATTACGTTTTCTAAGGGCCCATTCGTATTTTATGTTAAAGCTGATTTTTAAGAAAATTCCATATATCACCGAAAATTTGACTCAAGAAGAAATTGAACAAACTTCAAATGATGTGGATAATGATGCCTTGTGGAACACCATCGCTGAGGATTTTCTTTTTGCATACGATAATCTTCCTCAATCACAGGATCAAGTAGGTAGGGCTGACCGAAATGCCGCAGCAGCGTATTTGGCTAAATTACGGTTGTTTCAAGCCTATGAACAGAACGATCAGCACCAAGTAACCAATATAAATACCAGTCGTTTAGAAGAAGTAATAGAGTATGTAGACGAGGTAACGGCCAGCTTACAACCAGATTTCGGTGAAAATTTCTTAGATGGTTTTGATAATGGTCCAGAATCTATTTGGGCGGCGCAGTTTTCAATTAATGAT
>DRGL01000057.1 GCA_011050085.1 Pricia antarctica | reverse complement strand
ATATTTTTATGTAAGACAACTGTTGCAAAGCGAAGTGGAAGAAGAACTACGTTCTACTGAGGCACGCATCGAAAGCACCATCTCCGAACATCGGCAGCTATACCAATTACCTCCAATGGTAGAAATAGAGGCTGTTTCAAAATTGGGTAGTGAACATCTAAAGGATACTGTTATTTTCGACCCCTCTCAAAACGAGATGGAAGAGTTTCGTGAGCTATCCACCTTTTCCAAAATTGACGGGAAAATGTATAAGATAACGGTTAGGGCCTTGGTGGTCGAATCGGAAGAAATTCTAGTGGCTATTATTGTATCTTATATCATAATTATAGGATTGGCGTTCCTGTTCCTTTTTTACTTTAATAAAGCCCGAAACAAAAAGTTGTGGCTTCCCTTTTTTAAGAACTTAGAGGAAATGAAGGCCTTTTCATTGGCTACTGAGAAACCGATACGATTGCAAGAAAGCAATATTCTGGAATTTTCCGAGCTGAACACCGAAATCATAACCCTGACGGATAAGGTCCGCTCCGATTATAAAAATCTTAAACAGTATACTGAAGACGTATCCCATGAAATGCAAACCCCACTTGCAATAATTCAGGCAAAAATAGAAAACATCATCAATGGTGACAACCTCAACGATATTCAGTATGAACATCTGACCAGTATACAAAATGATATTCAGCGGCTGAAGCAGATGAACAAGCGTTTGACATTACTGACCAAAATAGATAACCAGCAATTCACAAATCCTGAAGTTATTGATTTTGGCCTCGTGGTAGAAAAGCGAATCGAAAATTTCAACGAGCTTTTTCCGGATAAAATAAAATTCGTAAAGACCAATACCTTACAAGTGAAAATGGACCGATATTTGGCCGATGTGCTTTGTGACAATCTGATTTCCAATGCGCTCAAACATAGTTCTGAAAACAAGTCCGTCGCAATTTCCATCGAGGGTGATACTCTAATGGTTTTTAATGACGGGGAAGCCAAACTACAACAACCGGAAAAATTGTTTACCCGTTTTTATCGCGAAACCACACATTCGAAATCTACAGGACTCGGACTGGCCATCGTACAGAAAATTTGTGACATGTACGGTTATACCCCATCCTATTCCTTTAATGACCAAAGACACTCTTTCAAAATCGATTTTAATTAGATGCGATTTTACCGGTACGCTTTAAATTCTCTTTAGATTCTTCCAGTAAATTGGCCAAAAATCCTTTTTATGCTGAAGAATCTGCAATTAGCACCCTATTTTTTTCTCTGGTGTTTTTACGGCGTTTTTGCCCAAGATAAGGTTTCCGTTTCAGGACAATTGTTAGATGCTACAAGTCAAAAAAGTCTGCCTTTCGTGAATGTTGCCGTACATACGTTTGAAGATGATATGCTGCTGACGGGTGCGATTACGGACGATAATGGAAGGTTCGAGATTCTAGATATTCCTTTGGGGAAATATAAATTATACTTCTCCCATATTGGCTTTAATACAGCCGAGGAAACCTTGGTAGCTGGTGGATTGAATACTATTTTCGATCTCGGCAAAATTGAACTCGAACAAAGTGGAGAAAATTTAGAGGGCGTTGAAGTTATAGGCAAACAGGCCGCCATAAATTCAGACCTGAACAAAAAGACCTTCAACTTGGCAGGTAACCTTGCCCAATCGGGCGGATCAGTGCTCGATGCGATGAAAACCATGCCTGGAGTAACCTTTGATCAAGAGGGAAAAGTAGTTCTCAGGGGCAGTGATAAAGTCGTGGTTTTGATAGATGGAAAGCAAAGCAGCCTTACGGGATTTGGAAATCAAAAGGGATTGGCCAATATTCCCGCATCGAACATCGAGAAAATCGAAATCATCAATAACCCTTCAGCTAAATACGATGCCAACGGTTTTGCCGGCATCGTAAATATTATCTATAAAAAGGAAAAACAAAACGGACTGAATGGTGATATCGGTTTATCGTTTGGCTTGGGTTCACTGGGAAAACGCAAAGAAGATACCCCAACGGAACTGGGAAGTTTTTCTGTGAACCCAAAATTAATTCCGAGTATCAACCTTAACTATAAAACAGGAAAACTCAATTACTTTTTACAAGCGGAGTTCATAAAGCAGGAAGCTTTACCAAACAACGAATTTACGACCCGTAATTATGACGATGGAAGAAACATAATTTCCCAAGTTCCTGAAAATCGCAGACAGTTCCGTTCGATTATAAATGCAGGTTTCGATTATAATCTGAATGATAACAACAGTTTTACCTTTTCGGGACTATATGATAGGGAAAAACATATCGATACGGCACAGGTTGCCTTTATCGATTTAAATACCTTAACCCGAAATCGGTTTTATAATTGGCAGGAGGAAGAAGTTACCCGTTACATCAATACAGCAATAAATTACAGACATAAATTTGAACAGGCGGGGCATACCTTCAGTGCTAACGTTCAATATACACAGGGGCTGGAAGATGAAACCTATTCCCTTAACGATAGCTCCGCTGTGCGTGTTGGAAGAGATAAGACAAACATCCGAGCTATTGAGAACACTACCAGTATTTCAACAGATTATGTCCGACCACTAAAAAGCGGTCGCATAGAACTGGGTGCAAAACTACGCATACGTCGACTGCCAGTAGATTATACGATTACGCCTGGTAATCAATCCATCATCTATCCCGGTTTGGGCACCTATTCCGATTGGGGTGAAAACCTTTACGCTGGGTATCTAAATTATTTATGGGAAAAAGAAACCTTCGATGTTGAGGCCGGACTCCGTGCCGAGCAGACTAATGTTTTTTATAACTTAGATCCGGTCAATGCGTATTATCAAGACAATGATTCCTATGACTATTTCAAACTATTCCCCAGTATAAGATTTACGCGTAAACTGAATGACACCAATAAATTATCCATTTTTTATAATCGTCGCATAGACCGGCCTGGGGAGCCAGAACTACGCGTTTTCCCGAAATACGATGATCCAGAACTACTAAAGGTTGGTAACCCCTATCTGCGACCACAGTTTACGGATGCTTTTGAAATCGCCCATACATATTCTTGGAATTCGGGTTCTTTATTTTCAGCCGTGTACCATCGTATCATTACCGACCAATATCAGCGTATTTTTGCCATTGACGATTCCAATACCGATTATAACATCGTAAACCGAATCTATCAGAATACGGGTCGAGCCACAAATTCGGGTATTGAGGTTTTATTGAGCCAAGACCTGACGCCAGATTGGAAATTCTCTGGAAGTCTAAACGGGTATTCAAACGCTATCAATACGTATCAAGGAATATTACTCTTTCCCTTTGAACGTAATTTTACCATAGAGGCCTCGACCGCAAATGCTTTTGATGCCAAGGTAACTACCGAATTCAACTTACCTAAAGAATTTGCCGTACAACTAACCGGCATCTATTTTTCAAAAAGGAATATACCTCAAGGGGAACAACTTGCCCGCTCTTCCGTTGATTTTGGTGTTAAAAAAAATCTTTGGAATAAAAAAGCGGAACTGAGCCTTTCAGCAAGTGACCTTTTCAATCGTTTCGGTATTCAGCAAGAGATTTCTAACGAAGGCTTTACAGCCTTCTATCAAAATTTCTATGAGACCCAAATCTTTAGGCTGGCATTTAAATATAAAATATAAAACTGTTCGTATGCATACACTGAACAAAGTAGCCCAGATAAGCTTGTTGTTTTGGGTGATGAAAATCGTTGCAACCACTTTGGGTGAAACCTTGGGCGATTTTATAGCCCAGACCCTCGGCTTAGGCTATACCGTCGGTATTCTGATAACCCTTGCTTTTTTCGGTGTAGCCTTAAGTATTCAATTGGCCAAAAGAAAATACGTACCGGTCTGGTTTTGGTTGGTCATCATCGCAACCACCACTTTGGGCACTGAGATTTCCGATTTCATTGACCGTAGCTTGAATATCGGTTATACATGGGGCAGCTTGTTACTTTTTACGGGCTTCATCATAACGCTATTCGCTTGGTATAAAAAATTCTCCAATTTGGAAGTGTATCCAATTATGCAACCTAAAAAGGAAGTCTTTTTTTGGATTACAGTTTTATTTTCAAACAGTTTGGGTACCGCTTTTGGCGATTATCTAAGTGACGTTCTGGGCTTAAGTTATTTAATCGGCGCTTTGGTAACCGCGTCCATTATTTTGGTGGTGGTGGTATTGCACTACTTTACGAAGCTCAACCAAATCGTCCTTTTTTGGATTGCATTTATCTTTACAAGACCTTTTGGTGCAACCTTTGGTGATTTCCTCACCAAACCCCTAATTAAGGGTGGTCTGGATTTAGGAACATTACCCGCTTCGTTGGTATCCATTGTACTAATGGCCATTCTAATTTATATTTCACATGTGCAGTTGAAGGGAAATGTCAACAAACACTAAAGTTTATAGTGTGGTGTTAAATGTTCGCTAATTAATTTCAAATGCTAAAATCCTTAATAATTCCTTTAGAATTCTCTGCTAGCTTAGCCCTCTATTAATTCACTTGAAGATGTGGTTGCTAAAAACAAAGAGTATGGCATTTCTTAAGACATTCGTAAAGATAACAATAGGCATTATTTTTTTTATACCCTTTGTACTTTCCGTCTTTTGGGTATCTAGAAAAAATTCATTGTAAATCAAGTACCAACGCTTAGATTACGTAGATTACATAATGTTCTTTTTAGGAATTATAAAAGATACTTGCCCGATTAAATCAACCCCTGTTGCTCCATTTCAACTTTAAGATTTCTTTAGATTCAATAATTAATTTCGCAAAAGACTTTAAAAATAGTATTGCATTGAATTCCCCTAAAACAATTAAGTTCATTGGTGTTGCGACGCTCGTTTTAGTATCATTTTTGTATTCGCAACCTTTGACAGCACAGAACAAGGCCATCGAGACTACTGGCGATATTATCTTATTCGCTTTACCCGCAACAGCCTTTAGCAGTTCCCTTATTATTGGAGATTCAAAAGGAACATTTCAATTTTCAAAAGGTTTTGTACTGAATCAAGCGCTGACTATAGGCATTAAATACGCTACTAATAAAAAGCGTCCTTACAATAATGGTGATAGAGCTTTTCCTTCAGGACACACATCGACAACTTTTCAAAGTGCCGCCTTCATACAAAGAAGATATGGATGGAAATATGGTATACCCGCTTATGCACTCGCCGGGTTTACAGGATATAGTCGCATCGAGGCGCAAAGACATGACGGCTGGGATATACTAGCAGGAGCCGCAATCGGCATTGGAAGTGCTTACCTATTTACGACCCCCTATCAAAAAGAGCATATGAAACTGACTTTTACAAGTTGGGACTATAACTATGCCCTAGGCTTTATATACAATTTTTAAATTTGAACCGAAATGCTAAAAGATAATGTCTTCCAAGATGCGCAATGACCCGCTTACACCTTCAAATTTAATAAAGAGGTAGCAACTGTCTTTGACGATATTGTTGTGCGCTCCGTTCCGTTCTATGAAGAAATGCAATAAATGGTAGCCGAACTGAGCAAAGATTTTGCCGTAAAGGGCACTAATATATATGATTTAGGCTGTTCGACCGGAACGACCATGATAAATCTTGATTAGATACTGTCTGATGATATCGGTTTTGTGGGCATCGACAAATCCGATGAAATGTTAGCCAAATGTAAGGCTAATTTAAAAGTAGCAGGTGTTTCAAGAAAAGTTGCCTATGAGAATCAAGATTTAATCTGCAACATTGAAATGGACAATCCGTCGGTGGTTATCTTCTGTCTTACGCTTCAATTCCTTCGGCTTTTGAACCGCGAAAAAATACTAAATAAAATTTGTTAATGCCTGCGCGAAAACGGAACTGTAATTCTTATCGAAAAAATATTGACCGAACATAGTATCTGCAGCCGGCTTTTCATCGAGCATTATTATACCTTCAAAAAGCGGAACGGTTACGATGAGATAGAAATCGCAAAAAAAAGGGGATTACTTGAAAATGTCCTGGTTCCCTTCAAGCTCTCCGAAAATTGAGAACTACTCAAATCATGCGGCTTTCGGTTTACTGAAGTCTTTTTTAAGTGGTACAATTTTACTGGTTTGATCGCAATCAAATAATCATGGTACGACTTGGTAATTTCTTTTTTAGAACACGTAACTATTTGGAACACACACAGGAAGTTTTTACTACAGTACAAAAAATAGGGAGTTACGAAAATAGTTCGGTGGAAGAATTGGAACCCCTGTTATTGAGTACACTTTTTCACGATATATTTGCGAACCATGAGGCTGTTAGCGTTCGATTGGCCATTGAATTTCTACTGGAGCACAATTATCCGAATTTTCGCATTACTACCGTAATCGATTGTATAAATGCTACACACATGCCACAAAAACCTAGACTACTACATCAAAAAATTATTTGTGATGCAGATTTGCATCATTTGGGAACCCGGAATTTGATTCCAAAAATAAGGCGTTGCGAAAAGAATGGAGCTTATTTTTGAATATTGACTATTCGGATAAGGAATGGATGGAAATGAACCTTAAATTTTTAGGTCAACACCACTATTTCAGAACTTATGGAAAGCATTTTTGAATCCAGTTAAAATTGAAAACATGAAGGCGTTAAAGACCCAACTAAAGGCATTGGAGAAAGTCTAGAAAATGTAAACTTCACATTTTTTAATTAAGATTTTTTAAAAGTTCAATTACCACGTTTTTGTTACATCCCTCAAAATCTTAAAAGAGACTTTCTTATATAATGGGATGCATTCATTACTATCCTTTTGTAACAAAAACTATCCAAAATGGATATACAATATAATTGTCGATAGGAAGGAAGCGTTCGTATATCTTGATCATCTATTCAGTTCCATAGCAGCGAACATAAAAGGACCTGTACCTTTAGGGTCGTTAGACCGTATAATCTCATTTACATAATAGTCGAAAGTACCGTCGCGATAGGGGTCTCCCCCTAAACCGGCAACCCCACAACATTTGGTCAGATTAATAACTCCATTATCCTCAATGGTAATAAATTCGTCTATAATTCCATCGAATCCCTTTTTTGCGTTGTCTAAATATGAATTGGAAATATATCCTTTATTCGCAGCTTTAGCCAAGGTATACGTAAACATTGATGTTCCTGTTGCCTCTAAATAATTACCCTCACGTTTTGGCATATTTAGCACCTGCCACCAAGCACCACTCACATCTTGATATTTAATAATTGCTTCAGCGTATTGTTTTAAGTATCCGATAATACGGTCACGACCTGGGTGACTCTCCGGTAGATAATCTAATATGTCAACCATTGCCATACCATACCAACCCATACCGCGGGACCAAAAATTCTCGGAAAGTCCGGTTTCCGTATTGGCCCACCGCTGCTCCCTACTTTCATCCCAGCCGTGATAATACAGTCCGGTTTCAGGATCTCTATTATACTTTTCGATAAGGTCGAATTGCAGTACTATTTTATCCAACACTTTCATAGCTTCATCATCTTCCAAATATTCCAAAGCATATTTGGCATGAAAGGGTTCGGCCATGAAAACACCATCTAACCACATTTGATTCGGATACCTTTTTTTGTGCCAATAACCACCTTCGGAGGTCGTGGGCTGGCCTTCCAATTGAAGGTGAAGGCTATCCATGGCAATTTTAAAACGCTCCTCCTGATTTTTCTGTTGTAGCCAAAATATGGCATCGCCAGACTTGATCATATCCAAATTATAGTCGGATAATTTATAGGTCTTGATACTGCCTTTATCATTAATCATTCGATTGGCATAATCATAAATGTAATCGTAGATTTTTCTATCCCCAGTTTCATCATATACTTGCTCCATGGCCTGTAATACTAAACCATTGGTATAGCTCCATCGAGATTTTGTCTGGAAATCCAGTAGTGTAGGGTCTGGAAATCTAGAAATTTCAGATAGGGCCATACGTTCAGACCATTTTGCATCTTTAGATACGACCATTTCCGAAGTTGCCTCGGCATCTTTCACAGTTTCCTTTTCTCCGGATTTACAACTACACAGCAAAACGAACAGCGCAATCATTCCTAAAAGGTTTTTCAAATGCATAGTATACTTCATGTTCATTTATTTAGTGTTTTCATTCGTTCTGTAGACCCCCAACATAGTATTAGCGTCACTCAATACTAAATCGGATTCTTCTGGGTCTCTGACAATCCTATCGTTATACGATTCTTGGTGATTGGGATAGGTTAGCTCACTTAGTCTCATTAAATTTTCACGCCTCCATTTTGAGGATGGTATTCCTAATCTTTTCCACTTGAATTCTCCAATCATATATTCACTAATCTCTTACGGCCATTAAATTATCAAGTGAATTTTATGGATTTTTGAACGTAACGACCCAGTAAAAAAATTACATCAATGGTATAATTGAAATAGTGGACGGATTAGCACGTATACTTTTATTCCAAATCGCCCAACGTAGCATCTACATATTTTATAAAATCCTCTTTTGATTTTATACCACCTTTCTCCTGTTCCCAAGCAGCACCAAAGTAGTAATCAATAGCATCTGTCGTTGGTTTGAAGACAAGCAAATGGTCAAATTCAGATGCCGTAACTTTTTCAACCTGGTCAATTTTATAAAAAATGACCATCCCCAAATCATCGGGAACCAAAGTCTGTTCTCCGTAAGTTGCTATGTAAGCCCAGCCATTTACCCCTTGCTTTTGCATAAGTTCTATACCATCGAACTTAACGATTCCGGTACTTAAACCATCCCCATCTATTGATGGTGTTAAAGTAGCTTTGGTAAGTCTTGATTCAGGCGCAATCATCAAATCCACTTTAAGGTCTATCTTCTGTTCTAACGCATTCCAACCATAATAGTTTACCGTTACACCAGAAGCATCTGCGGTATTGTGAATTTGCGCCGTAGTGGAATCTACTTCCTTGAAATGGGTCACGGTCTCATCCCCATCGAAACGGCCATAGGAGCCGATTCCAAGGGAATTTCCAGCTTTTAAAATATCTTGACCCCACGGGTTGCTTTCATGGTACGAATCATAGTTATCTAAACCCACTTTTGAAAGTACCATGGTATCCACTTTTTTGCCAAAAATATCAATGGCGTTACGCCAATCGAAGTATAACCGATACCCAACTTTACTACTTTCCCAACCCGGCCCTTCATACCGTACGAAATACGAATGGTCCGTCAAACTATCCGGTGCTTTTAAGTAATCTACATTTTTAAAGGTAAAATTATCTCCTACATACTTTTTTCCCTGCCATTCACCACCTTCCTTAATGGAAATTTCAGCATAAGTTTTGGCTAAAACTTTCTCTTCGGGCATTGCAACCTGTTCTTCTTGATTTTTTTGGTTCTGTTTACAGGCTTGGAACACCAAGATTACTAAAATCAACCCTAAGTTTACTTTTCTCATTTTTATTAATTTTAGCTTACCATATCAATATAAGCTATTATCATTTCTAAGCATTTGCTTATTTTATACATGCCTAATTTAGAAATTTTCTGTAACATGCGAGCGTATAGGTCGCGAATCGTAATTTAAACTAAAATGAACCAGTTCGTTATCTATTGGATTAACGTTTGGCATTTATCGGAAATCAGAAAATTAAGCAGAATTTCCATACTCTCCCTGCACCACAATAGGTTCGTGAAGTCCAGACTAATTTTCAATAAATACATCAATTGTATTTCTATTTGTCTTATCTATTCGATGGGCGGAACACCATACAAATAAATTGACCATAGGTTTTCGCCAATATTTGGGAGTTTTACTTTAAAATTTCTGAAGTGGATGATTTTGAAAATGGCCGTTTTCAGTAAAATGCCGTATCGATTAAAAAAAATGTTAAATTCGTTCCAACACTATTGTAAACACTTAATAGATAAACCTTTTTAAAAGGCTTGTCATTTTAAAATATGGTAATGATAAATTCAGAAAATAAGGTGGGATTGAAAATAGCACTAAGCTCAGTTTTTGTTTTTATGTTACTCGTTTCCTGCGGTGATACCCCTGAAAAATTGAATGATTTAGGAGAAGACCGACCAGATTTAGAATCCCGTTCAGCGAAAATTATGGAGGTAGAGGGTCTTAAATTTAAAGACCTCAACCGGAACAATAGTTTAGATGTTTACGAAGATTGGCGTTTATCCCCTGAGGAACGAAGTGCGGACTTGGTATCGAAACTTAGCCTTGAGCAAAAAGCGGGACTCATGCTTATAAGTACCACACTAATGGAGAACGATGCGGGCCGTGGTCCAAGTGAAAAGCCCATTACCAGCGGATTTTCTGAATCGGACCAAGTGAGCGAAATGAACTTTTTTACGAAGAAACCATTGGCAGCACCTATGATGTCTTCCGCAGGTACTGCTAAAGACGTTAAACAGTTCTATAAACGACATTTTATCCTTCGGGCCAATACCGCAATCGATACTCTGGCAAAATGGTCCAACCGATTACAGGAATTATGTGAAGATGGTGAGTTTGGTATTCCGGCCACCATCGCATCCAATCCACGCAACCATATTTCGACCGACGCATCAATAGGCCTAAGTATGGGGAGAACGGCATTTACGGCTTTCCCAGGAGAGCTTGGTCTGGCCGCTATGAGAGACTTTGACCTTGTCCGGGAATTTGCCGATATATCTCGGCAAGAGTGGCGTGCCGTGGGCCTTAACAAAGGCTATATGTATATGGCGGATTTAGCTACAGAGCCCCGCTGGCAACGGATTGAAGGTACGTTTGGGGAAGATGCCGACCTAGCCGCCAACATGATGAAGGCGATTGTTCTAGGATTTCAAGGCGATAGTTTAGGTGCTGGTTCCGTGGCCCTGACGACCAAACATTTTCCGGGAGGAGGTTCCGGGGAAGGTGGCCAAGATCCCCATTTCGATTGGGGCAAAAAAGGCATCTACCCTGGCGGCATGTTTGACAGAAACCTTATTCCTTTTAGGGCAGCTATTGATGCAGGTACTTCAGCGATTATGCCCTACTATTCCCTCCCATCCGGCACAGCGTATGAAGAAGTGGGTTTCGCTTTTAATAAAGAAATTTTACAGGATGTTTTAAGAGGTCGACTCGGTTTTAAAGGTATTATCAATTCAGATACCGGCCCTATTGAAATGATGCCTTGGGGCGTAGAAAATCTTAGCATTCAAGAGCGCTATAAAAAAGCCTTGGAGGCCGGGATTAATCTCTTTTCTGGCCAGGCCGATCCTGGATTGCTGATAGATACCCTTCAAAAGTTCCCAGAGCTAATGCCCCTTGTGGATGCATCGGTGCACAAAATATTGATCGAGAAGTTTCAACTGGGCATATTTGAAAATCCATATGTAAAGGTGTCTGCGGCAAAGAATATCGTTGGAAAGGATTACTCCAAGAAAAAAGCCGAGGAAGCATTACGAAAGTCGATTGTCTGGCTTAGAAATACAGAAGACGTCCTCCCTTTGAAAGCAACAACAAAAGTATATTTCGAAACCTATATGCAAGACAGGGAAGGCGCTTCGTCAAACCTATTCACTTCCAAAAAAAATAGCTGGGACGTGACGTTTGTCGAAACCCCTGAAGAGGCCGATGTAGTACTACTGTGGTTGATTCCAAAAGGACCATCCCTATTCCAATCGAAAGGCGAACCCTTACATGTCGATCTATCCCGTAACGGCATCGATGTAGACTATGTGAATACGATTTCAGCCAAAAAGCCGACTATTTTGGCCATCAATTACACCAATCCCTGGGCGATAAATGAGGTGTATCAAGAAGATTCAAAACATATACAAGGAGTTTTGGCCACATTCGGTACTACCCCCGAAGCCGTTTTGGATATTGTGACCGGGAAATTTACGCCTTCCGGAAAAATGCCTTTTACCACTCCCATATCAGATGAAGCGGCCCAAAATCAAAAATCCGATGTCCCGGGCTATATGGAGGGGCCTACGTATGGATTATTCAAATTTGATGAAGGAATGACTTTTTAAATTTAAATTATCAGCCCGCCAAAGGCTTGAGCTTGCAGAAACTCGTGTTTATTCAATCAGTGTAGCATCATTTTTTTCAGCACAGCTTCAATGAGCATCCTTGAATTTAGGTTTGTAAATCTTCCCTAGGGACAATTAGTGGCAATTCGAATAATAAAACCTCCTGCCCTGAATTTATCCCAAGGCCTGGCCAACATCGCTGATTATATCATCGATATGTTCCAACCCGACCGAAACCCTTACCATTCCATCAGTAATACCTGTTTCTGCACGCTCTTCGACCGTTAGCTTGCTATGGGTTGTAGAAGCTGGGTGGGTTACGATGCTTCGCGTATCGCCAAGGTTGGCGGACAAGGACAATAATTTGATAGCATTGAAAAACTTTTGCCCGGAAGCTAATCCACCTTTGACTTCGAAAGCGACTACGCAGCCCCCGGCCTTCATCTGCTTTTTAGCCACCTCATATTTTGGATGAGATTTTAAGAAAGGATATTTTACCCAATTTACGTTTTCGTGGCCTTCTAAATATTCCGCCAATTTTAAGGCATTCTCGCAATGACGGTCGACTCTGACCGCTAAGGTTTCCAGACTCTTAGACAACACCCAAGCATTAAATGGGGATAAAGCTGGGCCGGTTATTCTTGAAAATCGATATACCTTATCAATTAATTCATGGCTTCCGACAGTGATACCGGCCAAGACCCTACCCTGCCCATCCATCAGTTTGGTTCCGGAATGGATGACCAGATCTGCACCAAATTGTATGGGCTGCTGTAAGTACGGGGACGCAAAACAGTTATCGACAATAAAAATAAGATTGTGTTTTTTGGCTATATCGCCCAATGCCTGAATGTCTAAAACATCAACACCGGGATTGGTGGGCGTTTCAGCATACAAAATTTTTGTTTCCGGTCGAATAAGCTTCTCGATACGTTCAATTTCGTCGACCTTAAAATAAGAGTGTTCGATATTCCATTTCGGAAAAAACTTTGTAAAAAGGGAATGTGTAGAACCGAAAACACTTCGCGAAGAAACGATATGGTCGCCACTGTCTAAAAGTGCGGCAAAGGTCGAAAATACTGCAGACATGCCCGAAGCAAAAGCAAAGCCAGCTTCCGCGCCTTCCATGTGGCATACTTTTTCGATAAATTCCGAAGAATTGGGATTGGAGTACCGTGAGTAAATATTCCGATCCTTTTCCTCTGCAAATGAGGCCCTCATATCCTCAGCATCCTCAAAAACAAAACTGGAGGTCAAGTATAGGGGAACGGAATGTTCTAAATTTTTAGTGCGCTCGAGTTGCGTACGTATAGCGTTAGTTTCAAATTTTTTATCCATAGTATGTAATCGTACTTCAATTCTTAAATTTTTCTGCCTTTATCGGCAATCCGCAATATATCCCCAAATACACCTCTAGCCGTTACAGCCGCACCGGCTCCGGCACCCTGAATTACTAGCGGATGTTCGCCATAAGATTCAGTGTATATTTCGATAATGGAATCCGAACCTTTTACTTGGCCCAGTGCACTTTGTTTGGGAACGGAAATTAATTTCACCTCCAAAATACCTTTCTCCTTTTGTAGGTCGCCGTACAAGTCTCCGACATATCGTAAAACGTGGTCTTGCTGCTGCCTTTCTTTAATGGCTTCAAATTTTTCGTCGAGAACATCCAACTGCGTGAGAAATTCTTCGACCTTTCCTTTCCTTAGGGTTTCGGGAATAAGGTTTTCGATGTCAATGTCAGGGAACTCATTGCTCAAGTCAAGTTCCCGAGCCAAGATCAATAGTTTTCGCCCTACATCATTACCAGATAGGTCTTCCCTAGGATCAGGCTCTGTATAACCGCTATTCATAGCGTCCTTTAAAATTTCGGAAAACCGTTTTTCCGATTCTGAGAAGGTGTTGAATATATAGCTCAATGAACCTGAAAAAACGCCCTTGATACGGGTAATATTCTCACCGGACAGATGTAATAATTTGATGGTATCAATCAATGGCAATCCGGCGCCAACATTGGTTTCGTATAGATACTGCTTTTGCTTTTTAGCCAGTTCGGCTCGTAATGAACGGTAGTAATCGAAACCTAAGGTATTCGCTATTTTATTGGAAGACACCAAATCAAAACCGTTGGAAACAAAATCCAAGTAATGTCCGACAAAATCTTGGCTGGCCGTATTATCTACGGCAATAAGGTTTTCAAGATGATTATCGCGGGCGTATGCAAAAATATCATCTAGAGTATAGGAAATTCCTTTTTCTTGGATGGCATGCTTCCAGTTTTTCGATACGCCTTTTTTATCAAAGAGCACCTTGCGCGAATTGGCGATGGCAAAAATCCTAACATCGATTCCCTTGCGTTCCTCTATACTTTTTGCTGATTTTAATATTTGGTCGATTAGAGTACCCCCGACATTGCCATGTCCAAAAAGGGCTAGGTTAACCTTATTACTTATCCCAAAAATCTGTCCGTGCATTACGTTCAGGGCCTTATTAAGGTCCGTTTTTTTAACTACAAGGCTTACATTTTTTCCTGAAACTGTATTATTGAATAAAAGTGGAACGATTTGATTTTTAATTAGGGCGTTATAGGGTAGATGAAAAGTACTTAGGTCTTGACCGACTATGGATACGACGGATACTTCTTCCATCACCGTAATCATATTGATATCCTTAGTCGCATAATCGCCCTCGAACTCAGCGTCTAATGCATTTTTTGCCCATTTCGCCTTGTTGGAATCCACCACAAGTCCGATTCCCCTTTCCGAAGAACCCTGCGAAACGATACTTACATTAATATTATTTCTTTCAAGGGTCTTGAAAATACGGGCATCGATACCCACCTTCCCTAACAAGCCCCTACCCTCGAGATTAATCAAGGATACATTCTCAATTACCGAAAGCGATTTAATACCGCCTTTTTCGGTCTTGGCACTAATCAAGGTACCTTCGTTATCATTGTTGAAGGTATTCAGAATCCGAAGGGGGATATTCTTTTCAATAAGTGGAATTATAGTTTTAGCATGTAAGATTGTTGCCCCAAAATTGGCAAGTTCATTGGCTTCCCCATAAGATAGATTGGCAATTCGCTTGGCATCGGAAACTAAATCCGGGTTCGCGGTAAAAATTCCATCGACATGGGTAAAATTCTGCAGCTCTTCAGCATTGAGAAAATTCGCAAAAAGCGCGGCAGAATAGTTACTTCCGTTTCTACCCAAGGTAGTTGTATTCCCATCTTCATCGGAAGCTATGAACCCAGTTAAAATTGGAACCGCGTCCCTATCGAGATGCTCGAATTTTTTAAGGATATTTTCTTTGGATATGGCTTCAAATACCGATGCATCCCCGAAATTGGAATCCGTCTTAATTAATTCCCTAGTATCTAAAAATTGTGCATTTATGCTTCTATCCTGAAGTAATTTAGTTACTACCTTGCCAGAAATCAGCTCCCCGAAAGACAATACCTGGTCTTTGATCTTTGCGCTGTAATCCCCTAAAAGTGCCACCCCTTCAAACAATTTTGCCAAAGCCGTGAACTCGGAAGACAAGTCAATATCCTTAAAATCGTGTTTCTGATAATCTACTAGGGCCTGTAGGTCTTTTTTGTACGCTTTTCGTTTCGCGGCTTTGTTCAATAGCGCTTCTAGCTGATCGGTCGCTTTATCCCTTGCTGAAAGCACTACGGCTATATGTTCCCCTGCCTTTACTTTAGACGAAATGATATTCAATACGCTTTCAATACCCTTTCCGTTGGCCAATGATTTTCCACCGAACTTTAAGACCTTGATGCGTTTCGTTCTTCCATTGGTATCAAAAATTGGCTTTAGCAACTGTTCCATCTGCTCAAATTCGATCAGAAAGGCATCGTGGCCGTGTAGGGAATTGACCTCTCCATAGGTCACGTTACTATTTGCCTGGGCCAGTCTTTTAAAGGTATCCTTATTCTCCTGCGCCGTAAAAAATAGGTCGGAATCAACGCCAATGATATGTATATTGGTGTCGCTGTTCTGTAGGTTTGCGAAATTTTTTTGACCCTCTCGTGTAACATCGATGGTCTTGAGCAATTGATTCATCAATTTGTAGGCGGACAATTGAAAGCGTTCCTGCAATTTATCGCCGTGATGCATCAACCAGCTTTCTACGTTGAATACCTGAAGTTCTTCGTTGGTGCTCCGCTTAAACCGCTCCTTGAACGATTCAGGCGTACGGTAACAGAGCATCGCGTGCATACGGGCATCGTGTACTGGCTGTTTCGAATTGATTAAAAACTGTTCCTGTATCTGACAATTGGCAATCAACCAATCGGTAGATTTCCAATCTGAAGCTACCGGAACCAAATGTTCTGTGATTTTAGGATGTATCGCCGCCATTTCCCAAGCAATGCCTCCACCTAAAGACCCGCCAATAATGGCAAAGAGTTTTTTGATTTCCAGCTGTTGCAGTCCCCAAAGAAATATACGGGCGATATCACCAGCTACAAAATCCTTATAATTATCAATGATGAATTGATCATGGCCGTTACCCGGTATGTTGAACGACAGAATGGTATATTGATCGGTATCGATACGCTTACCTTCGCCTACCAGGGCTGACCACCACCCATCTTCTCCAGTAACGTTAGAATTTCCGGTAAGGGCGTGGTTGACCAGAACAATGGGTGCGGTATGTAGCTCACGACCGAAAACTTCGTAAGAAAGGTCGATGTTCTGCGTTATTCCGCTGAGGGTAGTATACTTTGATAATTTCAGGTGATGTAACATAGAAACGCTATAAAAAGGTCTTGTAACAACGTAATTTTTATAAAATACCTGAAGTAAAGATGCATTGTACCGCTTCTCTACCTCAGGTTTTTCTCTTTTGGGCTGAACTATTTAAATGGTCTTAAAAGCACTTTCAAGATCAGCTTTCAAATCTTCAATATCCTCTAGACCTACCGAAAGACGAATCAAGTCTTTAGTAACCCCGGTAGATTCTTGCGCTGCATCGTCAAGTTGTTGATGGGTGGTACTCGCTGGATGTATAATTAAGGATTTACTATCACCAATATTAGCAAGCAATGAAAACAGCTGTGTATTGTCAGCAATCTTTTTAGCCGATTCAAAGCCTCCTTTGACTCCGAAAGTCACTAAGCCGCTTTGTCCGTTTGGAAGATACTTTTTAGCATTTTCAAAATATTTGCTCGTTTTCAGTCCAGGATAATTCACCCAGGTCACCTCATCTTTGCCTTGAAGCCATTCAGCTAGTGCTAATGCGTTTTCACTAATATGCTTCATACGTACGCTAAGCGTCTCTAGGCCTTGAATGATCTGCCAGGAATTAAATGGACTCGCAGCAGCCCCGAAATCCCTTAGTCCTTCGATTCGCGCTTTTGCAATAAATGCGGCCGGACCCAAGACATCATGATAGACCAGACCGTGATATCCGGCGGAAGGTTCTGTAAATTCAGGAAAATTACCATTGCTGTAGTCAAAGGTACCCGCATCGATAATGGCACCGCCCAACGCCGTACCATTTCCATTGATATACTTGGTCAACGCATTGATGACAATATTCGCTCCGTGCTCGATGGGTCTAAATAAAGCGGGCGTAGCCACTGTGTTATCAACGATCAGTGGAACCTTAGCTGATTTAGCCACATCGGCGATAGCTTTAAAGTCCAAGACATCTAACTTAGGGTTGCCTATAGATTCCACAAAAATCACTTTAGTGTTATCCTCAAGCGCTTTGCTAAAATTTTCAGGATCCGAGGGGTCGACAAAGGTTGTGGTAATACCAAATCTTGGCATAGTAACGCTAAGCAGATTATAGGTGCCCCCATACATACTACTACTGGCTACGATATGGTCATCAGATTTCAAAAGTGTCAGTAAGGTAGTTGAAATGGCCGCCATACCGGATGCCGTTACGACCGCTGCGATACCACCTTCCAAAGCCGCCAAACGCTGTTCGAGCACATCATTGGTCGGGTTGTTCAACCGGGTATAAATATTACCCGGTATAGATAGATTGAAAAGACCGGCCGCATGGTCGGAGTCGTTGAAAACGTAAGCTGTATTTTGATACAAGGGCACGGCACGGGTTCCACCGTGAGCCTTCACGTCATGACCTGCGTGTAAGGCGTTCGTAGAAAATTTTAAATCACTCATGATTTTTGGTTTTAAAAGTTAGCATTCAGCTTTAAACATTCAAAACACTATGCCCATTGGCACACCATCCCGTTTATACGAAATAGGTAAAATAAATAAGTTATAAAGAAAGAAATTACGGAAAGTAATTCGTCTATGTTATCTGTCCCTCAAACTAAGGGATAGAATGTAGCACCTTCTTCGAACTATACGATGAGTACCGTAGGCCAAAGGGTTGCTAAGGTTTCAAAGGGTCTAATCCCTCCACCTTTCTTGATAACCGATCAATATGTGTTTGAACTTTTGAGTAGCAAATATAAGCAGGGACGATGGGATTTTCCTAATATATAGGGATTTTATTTAAATTGCCCTCTGGATGGTTTTCGGAATTTAATGGGGGTACGATTTCAGTATAATACCTCAAACCCGAAATAGGATGCCAAGGCTGTTTATATATTTGTTGGAGTATAATTCTTTTTTAAAGCAACAACTTACATTTTCAGAAGCAACATCCTTACATCTAATCAAGCGATGTAATAAAAATAGCGACATAGGGTTTGCGGATGTAGCCAGAACATCTCAAGTAAAGCCGTAATAGCAGGAAACCTTCAATTAAGTTGGTATAAGTTTCGTTAATAGTCAACCTAAAAAAAAGGCAAATTTCAAAATTAGCCTTTTGGATTTCTATTGTCCAAATAATAAAGATTCAGCTATTTCGGATTTTAAACAGGAAACTACATAATCCCATTTATATAAATCTATAAGCCGAACGCTGCTTTAACCTCCTTAATCTTATCCAATTTCTCCCAGGTAAAAAGCTCTACTTCTTTTTCGACCCTACCACTATAAGGGGATTCATAGACTTTGTTAACCGTAACGGGCGTTTTTCCCATATGACCGTAAGCCGCCGTTTCCAAATAAATAGGATTTCTCAATTTAAGGCGTTCTTCAATGGCAAAGGGACGCATATCGAAAAGTTCGGCCACTTTTAAAGCGATTTCGCCATCGTTCATAGAGACGTTCGATGTTCCGTAGGTATCGACATAGATAGAGGTTGGCTCCACTACTCCGATGGCATAACTCACCTGAAGCAAAAGTTCTTCGGCTACACCAGCAGCTACTAGGTTCTTTGCGGCATGTCGAGCGGCGTAAGCAGCACTTCTGTCAACCTTACTGGGATCTTTTCCGCTAAAGGCTCCCCCACCATGGGCGCCTTTTCCACCATAGGTATCTACAATAATTTTTCTTCCGGTGAGTCCTGTGTCGCCATGGGGCCCTCCGATTACAAATTTCCCAGTGGGATTTATATGATAGGTAATCTGGTCATCGAAGAGCGTTTGTATATTCTCCGGCAATTGTGCCTTGACCCTAGGAATCAATATCGATACTATATCTTTTTTTATTTTGGCAAGCATTTTCTTGTCATCGGTATCGAACTCGTCATGCTGCGTTGAAACAACTATCGTATCTATACGATGTGGCCGGTTGTCATCTGAATATTCGATGGTGACTTGTGCCTTGGCATCCGGCCGTAGATAATCAATTTCGGTTTTCTCCCTTCTCAAATCGGCGAGTACCTGAAGTATCTTGTGCGAAATATCCAAGGCCAAAGGCATGTAGTTTTCGGTTTCTTTCGTGGCGTAACCGAACATCATACCTTGATCGCCCGCGCCCTGCAACTCCTTTGTTTCGCGATCAACACCTTGATTGATGTCCTTCGACTGCTCGTGAATGAGTGAAATCACTCCGCAAGAATCACCGCTGAACTGATATTCACCATTCGTATAACCAATTTTATTGATAACATCACGAGCAATTTGCTGTACATCAAGGTAGGTAGTGCTCTTTACCTCACCGGCCAAAACGACTTGTCCGGTAGTCACCAAGGTTTCACAGGCCACCTTGCTTTCTGGATCAAAAGCTAAAAAATGATCTAACAGAGCATCACTGATTTGGTCTGCAATTTTATCGGGATGGCCCTCGCTAACGGATTCTGAGGTAAATAAATAGGACATAAGCTTTACTTTTTTGAACTAAAAGCGGATTTGAAAGTATTGCCGGAAGAAGATGATAAAATAGAATTTATCAACTGCTTTAGCATTTTTTTACCCTTAGCGCGGTGCAAGGTATAGAGGTTGCAATCAGTCAAATCCTTCCTCTTAGAATTAGAGTACAAAACTACGTAATTGCAAAAGAAATAAAAATAATACGATAACCGGATTTCAAATTTTACGAAACCTATTCCGTTTATAATTTCAATCCATTTTTCATCTTCCCCGAGATACTTCGTATATTGCGTTACCCTAAAGCAACTAACCATTAATCTGATTCTTTATGCATATTGCGGTCGCAGGAAATATCGGTGCCGGTAAAACCACCTTGACCAGTTTATTGGCCAAGCACTACAACTGGGAGGCCAATTTCGAGGACGTGGTCGATAATCCCTATCTCGACGATTTTTATAACCAAATGGAACGTTGGAGCTTCAACCTTCAAATCTACTTTCTCAATCAAAGATATCGTCAAGTTCTAAAAATCAGGGAGAGTGGTAAAGAAACCATTCAAGATCGTACGATTTATGAAGATGCCTATATATTTGCCCCTAACCTACACGCTATGGGGCTCATGACCAATCGTGATTTCACGAACTACAAGAGCCTGTTCGAATTAATGGAAAGCCTGGTGCAACCGCCAGATCTTCTTATCTATTTGCGGAGCTCCATTCCAAATTTGGTCGGTCAGATCCATAAGCGTGGTAGAGAATATGAAAATAGCATCTCTATCGAATACCTAAGCCGTCTCAACGAACGTTATGAGGCTTGGATTCACAACTATGAGAAGGGTAATCTTTTGATTATAGATGTAGATACTATCAATTTTGTAGATAAGCCCGAAGATTTGGGTACGGTTATCAATAAAATAGACGCGGAAATCAATGGATTATTTTAATTGAATAAAGCCATTTTCCCTAGCATGTTCTATGGCCTGCTTACTACTTTCTACCAATAGGACAGGAGTCGTCTTATATTTTTCAAACACTCCCTTCACCCGCTCCATTTTCTTTTTGTGGTCGACGCTTCTGAGATAGATGGCCAAAATGTTATCGGGGTATTGTTCCGCAATTTCCTTATAAATATCCGCATCATGTTCACCGCTATCGCCGATCAGAATAAATTTAAGATCAGGATAGGTTTTTAGGATATTGACAATCTCTTTCTGTTTTTCCGGTTTTTCGTCCGTTGATCCGAAACCTCCCCATCTCGGGAAATTTCGCAATAAAATCGGTCCCTTCGGGAAATTATTCTTGGTCAGGAACATTTCCAGATAACGATACAGGTTCCATGGACTATGGCTAACGTAAAAAATGGGGTTTGCGCCATTACCGGTTTTTCCCCGGTGCAATAGTCCGTAAAACTGAGCCGCACCTTCTAAGGGAATGCGTTGTCCGGCTTTTTTGAAAAGCGTATTGAAGACAACCTTCCATTTTAACGAAGAGACTACCCCTGTATGCAGTATGGTATCATCTATATCACTGATAACCCCAAATTCAGCCTGTTTAGAGGGGAGCAAAAGTTCTCCGGGAAAGCGATTTTGGTGTAATATCTCCCTATTTAAGGTAGTATCCGAATATGAAATTTGGTAGGTCACCCAACCTTCGTTATTAGCGAGTTCCCTCAAACTTTTTATAGCAGTGTCTACGAGATAGTAGCCTAGATTATCTGTGTCCCCTGTGATTGTTCTACCATCTTTGAAATGTACCGTAATACTGGTGTTCCGTATCTCATCGGTCTCGAAGCGCTTGAAAGAGTTCCACAGCAAATTAAAAAACCCCTTTTTCGAAAGGTCTATTTCCTCATCTTCCAAGGCCCTTCCCCTAGCATAAAAATGCCCATCGGTACCGTAACTCTGAAAAGCGATAATCTGAAGTTTGTCTTTTTTCCCGAACCAATTCATAGGAGTCAAATATAGGAAAAAGGTTTGATGAGGGTGCTGGGGCGTTCACGCATTCAAAGGCTGCGTTTACGCATTGGTCGTTTTATAAATAGCCCGTCGTGTTTAGATTTATGTCATACTATAACCCGCTTACGTAAAGGTAGGCCAAAAATTTAAAGATATGGAACCCAAGAAAAACCTCAAAAAAGATCTGAATCGAAAAAGCGGACTCTTTTTCGCCATTGGCTTAGTACTTGTTTTACTTATGGCCTTTATTGCGCTTGAATGGAAAACTTATGACAACGGCCACGAATACGACATTTCAATGAATGTAAAAGATGAACTAATCGAAGAGGTACCCATCACGATACAGATCAAGACCCCACCACCACCAAAGCAAATTCAAGCACCTCCGGTTATCGAAGTGGCAGAAGACGATGACGAAGTAATTGAAGATGTCATCGAATCGTTGGAGACAAATCAAGAGGATGAGATTTTAGAGGTAGTAGACATCGTAGTAGATGACGGGGACGAACCTGACCCTGAAATTTCCTTTATGGTCATTGAAGATGTTCCCGTTTTTCCCGGATGCGAAGATGCAAAGGATAAACGCGTCTGTTTTCAACAAATGATGAACAAGCATATCGCCAAAAATTTCCGATATCCTGAAACTGCCCAAGAAATGGGTATACAGGGAAGGGTGAATATTATGTTCGTGATTCAAAAGGATGGTAGTATAGGAAATGTACAAATGCGAGGTCCCGATAAAAATTTAGAGGCCGAGGCCCAAAGGATTATCGGGAAATTACCAAAAATGATACCCGGCAAACAACGCGGAAAAGCAGTAAAAGTACCATTCAGTTTGCCAATCCATTTCAAGTTGCAGTGAATCGAGCTTGAGAATGTTATGGGATTTTCAAATAGAAACGCTAAGTTCATGGCTACCTTCATATCCTAAAATCGACAGGGTAGATACATTCGCGTCTCAAAGATTTTAATCAGGTATCCTGTTATGACACTAATGCAACCAGTTGCCATTATTACCTGGTTAAAATAGAAAAGGAGGGCATCCTTTTGGGATACCTCCTTTTCCATTAAAATTGTATGATCAACTATTTCTTGTTAATATCTACACGCTCGATAGTAATTTCGGACTCAGATCCTTTTGATTCTACCGTAGTGCTTTCAAAAGCTTCTAACTGACGTTTTACATCGGCTCGAGTTCCTGAAAAGGTCTTTTGCTCGGTAACTTTCTCTCCATTAACAACGGAACTATAAGCAATTGTAGCTTCTGCCAAATCGCCATTATCGGCAGTCATTTCAATCTGAATTTCCTTTTCGTTCCCAGTACTTGCCATTCCAGTTTCGGTCAAGGCGATACTTGGAGCGATAACCAAGGCAACAACGGACATCAATTTTAAAAGGATGTTCAATGAAGGTCCTGATGTGTCTTTGAAAGGATCACCGACAGTATCACCTACTACTGCAGCTTTATGCGCATCGGTACCTTTACGGCCGTCAGATTCTATGGTTTTCTTGGCATTATCCCACGCACCACCGGCATTAGATTGAAAGATTGCCATCAAAACGCCACAAGTGGTTACGCCCGCTAAAAGGCCTCCTAGCATTTCGGCACCTCCGATAAAACCAACAGCTACAGGTACGGCAATGGCCAAAAGACCAGGCAACACCATTTCACGAATCGAAGCTTGGGTAGAAATAGCAACACATTTATCATATTCGGCAACACCATCGGCTGCATCAAAAATAGCACGTTGCTCGGGCGTAGCTTTCGACATATCGGAATTCACGGCCCGCATTACTTCCAAAGCCGCTTTTAACTGCGGAATATCGCGAAACTGGCGACGTACCTCTTCTATCATGGCCATCGCAGCGCGCCCTACGGCGTTCATTGACAGGGCCGAGAATACAAACGGCAGCATTCCCCCTACCAAAAGACCAGCCATAATGTTCGGTTTAGAGACATCAATAGCGACAACATTGGCCGTCTGCATAAAAGCAGCAAAAAGCGCTAAGGCGGTCAAAGCCGCAGAAGCAATCGCAAAGCCTTTACCGATAGCGGCAGTCGTATTACCAACGGCATCCAAGGTATCGGTACGTTCACGGACTTCACTAGGTAATTCCGCCATTTCGGCGATACCCCCAGCGTTGTCGGAAATAGGTCCATAAGCATCGACCGCCAATTGAATTCCTGTATTTGCCAACATTCCTACGGCAGCTATGGCAATACCATAAAGACCGGCAAACATATGGGATATGATAATCGCAGCGGCAATAATCAAGATAGGAAACATGGTCGACATCATACCTACACCAAGACCGGCGATGATATTGGTGGCC
The DNA here is from genome assembly GCA_011050085.1 of Pricia antarctica. GTDB lineage: Bacteria > Bacteroidota > Bacteroidia > Flavobacteriales > Flavobacteriaceae > Pricia > Pricia antarctica_A. The sequence goes on along the minus strand of DRGL01000057.1, from coordinate 13,521 downwards.
GCCCCTGTTTCTGACTGTCGTACAATAGATTGTACCGGCTTAGTTCCGGTACCTGTATAATACTCTGTTACTTTACCAACCCCTAGACCAGCGACCAGACCAGCAATTACAGCGTAGAATACGCCTATGGCCGTGTATTCGGTATTTCCGAATGTCCAGGTTTCTGGCAGCATATTAACTATAATAAAATAAGAGGCAACCAACATCAATCCCGCAGAACCGAATTCGCCAATATTCAATGCCGTTTGCGGATTTCCGCCGTCTTTTACTTTAACGAAGAACGTACCAATGATAGACATAATTATTCCGATAGCGGCCAGCACCAAGGGAAGATAGACCGCACCAAGTCCGTCAAAGGCCTCCGTAAAGGCGGGAATTTGGGTAAAGGCAGCACCTAAAACCATAGTACCTATTATAGAACCCACATAGGATTCAAAAAGGTCGGCCCCCATACCGGCAACATCACCCACGTTATCACCAACGTTATCGGCTATCGTAGCAGGATTTAAAGGGTGGTCTTCGGGAATACCCGCTTCTACCTTACCAACTAAATCGGCGCCTACATCGGCAGCTTTGGTGTAAATACCACCACCAACACGAGCGAAAAGTGCAATTGAGGAAGCACCCAGTGAGAATCCCGATAATACATTCAATACTTCAGCAATGGCCCATCCTTGACCACTGTACAACATGAAAAGGCCACTAAGGCCCAATACACCTAGTCCAACAACTCCAAGACCCATTACGGCACCACCTGCGAACGCAACTTCAAGGGCCTTTCCCAAAGAGGTACGGGCAGCCTGTGTCGTTCTTACGTTTGCTTTTGTGGCAACTTTCATCCCAATAAATCCGGCCAATGCGGAACAGATAGCCCCAACTACGAAGGAAACGGCTACCATACCGTTCGAGCCCTCTTCATTGCTACCTTTGAAAAACAATAAAGCGGCAACCGCCACAACGAATATTGAAAGCACCTTATATTCCGCTTTCAAGAAAGACATGGCACCATCGGCGATGTTCTTGGCGATTCGCGCCATTTTTTCATTGCCGACCTCCTGTTTGCTTACCCACGCATTCTTCCAAGCCACAAAAAGGAGGGCTAAAATTCCGAAAGCAGGTAAAAATTTAACTAGTAATTCCATATTGATCAGTTGTTTATTTTTTAACGGGGGCTAAAGTAGTGAAATGGGTAGAATAAAAAAAGCCATTCCTTTTTATAAGAATGGCAATTATTGAAAGTAATATTTTAACTATCCTTAGTTCGGAACGACCTAAGTTCATGATATGAAAACTGCGACCATTTTGAAAAAGGAATTACAACAGTGTACTATTCTTGGCTTATGGATTAAATCATAAAGGTACGTCGGTCTTTATGATCGCTTTCAACATATCGTTTCACGCATTGATGATAGATTTCAACGGCTTCTTCGGCATTGCCCCAGCCCCCGGTATCGACCTTCTTCTTTTCGAGATCTTTATAGACCTTAAAAAAATGCTCGATTTCTTTTAAACGATGTGGATTTAGGTCACTTATATCGTGATTATTGCTCCAAATCGGATCGGATACCGGAACACAGATTATTTTTTCATCCGGACCTTTTTCATCGGTCATATGAAAGACTCCGATAGGTCTGACTTCCATCACTACCATTGGAAAGGTAGGTTCTGCACCCAGCACTAGTACATCTAGTGGATCTTTGTCCAATGCTAAAGTTTCGGGAATAAATCCGTAATCTCCAGGATACATCATAGAAGAGAAAAGCATCCGGTCAAATCGAATCTTGTTCAGTGTAAAATCGTACTCATATTTATTTCGGCTTCCTTTTGGAATCTCTATCAGTACGTCGAAGGTGATATTTGCTTTTTTACTTTTCTCGGCCATTTGCTTAAGATTTTATTCGTTTGCAAAGTTACGAAATTGAGTTGAGTTGAGGATATCTATTACGCTTTGATTGGTCTTATACGATACAATGGTTTTAAAACTATGCTCAATCTTATAAATAAAACGTTTTCATAAAAAGATATTTTAAAAGTACTCAGTTCATACATGGATTTAAAATTCTAAATTAATTCTTGAAGAATATCCAATAATTTTAAGAAATACGTTTGTAGCATAGGGCAGATATAATCCTCCGGTGGTTTGCCTGCATCGGATTTATTCCATTAGGTACTAAACCCCCTTGAAGTAATATTGATTGGCCCGGTTTCAAAGCTATCGTTCGATATCCCCAAAATCTATCCGCATAAATAGAGGATAGGTCTTCATTTTGTCTTTCCAAATACAGGTACAAAAGGCCATTGGCGCTATTAGGGGGTAATGCGGAATACAAACACGTAATTAAAGTGAGGTCACATTTATCGATATCCCTGTGAATATCAAGGTAGTCATTTTCCCGGTCATAAAAGGTATTGGTACCCCGCTCGCCGCTCGGAACTATTTCCATATGGGTTTGCTCGCTGATATGCGAAAGAAGTTTTTGGAGGCATAGATTGCGCTCTGTATAGGTCCGCCAGCGACCGAGCTAAATTCTCTTTCGGCGTACCGCCCCGTTCCATTAATTCACCTTCAGCAACAAGGTGATATTTTACACCTCTGTAAAGAGGCATAGGTTCGTACGCAAAGCTTCGAAACAAGCTATCGTCGAACAGATTGTCGAACAGATAATAAGGTTGTACATTAGTTTCAGTTGCCATTTTCAAAATGATTCCATTTGTCCGGAAAGCGAAATATTACTTAGCTGTTCTTCAATCTCGACGGGTAAATTTTTAAGGGGTATGTCGTAGCCATTGTTTTGGCCTTCAACCTTAAGATATCTCTTATGATAAATCAGCTTTATATCAAAAAAGGATTCGAACAGCTCTTTCTTTGCGGTGATGGTTGCGGAAATGCCTTGATAGTACTGAAAAGATATACCCTCTTTTTCAAAAAAGTTTTTAACAAGAGTAACACTGGTATGATCGGGCAATAATTCCTTTATATTCTTACTGGTAATAGTTTCGTTCATTGGATCAAGACCCGTTGCCGAAAGAAATGTGACCTCGGCCGATACTTCTTGATTTTTATCTTCGGTAGTTTTCATAGTGTTACATCTAAGAAAAGTAAAGCAAATGAACATGAAAATAGCTACTCTATTACCTACTGAAATATTCATTTGCTCAACTCATTGTATTAGTTACATTAGCTCATCCAAATCTATCTGATCATCCTCAACCATTCGCATTACTTCATCTATTTCCTCATTGGTCATATAGATTTCAGTGTCACCCATACCAAAATTAATGCTATTACTGCGAATTCCTTCTTTGATATCTGCCGAAGAAATCACAGTACCTATGGGTGGAACTATCGGCAACACTGGAGGTGCCGCGGGTGGCAATACCGGTGGAATAATTGGAGGAACGACCGGTGGCACAATATTGACTGGCGGAACTATAGGCGGAACGGTGAACCTACACCGCAGCTTAGCTTTCAACACCGCGCGATACGCATTGACCAAACCGTGACCGGTAGAATTGTCAGGGCCATTAGTAGAAGTTGTTCCCGTTTGACTTGTGCCCGTGGTAACATCGATAGCGGTCGTCTTCATAATGTCTCGAACTTCCGAAGGACTCAGACGATTACAGGCCTGCTTTATCAGGGCTGCTACACCGGCCAACTGGGGTGCGGCTGCAGAGGTGCCGCTGAATACCGCCCACCCGTCGTTGGCAGCGGTTTCATCTTTGGAGGGATGCGAACCACCTGCCCCATCGGTGTCGATTTCACACCCACCTTGTACTGGAAGCATAATATATTTTGCCCCAGGATTTTGCCCCACCAAACCACATACATCGGGTACTTGTCTTCCTAGATAAATATTAGAATCAAAACCGCTCGCATAATTCGATGCCCGTAAGCTCATGTTATCGCCCAAATACACACCTCCTGCTGAAATTACATCTGGGTGTTGCCCAGGGAAGCCCCAATGACCGTTTCCGGCAGAAAATACAACCACGATTCCCTTTGCTACAGCAAGGGAAATAGCTGCTGCCAATGTTTGTTCCGCAGCACTAATTGAATTAGGCCTATGCGAGCCCCAGCTACATGTAATAATATCCGGATTCAGTGCTACGGCCGAGTTAAATGCAGCGGTCGAATTTACGAAGTTCCATTTTACAGGGGTCAACCTACAATCGGGAGCGGTCGCAAATATATTGGCCGATTCGCCGGTGCCATGTCCGTTATCATCGGTCAAGGGATTCAATGTTCCAGGAGCCAGCCTAACTGTATTTACCGAATATCCTCTTTCCTCGAAAAAGGGATGCTTATAAAATCCGGTATCCACCATGGCGACATGAACGCCTTTGCCTGTTATTGAAGCTCTGTGGGCCCTATCTGCATTACATCCTACAGAAACATCGCCAGGTACGTTCAAATGCCAATAGTCTTTTGTCGGCGGCAAATGATTAGGCGCAAAAGTATAATATGGGGTCTCGATAGCAACACCTTCGATAAAATTGGCCATATTTCCCGATTTCGGAACAATCAAGCCCGTTATATCCGTTTGAACCGTATCTAAATAGGTTACCATTTCCTTTTCACCACCGGACTTAAAAGATTCCCGTTCCTCTGCAATAATCTCCTGCCCAAAGGCATCTTTATAAACGGATGCCGAACCTGATATATTGATGGTTGTATTGGTTATTTGTAATACCCTAAAACCTGCTTTTTTAAGAACCTCTACCGCTTTCAAGGTCACCTCTTTTTCCGATAGGTAATTCTGAATGTTCTGGGATGTCGCCAAAACACCTGACTCGAAAAGTGATTGGCCCCCTATGGATTTTGGTGATACTTGGGCAAATATCACCTTTGGTACGTTAGGTGATTCCACCTTCTTTTTTTTCGCTGTCATTTTTTTGATTTAAAGGTTGATATATAATAAGGCTCAAAGGCCTTGTTTGAAAAATCAAAAACATGCAATGAATGTTACTAGTCTAGCCAAGAGCGATGCCTTAACTCCAGGCATTTAGTCTAGGCTTGTATCAACCGAGCAAATTCGAAATAAGAAGGGGGAAGAATATAGCGAGGGAAGAAATTGCAAACCTTCCTGTATTAACGATATAAATGTAATATCATGGCTGATTTTAAAAAAAACTAACTGTATAAATGGTCATAGATTCTGTATTAATGGCAGCAGAACTCTTTTGAAATTAAGGTAGGTGAAAAACGCTTGCCTCGGCTCACATATAGCGAACATAAAATATATTGGAAATAGGGCAGACACATATTCATCTAGACTTGCTGGCGGTTTCAAAAGCTAGAAAAGTCGGTTTTTTTTTAAAAAAAGAAAATAGAAATCGGGGATAACTTAAAGGTTTACCGTTAGATAAATTTATAGTATACATGTAGTCGCACCTAAGTGAAGAAAGTACAAAGTTCAAACGCCATACAAAAATCGGGAGTCATTAGAAATTAAACCCAAAGCTTCCAGTAACACTAAAAGGTCTTGCCTCGGGTGCATCCAAATAATTACCCCTAAAGTTAAAGTCGATTCGGAAAATCTTAAAGATGTTTCCGACCCCAACGGAATATTCGTAATAGATTTTATCGTTGGGTGCTTGAAGTGGAATATTCGTAGGGGCATTTAGAGCAATATTCTCATCCGATAGTTCACCCCATACCCCACGTACTCCTATTATTTCACGCAAATCGAGCTTACGTAAAAGTGGAATCCTTGAAAAAAGGCGACCGTTGAAATTATGCTCTAGATGTACAGCGGCATAGGTGTCGGTTACGAATTCATAGAAATCGAGATTGGGAAAGGTATTGTACAGGGAGAACAAGGTTTGGTTCCCTGGGATAACGTTCAGCAGGCCAAGTGGAACAGCGCCAAAAGTCTTACCCACTTCCACCGTACTTAGCAGCCGTCCGAATCCACCCAGTTGCCAAGGTTGGCTATAGGAAAATTGGAGTTTGCTATACTCAAAATCACTTTCTAAAAATCCTTCGAGACCTCGGGTATAATTTAGTAATAAGGTACTATAGTCGTCATTGATATCGCTACGTTCGACCCCGAAGCCAATGGTACGCTTGCCGGGCGTATAGATCAACGTGGTGTTAACATCGAATTGCTGAATTTCAGAAGCTATTCCCGATGGCGAATCGGTGTCTATATAATCCAAACTAAAAGCGTCGGGCAGTGCGGAACTGAGCGTTCGAAACGAATTACCGATACGTACCCTAAAATTAGGAATCGGTTCCATTTCAATATTGAAGGTACTTAGATTGATATTGGTCAACCTATCGTTCGCACCGACAGTCAGAATGGAAGAGGATGCGATACTACGCCCTAATACATCATTAGTTGCGGTCAGGTTTAGGCCTAATTGCTCAATATCGCGTCTGTTGCCCCCAGAAAAAATTAAACGGATCTTTTTATCGACAAGCCACTTTCCCGAAATACCATATTTTCCTTTTTGATCCTTGAAACCATAGGCCATATAGCCCTCTAGCCGCCAAAGGTCGTTTTGGCCAAAATAGGTGCGGGCTCCACCGCGAAGTCTAATACCTTCAGCGTCATTATAGCCAAAAACGCTATACACATCGCCGATATCAAGATTCAATTTATCTACTTCGATATAACCTGAACCCAAAATACTGACAATATTATAGTAGGATTTGAACTTCGGAACGGTTTTCAGGGTATCCAATAGTTGATAGACGCCTTTTTCGTCCTTGTTCAAGGATTCGAGACGGTTGTTGGTCCAGAAAGTTGTATCCCGGCTCATTACTATCGGATCGAAGGGATTGCTCTTGGTCTTATAGAAATCCCTGGGTCGTTCTTGGTCGAATTGATGGCGGTCGTACACGGTCGTTCGCTTTCCATAGATTCCCCGTGACTTTTCCTTTTTACTATAGCTGAAATCCGTCAACATATAGTCGCGCTTCAGCAAGAAAACACTATCGTTGAGCACCTCGAAATCTTGCTCGATGTAAATGTCCTTAACCCAGTTGAGATTGGCGCTTTTGACCACCTGAAGATTAATGTTCTTGATAGCATAGGTGCTATCGTTCACCCAGAAGTCGCCCTTAAAAGTTAGTTCATTCTTGCGTCTTGGATAGTATACAATATTATAGCACCACTTATTGTCAATATAAGCACTGTCGCGCAAGGCATAATTATAAACGTCTATGCCCGTTTTCGAAAGCGGACTTGTAAAACTCTTATCGAAAAATTTAATGTAGTTGTTATAGACATCGTATTCGGCATACATGTCTTGTACGAAGGCGGTAATACTTTGATTGTTTTCAAATCCGGAGTTCTTACTGCCTAGTACATCTTCTTTTTCGGTCTGAAAGTTATTATCTCCGTATACTTTCGAAAATTTTTCGTTTAGGAAAATGGGTAAGTAGGTCTTCCCGGTAATTCGAGACGTATCAAGATCTTCGAACATAAATTCAAGGCCTTTAAAGACACGGCTCTGTATAACGGAACTATCGATGGTATTCAGGTCGAACTCCACCTTTTCATACTTGTCATATTTATACTGCTCGAACAGACTAAGCCCATTGCGTCGTTTCTGTTGCCAGATTTTTCTTAGGATATCAATAGCAGGATTGTTCTTTTTAGACTGTTTACCGGCGATAAGCACTACTTCTTTCAGCTGTTCGCTGGCCTCGAGTAAAGTAATCTTCATCTCATAGTTCACCTTTTGGGTCAAAGCGATTTCTTGGGTCTCATACCCAATAAACGATACCACCAAGGTTGGATAGGTAGTATCCGATTCCAGATAGAACTTTCCGTCGTCGTTGGTAATCGTTCCTTCCTGAGAATCTTTGAAAAGCACATTGGCAAATGGCACCGTTTCCCCAGTTTCGTCAATAACGACACCACCCACTTTGGTCTGTGCACCAGCAAAGGCCACTATTAATAGGAAAATGGATGCTACTATATTTTTCATGCAATATAATCTGAAATGCTAAGTGGGACGGAACTAAACCTATGCCCATAAAAAATGCTCCGCCGAAAAGGAATCAACGAAGCAAAGGTACTTTTAGTATCAGGTACTATGACTTATATAACACTTTCTTAACAGCCTTGATCACGTCTTCGTGATTCGGCAGCCACTCTTCCAATAATACAGGAGAATAAGGTGCCGGCGTGTCCGCAGTATTGATTTTTGCGATAGGTGCATCCAAATAGTCGAATGCGTGGGCTTGTACGTGAAAGACTATTTCGGAAGCTACGTTTCCAAAAGGCCATGCTTCCTCTAATATAACCAATCGATTCGTTTTCTTGACGGACTTTAGAATCGCTTCATAATCCATAGGCTTTACAGTGCGCAAATCAATAATCTCACAGCTGATATCCTCTTTCTCAAGCTCTTCTGCGGCTTTATAGGCTTCCTTTATAATTTTTCCAAAGGAAACAATGGTCACGTCGGTTCCTTCCCTTTTGATATCGGCCACACCGATAGGAATGGTATATTCGCCCTCGGGCACTTCTCCCTTATCGCCATACATTTGCTCCGATTCCATAAAAATTACCGGATCGTCATCGCGAATGGCAGATTTTAATAATCCTTTTGCATCCGCAGGATTGGAAGGAACGATTACTTTAAGGCCCGGACAGTTGGCATACCAACTTTCGAAAGCTTGTGAATGGGTAGCACCCAATTGCCCCGCGGAACCCGTCGGGCCACGAAATACGATGGGACACGGGAACTGTCCGCCTGACATTTGACGGATTTTCGCCGCATTATTTATAATCTGATCGATGCCCACCAAGGCAAAATTAAAAGTCATGAACTCGATAATCGGCCGACATCCGGTCATAGTAGAGCCGACACCAATACCTGCAAAACCAAGTTCGGAAATAGGGGTATCAACAACGCGTTTGGCACCGAACTCGTCCAACATCCCTTTTGACGCCTTATATGCACCATTATATTCCGCCACTTCTTCGCCCATTAAATATATGGACTCATCGTTCCGCATCTCTTCGGACATTGCCTCAACAATGGCTTCCCTAAATTGTAGTGTTTTCATAAATTTTGGAGTATTCGATTCGTGTTGTTAAAAACGCAAGCAAAAATAGGAAATTATATGGCAACACATTGACCCAAGCTATCAAAAAAGGGATAAAATTTATTATGCATGCATAGCATTTTTAGGAATTTATGGTTATCTTCGTCTAGATAAAATAAAAAGAGTATTCAGACATGAAAATATTAGTTTGCATAAGTAACGTACCCGATACCACCTCGAAAATAAATTTCACCGACGGGGATACTAAATTCGACACCAACGGCGTGCAATTCGTCATCAATCCCAATGATGAGTTCGGACTTACCCGCGCCATGTGGTTTAAAGAAAAGCAAGGTGCTACAGTACATGTTGCGACCGTAGGTGAAGCTACCGTTGAACCGACCATGCGAAAGGCTTTGGCCATCGGTGCCGATGAAGGCATTCGTATAAATGCCGCTCCGACCGATGGCTACTACGTAGCCGAACAGTTAGCCGAAGTGGTTAAAAATGGTGCATATGATTTGGTCATAGCCGGAAGGGAATCAATAGATTACAATGGCGGAATGGTGCCCGGTATCTTGGCCACCATGCTGGGTATGAACTTTGTAAACACTTGTATTAATTTAGAAATCGAGGGAGATACAGCGACCGCGATTCGTGAGATCGATGGCGGAAAGGAAACCGTAAAAACGGCCTTACCTCTAGTAATAGGTGGTCAGAAAGGTTTGGTTGAGGAAAGCGATTTGAAAATACCCAATATGCGCGGTATCATGATGGCACGAAAAAAAGCGTTAAACGTTGTGGAGCCTATCGAGGGAACCAAAGCCACCCAAGATGTCAGTTTCGACAAACCGGCGCCCAAAGGCCAAGTGAAACTGGTCGATTCTGTCGACGAATTGGTAGACTTGCTGCACAATGAGGCGAAGGTAATATAATGACAATTGCACGTAAAAATCTAAACGAAAAATAGTATGTCTATAATAGTATACACAGAATCAGAAAACGGAAAATTTAAGAAGAGCGCCTTTGAAGTAGCCTCTTACGCCAAAGCAGTGGCCGATCAGATGGGCACTTCAGTGACCGCAATTGCCGTAAATGCCCCCGAAAATTCAGATTTGGGTAGTTACGGGGTCGATAAAATATTGAATGTAACTAACGATAGCTTACATACATTCAATGCTGAGGCCTTTGCTAAAACAATCGCACAAGCTGTTGAAAAAGAAAGTGCAAAAGTGGTAGTGGTCGGCTCAAGTGCCAATAGTAAATTTTTGGCACCCATCTTAGCGGCAAAACTGAAGGCCGGGTATGTACCGAACGTCGTAGCGGCTCCGGATAGTACCGAACCGTTCAAGGTCAAGCGTACCGCTTTTAGTAACAAAGGCTTTGCCCATACCGAAATCAGTACCGATATTAAGATTGTCGGTGTTTCGAACAACGCTTTCGGATTGAAAGAAAATCAGGCCGAAGCCTCGGTAGAAGACTTTAGTCCGGAATTGGGCGATGGTGATTTTTCCGTAAAGTCCGTAGATATTGACAAGGTAGCCGGTAAAGTAACCATTGCTGATGCCGAGGTCGTAGTATCCGGCGGTCGTGGATTAAAAGGTGCAGAGAATTGGGGAATGATCGAAGAATTGGCCGATGTGCTAGGTGCAGCAACGGCCTGTTCCAAACCCGTATCCGATATGGGCTGGCGGCCACACGGTGAACACGTGGGTCAAACCGGTAAACCGGTTGCCGCGAATCTGTATATTGCAGTAGGCATTTCCGGAGCCATTCAACATCTTGCCGGTGTTAGTGCCTCTAAAACCAAAGTAGTCATTAACAACGACCCCGAAGCTCCCTTCTTCAAGGCGGCAGATTATGGAATCGTGGGTGATGCATTTGAAATAGTGCCAAAACTCGTAGAAAAATTAAGGGAATTTAAAGCGCAGAACGCTTAATATTCGTTAATTTGCGCGCCCAATGGGGCTGTTTGAATACAGGGTATACCCATATTTAAACAGCCTTTTTGTATTTTTATAATCTATGAGTCTAGTTCGATTAAAAATTAAAGGGATTTCTTACAGTCAAACCCAAAATGGTGCTTATGCCCTCATTTTGAACGAGGTGGAAGGCGACCGCAAGCTTCCTATTGTCATTGGTGCCTTCGAGGCACAATCTATCGCTATTGCCCTCGAAAAAGAAATAAAGCCGCCGCGGCCCTTGACCCACGACCTTTTCAAGAATTTTGCCGACCGTTTTGAAATCGTCATTAAGCAGGTAATCATCCATAAATTGGTCGATGGCGTGTTTTATTCCAGTATTATTTGTGAACGTGATAAAATCGAAGAAATTATAGACGCACGAACCAGCGACGCCATTGCCCTAGCCCTTCGTTTTAATGCACCGATATTCACTTACAAGACGATTTTGGACAAAGCCGGTATCTTCTTAAAATTTTCTGCAAAGGATGGTAAAAAGGGCGATAATGATGAAAGTATCGTAGTCGACGAAATCTTACAGGAAGGCGAAACCGTTGCCATCGAATCGGGTGCTTCGGACGGTTATACAGAACTTTCCATCGACGAACTCAACAAGGAACTTGATAAGGCGGTCACCAGTGAAGACTATGAAAAAGCTGCCAAACTTCGCGACGAGATTTCCAAACGCAATTAATTTAGCTTCCCTTTCATGAAACGTTCCCTTTGGATTCTGCTGCTGGCTCTCTTTCTTATTTTTCCGGCCTTAGCACAAGATTCAGTAGGTCTGGATGCCGTAGACGGGTTGACCATGAACGACGTCGTTTCTCAAAACGACGCTGAAATAATTCCCAATCAAGGTTTTTCCTTTAGCAGTATCCTTCGCGGGATACTCGGAATGATAGTGCTTCTGTTCATCTCATTTTTATGCAGTTCGAACCGGAAAGCTATCAATTGGAAAACGGTTGGTATAGGATTAGGACTCCAATTGATTATCGCTATCGGTGTATTAAAAGTTACGTTCATTCAAAAAGCTTTTGAGGCTGTTGGCGAAGTATTCATCAGCATTTTGGGTTATACAAGGGCAGGTAGTAAGTTTCTGTTCGAAGGCCTTGTGGTCGATACCAATACCTTCGGCTATATTTTTGCCTTTCAGGTATTGCCCACCATTATTTTCTTTAGTGCCCTTACCTCTTTGCTTTTCTATTTAGGCGTTATTCAAAAAGTAGTGAAAGCATTGGCATGGCTGCTCTCCAAAAGTCTAGGCATTTCAGGTCCGGAAAGCCTTTCGGTAGCCGGAAATATATTCTTGGGCCAGACGGAGGCCCCGTTATTGATCAAGGCCTATCTGGAGAAAATGACGAGATCTGAAATTTTGCTGGTCATGATTGGAGGTATGGCTACCGTTGCCGGTGCCGTTCTGGCTGCGTACATCGGTTTTCTTGGCGGTGAAGACAAAGTCTTGCAACTTGTATTCGCTAAACACCTATTAGCCGCATCGGTCATGGCGGCACCGGGTGCCATAGTGATTTCCAAAATGTTATATCCCCAGACCGAGCCCGTAAATACCGATGTCGAAGTGTCCAATGCCGTAATAGGTTCAAATGCTCTAGACGCTATCGCCAACGGAACAACCGAAGGCCTGAAATTGGCGGTAAATGTCGGGGCCATGCTTTTGGTATTTGTCGCTTTGATCGCCATGGTCAATGGTATTTTGGGATATGCAGGTGACCTGACCAGTTTAAACGGATGGATTGCCGAAAATACCTCTTATGAAAAATTCTCTTTAGAAGCCATTTTAGGCACCCTTTTCGCCCCATTGATGTGGCTTATCGGCGTGGCCAATGAAGACATTATGCTTATGGGCCAATTACTCGGTATCAAATTGGTCGCCAGTGAGTTTGTGGGCTATATTCAACTCGCCGAACTTAAAGACCTTACTACAGGCGTCAATTTCGCCTATAATAAATCTGTCATCATGGCTACCTATATGCTGTGTGGCTTTGCCAATTTTGCATCTATAGGCATCCAAATCGGGGGAATAGGCTCTTTGGCGCCCGGACAACGTAAAACCCTTTCGGAATTTGGACTAAAAGCTGTGTTGGGCGGTTCAATAGCTTCCTTGCTATCCGCGACTATCGCAGGTATGATTTTGGGCTAGGGAGATACTTACTATGATTTCGTATTTCGTACAAAAAATCCTTACTTTGAAATCCCAACTCCATAACTATATTTAGGTGGCAAAAGAGAATTAAATACGGAGCATCTTAAAATTACAATTGATAAACCATCGCGAAAACACATGGAACAAACAGAATTCTTGAATAACAATGTTTTTACTGATTTGAAAAAGCTCAATGTCGGTCCCGACCACGAGGACCTCGACTTTTTTTCAGAGGCCGATTTCGAAATTATACTGCAACGCGTCGAACATTTCGGAATTGGAATCTACACTGTTGAAACCTTGCTAAAAGGCGAATCATTTGAAGTGGCCAAACATGATGAGCATAAAAAGAAAGCGACCGACCCAAAATGGTACAAAAAAGCATTTTTGACTTT
>DRGL01000056.1 GCA_011050085.1 Pricia antarctica | reverse complement strand
CTTTGAGTTCATTGAATTTATTGATGAGGACGAGGCCATTTAATACGGCAACCCCAAAGAGCACTATAAAGCCTACACCTGCCGAGATACTAAAGGGCATCCCGCGTATCCATAATGCGAACACCCCACCAATGGCGGCAAGAGGTACGGCCATATAGATCATAGTGGATTGCGAGAAAGAACCAAGGGCGAAGTACAGCAGGATAAAGATGAGTGCCAACGCAATGGGCACCACGATCATCAACCGGTCGGTCGCCCTTTGAAGGTTCTCGAAAGATCCTCCATAGGTCACATAATAACCTGGTGGGAGCTTCACTTGTTCATCCAGCTTTAGTTGAATTTCCTCCACCATAGATTTTACATCGCGTCCCCGTACATTGACACCCACGGAGATGCGGCGATAGGTGTTGTCCCTCGATATCTGCATAGGCCCTGGTTTGTAGCTAATATCCGCCACCTCTTTCAAAGGAACTTGATTACCGCTGGGCAGATCGATATATAGATTCTTTAGGCTATTAATATCCTGCCTGAATTCTTTGGCCAGGCGTATGACCACGTCAAATCTTTTTTCGCCTTCAAAAATTACACTTGCGGTCTCCCCTGCAAAGGCAGCGCTCACATAATCGTTGAGCTTGTCAACGGTCACCCCGTACTGTGCCATTTTTGCACGATTGTATACAACTGTCATTTGTGGCAAACCACTGGTGGCCTCTACATTAAGGTCAGCCGCACCTTGCACGGTTCTGATTACGGCAGCGATCTCCTGTATCTTATCGGCCAGGACTTCAAGGTCTTCCCCATATAATTTTATGGCAACATCTTCCCGGACACCTGTCAAAAGTTCGTTAAAGCGAAGTTCTACAGGTTGAGTAAAGACGTAATTAACACCAGGTATGACTCCAATTTTTTCCTGGATTTTTTCGATAAGACCCTCTTTGGTCTCCGCACTTTTCCATTTGCTCTTATCTTTTTCCAGTATGATATAACTATCCGCAATATCCATAGGCATCGGGTCGGTAGGTATTTCTGCAACTCCTATCCTTGAAACCATCGTTTTTACCTCCGGGAATTCTTTGATGATATTTTGAAGCTTCTTGGAAGCTTCGATAGATTCGGTAAGACTACTTCCCGGTTTAATAAGGGCTTGCATTGCAATATCGCCCTCATCGAATTTCGGGATGAATTCGCCACCCATATTGCTAAAAATAAATCCTGCGACTACCAACAATGCCACTGCACCCAAAACAATACCTGCTTTAAAGCGAAGTGCAAAAGACAATACGGGTCTATAGACCTTATTCAACCCCGAAATTATTTTATCACTAAACCTATCTATTGCATTTTCAAATCTGGCAAACCAATGTTCTTGATTTTTAATCGGTTTTAAGAAAAGAGCCGAAACCATCGGTACGTATGTAAGACAGAGTATGATGGCCCCTAATACGGCAAACCCGAATGTAAATGCCATTGGGCGAAACATTTTTCCCTCAACTCCTGTCAAAAATAATATTGGCGTAAATACAATAAGTATGATCAATTGACCAAAGAATGCCGAATTCATCATCGTGCTTCCGGATTCATAAGCCATCTCGTCCATCTCCGCCTGATCAACGACAGCTTTGGATTTTTTCATCCGCTGATGGATATGGAGCACCATACCTTCCACGATAATCACCGCACCGTCCACGATAATCCCAAAATCGATCGCTCCAAGGGACATCAGGTTCGCCCATACGCCAAATTGCTTCATAAGGATAAAGGCGAACAAAAGGGACAATGGAATTACCGACGCCGTAATCAAACCACCTCGTAAACTTCCCAATAGGAGTACCAATACAAATATTACGATCAAGGAACCTTCGATAAGGTTCTTTTCTACGGTACTTGTAGTCCTTCCAATAAGTTCGCTCCGGCTTAAAAAAGATTCAATGTAAAGACCTTCCGGAAGTGATTTCTGGATCTCGTCTATTCTGGTCTGTACATTTTCGATAACGTTGCTTGGACTTTCTCCTTTCAACATTAATATCTGTCCACCTACAGCTTCTTTACCGTCTTGGGTAAAGGCCCCGTAACGCACAGAATTGCCGTACCCTACTTTTTCTGCAACGTCCCTAATCAATACCGGACTGCCATTTTGAGTGGTTACCACGGTACTCTCAAGATCCTCAATGCTACGTGCGAGCCCTTCCCCTCTAATAAAATTTGCCTGGTGGTTCTTTTCTATATAGGCACCTCCGGTATTGGCATTGTTCAATTTAAGGGCCTCAAAGACCTGCGACATTGTTATGCCAAAGCTCTTTAGCTTATTGGGATTGATGGCGACCTCATATTGTTTTACGAAACCACCGGCGGCATTGACCTCTACCACGCCCGGCACCAGTGCCATTTGGCGTTTTACCAACCAGTCTTGGATAGTACGGAGCTCCATTGGATCATATTGATCTTCATACCCCTCTTTTATTTTAATGGAATACTGATAAATTTCTCCCAGACCCGTTGTTATAGGGGCCATAAAAGGCGTGCCGAATCCTTCTGGAATTTCTTCGCTTACCTCGGTAAGCTTTTCCTGTACCAGCTGTCTAGGCAGGTAGGTTCCCGCTTCGTCCTCGAAAACGATGGTTACCACGGAAAGCCCGAAACGGGAAACGGAACGCAGTTCGATTACATCGGGAAGGTTGGCCATTGCCAGTTCTACGGGGTAGGTAACAAATTGTTCGATATCCTCGGTCCCAAGGTTCGGAGCGGTCGTTATTACCTGTACCTGGTTGTTCGTGATATCCGGGACGGATCCCAGATTGATAGTGAGCATCGACCAGATACCGGTACCGATAAGTGCCACTATCAAAAGGCCGACAACGAATTTATTGTTGATGGAAAATGAGATGATCTTATTAATCATAGAAAGAGATTTAATTCAATTAATTTTTTCAATATGATTTTTGCAAAGGTGAAATCATATGAAATGAGAGCCAACCCTATGAATAGGTTAGCGGGAGGATATAGGTATCCCCTAAAAAAACTGAATTAGGCCCTAGGTGGTTGTAACAGTGACAACAATACTCCATCTGAAACGCCCTCGAAGTGTGAGAAGTTTTCTTTGGAGATAGGGCTTGGCAAGGGTGTGAAAGCCGTCGCACCAAAATCGATCGTGTGTACGTGGCAGCAATGGCAACTACAAAATGGGGGGCATAGGTCGAAAGCACCGTGATCGTGCCCTGAATCCGTACCGAATGCCGCCTCTATCCGCGTATCGTCGAACCCTGCACGAGTATCGCTGCACGGTAGCGCATTGAGCGCCAGAATGTAAAAGGATAGTATGAGGGCGATGATTTTCACAATGCAAAGATAACAAATAATCGATGCACAGGTTGTGCAAACTTTAATGCTTTGGAGGTTCGATAACCCGCTAATATACAATAAATGACTTATTATTGTGGCGACTTTAACAAAAAAGTTAGGGATTTCTTTGCCAAGGCTATCGAAGTGGGCAAAGTTTTTTGGGCGATTTGAAATTAAGGCGGTTCGAAGGGGCAAGGCTGAAATCTAGGGTGTGAACGCGATACCAATGGCAGAAATGGCCACATAATTCACAATCATGATCATTTCTGCCATCGATGTCGATTGCCGAAATCTATTACGTACCGTCTGGGGCATAACCAGAATCACCACGGGGCACTACGTTGAGTGCCAAAAATTATGATAGTCCCGTAAAACGTTCGTGGCCGTTTTTCGGAACCGTAGATTTCTGGCTTGTAGTTTCTTCAATCCAGTATCGTTTTCCGTTACATTTCTAAATTTTATAAAGCAAGGTTTTACAGAACTGGATAAGTATATTTAAACGGCCGTTTTTTTGAACTATTCTCAATTTCAATGTTCATTGCTCTCAAAAAGTTCAATTCACCATATCAATTTAGTAGTTTCTATTTTTACCTTTATTTATACTATTAAGGGTAGGGGATACCACAATAGAGGGGTTGAATAACGTAGTTTACCAAAATAGCAAATCCTATGTGAGGTCGCGTCCTTAATATGTGAGGTTTCTATTCCGTGCGTGGAAATACAGAAGGGGGGGGTGAATAACGCAGCCTTTAGAAATCGAAGTCCGAAATTTCCCCTGTCGATTTTGGCTTTGATTCCCCATGTGAACCGGCAATGAAATTCTCCATTTTTATATAAATTTCCTCGAATTTCATTTGGGCGGTAATTGGCGTATAGTCGGAACGCTCCGTGAAACCGCCGCCTTGCGGTACCTCCTGAAGCTCTATCTGTTCCAGAAATTCCATCGTGCCGCCCTCGGCCAAAAGTCCGGCGAACTCCCCAGCGTTGAGCGTGGTCATCTGCTGCATCTTTACCCGGTCGCGCTTCTGTATCGATTGGCTCTTGCTGTACTTGCTGTTGTAGCCTATGGCCTTTCCCAAACGGCCCGTAGAGCTTCCCTCGACCAGTACCGTGTCCTCCCGTTGCCCGAACATTTTCACTACCCTTTCGGCCGTCTCCCTGTTGGTCGTCCTTCCGAAAAACTGGTTCCCGAGGTTGGATATCAGAATTTCGGCCTTCTCGAGACCGTACTTGTCCTTCATCTGGCTGATGTCCTGTGCGCCGACCACGACCGCGATCTTGTTGCTCCTCGAGGTCGCCGGGATCTGCTCGAAATTGGGCAGGTAGATGGTAGGGCTTTCATCGATGATGATGACCGATTTTTCCTTGCCCGGTTCGTTCATCAGTTTGGACGCGACAGTGATTATCAGGGAGCATAACGGGGCGTAGGTGTCCGATAACCGGGAATCGTTGCCGATCAATAACATAGTAGGGTCGTTGGGGTCGTTCACGTTCAGGTTCACCTCGTTTTCGGACAGTAGCCAAAAGATATCGGGGGTGTTATAGATGCCGATAGCGTTCTTGAGCGTCCCCAGGATTCCCGCTACCTGCTTGTCCGCCCCTTGGTCGATGGCCTCGGCCAATGACGATATATAGCCCTTTACCTCCCTGTCGGAACTGAGTATCCGTATCACCTGCTTGGCCGTGGCCGTGAACATGAAGGCGAAGATGTGCGGCAACGTAGCGTACTCCGGGCGGTTCTTCCTGAAGTACCATATCGTACCGGAGAACAGGCTTAGTATCGACCTGCTCCAAAAATCCTGTTTCTGGATATATTCGGGCATCAGGTTGAAGATGAGCGCCTGTGTGTAGTTGGTGGCCTGCATGGCGCTATCGATGTAAGCAAGGGGATTGGTGCGCTGCGAGGCCGGTACGTTCTTGAAATCGATAACGTTCGTGCGTACCCCGGTGCCTTGGTAACAGGCTTGGGCAAGGTTCACCAGCTCGGGGCTTTTGAAATCGTAGAGGATGCCCGTATAGCCCTGCTGCGCCGATTGTTTTATGATTGGGTAGATGAACGTGCGGCTCTTTCCCGAACCCGCACCGCCTACCACAAGGATTCCCCGGAACGGGTTGTGTATGTCGAGTCTTTTGTTCCCCGCCCTGAACCGGAACGCCGTCCCCTTTTGGTAGGTGGTCATCTTTCCGCTACCGGAACTTTTGGGCGATTTGACCGCTAGGTATACCATGTACCCCAAACATGCTATTATAAGGGCCGTTATGGCCATGGTCATGCCGTCGTTTCCCGTTCGGCCGATGTACGTGGTATAATAGAATACGGCTATCAGAAGGGCGAAGACCGCCAATGTGGTGCCCGCATGGATATAGGCGGCTTTTGTTCGTCGCCTGTAGGCGTAGACCCCCAGACAGGCGATCGGTATCAGGTAGAATATCATCAGTTTCTGTTTGTTTCGGGTCAATAGGAGTAGCCCCTGTCCCGGTCGTTGTCACGGTATCTTGCCCTTTCGATATCCTTTTTGTTCTCCTTCTCGAGCTCCTTCGATCGCTCGGGCCCCTGCTCCTTTTCCCGTTGCTCCCGGATGAACCTTTCCCGTGCGTCTCGCCTTTGGTTCTCGGCCGTTCCGGGGCTTTCGTTCCTCTCGTTGTGGTTTTCCATAAGGCTTTGTTTTAGATCGTAATCATTGGATTTGTTCGCTTTTTTGTACTCTAGGGTTTCCTTTACGTCGCGGTTATAACCGAATTTTTTGTCGAAATCCCTTTCCACCTGCTTCGCGAACTTGTTGCGGTCGAAACCCTGCTGTATCCTGTTCCTGTCGGTCTGTTTCCGGTGCTTGCTGACGGGGCTGAGCTTCGTTTTCCTGTCCGCCGCCTTCCGGCTCTGGACGATATGGGCGTGCATGTTGAGCCCTTTTTTCAAATCGCCCTGTTTCTCGTGGCCCTGCTTTACCGCATCGTCCGTTCCTTTGTACCTGCGCTGCGTTTCTATCTTGGCGTAATATTTCAGGTCCGCCCCGCTATCGATGTTTTTCCTATTGTAATTTTTGGCCTGGCTGTCCTGTGCCGCCCGTACGTACCGGCGGAATTCGTCCTTGACCGCTTCCCGCTCCCTGGCGTCGAGTTCACCCAGGGAACCGACCCCTTTTTTGCCGGTGGCGGCCTCGATCATCCTTTGCTGTTCCTTGCGGCTCGGGTTGTACTCCACTTCGACGAATTTCCAGTCGTCCTTGCCCAGCTGGCCCTTTCCGTTCCGGTCTATCTGCTCGACGACCTCCGTCGTCTCGATGTTCTCGCTCTCATCGTTGAACCAGCCGTTCCGCTGCTCCTTGTCGAGATAGTTCGCAAGGTTCCGGGAGCTTCCGGTATTTCCCGCCGGCGGGCTGAATTTCGTGTACATCCTATTTCAGTTCGTTGTGGTGTTCCCGTAGCAATATTCGGTAGTTCTCGTCGAAAAAGGTGCTGAACCTTTCCATAAACAATTGGGCGACCTTCTCGCTGTTCTCGCCCCCTTTTTCACGGTAGAACTCCATGGCCATTTCCCCGATCTGCTGCTTCGACCTGAAGTAGAAATACTCGAGTACGGCCCTTCTGTCATCGTGCAGGTTCTTCCTGAAGAAGTGGTATATGTTCTCCTCGGTCTGCCTCAGGTTCTTGTCCTGTGTCTTCAAAAACCCGATCAGCCGGTTGGTTTCCGAGACCTGCATTTTCTTGATCTCGCCCAGGGGCAGGTCGTACTCGAAACCGAGCTTTTCGGCGACCGTAATGGCTTTTTCGATCAGGTCGCCCTGCGATATTCCGAGCCGCTTGGAATGTTTGCTTATGAGCTCCTTTGTATACGGCTGTACCCTTACGGTAGTGGCGTTGTCGGCCATAAATATATGTTTATGGCAAGGTACGCAAAATTTATTTTGCGATAGGTAAATTTTAATGTACTGGTTTTCAACCCCGTAGGGCAAGACTGTACGGTACAAGCGGAGCGTCGGTACAGTACCGTCTTGCTATTCTTAAAAGAATACCTTTTCCGAAGGAAAAGCGTATGAATTTTAAGATCCCTTCGCAGAAGGGAAATCGCAAACTTGCTCCGCCTGAAGAGGACGTTTTCCCGATAGGGAAAACTGTCCGAATTTAGGTCCGCTTCGCAGAAGCGGACACGCAAACGTGCTTTTCTGAAAAGGATTTTTTCGGTAGAAAAATATCCGTATTCAGAATCCCTCCGAAGGAGGGAGATTACACCGAAAGTCAGAGTTGGGGTGTTTTTGTCGTTCCGACATTGCAGAACCTAATAGAAGAAAAACCTATCTTTAAGCAACTTAATCTCAAAAGGTTTAAAATTATTTTATGGAGCCTTCTAATTTTCTTTTTCTGATTGGCGGCATATATGCCGTTTACTATACATGTGCAATTGTTTACGAACTATATTTCAGTAATGGAACGGCGGATAGGTCGAAACCGGTAATGACCGATAATTTTTTAGAAGAGCAACCTGTTTTGGTTTCCGAAGATTATATCTACGAACAGAGCGACCTGACCAAAAAGGAGTTTGACATCCGAATGGTGCTCTATGATGAATCCCGTAAAAAATGGGAGGATAGGGATTCCATTAATGAAATCAAGAAGGAACCAAAGAAGAAAGTATCGCCTGATGATGATTTGGGGATGTCGTTTTGATATTTTAAGTGTGCCGATAAAAGATGTCGAAATGTTTCTTTATCCGGTTCTGTCGGCTGTTAAAGAATCAAATTAACTACTATATAACGAGTTGTGCGTCATACAAAAAAAACCGAAACAGTAAAAGCATTTAATGAATTCCATTAACAAATATCAAACAATAATAATCGGACTTGCTGTTCTCTTCGGACTTCTAATTGGACAAAATGCGTCAATTGGAAATTATGCTGAATATTTCATTGTTCCGTTTTTGATGATTATGCTTTTCGGACTTTTTCTTAATATTCCGATTAAGGATTTGTTTAAAAGTTTTTCTAATCTAAAGTTTTTTTCGGCTAATGTCGGAATCAACTTCATTTGGACACCATTGTTCGCCTACAGTTTGGGATACTTATTTCTTCAAAACGAATTGAGCATTTGGATTGGTTTTGTAATGTTGATGGTAACTCCCTGTACGGATTGGTATTTAATTTTTACCGGAACTGCTAAAGGAAACACTCCTTTAAGTGCATCCGTACTTCCATTAAATTTAATTTTACAGGTTATTCTTATACCGATTTATTTACTTCTGTTTTTTGGTAAGACAGGAACAATTGATTCAGGTGTTTTATTTGAAAGCATAGTTTTGGTATTAATTATTCCTTTTGCTTTAGCACAGATTATAAGGTTTATTTCAAAACAACTAACAAAAGATAATTTTATCGAAAAGAGAATTTCGCCAGTTTTTGACAAGAGTCAAGTCATTTTTTTAGGCTTGGCAATTTTGGCAATGTTTGCATCACAAGGAGCGTACTTAACCAATAATCTCGAAATCGTTTTACTCTTACTTATCCCATTGCTCCTCTTTTTTACAGTCAATTTCTTTATTGGTCGGGGCGTGAGTTCCTTGTTAAAATTCAACTATGAAGATTCAGTAAGTTTGAATTTGACAACGTTAGCGAGAAACTCTCCAATATCATTGGCAATTGCCATAACAGCATTTCCAAATGATCCACTTGTAGCATTAGCATTAGTGATTGGACCTTTGATTGAATTGCCTATTTTAGCATTGGTATCACAAATATTATTGAAAATTAGAAAAAGCAAGTTAATTGAAGAAAAAAGTACGAACGCACAACAAAGAACTGAGGTAAAAAAAAACTCTTTTCTACATTAAATTTGAGACATACGTATCCTTTGCTAAAATCTGTAACTACAGATCGTAGCTGTTTCATTTATTCCTTTTTTGACCTATCCTTTGGCTAGAACAGATACGTAATTTTCATCGTAGGGTAATCCAGATTTAG
>DRGL01000055.1 GCA_011050085.1 Pricia antarctica | reverse complement strand
TAAGCTATATCCAAAAGGTTTCTCGACAATAAGCCGTCTCCATCCATCATCCTCTTTATTAAGGCCTTGTTGATGTAAGTTTTTTGAAATTGGGCCATAGGCAGAAGGTGGGGTCGATAGATAAAATATATAGTTGCCATCGGTGCCATGCTCTTCATTCAGGCTATCGATACGTTTTTTAAGTGGATCATAATTCGAATCTTGGTCGTTACCCAGTTCGTGATAAAACAATCGGTCGGTGAAATTTGAAATGGTTTTTTTATCGGCATCATTGATTTTATTTTTAAGATGCTTACTTTCACTTACTACGTTTTTTCGGAATTCATCGTCTGACCATGCGCTACGGCTCGCGCCCAGCACGACAAAATTTTCGGGTAGGTGACCATCTTTGGCTAAAGCGAATATAGCAGGAATCAATTTTCGAGCGGTCAGGTCTCCCGACGCACCAAAAATGACCAACATTTGATTTTCTGTCTTGTTCATAGTGTATTATAAAAATTTGAACCCTAAAAGTATTGAAAAGAATGCCCAATACCAATGACTTTACACGAAGTTAATCTCTCATCTCAATATTTTCGTTTATTTTTGAGGGAAGTAGGATGGAACACCGAAAGCGATGATTGGCATACTATAGTCCGTACTGTTTTATTCAAGTCAACTCGAAAAAAGTGGATGATTTTACAAGAGCTTGAAAAAGGGAAGGCGTACTTATTTATGATTAGGGCATTCCAATCTTGTTCATTTTATGAAAGTGAACCAGTAAAGGTCGATATAGTTGCGTTTCAATACATCGCCGCTCTAGCCATCCTTTACAAACCTGCGTAGAATAAAAATAATGTTATTTAACAGTTATCCGCTTCTGCGGATTTTACAAAAATAAAAAAGGATTTAAATGGACGATAAATACGATTTTGGATTAGTAGGTCTCGGCGTGATGGGACGTAATTTTATTTTGAACGTGGCTGACAATGGCTTTTCCGCTTATGGTCATGATCTCGATGAGCAAAAAGTAAAAGCCTTAAAAGATGAAGGGGGTAAAGAACATAAAATTGATGCTTCTACGAGTATCAAAACATTCGTTAAGGCTCTAAAGCAGCCTCGTAAAATAATGTTACTGGTTCCGGCAGGAAAAATAGTCGATTCCGTTATTGAAAGTCTTTTGCCTCTTATTGACCGAGGTGATATCATTATCGACGGTGGAAATTCATTTTTTACTGATACAGATCGCCGCGAAGAAGAGCTTCAAAAAAGAGCCATCAATTTCTTCGGCGCCGGAGTATCAGGCGGTGCCAAGGGGGCTCGATTGGGGCCGAGCATTATGCCAGGGGGTTCAAAGTCCGCCTACGAACACATAAAGCCGATTTTTGAGGCTGTAGCCGCCAAATATAATGGTGAGGCCTGTGTAGCATATTTAGGACCAAAGTCATCCGGTAATTACGTGAAAATGGTGCATAATGGCATTGAATACGGCCTAATGCAACTTACTTCCGAAATTTACGACCTTCTTAAGAAAGGCGGGGAGTATTCAAATCAAGAATTGCATGAAACTTTTTCCGAATGGAACGAAGGGCGTTTACAATCCTTTTTAGTAGAAATAACTTCGCAGATTTTCGTTCAAGAAGATGATCTTGATTTGAGCGAACTTGGACTACTTGACCAAATAAGCGATAAGGCCAAACAGAAGGGGACTGGGAAATGGACAAGCCAAAATGCTATGGATCTTGGTATTCCTGTACCCTCAATTGATATTGCGGTCAACATGCGTGAGATATCGGCCTTAAAACAAGAGCGTACCGAGGCCGATAAATTATACGGTCGTCCAAAGGTGAAAACCATGGATAAGGCGAAATTAGCCTCTCTAGCGGAAGAAGCCCTTTATTTCTCTTTTATAGTAACCTATGCACAAGGACTTCACGTGCTTGCGGAGGCCTCAAAAGAATATAATTATAAGCTTGATATTGCTGTTATCGCGAAGATATGGCGCGCTGGATGTATTATCCGAGCTGCATTATTGGCCGATATTACGACTGCTTTTGAAGAAAATAAAAACCTGCCGAATCTATTGGTCGCCCCCAACTTTGTTGAAAAAGTTCAAGGTTCAGTCAGTGCTGCTCGCGAATTGGTGGCTTATGCAGCCATAAATGGAATACCACTTCCAGGTCTTAGCAATTCCCTTACTTATTTTGACGCCTATACGTCTACCAGATTGCCTTTAAACCTGATTCAGGCACAACGCGATTATTTCGGTTCCCACACGTATGAGCGCATTGATAAGGAAGGTATCTTTCATACCGAATGGGAATAACACCGGGTTGCTATATAAGTTTTAGGAATAGTACCTAGAAAGTGGCTTTTTTGAAAAACTAAGCGTTAAAAAAACCTTTTACATCGAGCAAACAATTGCGTAAATCATGCAGTGGTATTGCTTAGGCTTGGGCACTGTATAATATTAACGGTAATAAAGATAAATCCGACAATGTTTACAAAGATTGTTTCAGTAGTTTTTTTGTCGGTATTTTTTTTAATGGGATTTTCATGCAAGAAGCCCAAACAAATCGATGAATCCGGTAGTGTTTTAGACCAGCATACTTTAGACCGTCGGGTCAATGAAACGGCGGTCGACTCGTTGTTACGTGAAGTCTACGTACCCATCTATTCCGATATTTACAACCAGACCCGCGATTCGCGCACATTGCTTACAGCGACTCTCAGCATTCGCAACACCAGTCTTCGCGATAGTCTTTTCATTCGTAAAATCGATTATTATAACACTGAAGGTGATTTGGTACGAAGCTATATCGATGAATCGATTTATCTGCGTCCGATGGAATCAATTGACTACGTAATAGAACAACAGGATAAGGCCGGTGGTAGTGGCGCCAACTTTCTAATCGACTGGTATTCCCGAAAACCTATGAATCCTCTTTTTCAAGCGGTTATGGTAGGAGGACTTGGTTCACAAGCTTTTTCATTTACTACGGAAGGTATAGAAGTTTATAAATATTGAAATTGACAAATCATCAAGTAACGTAAAATGGACCTAACTTCTGAAAATTCCTACAAACAATATTATTTATTAGTATCTTAGTGGTGCAACGAGGTCTTAGAACGGCCTAATTACATGTTCCCCAGAAAACTCCATGAAGTTAGGATTATTCTTCGTTATACTATTTTTTCTGCTCTTCACCTGCAATGGGTCAGCACAAGACCTTTCAAAGAATCAAAACGATACCATACAAGCTATTCTTAAAAAATCAAATGCGGCCTATGATGCCTTTAATTATAATGAAGTCATTGAATTTGGGGCGAATCTTATTGAAAAGGCAAAAGAATACGATAGTGAATTACCAAGATTTTTGGGCTATGATATTATAGGTGGAGCCTATTTACAACTTGATGACACTTTACAAAGCCGTGTATATTCCGAAAAAGCTTTGGCCATCGCCAGAGCCACAAAAGTGGATAGTCTAATAGCATGGGGCACCTTGAATTTAGGTATTCTGTACTCTGAAAGACCGGAAACCTATCAAAAATCGGTTCGTTATTTTGAAGAGAGTATCAATATCAATCAAATCAACAAAAATCTCGATCAAGTCTACCACACTTATATCAATCTGGCTTGGACACAATTAGACCATGATGAAGTAGAAAAAGCCTATGTTGTCTTAGAGAAAGCAAAGGCAATCGCCCAGAAAATTGAAATCGATCCCATACACAAAAATTATGTCGAATTATTATTAGGCAGATATTTTTTGGCCAATAAAAATTACACTTCTGCCATACGACAATTCAAATCGGTGGCCAAAATAGCGGAAACCGACTCCTTAATAGATCAGGCACTCGAAACTTATGAACATCTCATAGTAGCCTATGAGGAAACCAAAGATTACAAAAACGCATATGAGAGTATTAAAACCTTTAATTCTTATAAAGGTAAAGCCTATACTGAAGACAAATATGAGGCGAGCGAAAGAGCTAGAGCGAAATTCGATTTAAAACAAGCCCAAAAGAATCTAAATACAGCGCTTAGGGAAAAGCAGTATTCCCAAAAACTTGCCTCTAAGTCAAAATTACTAATGACCATATTTAGTATTGCGACCATAATACTTTTTTTAGGTCTTTTGGGGTTTTACCTATTTTTCAACACCCGTAAGAAATTTATTAAGGAACTGAAAATAAAGAACATAGAGCTCATTGCGGCCAAAGAGAAAGCAGAAAAACTATCCAAGATAAAGACTAGATTTCTGTCTACGGTCAGTCATGAACTACGTACACCTTTATATGGTGTTATTGGTATTTCAACACTTCTAAAGGAGGATAATAAATTGGACGCTTACAAAGACGACCTCGAATCCCTTAAGTTTTCAGCCGACTATTTATTGGCCCTGGTCAATGATGTGCTTTTGCTCAGTAAGGTGGATGCCGAAGCCATAAAACTTTCTGAGCAGCCGTTTAAACTTGACTTTCTGATTCAGAATATTGTGCGGTCTTTTGAATATGTATTACAAAAGAACAATAACAAATTACACGTACAAATTGACGAAGATATTCCCAATGCCCTTTTGGGAGATTCTACCAGACTTTCTCAAGTGTTGATCAATCTCATCGGAAATGCCGCAAAGTTCACTCAAAATGGTAACATCTGGTTGGAACTAGCTCTAGTAAAAATCACGGATAAAGGTATGTACCGAACCTGCTTTACCATAAAAGATGATGGACCCGGTATACCATTGGACAAACAAAAAGTTGTATTCGAGGAATTCATGCAAATTGAAGACGCGAATCAAGATTACAAGGGAACGGGATTGGGTTTGACCATTGTTAAAAAACTATTGAAGCTTTACAAAAGTAAAATCCATCTTGAAAGTCTACCAGGACAGGGTGCGGAGTTTAGCTTTTCCTTAAATCTGACAAAAGACAACAACGATTTAGTGGACACCACTGGGCAAGATACTACAGAAATCGATTTCGAGGCTAGTTTTGGTAAACTAGATTTACACATTCTTATTGTCGATGACAATACTATTAATCAAAAGATTACACAAAAAATACTAGAAAGATACCATATCAGATCAAGCCTGGCCAACGATGGGCAACAAGCGGTAACCATGAATCAATTACAACAATTTGATCTAATTCTAATGGATATCAACATGCCCAAAATAAACGGTATGGAAGCTGCAAAAATGATACGGGAGTTGGATATAAAAATTCCCATTATCGCACTCACTGCAGTTGAGCTTGATGAAATGCGAGACGCCATCCTAAAATCCGGTATTACCGATATCATACATAAGCCTTATCACATACCCGAATTTTTAAGTATTATCTTCAGAAATTTACCTACCAGCACGGTCCAAACTACAAGTTAAGACCCAGGTTATGCTTTATATGCCAAACTATCACATCTACGTCATAGAGCTATCTAAAAAGGTCTTCACCGAAAACAGACGTTTTCGAGAGGCCAATCCACAATTCAACGGTGTTTTGGAATGTCTTTATGTCGGCATGACGAGCAAGACTCCAAAAGAACGCTTCAAGCAACATAAGAACGGATACGTCAACAAAAAGGGACATAAACTTTCGGCGGCCATCGTTTTGAAATACGGGTCTTATCTCCGACCTAGCCTTTACAATCATATCCAGCCCATTGCATCGAGAAATGAAGCGCTAAGAATGGAAGAAACCTTGGCTTTGGAACTACGACGTAAAAAATATGCGGTCTGGTTCAATTGAGAAAATTTCATTCAATCCACTATAGAATTGAGTAACTTTAGAACAATTGAATTTAATAGGAATTTTAAAACGTTTCCATGGAAGGATTAATGATGGATTATCCGTTGACGACTAACACGATATTGGAATATGGTAATTCCGCCTTTCCGCATAAAAAACTCATCAGCCATTTACCCGATGGTACGCGACACGAATACACCTATGGCGATCTGTACAAGCGCACCAAGCAATTGGCTAATGCATTGACAAAAAAATTGGGAATTAACAAGGGCGATATAGTCGGTACTTTTGCCTGGAACCATTATCAGCACGTAGAGCTTTATTATGCCATACCGGGCGTGGGTGCGGTTTGCCATACCATCAATATCCGATTGTCACCACAGCAGACGGAATTTATCATAAACCACTCCGAAGATAAAGTTATTTTCATTGATGCCAGCTTGGTACCGTTACTGGAAAAAATTAGTGCAAAGTTTGAAACCGTAGAAAAGTTCATCATCATCAATGCACCAGAAAATTTCACTACAACCTTAAATAACACGATACATTATGAAGATTTAGTAAGCGACCAATCCGAAATCTACGAATGGCCAGGTCTTAAGGAAAATGAGGCCTGTGGAATGTGTTATAGGAGTGGTACCACTGGAATGCCGAAGGGCGTGCTATATTCACATCGATCGACCTACTTACACGCACTTACCATTCAGTCGCCGAACGCCGGAAATTATAGCAATGCGGATACTATTTTATTGATTGTACCCCAATTTCACGTAATGGCCTGGGGGTTCCCATATATGTGCCTTCTATCGGGTTCGAATATGGTTATGCCATCTTCAAACCTCAATCCGCAGGCCCTCATTAAAATTATGGAAACTGAAACAGTGAACAAAGCTAACGGAGTGCCCACGATTTGGATGGGGATTTATGATGAGATGAAAAGAAATCCGCCTAAAGAAAAGCTGGCGTTAAAAGAATACTTGGTCGGTGGATCGGCCCTTACCGAAAGTCTAATCGAAGGTTTTGAAAAAGATTTCGGTATTGAGGGAGTACAGGCTTGGGGCATGACCGAAACCTCTCCCTTGGGTACGGCAAGTAGATTACAACCCGAACATAAAGGTTTACCAAATGATGAAAAAATTAGGATTCGGGCCAAACAGGGTATCGAATTTCCTGGCATAGAAATGCGTATTGTAGGAGAAGACGGCTCGGTTGCACCAAGGGATGGAAAAACTATGGGTGAACTTCAAGTACGTGGGGTCTGGGTCATTCGCTCATATTTTAAAACCCTTAACCGCGAGAATTTTACAGAAGATGGATGGTTTAGAACTGGAGATGTCAGTACCATCGATGCCGATGGCTACATGACTATCACTGACCGTACCAAAGATCTGATAAAAAGTGGTGGAGAATGGATTTCAAGTGTTTCACTGGAATCTGCCCTAATGGCACACCCAAAAATCAAGGAAGCTGCCGTAATCGCCATTCCCGATACGAAATGGTCAGAGCGCCCTTTGGCGACCATTGTTCTGGCAGATAAAGAAGATACAGTATCCGAAGAAGAGCTGAAACAATTTCTTTCACTGAATTTTGTCAGTTACCAGATTCCAGATAGATATGTGTTTATAGACCAAGTACCTCGAACCAGCGTCGGAAAGTTTGATAAAAAAGAAATTAGACGGCTTTTCTCGGAAGGAGAACTATCATAAAAATACCGGATTTATCCCATACAAAACATTCGATCATTCCAAAAATCTGCTAATAATTTTATCACACCCATAGCTGCTAAACCAATAAGGCATGTTTGAGCAAATCGAATTATGAGCACATTTCTATTGTATAAATTTAAATAGCAATCCCTAGAGCAATCGAACCTAATTTAAGATGAATTCCTTTTGACCTGAACTATTATTTAGATAAGTACATCTTTCGACGAGTGTACAGTTCATAAAATTGATCATCTTTCAAACTATCGATAAATAGTATACTTTCACCAGTACTTTTCATTTCTGGCCCAAGATTCTTATTGACATTGGGAAATTTGTTGAACGAAAATACCGGTTGTTTGATGGCAAAACCTTCAAGTTGTGGATTAAAATCAAAATCCTTTATCTTTTTCTCGCCAAGCATCACCTTTGTAGCATAATTTACATAAGGTTCGCCATAGGCTTTTGCAATGAAGGGTACCGTTCGTGACGCCCTTGGATTCGCCTCAATGATGTAAACGATATCATCTTTAATGGCAAATTGAATGTTTATCAGCCCGACGGTATGTAGTGCCAAGGCAATCTTTTTAGTATGGTCTTTTATCTGCTGAAGCACAAATTCGCCCAAATTAAAAGGTGGTAGGGTCGCGTTTGAATCACCGGAATGAATGCCGCAAGGTTCAATATGCTCCATAATACCCATGATATAGACGTCTTTACCATCGCAAATCGCATCGGCCTCCGCCTCGATTGCTCCATCGAGATAATGGTCGAGCAAGAGCTTGTTGTTCGGTATTTTTCGCAATAGATCGACAACATGTTCTTCCAATTCCGCTTTATTGATAACTATTTTCATGCCTTGGCCGCCCAATACGTAGGATGGCCTTACCAAAAGGGGAAAATCAAGTTTATCGGCAAGCTCAAGTGCCTCGTCGGCAGTTTCCGCTACGCCAAATTCCGGAAATGGAATATCGTTTGCTTTCAGCAGTTCGGAGAAGCTTCCACGATCTTCTGCCAAATCAAGCGATTGGTAACTGGTACCTATAATTTTAATTCCATATTTGTCAAGCTTTTCCGCAAGTTTCAATGCAGTCTGCCCGCCTAGCTGTACAATTACCCCCTCAGGCTTTTCATGAAGAATAATATCGTAAATGTGTTCCCAAAATACCGGTTCGAAATAAAGTTTATCCGCCGTATCAAAATCGGTCGAGACGGTTTCCGGGTTGCAATTGATCATGATGGTCTCGTAACCACATTCAGCCGCGGCGAGCACACCGTGTACGCAGCAATAATCGAATTCGATACCCTGTCCAATTCGGTTGGGTCCTGAACCGAGTACTACTATTTTTTTCTTATCGGTTACGATACTATCGTTCTCGACGTAGCGCGTACCATCGGCCCTTTCTATTTCAGCCTCGAACGTTGAATAATAGTAAGGTGTCATTGCCTTAAATTCTGCCGCACAGGTATCCACAAGTTTATAGACCCTATTGATGTCCATCTCTTGGGTTCGTTTTTTGTGCACTTCACTTTCATAGCAATCCAGCATATGGGCAATTTGGCGATCGGCGAAGCCTTTTTGTTTGGCTTCCAACATTAAATCGCGCGTAATTGTAGCAATGGTATACGTAGATATTTCCTTTTCTAGATAATGTAGTTCTTCATACTGCTTCAAAAACCACATATCAATTTTAGTGATATCGTGGATTCGACTTAACGGAATTCCCAATTGTATAGCATCGTAGATTACGAACACCCTGTCCCAACTAGGTATGGTCAATTTACTGATGATTTGATCGTAATTTTTATATCCTTTTCCGTCGGCCCCTAAACCGTTTCTTTTAATTTCTAAAGATTGTGTCGCTTTGTGCAGTGCTTCCTGAAACGATCGTCCGATTCCCATAACCTCACCTACGGATTTCATTTGAAGTCCCAGTGTACGATCTGAACCCTCGAACTTATCAAAATTCCATCGCGGTATTTTTACGATTACATAGTCCAAAGTCGGTTCAAATAAGGCTGACGTCGACTTGGTAATCTGATTATCAAGCTCATCGAGATGATACCCGATAGCGAGTTTAGTTGCAATTTTAGCAATGGGGTATCCTGTTGCTTTTGATGCCAAGGCCGAGGACCGGGAAACCCTAGGGTTGATTTCAATGGCTATTATATCCTCCTTTTCATCGGGACTAACCGCAAACTGAACGTTGCAACCCCCGGCAAAATCACCGATACTACGCATCATGTGAATGGCCATGTCCCTCATTTTTTGATAGGTACGGTCTGACAAGGTCATCGCAGGAGCAACAGTAATGGAATCCCCGGTATGAATACCCATCGGATCCATATTTTCTATGGCACATATAATTACAACGTTGTCGTTACGGTCGCGTAACAACTCCAGCTCATATTCTTTCCAGCCAATAAGGGCCTTATCGATCATAACCTCATGAATCGGGGAGATCTCTAGACCACGGCTCAGCATTTCGTCAAAGTCCTCTGGTTTGTATACTATAGAAGCACCTGCGCCCCCCAAGGTGTAAGAGGCCCGGATAACCAAGGGGAATCCGAAGTGTTGCGCAATTTCCTTTCCCTTTAAAAAAGAAGTTGCAGTGGCCTGCGGAGCCATTCCAATCCCAATTTTAAGCATTAACTCACGAAATTTTTCTCTATCTTCAGTAATATTGATTGCATCGATATCTACACCGATAAGTTCAATACCAAAATCTTCCCAAATACCCTTTTCGTCGGCTTCGATACACAGGTTCAAAGCAGTCTGGCCACCCATGGTAGGTAGCACAGCATCAATTTGTGGATGCGCTTTTAAAATTTCGATAATCGATTTTGTGGTCAATGGTTTA
Organism: Pricia antarctica; assembly: GCA_011050085.1. Taxonomy (GTDB): domain Bacteria; phylum Bacteroidota; class Bacteroidia; order Flavobacteriales; family Flavobacteriaceae; genus Pricia; species Pricia antarctica_A. Next base: position 59,262 of record DRGL01000055.1, on the reverse strand, counting down.
AGGTAAACGTAATCGGCCATTGTCGGATCTGTCATTATGGTAGCCGGATTGCTATTGATCAAAACGGTCTCTATACCGTCTTCACGAAGGCTTCTTAAGGCTTGTGACCCAGCATAATCAAATTCACAGGCCTGACCTATTACAATGGGTCCTGAACCTATGATCAATATCGATTTTAAGTGTTCTTTTTTTGGCATCTTATCTGAAGTGTATATGGATTCTACGCAAATTGTATCGGACTGAAAGCGAAAGATTTACTGAAACTAGTCGAATATGGATAAAAAAAAGGTGCTACTTTTAAAAAGTAACACCTTGAATATTTTAAAATATGGAATCATTATTTCTTGTGTCTCGGCTCAGAGGATACAGATAATTTTTTTCTTCCCTTAGCCCTTCTTCGGGCCAATACCTTCCGCCCATTGACGGATGCCATGCGTTCCCTGAACCCATGTTTGTTTCTTCTCTTTCGCTTTGATGGCTGATATGTTCTCTTCTGTCCGGGCATTTTTTGATACTTTTCTTTATTGTGAAACTTGAAGGTTCGTCCTCAAAATTCCGGTGGCAAATATACAAAGCCTTTTTCTTTTACCAATGGATTCATGAAATTTATTTTATCGAAGCTTCTCTCTCCCACAAAACGCTTTTTTGTTACTTTTGCAGCCTGAATACAGAATGGCAATCTGCGCTATATGAACTATTTTGCGACCTTACTATTTTTGATACTTTGCGGCAGTGGGCTAAAAGCACAATCCGTTTTAGAATATAGGCTAAAGAAGGATGATGTATTTACCATAAAACAAAACGCAGAGCAGAAAATAATACAAGAACTCGACGGTGCATCACACGAAATCACCAATACTATTGACGGTATTTTAGAGTTCAAAGTGCTTGCCCAACCCGATAGCGCCTATGCCCTATCGCTGACTTTCAAAGACATCAACCTTAAAATGACCTCAAGCATTCAGGGTGAGCTGATGAATGTGAGTGCCAAGATGGTGAACGAAGATGATATGCAATCGAAGATTTTCAGTAGCCTTTTGAACCGACCCGTTCAAATTTTACTATCTAAAAATGGCGACATCATTGAAGTTACCGGCGGCGATAGTTTGGTGACAACAATGGCAGCCGCATCCGGTCTCGAAGACAAATTCTCTTTGAATATGATGAAAAAATCGCTTGAAAAAGAATTCGGTTCTGAGGCACTTTCGAATAGTTACGAGCAGATGACCTTTATTTATCCGAACAAACCCGTACAAGTCGGAGATACTTGGAAAAACAAGTATTTGGGTAATCTAAGTGCAGAGAACACTTGGACATTGGAAGCTCTTTCTGAAAATGATGGTAGTATCAGCGGTACTGCTAATATTACGATGAACGTAGTTGAAATGACCACGACAATGAAACTTTCCGGCATGCAACAGACCCAGATTACAATTGACCCATCATCAGGGTTTATTAAAAAAATGATAGTTGAGGGAGAATATCAAGGTGTTTCTACTGCAACACAAATGGGAGACCAAGAAATACCCACAGCAGTCAAATCAAAGATTAGTTATGAACTTATGGATGGTTCTGTAGAATAAATTCTGATAAAATGTTCAATAAAAATTTTAAGCTCATCATTGCAGGTCTTATTATTGCCTATGCCGTTTATCAATTCGTAGATGGCAATATTGGTAATGGCATTGCCCTAATCTTACTTTCGCTGATATTTATCTTCCTCTATTTTAGGAACGAAATTATTTTACTTGCTTTTCTTCGAATGCGAAAACAGGATTTGGCCGGTACTCAAAAATGGTTGGAAAAAATCAAAAATCCGAAAGCCGCCTTGACCACTAAGCAACAAGGATATTATAACTATCTGCATGGCATTATTTTTTCCCAAAAAAATCTTACCACAGCGGAAAAATATTTTAAAAAGGCCCTTAAACTTGGGTTAACAATGGATTATGATATTGCGATGGCCAAATTAAGCTTAGCAGGAATCTCTATGCAAAAGCGCAGAAAGAGGGAAGCCACAAAACTACTTCAGGAAGCCAAGAAATTGGACAAGAACAATATGCTTACCGATCAGATAAAAATGATGCAGCAGCAGATGAAAAAGATTTAGAAATCTAATATTACCAAACTAATTACGGAAACTTTGGGAGCGATGGACCAGATTTCGTGCATTTCTCCTTTCAGAAAAAAACCAGCGTGCGCTCCAATACATAATCTGGTCATTTCATTCACTTAGCGGAAAAAATCCGCTTTCGAAATTTAATATGTACCATTTGGTTTCATAGGAGCGGCGCCCAAAGCCTACAAAAAGACTCCTTCAATTTACGTATAAGGCCACGTTCTTTCCAACGTTCCAATCTAACCTCTTCACAGTTACGAAGGTCATTTTCAAAGATGTCAGCCATTTTATCATTAATAGCTTTATTAAATATAAATGCCGTAATCTCAAAATTCAAGGCGAAACTTCTATAGTCTAAATTGGCTGTGCCTATAGTCGATAAATGATTATCTACGAGCATAGTCTTGGCATGAATAAAGCCTTTATTATATCTAAAAATTCGGATTTTAGATTCAAGACTTTCCTCTATGTATGAATCGGAAGCGTACTGTGCTGCCCAAGAATCGGATTCATAGGGCAAGATGACCCGAACATCCACGCCACTGCGAGATGCCGTTTCCAGAGCGGTCAGAATAGCGTCATTAGGCATCATATATGACGATGTGATATAAATACGCTCGCGTGCCGAGGTCATTGCGCAAAAAAGGGCTTCCATAATATTGGCCCAATCAGAATCCGGTCCACTAGCAGCAACTTGAACGGCAACGGGCTCACTGGATTCCGGCTTTTCTTCAGGAAAAAGGTGCTGATTGATAGTTGTTTCATCTCCAGTGACGAAATTATAGCTCAATAAAAAGGCAGACTGCAGAGCTCCTACCGCTCCGCCCTGCAAACGCAAATGGGTATCGCGCCAATACCTTTCGTTTGAATATGAATTGTCGTATTTCTGGTCTAGGTTTATGCCACCTACATATCCGATAATACCATCAATGACCACTATTTTACGATGATCACGATAATTAAGCTTGCTGGTAGAATTTGAGAACCGAACTGGCATAAAGGGAAAATGAAAGACACCGGCATCGGTCAATTTTTTTTTGGATTTTGAGGAAATATTACTGCCAACATCGTCGTACATCAATCGCACTTTCACACCTTCTTCTGACCTTTTACTTAGAATATCAATCAGTTCCGTTCCTAATTCATCATCGAATAGCACAAAATATTCTAAATGAATATGGTTTTTGGCGGCTGCTAAATCTTCACGAAGCCGTTTGAATTTCACTTCGCCATTAATCAATATCTCTACATCATTATCGTAAGTTAGCACCGCTTTTTCGTTATTTTTCAATAACGAAAAAATCTTGTAGATACCTTCACCGTAGTCTTTTCTGAAATCTTCCCTTTCTTCTTGATCAAGCTTAAAATGTTCACGCCATCCCTTTATGCGTTTATTGTCAAGAATATATTTTTTTTCAAAAATTTTGGACTTGCGATAATCCTGCCCGAAGAAATAATAGACCACCAATCCTAAAAAAGGAAGTACGGCAAGGGCAAATAGAAACGAAAGCGTTTTTACAGGATTCCTGTTCTTTAAAATTATAAAAATGGATAGGCTGATAACCAATATATAGTTAATGCCTAATATTATAGTAAATAGATTTTCTTTACCGAATGTGAAAATGGAATTCACGAATGAGCCTTGTATACTTCGAAATCTAATATACGTAATAAATCTATGGAATGATATTGATGTAGAAAACTATAAAATTCGATATTTCTTAGCAAGCGAAAGATAGTTAAATGCATGTCTAAAAAGTCAGCCAATTGATTTAAGTCTTAAGCATCAGTTGTTAACCCTCTGCATATAAAAAAACGATGACTCAATTCCTATATGCGCGAAGTGTTATTTAGTCGCTTTATAATATCCTGTTTTTGGAATTTCAATTACGTACTTCTTCTTTGAGCTATTGTTCAAATGCGGCTCACGTAACCATGGGTTGTGCCTTTTTAAAATTTTATAATTGATTTCATATTTCTGGGCAAAGTCCGCAAAACTTAATACGGGCTCGTCCAAATCGACGTTAAATGTAGGAACGGCTTTGTATAAATCTTCATCTTTCACATCGAAGCCGTATTTTTCGGGATGGCTTAGAATCTCTTTAATGGCCATAATTCTGAAGACGTATCTCCCCGTTTCCTGGCCCAGCAGCAAATCATAATAGTCGTTGACCTGTTGTATACCAAGGTATTTATCAATAGATCCGGTACCCGCATTATAAGAAGCGGCTGCAAGCGTCCACGTCCCATACTTTTTGTAATATTTATTTAAATATTTGCAGGCGACCTGGGTTGATTTTTCTAAATGGTAACGTTCATCAACATTACTGTTAACTTCAAGACCGTACTCTTGACCAGTCGCCTTCATTATCTGCCAAAATCCGGTTGCCCCGGCGCCAGATACAACATTTTGGAGTCCGCTCTCGGCAACGGCCAAATATTTAAAGTCATCCGGAATACCGTTTTCAGCTAAGATGGGTTCTATAATAGAAAAATACATATTCGCCCTCTTGATTAATAGCACGGCATTCGATTGCCAGTACGTATTGACCAAAAATTCCCTGTCGATACGTTCCATAATTTCAGGATCATTTTGGGGTACGGTCTCTCCGGCAAAATTGAGATCAGCGGGAATGTCGATGGCAGAAATACGATAGCCTTGCGCAACTCGTTTTTCCGAATTTACTTCGACAGAATCGATAAGGTTATTTGAAGGTTCAACATTTTGGCTAGTTCCTTGCACCGCAAAAATTAGGGTGCTGACCACGAAAAATAGACCCAATATCAATAAACCGTTTTTTAAAATCTTCATAGTTAATTCTACTGTTTTCTCAAAGTTAACGAACTAATGGAAATTCTCCCTATACTACAACTCGATTATTCTAAAATAATTGTAGGCAAATGCTCATTAAACCACTTCGCCCGATGAATAATCATGGTATGGGTACCATTTTTTACCGAAATACAATCTGTAATGCGGATTATTGGGAAAACAGCGTCCTTTTCACCATGAATATGAACTAGATTTTTAGGGATGTCAACCTGTGACCAGTTCACAATTTTATCGATAGACCAATCGATATATTTTTGGTCGCGTATGGAGAGGTACTCTTCATACAAGGCTAGACGTTTGGTAAAGGTCTCACCAAAACCATACTTGGCCAAGACTTCAATGTTGTTTACCAAACCTGTAGGAAGCAGCTTATAAATTTTCGTGTGTTTTGCAAAACGCATACGTCCGGGCAGTTCGGTAGTTGTTTTGACACTTGATATAATAATGATTTTTTTTACTTCTATAAATTTCGCCATTTCCTGAACAAGCATACCACCAAATGAAACCCCTATCAACACTATGTTCTTATGATGAATTCTTTCATTCATTTTTTGGGCATACTCGGCAAGGCTCATGTTCTCTGTTGGTAAAAACCAGTCTAGTAAATGTTGCTCAAAGACATCCGTAGGTAATTTAATATTTTTAAATATGGATGGATTAGCAGCCATACCGGGCATGAAATAAATATGAATTTTGGTATTTTTCATGAAAAAGTAATAGATATGCTTAGCCTCAAAGCATAAAATATTAGGAAATTAACAAAGTATTCACTACTTTTGTTATCGACATTGGGAGATTCCATTGTTTGTCTAATCTTGGCAAAAGTAGTCTAAAATTGAGGTTTGAGCACGCCAAAATTTCACTATGCTGCCGAAATACAAATCCTAACTATATGAATGAAGTTGAAATTAAGGACAATAGTTTCTTACGTCAATTTGAAACTAGCGTCGACGGTAACTTGGCCAAAATCGAGTATTCTTCACAGGAGCGAAAAGTATTTCTAACTAAATTAGTGGTTCCGGAAGAAATTACGACAGCCGGATTTAAAGAAGATTTCATCAAAGCGGTGCTTCACCGAATTCAGGAACAAAACATGAGAGTCGTTCCTACAAGTCCAGAAATAGCTGGTTTTTTAAGAAAAAACAGACAATATAAAGAAATGTTGCCCGTAGGCATTAGAATCTAACAGATTTCAAGGATTCATTTAAAATCTCGCCCAACAGCGAGATTTTTTTTTGAGATACTCCTTAGTTGCGTAAATAAATAGCTTTTACTGAACGGAAATTCTATTGGTTACACGTTCAAAACGTACCAGGCCATCATCCGCAATTTCCGTCAAAGCAACAGATTGCAGTGTATTTACTAGTGATGGATCCCATGGAGCCTTTACTTTCACGTAGTTTTCAGTAAATCCGTGAATGTAGCCCGCTTTATTTTCTCCTTCGAACAAAACGCGTTGTTCCGTACCGATTTGGTTTTCATAAAAAGCCCTACGTTTTTTTGCCGAAAGGCCTCTTAGCATCTTGCTGCGTTTTTTTCGGACCTTTACGGGCACTACGCCATCCATAGTTGCTGCAGGGGTGTTTTTTCTCTCTGAATATGTAAAAACATGTAAATAAGAAATATCAAGTTCATTTAAAAAATGATAGGTCTCCAAAAAAAGCTCCTCAGTTTCTCCAGGAAAACCAACAATTACATCAACCCCGATACAGGCATGCGGCATGGTTTGTTTTATCTTTTGAACCCTATTCACATAAAGCTTACTCATATAGCGACGTCGCATTCTTTTCAGCATTTTATCACTACCGCTTTGAAGGGGTAAATGAAAATGCGGTACGAATGTGCCACTTCGTGCAACAAAATCAATGGTTTCATTTTTTAAAAGGTTCGGTTCAATGGACGATATTCGCAATCGCTGAATACCTTCAACCTCATCTAAAGCCTCGACCAACTCTAAAAAAGTATGTTCATGTTTTTTGTTGCCAAATTCCCCTTTTCCATAGTCGCCTATATTGACTCCTGTCAAAACGATTTCCTTGATACCTTGAGCTGATATTTCAGCGGCATTGTCAAGCACATTTTGTAAGGTGTCGCTGCGAGAAATACCCCGTGCCAATGGAATGGTACAGTAGGTGCATTTGTAATCGCAACCGTCCTGCACTTTCAAAAAAGCCCTGGTGCGATCACCGATAGCATAGCTGCCAACATAGAAATCGGCTTCAGATATATCGCATGAGTATACTTGACCGACCCCATCTAGACGTTCGGGGCGACTTAATATATCATTGATATAATCGGTAATCTTAAACTTCTCTGTAGCACCCAATACCAAATCAACACCATCGACCTCTGCCAATTTTTGAGGTTTTAACTGTGCATAGCAACCGATAGCCGCTACAAAGGCATCCGGATTTTTCTTTTGCGCTTTTTTAACGATTGTCTTGAAGCGCTTATCGGCATTTTCCGTAACGGAACAGGTGTTGATGACGTACATATCAGCAGCATCCGAAAAGTCGACACGTTCAAAACCTTCATCCTCAAAACCTCTAGCAATGGTAGAAGTTTCTGAGAAATTGAGCTTACAGCCCAAGGTATAAAAAGCGACTTTCTTTTTCATTTTACAAAACTGAAATTCCGGATTCCAAATATAAGAAGATTATAAAGAAATTCGAACTCGCCCAAACGTGGCGAATTATATTATTAGAACTCAAGCTTATTTTAATATATAGCAAAGTAAAACTGGTTTTCATTTGAGGCGCTTTACACTAAGTAAGTTTAAGTTGATTAATTTTAAAAATTACTTCTCTCGACATCGAGATCAAAAATTTATGGAAATTACGCTCTACTTTGAATGGGATTCAAGAGCCCTAACTTCAATTTTCTACAGCGGTATAAAATAAGTATTGGCTACCGAAGTGTTTAGCAGAACATAAGTCCACAAAATCCCGATAATTCCTTGGGTAGAAATCAATCTATTTTGAGAAACTAAGCAACAAATGCGATAACATCGAAGCACACTCCCTTATTCGGATTTAAAGGATAAACGTAAAGATTAGGTTAATTAGGAATTGAGCTTTGGGATTGGTGCAAAAACGACCAATTACCCAAGTAATAGAAAAAAGAAGATAATCGGATATATAGATTATTCGTCAAAATTTATTCCATATAAACAGAAATCAATTATAAAACCAAGTTAGAAATTAAACTAGATTCAAAGGCGGAATACGATTGACTTAAAGTACGTGCTATATGCACTCCACTAATACTTTCGCCACTTCTTTGTAAGTTCAAAAACATGCTCTAAAATACGGGCATCTACCTCGGTAAATTCCACTTGCCTTCTTGCCATCATCACCTTAGCTGCCTCGAAGGCCTTTACAGGCAAATAGGTCGAAAAACCACTGGCTCCACCCCAACTGAAGCTGGGAATAAAATTTCTAGGAAAACCAGGCACGTATATATTTACGTTAACGCCTACCACCGTACCGGTATTTAACATGGTGTTAATTGCCGTCTTACTATGGTCGCCCATCATAAGACCGCAAAATTGTAATCCCGTTTGTTCAAAACTTTCCGAGGCGTAGTTCCATAATCGCACTTTGGCATAGTTATTTTTGAGATTGGAGTTGTTGCTGTCAGCCCCAATATTGCACCACTCCCCTAGCACGGCATTCCCTAAATAGCCTTCATGACCTTTACTTGAATATCCGAATAGTACTGAATTGCTTACCTCTCCACAAACTTTGCCATAGGGACCTATAGTAGTCGCTCCATAAATTTTTGCGCCCATTTTAACCACCCCGTGTTCGCAAAGCGCAAAAGCACCCCTTACCATTGCCCCTTCCCAAATTTCGGAATCCTTTCCTAAATATATGGGCCCATCGGTCGCGTTCAAAATGCTGTATTCAACTTGGGCGCCTTCCTCCAAAAAAATATTTTCAGGATGAATGAGTCGATTGGTTTCCGAAATCGGCGCACTATTTCGTCCGGCGGTTAGAAAGTCGAAATCTGCCTGAAGTGCTGCGCCGTTCTTTTCGAAAATATCCCAGGTATTGACAATTCTAAGAATATCATCTTCAAATTCCATGGCCTTATATGATGAAAAATCAACAGTATCTTGGGTAGCGGAAGTAAAGAAGGCGATGACTTCTTCTCCTTGAAAAATCGCCTCGTTCTCTTTCAGTTCAACAATGAGGTCAATCAGTTTTTTTGTGGGCAAATAAGAGGCATTAATTAAAACATTCTCCTCCATTTCAACCATGGGAAATTTTTCTGAGAGATACGCTTCGGTAATCGTCGTCATTGTACTTCCTAGATATTTTTCCCATTTTTCTCGAATAGTCAAAATACCAACTCTAATATCGGCTACCGGTCTGGTAAACGTAAATGGTAGCAGATTGTCTCTAACCGTTCCGTCAAATAGAATGTAGTTCATTTGTAAGTGCTATAACATATGTAAGTAAGCCAATATATTTTACAACGCTAGAGCGTAATACTTATTCTATGTGATTAAATGTATATTTTCTACTAAAAAACAAAAATGCCCTCGATGGTCGAGGGCATTTTAATATGATATAAAAAAATAAACTATTTTTTATCCTTAGCCTCAGCTTTGGGAGCCTCCTTTTTTGCTTCGGCCTTTTGAGCGGTCTCAGCTTTAGGAGCCTCCTTTTTTGCTTCGGCCTTTTGAGCGGCCTCAGCTTTAGGAGCAGTTTCTTCGGTCTGCTTCTCAGAGGGAGCAGTTTTTTTCTTTTTAAACTTATCGTATTTATTCTTGAACTTATCGATACGACCAGCAGTATCCAACAGTTTTGCTTTTCCGGTGTAGAAAGGATGTGAAGTTCTGGAAATTTCCAATTTTACCAACGGATATTCAGTGCCGTCTACATCTAAAGTTTCTTTCGTATTTGCCGTAGACTTCGTCAAGAACACCTCGTCGTTCGACATGTCTTTAAAAGCTACCAATCTAAAATTCTCTGGGTGGATGTCTTTTTTCATCAAGATAAAATTTTATGCGCCCATTCCAACAGGCACTCATTTTAAGGGTGCAAATTTAGGCATTTTTCAGAAACTTGCAATTATAACTGGGAAAAAGAACCATAAAAATAATGTACTTTTAGCTGTAACAAAATTACCGAAACAACAACTAATCAATTCAACAACCAAAAATTAGAACATATTATGGAAAATACCCAACCAAAAACCGGGAAATTCATTTGGACTTATGGCTCCCTGTTAGGCGTTGCCGGAATTGCCTTTGGCGTGATACTATTCAGCATGGACATGCATTACGAGCAAGGCTGGGACGTTCGCATAATTGGAACATTGTTATTGATTGTTGGAATTGTTTTGGCAACTTACCAATACAAAAAAGCGAACGGTGGATTTTTAGTCCTTTCCGATGCGCTAAAACTGGGTGCAGGTATTGGTCTGGTGGGCGCTTTATTTTCACTTATCTGGTACGCAGTGTTGGTAAATGTAATCGAGCCCGATTTTATGGACAAAGCCATGGAAATTGCCAAGGTAAAAACCTTTGAGGAAAATCCGAAACTTACCGAAGAACAATGGCAGCAGGGTATGGAAATGCAGAAAAGTTTTGCTTGGGTTACCTACCCTATTGTTATTGTAATAAATATTATTATCGGCCTTGTCATTGGTTTAATTACCGGTTTGATTATGAAAAAACAAAAACCGGCCTACTAAATCAATTCAGTATCAAAATCGTATTTTTGGACGGATTTACAGCAGCTATCCATGAATCTATCCATCATCATACCCCTTCTTAACGAAGAGGAATCCCTTCAAGAACTGCATGCTTGGATTGGTAAAGTCATGCTGTCCGAAGGTTATTCGTATGAAATATTGTTCATCGATGATGGTAGTTCCGACAACTCTTGGCAATTAATTCAAAAACTATCGGAAGAACATCCACAAGTGCGTGGATTGCGATTTCTGCGTAATTACGGAAAGTCGCAGGCACTACATGCTGGCTTCAAGGCAGCACAAGGTGATGTTGTAATTACCATGGATGCCGACCTGCAGGATAATCCAGAAGAAATTCCAGAACTTTATAATCTTATAACTAGAGACGGCTACGACCTGGTTTCGGGCTGGAAAAAAAAACGCTATGATTCGGTATTGTCCAAAAACATGCCCTCAAAATTATTCAATTGGGCGGCAAGGCGAACCTCTGGCGTAAAACTGCATGATTTTAATTGTGGCCTTAAGGCCTTTAACAAAACTGTCATTAAAAACATTGAGGTTTCAGGGGAAATGCACCGATACATACCCGTACTTGCCAAAAACGCTGGTTTTTCAAATATTGGGGAAAAAGTAGTTGCCCATCAAGCCCGGAAATACGGGAAAACAAAATTCGGTATGGAACGCTTTATTAATGGATTATTGGATTTAATTACCATCTGGTTCATATCAAAATTTGCCCGTCGACCAATGCACCTCTTTGGAGCCCTAGGTGTAATCATGTTTATAATAGGTTTCGGCTTTGCCATATATCTCGGTATCGATAAGCTTTTTATCAACAAATTTGGACGCTTAATTACGGACCGCCCCCAATTTTATATTGCTCTTACTGCCATGCTTCTTGGTACGCAATTGTTTTTGGCCGGATTTCTAGGGGAAATTTTGGTTCGGAACCGCAGAAATGATTCTAGATATACCATTTCGGAAGTGGTTAATTTTAAGGATGAATATATTTAAATTAAAAAATAAAACAAACCATATCCTAAATTTTTCATTTTCAATACCTTGTCTATATATCCAACAAAGGAATAAATTTTTAAAGTCTCTATACCCCAAAAAATCTTTAACTTCCTATCTTTAACGACAACTAATCTTGAACTGTCCTATTTATAGACTAATCCATTAACGAAATAATTTAATTAGATGGAAAACATTCTAAACACAGCGAAAACTTGGCTTACAGATTTTTTTGATCCTGCCGTAAAAAAGGAAGTACAACATCTAATCGATAACGATACTGATGAACTGAAAGATCGATTCTATAAGAATATGGAATTCGGTACGGGTGGAATGCGTGGTATTATGGGTGTTGGCACGAACCGCATCAACAAATATACGCTAGGCAAAAGTACACAGGGGCTAAGTAATTACCTCAAAAAAATGTATAAGGATGAGGAAATTAAAGTCGTAATTGCATACGATTGCCGTCATAACAGTGATACCCTTTCCCAAACGGTAGCCGAGGTATTCGCTGCCAATGGTATTAAAGTATATCGCTTCTCTGAACTAAGAACTACGCCTGAACTTTCCTTTGCCGTGCGGCATTTGAAATGTCACGCGGGTATCGTTTTGACTGCATCGCATAATCCTCCAGAATATAATGGGTACAAAGTATACTGGTCTGATGGGGGCCAAATCGTACCTCCACAAGATGGGGAGATTGTTGCTGCTATCAATGCACTTTCTTTTGAGGAAATTAAATTCGACGGGAATGCTGATTTAATCGAGAGTATTGATACCGAAGTTGACGAGGCTTTTTTCGAGGCTTCGGTTGCGCATGGTAATTTTAATGCCGCCGGTAAGGATGATTTCAAAATCGTTTTCACTTCATTACATGGCACATCCATTACGGCTATTCCCGAAGTTTTAAAACGGGCCGGTTACAATAACGTGACGATAATCGAAGAGCAGGCCAAACCGGACGGAGACTTCCCAACCGTGAAATCTCCCAATCCTGAAGAACCGGAGGCCCTATCCATGGCCATCGCCAAAGCAGAGGAAATTGGAGCGGACATGGTCATCGGCACCGATCCTGACAGTGACCGTTTGGGTATAGCCGTCAGAAATCTGGATGGTGAAATGGAAATTGTAAATGGCAATCAGGCCATGATTTTAATGACCCGTTTTCTTTTAGAGCAGAAGAAAAAAGAAGGTTTTGAAGGCAACGAGTTCGTCGCGACGACCATCGTTTCTACCCCCATGATGGAAGCCATGGCCAAAGCCTATGGCGTTAATTTTAAAACAGCACTAACGGGATTCAAATGGATCGGGAAAATGATAAAAGACTTCCCTAAAGAACAACTTCTGGGCGGTGGAGAAGAAAGTTTTGGTTATATGGTCAGTGATTTTGTCCGCGATAAAGACGCCGTCACTTCTACCCTACTCGCCTGCGAAATAGGTGCTCAGGCAAAGGCGAAAGGTAGCTCTTTCTATAAAGAACTCATTGATTGCTATGTTGCTTACGGCTTTTATAAGGAACACCTCATTTCCCTTACCAAAAAAGGCATCAGCGGGGCGGAGGAAATAACGCAAATGTTGAAAGATTTCAAAGAAAATCCGGTACAGTCCGTTGCTGGATCAAAGGTGAAATGGATAGAGGATTATAATACCTCAATGGCCAAGAATGTGTTGACTGGTGAAGAAAAAGCAATTGATCTTCCAAAGTCTAACGTATTGATCTATGAAACGGAAGACGGTACAAGAATAGCGGCTCGTCCGAGTGGTACCGAACCCAAAGTAAAATTCTACATTAGCACAAATTCAGAATTGGACAAGGCAGATAATTTCAAAAAAGTTTCTTCGGAACTCGATGCCAAAATTGATCGTATTAAGCGAGAACTTAATTTGGGTTAATGACATATTTTAGAAAGATCCTTCGCTTTGCCCGTCCCTACCGGGGCTATGCCATCTTAAATATTATTGCAAACATTTTTTATGCTTTTTTTGCGACTTTAGCCATGGTTTCGCTTTTTCCAATGCTTGCCGTACTTTTCAAGCAGACAGAAACAGTAGAGACAGAACCGGTATGGACAGGCTTTAGCGATGCCAAGGAATACCTTTATAATTACTTGAATTATTTTGTGACCCAAAAAGCGGGTGATGATAGTAGCGATGCCTTAATTTTCATGGTTTTGCTCGTTATCGTTATGTTCTTTCTCAAGAACGTTTTTGGGTATCTTGCAATGTACTTTATTACGTTTTTACGTAACGGTGTGCTTAAAGATCTTAGAAACGAATTGTACGATAAGACTATTTCATTGCCCATTGCACATTACTCGGAAAAACGTAAAGGCGATACCATTGCCCGGCTCACCTCCGACGTAGTTGAAATACAATATTCATTTTTGTCTATTCTAGAACTTATCGTTAGGGAACCCCTAACCCTTATCTTCGCTATCGTCGCCATGGTGTCGATAAGTCCGGAATTGACACTTTTCGTGTTTATATTTCTTCCGGTTTCCGGTTTTTTAATATCCCTTATTGGTAAATCGCTAAAGCGTAAATCGGATAAAGTGCAAAAAGAACAAGGCGTTTTTCTATCCATTTTAGAAGAAACATTAAGCGGACTTAAAATAATTAAAGGTTTTACGGCCGAAAACCGTTTTAGCAGCAAGTTTCGAGAATCTACAAATCGATTTTTCAGATACTCCAATACGTTGCTCAATCGTCAAAATCTCGCTACACCGGCCAGCGAATTTCTTGGGATTGCAGTAATTGGCATCTTACTCTGGTATGGCGGACAAATGGTTTTGGTGGATAAAACTTTGGAGCCCGAACTCTTCATTACCTATATGGGACTCGCGTACCAAATTCTAACGCCCGCGAAAGCTATTAGTAAAGCTTCATATGGAGTCAAAAAAGGGAACGCCGCTGCGGAACGGGTGTTGGAAATTCTGGAAACAGAAAACCCGATTATTGACAAACCGGATGCCATCAAGAAAACGAGTTTCGAAAATGGTATCATCCTTGAAAACATTTCGTTTAAATATGAAGATGATTATGTACTGAAAAACTTTGACCTGAGCGTTCCCAAAGGCCAAACAGTAGCTTTAGTAGGCCAATCCGGTAGCGGCAAAAGTACCATTGCAAATCTTGTGACCCGTTTCTATGATGTCAATCAAGGAGTTATTAAAATCGATGGTACCGATATTCGCGATATCACCAAAAAATCGCTACGACAGCTGATGGGATTGGTCACCCAAGATTCCATACTCTTTAATGATACCGTAGCGAAAAATATTGCTTTAAGCAAAGAACGCGCCTCTCGCGAGGAAATCATCGAAGCTGCCAAAATCGCTAATGCCCATGAATTTATAGAAAGTCTGCCGCAAGGCTATGACACAAACATTGGCGACAGCGGGAACAAATTAAGCGGAGGCCAAAAACAACGTTTGTCCATAGCAAGGGCCGTACTTAAAAATCCGCCTATAATGATTTTAGACGAAGCCACCTCTGCGCTTGATACCGAAAGTGAGCGTTTGGTGCAAGATGCCCTTGAAAAAATGATGCGTAACCGGACCTCTATAGTGATTGCGCACCGGCTATCAACCATTCAGAATGCAAACAAAATCGTTGTGCTTCAACAAGGGGAAATTGTCGAGCAAGGATCGCATACGGAACTGTTGGCCAAAAATGGTGTTTACAAAAAATTGGTGGAGATGCAGTCGTTAGGCTAAAATTACGATCTTCCTACGCGTCCTACAAGCAAATAGATTCCGTAGAACTGTCCCTTATCACATATAAAAAGGGCCTGTCCGCCACAAATGAAGGTAATACTTCTATAGAAGTATTGATTATTCCAACTCACGTAACGGCTGCGGCATCCGTACCGTCTTCATCGACCACTATAAAAGTTTTTTGTACCACTCTTCGGATTTTTAGAGGGGTATCATTATTGATTTTCCCGAAATCCGCATCATTTGAAAAAGCAATTCCCAATCCAAGATTGGTTAACGAGGCGTTAGCATTGCTAGTGTATTCCATCTTGAATTTTGGAAAGCTAATATCCAATACACTTTCGGTATAGGTATCAAGCCAGTAATTCAAATTATCCAAAGAAATTTCTGAAACAATATCCGCAGTAGAGTTATCATGGTTTGGTAAGAATACAAACATTTGATAGCGCTCATTTTTGTAGGGCAGAATTAGGGAGGAAAATGTTTTGTTTTTCATATTAGGTACGGTAGCCTTCATAGACATCATCGGTACCTGCACCTTTTCGTCCAAAGCTATATAAAAGTCTGACTACCGGGTATTTTTCGAATCAAATTTAAATTTCCAAATGCCCTTAAAATAAAGGGTATTTGCAAGAAAAGAACAGTATTGGGGTCTAAATGGTCGATAAACTTATCTATCTTACCATTGGTATGGGTTTTAGCCCAGGTATTGATTACATCTACTGCCTTGGTCTTGCCAAAATCTAAGTTGGATACTTCGGCGTCATAAAACGCTTGATTGGTATTTACAAATTCCGCCTCTACTGGAAATTCCTCTTGAATCCAAATGGCCTGGGCAAGATTCACCTTGACTCCAATATCGGTAGACGCAATCGATCCAATTAATTTTGGTTAAAGCGGTTCGCCGCTTCCACATCGGCATAGCGTAAGACGAATCCGAAGGCGGTCAAGGTATCTCCGTCAGCACCATTCTAAGTCATTCCCAGTGCCGAAGTGAGGCTCAAAGGAGAAAGCATATATTCTTCCGAAGTCTCCGTTTTGGGGATTTCCCTGAAGAAATCCAAGGCTAAACTATTGTTGGTGTAGACCATAGCTTTGGTCTAAACGGTCTCGAGCTCTGCATCCAATCCAAATTCTTTTTGGATTGTCCACCTTCGGAAGTGGTACAACCCACTAGGAGCATCAAAATCCCTAAAAATAACAAAGCATATTTTATGCTTTTTTTCTGTTAGATGCTCAAAAAGGAATATAATTTCTAAATAATTTGGAAGATAACAATACATTCCAGTAGCGTTGGTTATCCTCATCTTCATGGCTATCTTAATTATACATGTACCCCAACCCCAGTATTAAACCTTTTGTTTACTTTAGAGTCCTACAAATAGATAATACCTTCGAATATTGATTGCCGAAGAAACCTTAGTGAAGGATTTACAACATCCGGAAAGCCGATCGAAAGCTTTTGAGGTGTTGGTAGATTTGTATAAACAACGTCTGTACTGGCATATCCGTAGGATTGTTTTAAATCATGAGGATGCTGATGATGTCTTGCAGAATACTTTTATTAAAGTATATAAAAATATTGAAGGTTTTAAAGGGGAAAGCAAACTATTCTCGTGGATGTATCGCATTGCAACAAACGAGTCGCTAACGTTATTAAAAACAAAAGCAAGAAAACTTGATATAGGCAATGGTGAATTACAGGATAAGATGATCGGAAATCTTACAGCCGATGTTTACTTTGAGGGGGATGCCATTCAGTTAAAGTTGCAGAAAGCAATTTCCAGCCTACCAGAGAAACAAAAGCTGGTCTTCAACATGAAATATTTTGATGAATTAAAGTATACCGAAATTTCAGAAATCCTAGACAAATCGGTAGGCGGCCTTAAAGCATCCTACCATTTAGCAGTAAAAAAAATAGAGGCCTATTTAAAGGAAAACGGCTAACACCGGAATTTCATTATAAATTTCATATGCCGCAAGAATTAAACCTTTTGAACAAACTATAGTCAAATAAATAGAATGAAGCAAGACCATAAACATAATCCGTTTAAAATTCCCGAAGATTATTTCGAGGCATTTTCCGGTAACCTAATGAAAAGGGTTGAAGGAAAGGATGATGCAATACCTAAAAAGGATGGTTTTGTAGTTCCGGATGGATATTTTGACAATTTACATGATACCATCAAACCAAAATTAAATGTAAGTAGAGTTAAGGTCATCCCTTTACACCGATACAGAAAATATTATTTTGCTGCTGCCTCCATCGCCGCTATCGTGGCGCTCGTTTTCACTTTGAACCGAGGTACGGCAGATGATATTACGTTTGAAGATATCGCCAGTTCAGATATTGAAAACTATTTCGAAAATTATGCTTCCGATTTCAGTTCTTATGAAATCGCGGAAGTTGTTCCGGTTGACGAGCTAGAAATTACGGATTTAATGGCAAATAGCCTCAACAACGAAATAATTTTGAACTATTTGGACAACAATACCGACGAATTTGAAGAACTTAATCTCGAGTACGATGAATAATTTTAATATACTGATCGTATTATGTTTGCTGCTTAGCACATCGCAAATTTTTGCACAGCATAAACCCGACAAGGATAAAATCAAATCACTTAAAGTTGCCTTTTTAACAGAACGCTTAGATCTTACCTCTAAAGAAGCACAAACCTTCTGGCCTGTTTATAACGAATTTGAGGACAAACGGGAAGCCATGCGGGAACGCGAACATACGGAAATTCGGGAAAAAATGTGGAATTCAGAAAGTCTTTCGGAAAAAGAGGCCTCGGCACTTATCAACCACTATCTAAGATTTGAGGAAGAAGAGGAAGAACTAGACAAAAATTTTATCGAAAGTATAAGGGAGGTCATACCGGCCAAAAAAACACTCATGCTACTTCGTTCGGAATATGAATTTAAAAGGCAATTGTTGAAGCAGTACCGAAACAAAAAAGGTGATAGGTGATTTTTATCTAAAAGTCAACTTAGCAATTTTATTTTTTCCTGCCGCATATGCCGTTGAATCATTTAGAAATCGTATAGTATAAAAGGATGCATCATCGGAAAGTTTTTGCCAAGTCGAACCTTTATCTTCACTATAGGAAAGACCGGTAAACCCAATGGCTGCTAGGCCATTACCTTCACTATTCGGTATAAATTGAATGCAACTTTTGTACGCCGGATCTTTACCGTCAGCAATCAACTGCCAAGTTTTGCCCCCGTCTGCTGTTATCGCTTTGTTGGCAGTATTTCTTTCAGGTTCTGTGTAGTCACCCCCTATGGCCACCCCTAAATTCTCATCATAGAACGCAATAGAATAAATGCCTTGGGTCGGCCCGTCCTTGACCATTGGTGTGTCTTTTATTTCCCACGTATTACCTTTGTCTGCTGAATAGTAAATGCGGCTACGGGTTGTCGCTATCCAGGTTTTGTCACCTACAACAGCTATATTTGTGTTACTGGCAGCAAATGCGCCTTCGCCCTCGATACCCTTTGGCAAATCGGAACAGGCGATTTTATTCCAAGTATTTCCTCCGTCCCTAGTAATAATTATACTGAGACAACCGTCCAAAGTATCGCCAATGGCAATGCCTTCTTGGTCATTCCAAAAAGTCATAGCGTCATAAAATACAGACTCGTCCTCTTCGATATACACCAGTTGCATTTGCCCATCGCTACCTGTTTTGTAGAGCAGGGCTGGACTCGCAACGGAAAGCATAAAAAAATCGGATGCCGTGTGCGCCACCGCCCTGAATTCAGGTAGTATACTGTCATACTCCTGTACACTTTCCCTAATTTTTCCAGAGTTAATATCAATATTTCCAAATATGCCCCTGCTACCGGCATAGGCCAGACTATTACCGATGATTTCTATGGCGCGGATGCTTACCGAATCTTCATAAATGGTTTGAATTTCAACGGAAGAATATGGCATCGACGGCTTCACTTTTTCCTTGTCATCGGAACAGGAGAAACTAAGTAGTACTATCCAAATACAAACAAAATATTTCATAAATCATGTGTAAGGCCCCATTAAAAATATGGTTTATCAACAGACATCCAGACCTTTTCCTTTCAAAGATAACTGGGTATCCCTTATAAAACAATACCTTTGCCGCCTTATTCGCAACCTTGTCCAGAAATGAAACTACATAGAAATCTCGTCTTTGCCGTTATCGATGCACTAAACTTAATTTTCAACGAAGATCAGTACGCCGATAAAGTTGTTCAAAAGGTCTTACGCTACGATAAACGCTGGGGAAGCCGTGACCGCGGATTTATTGCTGAAACCACATATGAAATGGTACGCTATAAGCGATTGTACGCTGAAATTGCAGAGACCAAGGCTCCGTTTAGTCGTTCTGACTTGTTCCGTATGTGGGCGGTCTGGGCTGTCTTAAAAGGGATAAAATTGCCAGATTGGAAGCAGATTGAGCCCACCCCAGAACGGCGAATCAAAGGGAAATTCGACGAACTCTCAAAAATACGGAAATTTCGGGAGGCTTTTCCAGATTGGATAGACGAGCTCTGTGCTAACACCTTGGGCGAAAAACTGTGGACTGCCGAAAGTGCCGCCCTGAACCAGCAAGCGGAGGTTATCTTGCGAACGAATACCCTAAACACTACCAAGAAAGAATTAGCGGAAATCTTATTGAAGGAAGATATTGTGACCGAACCCATAAAGGGTTATGCATCTGCCTTACGTCTACCAGAACGAACCAATGTGTTTGTAACCGAAGCCTTTAAAAACGGACTTTTTGAAGTACAGGACGCCAATTCACAATTGGTGGGCGCATTTTTAGATGTGGCCCCAGGCATGCGCGTCGTAGACACCTGCGCCGGTGCCGGTGGGAAATCGCTCCACCTTGCTGCCCTAATGGAAAATAAAGGTCAAATTATTGCTATGGACGTTTATGGTAGCAAACTCAAAGAACTCAAACGCCGCGCCCGAAGAAATGGTGCGCACAATATCGAGCCAAGGGAAATCGATTCGACCAAGGTTTTCAAAAAACTCTACGGCACGGCCGACCGGGTATTGATTGACGCTCCGTGCACCGGATTGGGTGTAATTCGCCGCAATCCTGATACCAAATGGAAACTGCAGCCTGACTTTCTGGAAAAGATAACCAAGACCCAACAGGAAATTCTTCGTAGCTATAGCAAAATTGTAAAGCCTGGCGGCAAAATGGTATATGCTACGTGTTCGATTTTACCTCAAGAAAATTCGGATCAGGTTCAGTCGTTCTTAAACTCCGAGGAAGGAAAAGAATTTACAATGGAGAAGCAGAAGAAAATTTATGCTAGCAAAAGTGGGTATGATGGCTTTTATATGGCTTTACTGGCGAAAAGTAATTAACAATTCGCTGTTTTCCTGTTAACTATTCTCCGAAAATCATTGTCTGAAAATCCGTAAATTCGCTTTTTCCAAATCCACTAATATAAAGGGTCGATGATATATTTTTTCGGGGATGCGAACACTAAAGTTTTCGCAGTACAAACGCGTAATGAGCTGTCACAGAAAAGTACGGACAAACTCATATGGTTGTTCGGGAACCTTCCTAAAATAATAACGGCGTCTCTAGACGCCTTTTTTGTTGGCCCGCGTGCCGCCATGATTACGCCGTGGAGCACCAATGCGACCGAGATCACCCAAAATATGGGAATCTCCGGGATTGTCCGTATTGAAGAATTTCAAGCCGTTGAAGAAAATTTTACGGACTATGACCCGATGCTTTCCCAAAAATATGCCGTCCTAGATCAAGATATTTTTAAGGTTGACCTAGTGCCGGAGTCCATTTTGGAAATCGATGATATTTCTGCGTATAATCATAAGGAAGGATTGGCCCTAAATGAAGAGGAGGTTAACTATTTAAAGGATTTATCCGTAAAAATAGGCCGCAAATTGACCGATTCGGAAGTTTTTGGATTTAGCCAAGTCAACTCCGAGCACTGTCGACATAAAATTTTTAACGGCACCTTCATTATTGACGGTAAGGAAATGCCCACTTCACTGTTTAAGCTTATAAAGAAAACCTCGCAAGAACATCCGAACGGTATCGTTTCCGCATACAAAGACAATGTGGCGTTCGTCAAAGGTCCGAAAGTGGTACAGTTTGCCCCAAAGTCTGCCGACAAACCCGATTTCTATAGAGAAACCGAATTTGAATCCGTTATATCATTAAAAGCGGAAACACACAATTTTCCTACTACGGTCGAACCCTTTAATGGGGCGGCTACAGGTTCTGGGGGGGAAATACGGGACCGTCTGGCCGGTGGAAAAGGTTCCCTGCCGCTTGCCGGAACCGCGGTTTATATGACCGCCTACTCGAGATTGCAAAAAGATAGGCCATGGGAGAAAGCTATGCCCGAACGGGATTGGCTTTACCAGACCCCAATGGATATTTTGATAAAAGCTTCAAACGGCGCTTCCGACTTTGGCAACAAATTTGGACAGCCCTTGATTGCAGGGAGCGTTTTGACTTTTGAATATCAATCTACTACTGCAATACCAGATGCCGGGTACAATACCATAGAAGACGGTCCTGACGATGCAATGGAATTTTTGCAGGCAAAACGAACTTGGCACGATAGCCGTCGTAGATTGGGCTATGACAAGGTAATTATGCAAGCTGGGGGTATCGGATACGGAAAGGCCGAACAGGCTTTAAAAGATATCCCAAAAACGGGTGATAAAATTATAATTCTCGGTGGTGACAACTACCGTATCGGTATGGGCGGGGCAGCCGTTTCAAGTGCCGATACCGGAGAATTTGATTCCAAAATCGAGCTTAATGCCGTACAGCGTTCAAATCCCGAAATGCAGAAACGCGCCGCGAATGCCATTCGCGGAATGGTCGAAAATGATGACAACCCCATCGTTTCCATTCATGATCACGGTGCGGGCGGACACTTAAACTGTCTATCTGAACTCGTGGAGGAAACTGGTGGTTATATCGATTTGGATAAACTTCCGGTAGGCGACCCTACCCTATCCGCCAAAGAAATTATTGGCAACGAATCACAGGAACGTATGGGATTGGTTATCGGCCAAAAACATATCGATTTACTGAAGCGGATTGCAGAGCGCGAACGTTCACCACTGTACGAAGTCGGCGAAGTTACGGGTGACGATCGTTTTACCTTTGAATCCAAATCTAGCGGAGAAAAACCTATGGATGTGAACCTTTCGGACATTTTTGGAAGCTCGCCGAAGACCGTAATGACCGATGTGACCGTTCAAAGAACTTATCCGGATGCTAATTACTCCCTTGAGTTCTTTCACGATTATCTAGAACAGGTGTTACAGCTCGAAGCCGTCGCCTGTAAAGATTGGCTGACCAATAAGGTCGATCGATGCGTGGGAGGCCGTGTCGCCAAACAGCAGTGTGCCGGTCCACTTCAACTACCTTTAAACAATTGTGCCGTAATGGCTTTGGATTTTAAAGGCAAGGAAGGTATCGCTACCAGTATTGGACATTCACCGATTTCAGGGCTTATCGACCCGGCAGCTGGTAGCAAAAATAGTATCGCCGAAGCCCTTACCAATATTATATGGGCACCCCTGAAAGACGGTCTGAAATCAATATCTCTTTCCGCCAATTGGATGTGGCCTTGTAAAAACGAGGGTGAAGATGCTAGATTATATGAAGCGGTTCAAGCCATTTCAGCGTTTGCCATAGCATTGGGCATCAATATTCCAACAGGTAAGGATTCGCTCTCGATGAAACAAAAATATCCCGATGGCGATGTCATTTCCCCAGGAACGGTGATAATTTCTGCAGCCGGAAATTGCGATGATATTACCAAAGTGGTCGAACCCGTTTTACAAAAAGAAGGAGGCGCCATCTATTACATCAATCTATCAAAGGATAGTTATAAATTGGGGGGGTCTTCGTTTGGACAAATTCGGAATGCTATTGGCAGCGAAGCTCCAACTATACTAGATGACGCCTATTTTAAAGCTGTTTTCAATTCAATACAGACTTTAATTAAAGACGGACAAATTGTTGCCGGTCATGATGTTGCCTCAGGAGGATTAATAACCACCTTATTGGAAATGTGCTTTGCCGACAGCCAATTAGGGGCCAATCTTGATGTTTCTGACTTAGGAGAATCGGATACGATTAAGCTGCTATTTTCTGAAAATGCAGGTATCGTTTTTCAAGCCGGAGCCGTAGTGGAAAAAATACTAGCCGAGGAAAATATAGATTTCAAAAAGATTGGTGAAGTTTCTCGCGATGGTAAGTTCACATTGAAAAATAGTGGTATGGAAATGGGGCTGAACTTAGAATCGCTTAGGGATACTTGGTTCAAAACCTCATATTTGCTAGATGACAAACAGACCGCCAATGGATTGGCACAGGAACGTTTCGATAATTATAAGGAGCAGCCACTGCACTATGTATTCCCAACAAAATTCGATGGTACCTATGCGTCTCGGGTAGCATCTAACTCCATTACAAGACCAAAAGCGGCCATTCTTAGGGAAAAGGGCAGTAATTCAGAGCGTGAAATGGCCAATGCCATGTATCTAGCCGGATTCGATGTCAAAGATGTTCATATGACGGATTTGATTTCAGGAAGGGAAAATCTTGAGGACATTCAATTTTTGGGTGCAGTCGGGGGATTTTCAAACTCCGATGTTCTAGGCAGCGCCAAAGGATGGGCCGGAGCTATAAAATATAACGAAAAGGCAAATTCGGTTATAACCAATTTCTTCGCCCGGCCCGATACCCTATCCGTCGGCATTTGCAATGGTTGCCAATTGTTTATGGAATTGGATCTCATAAATCCTGAGCACGAAACCCACGGTAAAATGACCTACAATGATTCACATAAACATGAAAGTAACTTTACCTCGGTAAAAATCCAGAAAAATAATTCCGTAATGTTATCCAGTCTAGAAGGCAGCACCTTAGGTGTTTGGATTTCCCATGGCGAGGGTAAGTTCATCCTTCCCTTATCCGAAGAAAATTATCATATCGTCGCAAAATATGGGTATGAAGGCTATCCAGCCAATCCTAACGGAAGCTTTTACAATACTGCCATGCTCTGTGATACAACTGGTCGACACCTAGTGACCATGCCGCATATCGAGCGTTCTATTTTTCCCTGGAACTGGGCAAATTATCCACAAGATAGAAAGGATGCTGTCTCTCCCTGGTTAGCCGCTTTTGTAAATGCTAGGGAATGGGCTGAACGATTCAATAACCAATCCGAATAGACGATCTTAGAGTTGAAGCTGCTGTTTTAATTTAAATAGCTAATAACTAAATGATCAAAGCAATAGTATGCACAAGCTTAATATACGCATAGCACGTAAAACAGATGTTTTTGCTATAGTCGCCATGATTGCCAATGACAATCTAGGCAGCTTGCGCGAGAATTTCCAAAATCCACTTCCTCCAGCCTATTATGATGCTTTTGAGAATATTTCCCATGACCAAAATCAAGAATTAATGGTGATGGAAACTGAAGACGGCATGATAATCGGGACGTTGCAGCTATCCTTCATTCAGTACCTCACCTATCAAGGCGGAATCCGAGCACAAATTGAGGCGGTTCGAGTGCACGAGCAGTATCGCGGTAAAGGCATCGGGCAAAAGTTGTTGGAATGGGCCATTCAGAGGGCAAAGGAAAAACGAGCGCACGTTGTGCAACTTACTACGGATAAGAAAAGAGGCAATGCGTTCAAGTTCTACGAAAAGCTTGGGTTTGCCGCAAGCCACGAGGGAATGAAATTACATTTACGTTAGGTTAGGCATTGATTTGCTAACTATTGAAAAAGTGCTTAATCCATTAGTAAAAGGATTTAACACAATCTATTTATAATCTTTCTTTCACAAGCCTCCTGCTTCAGCTTGCCGAGCTTATCCGCCATTTTACTTCGGCATTTTTTTTCCACAGTCCAACGACTACCGCAAGCACTACACAAAAATTTTTCCTATATTTCAACAACTATTTGAATCAGACTATGCAGCATATCACGCGACTTTTCGATTTTCCCCATTATCAATTGGAAAAATTCAATCTTGATGAAGCCTTGGTTACCAAGTACGACGGAAAATGGGTGGCTACCTCCTCACAAGAATATGTAAACAAAGCCAATGCTATAAGTCGCGGCCTTCTTCGTCTTGGTATCAAAGCCAACGAAAAAATCGCATTGATTTCGATGACCAACCGAACGGAATGGAATATAATTGATATTG
This sequence comes from Pricia antarctica, assembly GCA_011050085.1. Classification (GTDB taxonomy): domain Bacteria; phylum Bacteroidota; class Bacteroidia; order Flavobacteriales; family Flavobacteriaceae; genus Pricia; species Pricia antarctica_A. The sequence continues at coordinate 33,657 of DRGL01000055.1, read as the reverse complement.
GCATCCTACAACTTGGTGCCCAGAATGTACCCATATATCCCACGATTTCCGAAGAAGATTATGCCTATGTGCTGAATCATTCCGAATCGACATACTGCTTTGTTTCTTGCCGTGAAGTATATGATAAGGTAAAAGCGGTACGAGAGCAAGTGCCCAGTTTAAAAGAGGTCTATTCATTCGATGAGCTCGCGGACTGCAAAAATTGGACAGATGTTTTAGAACTCGGAGCAGATCCTTCAAATCAACCGGAGGTGGAGCAATTAAAAGATGCTGTCAGAGCTGAAGATTTGGCTACTTTGATATACACATCCGGAACCACCGGAAGACCAAAGGGAGTTATGTTATCACATGACAACTTGGTGAGCAACGCCATCGAAAGTTCAAAACGCTTTCCTATCAAAGACGGTGACACCATTTCCTTAAGCTTTTTACCGGTTTGCCATGTATATGAACGCATGCTTATTTATTTATATCAATTTAGGGGCGTAAGTATCTATTTTGCAGAGTCTTTAGATAAAATTAGTGAGAACTTGAAAGAAACTGGCCCTCATGTAATGACTGCCGTACCCCGCTTATTGGAAAAAGTTTACGACAAAATCTTGGCCAAGGGTTCAGAACTTACCGGAATTAAACGGGCGCTTTTTTTCTGGGCGATAGATATCGGTCTAGCTTACGAACCCTATGGCGCAAACGGCTGGTGGTACGAGCAAAAATTAGCTGTCGCCCGAAAACTTATTTTTAGCAAATGGAAGGAAGGTCTAGGAGGTAATCTTAGTTTAATTGCTTCGGGCAGCGCCGCCTTACAGCCGCGACTAGCACGTATTTTCAATGCTGCGGAATTCGGATTGATGGAAGGGTACGGCCTCACGGAAACATCCCCTGTAATTTCCGTAAACGATATGCGCAATAAAGGTTTTAAAATTGGTACTGTGGGAATACCCTTGGCAAGAACTGAAGTGAAGATTGCGGATGATGGCGAAATATGTATAAAAGGCCCCCAAGTAATGATGGGATATTATAAAGATGATGAGAAGACCGATGAAGTTATGATTAAGGGTTACTTCCATACAGGTGATATCGGAGAAATAGATAATGAAGGATTTTTAAAGATTACTGATCGTAAAAAAGAAATGTTCAAGACTTCGGGTGGCAAATATGTAGCACCCCAATTGCTCGAGAACCGTTTTAAACAATCTCGTTTTATAGAACAGATTATGGTCGTAGGCGAAAGCGAAAAAATGCCTGCAGCATTAATCCAGCCCGACTTTGAATTTTTACACGATTGGGCGGTTAAACATGGCGTTACAGTTCCAGAAAACTCTGATATCGTCTTGAACGAGAAAGTACTAGCCCGCTATCAAGAGGAAGTTGACTTGGCCAATGAAAAATTCGCAAAATGGGAAAAGGTCAAGGCATTTAGGTTGACACCTGATGTTTGGAGTATTAATGATGGGCATCTTACCCCAACCATGAAACTACGCCGTAAAATAGTTAAGGAGAAGTACATGGACCTATATAATGATATTTATGGGCATTGAAAAATAGTAAATTGACTGATTCTTGAGTTTTTCAAAGAAAATAGGTGTCAATTATCCCAATCTACACGAAACCAGAAATTTAAATAAAGGTTTAGAGCGTAATTTGGTCGTATTGCTTATTTAACTTTATATACGTTCGTGCAAATTCCTTATATAGATTATCAACATAATATTTCCATATGAGAAATTCTTATATGGCCGAAACCACATAAATATTTACTAAATTTATTATGCATGCATAATAAATTTTGGTATATTTGATATTCCAACCAAACGTAAATGAAAGAAATAACCATCGACTATGCCCTCCGAGCTACCTGGCAATCCGTTGCACGCATGTACAATGAAGAGGCAAAAAAGTTCGATTCGACCATGGCAGTAGGTTTTACATTATTAAGTGTAGACCCTAAAACAGGAACTCCTTCGACGGCACTTGGACCGAAAATGGGTATGGAGGCCACAAGCCTTTCCCGTATTTTAAAGCGTATGGAGCAACTAGGTCTTATCGAACGCAGACCAAATCCAAAAGATGGCCGAGGTGTATTGATTTATTTGACGGAGTTTGGTCTGGAAAAAAGAAAGGATTCAAAAGACGTTGTCTTAAAGTTTAATGAGACGGTTAGATCCAAGGTAGCGCCAGAAAAATTAGATGGCTTTTTTGAAGTAATGGACACTATAAATCAGTTGGTCTCCGAGAAAAACATTTACAGTAAAAATATAATTAAATAAGAAACATCCTATTAATATAGGGCCATTTCAAAGTATTATTCATCAATAATCGCATATCGTGAACAAACACATAAAGAACGTAGCAGTCATAGGATCAGGAATAATGGGCAGCGGCATTGCTTGCCATTTTGCAAATATCGGCGTTAATGTCTTGTTGCTCGATATCGTTCCTCGAGAGTTAAACGATTCGGAAAAAGCAAAGGGATTACGCTTGGAAGATAAATCTGTTCGCAATCGACTTGTCAATGACTCACTGACATCAGCTTTAAAATCAAAACCCTCCCCTATTTACCACCAAGAGTTTGCATCTCGAATCACTACGGGTAATTTGGAAGACGATATTTCAAAAGTAGCTCAAGTTGATTGGATTATCGAGGTGGTGGTCGAACGCTTGGATATTAAGAAGAAGGTATTTGAGAATTTGGAAAAATACAGAACTCCAGGCACCTTAATTACGTCTAATACCTCTGGTATCCCTATTCACTTTATGTCAGAGGGGCGAAGTGAAGATTTTCAAAAGTATTTTTGTGGTACTCACTTCTTCAATCCGGCCCGTTATCTAAAATTATTTGAGATAATACCCGGTCCGAAAACCTCGCCGGAAGTACTGGATTTTTTAAATAGCTATGGAGAAAAGTTTTTAGGAAAGACTTCCGTTGTCGCTAAAGACACTCCCGCATTCATAGGAAACCGAGTAGGTATTTTTAGCATCCAAAGTCTTTTTCATATGGTCAAGGATATGGGAATGACCGTGGAGGAGGTCGATAAGCTTACGGGTCCGGTTATAGGGCGCCCAAAATCGGCCACCTTTAGAACTGTTGATGTGGTGGGTCTTGATACGTTAGTGCATGTAGCCAACGGTATCTACGAAAACTGTACCGATGATGAACGTCACGAGCTTTTCAAACTACCCGATTTCATCGACACCATGATGGAAAACAAATGGTTGGGAAGTAAAAGCGGTCAAGGCTTCTATAAAAAGTCAAAGGATAAAGATGGAAATACCGAGATTCTAACATTGGATCTTGATTCGATGGAATATCGTTCAAAGAAAAGTGCCAAGTTCGCAACTCTAGAATTGACCAAGACCATCGATAAGGTTGTAGATCGTTTTTCTGTTTTAGTTGACGGAAAGGATAAAGCAGGTGAATTCTACAGAAAGAGTTTCGGACAATTGTTCGCTTATGTTTCGCATCGCATACCAGAAATTTCGGATGAACTTTATAAAATAGATGATGCGATGAAAGCCGGTTTCGGTTGGGAACACGGACCATTTCAAATTTGGGACGCGATTGGACTAGAAAAAGGCTTGGAATGTATTAAGGCCGAAAATCAAGAAGCTGCACAATGGGTTCACGATATGAAAGCCTCCGGAAATACTTCTTTCTATTCCATCAAAGAGGGTTCGACCTATTTTTATGACATTCCTTCAAAATCCATGATGAAAGTTCCGGGTCAGGATGCTTTTATTATTTTAGATAATATTCGAAAATCAAGAGAAGTATTTAAGAATAGCGGTGTTGTTGTCGAAGACTTGGGCGATGGTATTCTGAACGTTGAATTTCAATCCAAAATGAACACTATTGGGGGTGACGTTTTAGCGGGCCTGAACACTGCAATAGATAGAGCCGAAAAAGATTTTCAAGGTCTTGTGGTCGGTAATCAGGGCGCAAATTTCTCTGTTGGAGCGAATATAGGCATGATTTTCATGATGGCTGTTGAGCAAGAATACGATGAGCTCAATATGGCCATTAAAATGTTTCAAAATACGATGATGCGCATGCGCTATTCGAGTATACCCACAGTATCAGCGCCACATAATATGACTTTGGGCGGTGGTTGTGAACTATCACTCCACGCCGACAAGGTGGTTGCTGCCGCAGAGACGTACATTGGATTAGTCGAATTCGGCGTTGGGGTGATTCCAGGTGGTGGAGGTTCGAAAGAAATGGCCGTACGCGCACAGGATACCTTTAGAAAGGGTGATGTTGAACTTAATATTTTACAGGACTATTTCTTGACCATCGGTATGGCTAAAGTCTCTACATCGGCCTATGAGGCATTCGATTTAGGCTTTTTGCAAGAAGGGAAAGATATTGTAGTGGTCAATACAGATCGGCAAATAGCTACGGCCAAGGCCCATGCCAAATTGATGGCCGAAGCAGGTTACACGCAACCGGTAAGAAGAACCGATATAAAGGTACTTGGAAAACAGGCCCTGGGTATGTTTTTGGTAGGCACCGACGCGATGGAAGCCAGTAACTATATCAGTGAACACGATCGCAAAATTGCAGATAAACTTGCCTACGTCATGGCTGGTGGAGATCTTTCTGAACCTACACAAGTTTCTGAACAGTATCTTTTAGATTTAGAACGCGAAGCATTTCTATCGCTATGCACAGAAAAGAAAACTTTAGAACGTATTCAGCATATGTTGAAAACAGGAAAACCACTAAGGAATTAGAATTTCTAATACATAGGATAAAAAATTAAATTTAAAAATATAAAAAGATGCTCAACTTGGTTTTAGAAAAACGTGATTTTGGACAGCACTAATTGAAAGGTTTAAAGACTTTTCGGCCATGGCTGAATTGGTTTCAAAGGACGAAAATTGCGTTTTGATTAGTTGATTTCAGTAGTAAACCGTACCTATTTCATGACAGATAGTTAAAGAAGATAGCGACTGAAATAGAAAGGATTATTGATATTTAAAACTTAATAGTTCGTTTTTTGGTTAGAAAAACTAGTTATTTTTTTTTCCTATAATTCAATATATATCTGAAAAAACCTAGCATCATTCATTACGAAAAGTTCATATTTAAAAGGCAGGATAAAATGATTATTGAAAGTATCGATAACGTTCTTTAGCAATAATTCTTATTGGCCTATATCAAATTAGAATAAATTATGAAACAAGCTTATATAGTAAAAGCATACCGCACCGCTGTTGGTAAAGCCCCTAAGGGAGTGTTCCGATTCAAACGGACCGACGAGCTAGCCGCAGAGACCATTGCATATATGATGAAAGCCTTACCGGATTTCGACAAAAAACGAATTGATGATGTTATTGTTGGAAATGCCATGCCGGAAGGAAGCCAAGGGCTCAACATGGCCCGGCTGATTTCGTTAATGGGATTGGATATTGTCGATGTTCCTGGCGTCACCGTCAATCGTTTCTGCTCATCGGGTATCGAGACCATTGGGATTGCGACTGCCAAAATTCAATCGGGAATGGCAGATTGTATTATCGCTGGTGGTGCCGAGAGTATGAGCTCCGTTCCCATGACGGGATATAAAACAGAACTCAACTACGATTTGGCGAAATCGGGTCATGAAGATTATTACTGGGGCATGGGCAATACTGCCGAAGCGGTAGCGAACGAATTCAAGGTTTCCCGAGAAGATCAAGATGAGTTTGCTTATAATTCCCACATGAAAGCATTAAGGGCTCAATCAGAAGACCGTTTTCAAGATCAAATTGTTCCTATCGAAGTTGAACAGACCTATATTGACGAAAACGGAAAACGGGCCACAAAAGAATATACAGTGACGAAAGACGAGGGGCCTAGAAAAGGGACTTCCGAAGAGGTTTTGAACAAATTGCGCCCGGTCTTCGCGGCAAATGGCAGCGTAACCGCAGGTAATTCGTCTCAAATGAGCGATGGAGCCGCTTTCGTTATGGTCATGAGCGAGGATATGGTCAAGGAACTGAATTTAGAGCCTATTGCCAGGTTGGTCAATTATGCCGCAGCGGGTGTACCTCCACGAATTATGGGTATTGGACCAGTGGCCGCAGTACCAAAAGCCCTTAAACAAGCTGGATTAAAGCAAGAAGACATCGAACTTATTGAATTGAACGAAGCCTTTGCCTCGCAATCCATAGCGGTAATACGCGAACTAGGCCTAAACAAAGATATCGTTAACGTCAACGGAGGCGCAATTGCCTTGGGACATCCCCTAGGCTGTACAGGTGCAAAACTTTCAGTACAACTATTCGATGAAATGCGCAAGCGTAACATGCAGGGTAAGTACGGTCTGGTAACCATGTGCGTCGGAACGGGACAGGGTGCCGCAGGCATTTATGAATTCCTAAATTAAATACAACACTACCGTAAGGACCTATCGAGTAAATTTCGTTTTCGATATGAGGATTGAACAAAGCTTCGAAAAAGAATTCAAAAATTAAAACTACGTTTAGCTCTGGCTTAGCGCTATCTAAACCCAAAACCTAAAGATATGAGTACAGAAGCAATGCAAAAAGATAGTCTCCTCCGCGGCGGCCAATTTCTCGTTAAGGAGACTAGTTGCGAAGACGTCTTCACCTTAGAAGACCTAAACGAAGAACAGCGTATGATGCGCGATAGTACCAACGAATTTTCCGACAGGGAATTATGGGCACATTGGGAGCGTTTCGAGCAAAAAGATTATGCCTATACGGAGGAATGTATGCGAAAGGCTGGTGAACTTGGCCTATTGAGTGTAGCGGTACCCGAAGCTTACGGCGGCATGGGCATGGGCTTTGTGTCAACTATGTTGGTCTGCGATTATATTTCAGGTGCCACAGGCTCATTCAGTACCGCCTTTGGGGCACATACGGGAATAGGTACAATGCCGATAACCTTATATGGTACTGAGGAACAGAAACAAAAATATGTGCCAAAATTGGCTTCGGGTGAATGGTTCGGTGCCTACTGTCTAACAGAACCAGGTGCAGGATCAGATGCAAACTCCGGTAAGACCAAGGCGGTACTATCAGACGATGGAAAGCACTATGCTATCACAGGTCAGAAAATGTGGATTTCGAATGCAGGATTTTGTAACCTTTTTATTGTTTTCGCTCGAATCGGGGATGATAAAAACATTACAGGCTTTATCGTCGAGAACAATCCTGAAAATGGTATCTCAATGAACGAGGAGGAAAAAAAACTTGGTATTCACTCCTCCTCCACCCGACAAGTATTCTTTAATGATACGCAAGTACCGGTAGAAAATATGTTATCAACGCAAGGCAATGGTTTCAAAATTGCCATGAACGCCTTGAACGTTGGCCGTATTAAATTAGCGGCAGCTTGTTTAGAAGCCCAACGCAAAGTGGTCGACGAGGCCGCAAAATATGCCAACGAACGCATTCAATTCAAAACGCCAATTGCACATTTTGGGGCAATTAAAGCGAAATTGGCCACTATGGCCATGAATGCATATGCTGGAGAGTCCGCTAGCTATAGAGCTGCCAAAAATATTGAAGACCGAATCGCTATACGGGAATCTGAAGGCAATAGCCATCAAGAGGCAGAATTAAAGGGTGTGGAAGAATATGCTATCGAATGCTCCATTTTAAAAGTAGCCGTTTCAGAAGATGCGCAGAAGACGACCGACGAAGGTTTACAGATTTTTGGAGGCATGGGCTTTAGTGCCGATGCCCCTATGGAAAAAGCATGGCGAGATGCCCGTATCGCTCGTATTTATGAGGGTACAAATGAAATCAATAGAATGTTGGCCGTAGGAATGTTGGTCAAAAAGGCTATGAAAGGCCATGTTGACCTTTTAGGTCCTGCGACCGCAGTTGGCGAAGAGCTCATGGGAATTCCCTCTTTTGAGACACCAGATTATTCCGAGCTCTTTGCAGAAGAAAAGGATGTTCTGTCGCGATTAAAGAAAGTGTTTCTAATGGTTGCTGGAAGTGCCGTACAGAAATTTGGACCTGAATTGGAGCAACACCAGCAGCTAATGCTTGCCGCTTCCGATATTCTGATTGAGGTTTACATGGCTGAAAGTACCCTACTTAGAACAGAGAAAAATGCAAAGCGCTATGGTGAGGAGGCACAAGCGACACAAATTGCCATGTCTAAGCTCTATCTATATGAAGCCACTGAGATCATCATCCAAAAAGGAAAAGAAGCTATAATTTCCTTTGCAGAGGGTGACGAGCAGCGTATGATGCTAATGGGCCTTAAACGCTTTACGAAATACGCAAACAATCCGAATGTGATAGCCTTGCGCACTCAAATTGCAGACCGGATATCGGCCGATAACGGATATACTTTCGATGTTTAAAAAAATGACTAACTCAATGTAGCCCTTCCAGTGAAATGGAAGAAAAAAACCGCCCTTTTTGGGGCGGTTTTTTTAATTCTGGTCACTACCCATATTTTCTAAAATCTTCTCTTCACTATGTTTGTTAGAAAAATTAATGGCACATTCGATCAATGCAAGATGTGAATAGGCCTGAGGAAAGTTTCCTAATAATCGTTTCGTCTTAAAATCGACATCCTCACTAAAAAGGCCCAAATGGTTACTATATCCTAAAAGTCTTTCGAAGTGTTCCTCAGCTTCCTCGGTTTCCCCGATTTTAAATAAGCTGTTGATGTACCAAAAAGTGCAAACGGTAAATGAGGAAGAGGGCAGCCCAAAATCATCTTCATTTTTATAGCGGTACATGAGACCATCATTACTAAGTTCCCGTCCAATGGCTTTCACAGTGCTAATATAACGTTCATCCTTAGCATCGACACATCCATAAGACTCCATCAAAAGTACCGAGGCATCCAAATGTTTCGTGCCATAAGATTGGGTGTAGGCTCCAACCTCTTCGTTCCACGCTTTATCATAAATATCGTTCCATATTTTCTCACGCAAAGGCTTCCACATTTCTATTTTGTGGTTTTTGTTCAACATACCGGCGACTTTTATGGCACGATCTACTGCGGTCCAGCACAGTACTTTTGAAAACGTAAAGTGTCTATCCTCCGAGCGGAATTCCCAAATACCTTTATCCGGTGAATGCCAGTGTTTTTCGACAATCCAAACGATGCCTTTGGTAATGCTCCATATTTCCTCTCCATTATCTATATCGGTACTGAAGCGCTTTAATTGTTCGTAAATCACATCCATGAGAATGCCATAAATGTCGTGCTGGGTTTGTTCATAAGCCGCATTACCGACCCTGACAGGTTTCGAACCCTTGTAACCGCTAAGATGTTCGAGGGTTTCCTCAGTAAGTTTTTTCTCCTTATTTATACCATACATGATTTGAAGCTTCTCATCTTTATCAGGCATCAGGTCGATGATAAACTGCAAATAGCGTCTGGCGATATTTTTGTGACCCAATTCCGAAACCACTTTAACAACCATAGAGGCATCGCGAATCCAGCAAAAACGGTAATCCCAATTACGAACTTCACCAATGGTTTCAGGTAAGGAAGTGGTGGCGGCCGCTAATACCGCACCAGTTTTATCGTAGCTCAAGAGTTTGAGCGTAATGGCACTCCTGTGAATTTCAGTGTTGTATTTGGTGTAGGTTGGGGTATTGTTGCTCCAATTCAGCCAATATACTTTAGTCCGCTCATATTCAAGATACATTTTTTTTGTATTGGGCAGCAGAATCTTCTCGTTGTAGCCCATTAAAAAATACCCATCTTCGGTGAAATCGATTTCCCGTCCTTCAACAACGGCATTTTTGTTGAACGAAGTATACAGAAACACGGTATCGAACTTCTCGGCATACGTCAGACTGGCTACAAAATTATGTTTTATATACGTTTTGGTTTCACCGATGGCATATTCCAATTTTGGATTGTAAAGCACTCTAAATTTCGGCTTGCCTTTGATGTACCTTATGTACCGTACCAGTTCGGGGGGAGCGTGGTACGAGCCATCCTCATTATGATAGCGGGGCATGAAATCGCGAATTTCAAACATATCCTCACCATTTGAAAATTTGGTGATCAGTACCGCCGACTGACCTTTATACTGTTGAGTGATTTTATATGTCGCATCGACCAAAATCTCGAAACTGCCACCTATATCGTCATCCAACAACTTGGCAAAAACCGATGGTGAGTCAAATTCCGGTAAGCAACACCAGTCAATACTTCCTGTTTTGGAGACCAAAGCGGCACTCCTGCAATTCCCTATTATTCCGTAATCTAAATTATCCATTCAATAAAATTCTTGATTCATATCGGCAATTGATTGCATTTGCCTTTGGTTTTGTCGAAATTTAGAGAAATTATGGGGATTTAGAAGAAAAAAATAAAATTATTGTAACTCCTCACAACTGTAATTTAGAAATCGCAAACCATCATGGGCAAAACTATCATAATCTCAAACAGGCTTCCTGTTCAGCTACAAATCGATAAAGGTAAAATCACCGCAATACCCAGTGTCGGCGGTCTGGCCACAGGTATGAAATCCGTACATTCCGGTGGTGATAGTCTTTGGATCGGATGGAGTGGATTAACAGATGAGGAAATTCCCAAAGAGCTAGCTCCTAAAATTGATAAGGCGCTTGCGAAACACGGATCGTCGAAAGTAAACCTAACCGAATCGGAAATTGATGGTTATTACTACGGATTCAGCAACCGTACCATTTGGCCCCTCTTTCATTATTTTTTGGAATATTCGGAATTCGAGAGCGAGTATTGGGAAGCCTACAAAACCGTCAATCAAAAATTTGCCGATGCTGTTCTTGAAAAGGCAGATGACGACGATACAATCTGGGTTCATGATTATCAGTTAATGCTTGTGCCGCAAATGATACGTGAAAAACGTCCTGATATATCCATCGGATTCTTTTTACATATCCCTTTTCCATCGTTCGAGATTTTTCGAACCTTGCCTTGGCGTGAAGAAATATTAAATGGACTGCTAGGATCTGATTTAATTGGCTTTCACACCTATGATTATGAACGTCACTTTCTGAGTTCCGTACGGCGATTATTAGGTCTGGAGGTCAGCTTTAACGATGTTTCTTTGGATGATAGGGTTATAAAGGTCGATTCTTTCCCCATGGGCATCGATTACAAAAAGTTTAGTAATGCCGCTAAAAAGCATGCAGAAAATCCGGAAGAAGATAAATCGGAGCTCCAAAAACGCTTGGATAGCCATAAAAAATCAGCGCCTGACGCTAAATTCTTTTTGTCTATTGACCGGTTGGATTATTCTAAAGGTATCGCCAAGAGGATTTACGCTTTCGAATACTTCTTGAACAAATATCCGCAGTATAAAGAGAAAGTCCGATTGATTGTGCTAGCGGTACCATCACGCTCAAATGTGCCGCAGTATCAACTGCTAAAACGGGAGGTCGACGAATTGGTCGGGCGAATCAACGGGGAATTCTCTACTGTTAGCTGGACCCCAATTTGGTACTTCTACCGTTCAATGCCTTTCGAAAATCTTATCGATTTATATACATCAAGTGATATCGCCTGGCTTACTCCCTTGAGAGACGGCATGAACCTGGTCGCGAAAGAATATATCGCCACCCGTACAGATCAGACGGGCGTTTTGATACTGAGTGAAATGGCAGGTTCCGCAAACGAGATGAACGAATCTTTACTGATCAATCCTAATAATTTCGACCAAATCGCAGATGCCTTGCATACGGCTATTAATATGCCAATAGCGGAACAGAAACAACGAAATGCACTTTTACAGAAACGCTTAGAACGTTACAATGTAGAAAAATGGGCCAATGATTTTATGAACTCGTTACTTGATCAAAAGGAAAAGGATTATTCATATGTAGCCCGAAAAATGTCCGTTGACCAAATGAACATTATTACAAAGTCCTATAAAAAAGCGAAGAAGAAGTTACTGTTCATTGACTATGATGGTACTTTGGCCGGCTTTCATAACGATCCTCAGAAAGCAAGACCCGACGAGGAGCTTTATGCGCTTCTAGATGCCATATCATCTGTGCCTGACACCGACATGTACCTAATAAGTGGTCGTGATAAGGATACCTTTACAAAATGGTTCTTGCCCAAAAAATACAATATGATTGTTGAGCACGGTGTTTGGATTTCCAGGGATGGTGAGGAATTTAAATTATTGGAAAACCTCAAAAAAGATTGGATGGAAAAAATAAGACCGGTACTCGAATCTTTTGTAGATCGCACACCTGGCAGCTTTATCGAAGAAAAAAACTATTCGCTAGCGTGGCATTACCGTAATACGGACCCCGACTTTGGGCAAAAACGGGCCACTGAACTCAATACGGTCTTGACCAGTCTTATCGGTACCGATGACCTCAGCGTTCTCAACGGTAACAAAGTCATGGAAATTAAAAGCAGTAATGTAAACAAAGGGCGGGCCGCAATGCGAATTTTTAATGAAGAAGATTACGATTTCGTCTTTGCCATTGGTGATGACTGGACCGATGAGTTTATGTTTCAGGAACTACCCGAGACTGCGATTACGGTAAAGGTCGGTCGCCAAAAAACCCAAGCAGGATACTATGTGGATAGTATTAAGAATGTTCGTGATTTGTTGAATAGGTTTACAAGTTGAAGCTATACTGTAAGTTAGGCACATTCATACTCCTATTACATCCATTATATCGAGCAAAGCATTGATTTTTTTGGGTTAATACTTAATTTTTATCTTAGAGCCAAACTAGATCAATGAAGACCACATGTATTGCCGTGTTATTTTTTACCATACTTTCGGTAGCGGCTCAGACAAATACCGAAGTATATCTGTTGGATGTTAAGACCGTTGATGGCAAGACCGAAATTCTGAACCCGAGAAACATCTCGAACAATGAGGGTTACGATAACCAACCCTCATTTTACGACGGTGAAACTATCCTGTTTTCATCTACCAGAAATGGTCAGACGGATATAGCCCGTTACGATATCCCCTCAGATAGTGTTTCCTGGATAACGGACACGGCTTCGGGTAGCGAGTACTCACCCTTGAAAATTCCAGGGAAGAACTCAATTTCGGCTATTCGACTAGATACTACCGGATTGCAACGTCTTTATGAATACAGTATTTGGGACGGAAGTTCGACAGAACTACTTAAAGACCTTCCAGTAGCTTATCACGTTTGGTACTCAAAAGATATTGTGGTCTCCTCCGTTCTAGGGGATACACATATGAACTTGGTCGTTTCAAACCTTGCGGATGCCAAGAACCGTATCATTGAACAGAATGTGGGGCGGTCATTACATAAAATCCCCGATACCGATCTAATCAGCTTCATTAGTAAAGAAAATACACCATGGGAAATTCGATCATTAAATCCAACTACTGGCGAGATTAAGAAGATTACCGATATGTATGAAAATACAGATGATATGTGCTGGTTTTCCGATGGCACTATTATAGCGGCGGATAATCAAATTTTAGTAGAAATCCATCCCGAAAATCAAAAGGAGTGGAAACGTTTTCTACGCCTCGAAAAGCGGGAAATCAACAATATAAGCCGAATAGCTATAAGTCCGAACCAAAAATACCTTGCTTTGGTTTTCGAACAATCAGCGGAAGCCATCGTCCAAAACCAACTAAACGCTTACAACAATAGAAAGATAGACGAGTTCTTAAATACCTATTCAGAAGATGTTCAAGTATTTAACTTTCCGAATGAGCTTAGATTTAAAGGCAGGGCGAATATGCGAGAGCAATATGCCGACTTTTTCAGAAACACCCCTGACCTACATTGCGAAATAAAAAATAGGATAGTTATTGGGAACAAAGTTATTGATGAAGAATATATAACGACCAATGGCACCAATTTCAGCGCTGTTGCTATTTATGAGGTAGAAAATGGAAAAATTGCGAAAGTAACTTTCATGAGGGAATAAATTGAAATCATCTCGGGCGCTTCCTATAATCATAATTTCTCAGTTCGCCTGCACTTCGCTTTGGTTCGCTGGAAATGCCGTTGTAGATGATTTGGCGCATAAAACCGGTATGGGACAAGAAATTGTGGGCTACCTCATATCATCGGTACAGCTGGGGTTCATTTCCGGAACCCTACTATTCTCTCTTTTCATGGTTGCAGATCGGTTTTCGCCGTCGAGGGTTTTTGCCATCTGCGCTATACTGGCGGCATTTTGCAATTTGATCCTAATCAGCGACGACCTTTCAGCTTCACAAGTATTGGCTGCACGTTTTGGGACGGGTTTTTTCTTAGCGGGAATTTATCCCGTTGGGATGAAGATTGCGGCAGATTATTATGAACAGGGATTAGGAAAAGCTTTGGGCTGGTTAGTTGGTGCATTGGTTTTGGGTACAGCACTACCCTACTTTATTAGTGGTACTTCATGGGGGCGATCATATACCCTAGTGGTTAAAACCACATCTTTCTTATCCTTTTCTGGAGGATTGCTTTTGTACGCCTTTGTACCGAATGGACCTTTCCGAAAGCTTAGTAACCGATTGCGATTAGGAGCCGGGACATCCCTATTCAAATTGCCTGAATTTAGAAAAGCGGCCTTTAGCTATTTTGGACATATGTGGGAATTATATGCCTTCTGGGCGTTTACACCATTTGCAATAGATACCTATAATTCCCTTTCCGGAAATACGTTCTCGTTACCCCTGGTTACCGGTATCATTATCGCTTTAGGCGCCTTTTCATGTGTTTTTGGGGGTATTATATCGCAGCATTGGGGAAGTAAAACTGTGGTATCAATTGCTTTATTGGTTTCCGGATGCTTCTGCTTAGTTTCTCCTTTCTTATTTCACCTTCCCTATTTTCTTTTTTTATTGGGATGGGGGCTTTGGGGAATGGCGGTTGTCGCAGATTCACCACAATGCTCAAACCTTGTGGCATCTGCCGCCCCCATCGAACTTAGAGGAACTGCGCTTACCTTAGTCAACTGTTTAGGATTTGCTATCAGTATAGTTAGCATTGAACTACTATCGTTTCTAATGTATAAGATAAATTCAACCTTGCTATTTTTACCCCTGTCAATGGGTCCATTGTTTGGGTTATGGCAGATTTCAAGAAGAAAATACCAGTAATTTTTTATACATTGTAAATTATCAATCCTTATATAGAAAAGAAATTTGTATCATTCGCATCATTGTCATTCACACTGCAGAGTTAGTTCTAAAGTCAATCTTAGAATTCAGGTGTTTAAGTGATTTTAAGTACATCTATCGATTCCAGAAGCCATTTCAACATAGTTTGGTTTCAAAAAATAAAACCAGAAATTAATGAATAAATTGCTAGTACTCGTCTTGGTAACCTTTACGACATTTGCCAATGGTCAAAACAACCCGAACATCTACAAAATTATTGACTCCGTTTCCGCTGAACGCATAGAAGTCGATGTTTCAAAATTAGTCTCATTTGGTACCCGTCATACCCTTAGTGATACCGTATCCCAGAAGCGAGGTATCGGTGCGGCGAGACGATGGATTAAATCAGAATTCGAAACTATCTCCAAAGATTGTAATGGTTGTTTGGAAGTTTCCTTTCAAAAAAATCTAATACGAAAAGGAGATAATGACCGAATTTTTAAGGATGTTGAAGTCGTAAACGTATTGGCAGTAAAAAGGGGTACAAAATACCCGAACCGCTATATTTTGATGAGCGGCGATATCGATTCACGTGTTAGTGATGCAAATAATGCGACCTCCGATTCCCCTGGCGCGAACGATAATGCCAGTGGGATGGCCGGAACACTTGAGGCCGCCCGTGTGCTAAGCAAATATAATTTTGAGAACAGTGTGATTTTTGTCGGGCTCTCAGGTGAAGAACAAGGTCTATACGGTGGAGAAGGATTGGCTGCTCATGCGAAGGAGAAAGGCTGGGAAATTATTGGCATCTTAAACAACGATATGATCGGAAATATCGAAGGGGTCGACGGTATTATCAGCAATACCGATTTTAGGATTTTTTCGGAACCTGTGCCGCCTACAGAAACGGAAGATGAACGCAAGGCAAGACGTTTTTATGGTGGCGAAGTGGATGGGATTTCCAGACAATTGGCACGTTATGTTCATAAAACGACGCAAAACTACATGCCCGAAATGAACCCCATGATGATTTATCGCCTAGATCGCTTTGGCCGCGGTGGACATCATCGTCCATTTAATGATGCCGGTTTTGCCGGTATACGAATTATGGAAGCGCATGAAAATTACACCCAGCAACATCAAGACATCCGTACTGAAGACGGTATTGAATACGGTGACAAACTTGAGCACGTTAATTTTGAATATGCTAGCAAGCTTACGGCCGTTAATGCCATCAATCTCGCTTCTATCGCATGGGCGCCTCCTGCTCCAAAAGAAGTGAATATTGGGGGAATTGTAGAGGCAGCAGCTAAACTCCAGTGGAGTAAGGTAGACGGAGCAAAAGGCTATAGAATCTATTGGCGTGATACTACCTCCCCTACTTGGGACCATAGCCGCTATGTCGAAAATGTAACTGAGTTTACCCTGGATGGAATTGTTATCGATAATTTCTTTTTTGGGGTTTCCACAGTTGGGGCAAACGGGTTTGAGAGTGTAGTTGTATTTCCGAATGGGATATTACGGTAAAATAAGCATGTAGAAGTAAAGGAAGTACTAGTCAGAACTATATGTTTTGTGAGTCTAAAAAATGGTAATTTGATAGTTCTGAATCGTCGGATTAAGCGTCTCAGGCTTAAACGTACAAAGAGCTTTCTATACTTAGAGCATATTAAAACAAACCAACTTAGTACACTGCGCGACCATCCAAAAAAATTACATTGAACAAGCTAAAATTAAAGATATAGATTATGAAAAATATTATCTACGTACTATTACTTTCAATTTCAACGGCGACATTTGGCCAAGATTTTACTGAGCAAGATACTTTGAGAGGGAGTATTACCCCAGAACGCGAATGGTGGGACCTAAATTACTACGACCTCTATGTCGAGGTAAATCCTGATCAAAAGTTTATTTCAGGACAAAATACGATTCGCTACGAAGTTTTGAAACCCAATAAAGTACTACAAGTCGATTTACAGCCTCCTTTAAAAATTGAAAAGGTCACCCAAGACGGTAAGGAACTAAAAGTAGAAAACAAAGGCAATGCCCATTTTGTACAACTTATAAAAAAACAAATAAAAGGAGACGTTAACGAAATCCTTGTCCACTACTCCGGGCATCCAAAGGAAGCCGTTCGTGCACCGTGGGACGGGGGATTTTCATGGAAAAAAGATGATAACAATAAAGATTTTGTAGCTACCTCTAACCAAGGACTCGGAGCCAGTGTCTGGTGGCCCAATAAAGATCATATGTATGATGAAGTCGACAGTATGCTCATCAGAATAAAAGCCCCTAAAGGCTTAATGGACGTTTCTAACGGCCGACTACGAAAAGTTGATTCCACCACGAACACCTACAGCTGGTTTGTTTCAAATCCCATCAACAACTATGGGGTTAACATTAATATAGGGGATTACGTGCATTTCGGAGAAAAATATAAAGGTGAAAAAGGCGAGCTTGATATGGACTATTATGTATTGCGGGATAATCTTGAAAAAGCTAAAAAACAATTTCAAGATGCCCCGAAGATGATGAAAGCCTTCGAGCATTGGTTCGGCCCTTATCCATTTTATGAAGATAGTTATAAATTGGTCGAAGTTCCATATTTAGGTATGGAGCACCAAAGTTCCGTCACCTATGGCAACAACTTCCAGAACGGATACCTTGGCAAAGATTTATCAGACACAGGTTGGGGATTGAAATTCGACTTTATAATAGTACACGAGTCCGGGCACGAATGGTTCGCCAATAATATCACCTATAAGGATATTGCCGATATGTGGATCCATGAATCGTTTACGGCCTACTCCGAAAATCTTATGTTAGATTATTACTATGGTAAAGAGGCGTCGGCCGATTACGTTATCGGAACTAGGAAAAATATAGTAAACGACAAACCTATTATCGGACCCTATGATGTGAATCAAGAAGGTTCAAAAGATATGTACTATAAGGGAGCTAATATGTTACATACCATCCGGCAGCTGGTTGATGACGACGAAAAATGGCGAGAGGTTTTACGCGGATTGAATAAAGAATTCTATCATAAAACCGTAACAACCAAGGAAATCGAGGACTATATTTCTAAAAAATCAGGAATCGATTTATCCAAAGTTTTCGATCAATATTTGAGAACTACCAAAATTCCAATAATGGAATATACTGTAGAAGGCAATTCTCTAAAATATAGGTACTCCGAAGTTGTGCAAGGTTTTAAGATGCCCCTTAAAATTCAAATAGGTAGTAAAACTCAGTGGATTACTCCTACCGAAAAATGGAAAACAGAAAAATTTAAGGATGAAATATCAAATTTAGAAGTGGACCGTAATTTCTATGTGACAGCTAAAAAGTTATAGAATCCGTGCGCATAAACCTAACACCTGAAAATTATCTACTCTAAATCCATGTATGTTATGAAAATTAAAATTGCATTTTTAGTAATGACCATTTTTGGGATGTTTTCCAATTATTTAAATGCTCAAGATGGTAAAAACCCTTTGACTATCGATATTATCTTGAACCTGAAAACGGTTCGGGATGTAGAAATCAGTCCTGATGGTAAGTGGGTAGCCTATACGGTTTCAGAAAATGACTTGAAAAAAGACAAGAGCATAAAGCGGGTATACATCATCCCCTTCTTTGGAGGTGAGGCCATTGCTATTTCTGGTAAAGACTATTCAGCTAGTGAGCCGAAGTGGAGCCCTGATAACAAATATCTTTCATTTTTGGCCAGTAAGGGGGAAGATGATAAAACCCAGGTGTGGACATCTAACCGAATGGGTGGCGATGCCCAAGTATTAAGCAAAATTCGGCAAGGCGTAGAAGGCCATGCATGGTCTCCCGTAGGTAACAAATTGATGTTGGTTTTGACCGACCCCAAACCGGAAGAGCTCACGGCGGATAAAGAGGATGACAAAAAACCGAAACCTTTCGTTATAGACAGAAGACAGTTCAAGCAAGACTATGTCGGTTATTTAGACCGTTATCGAAAACACATTTATACCTTGGTGCCCGGTGATAGTATTCCTGTGCAATTAACCTTCGGAGATTTTGACGACAGTGACCCCATATGGAGTCCTGACGGAACAAAAATTGCATTTGCCAGCAACCGTACAGAAGATCCTGATGGTAATTCAGATTCGAATATATGGGTAGTCGATGCGCTTAAGGGTAGTAAGGAACAACAATTGACACAGGTAACCACAAACCCGAACCAAGATAATTCCCCGACTTGGAGCCCCGACGGAAAATCGATAGCCTACAAAACTGTCACTAACGGTAAAATTTTATGGTACGCTGGTGAAAAACTGGCGATTTCACCTGCAGATGGCGGGACTGCGAAAGTATTGACTACCGATCTCGACAGGAATATTTCAAAGCCGAAATTTTCGGAGGACGGAAAATCAATTTATTTTTTATTAGAAGAAAACGGCACAAGCGTGCTAGCTTCGACGGGAATTAGTGGTAATCGTTTAAAGAAAGTCGTAACGGGAGATATTAGTATTGGGGATTATGACCTTCATGAAAATCAAATAGTTACCCTAACCGGTAAGGCAAATCGACCCAATAACCTGTATGTTTTTGAAGATAATATGCTTCGGGAACTCACAAACGTTGACGATGATGTTTTGGCCAACGTAAAAAAACCAAGCATTGAAGAAATCAAGTTCAAGAGCAAAGATGGTACTCCCGTAGAAGGTTTCGTAGTAAAGCCCATAGATTTCGATAGCTCTAAAAAATATCCAACTATTTTATGGTTACACGGCGGGCCTACTTCACAATATGATTTTTCGTTCGATTCCGAACCTCAGCTTTTCGCGGCTAATGGCTATGTGGTCTTACTTATAAATCCAAGAGGTTCGACTGGCTATGGTGAAGAATTTTCAAAGGCCTTATTTGCCGATTGGGGCGGGCCTGACTTCGAAGATGTTATGGCCGGCGTTGACTATGCTATCGAAGAAGGATATGCCGACCCCAACAAATTGGCCGTTGGCGGTTGGTCGTATGGAGGCATTCTCACCAATTATGTCATTACGAAAACAGATCGATTTAAGGCAGCGATGTCTGGTGCCAGTGAAGCACTTTACCGCGCTAACTATGGGCACGACCATTATCAACTAACCTGGGAGCAGGAACTAGGCCTGCCATGGGAAAATGCAGAGGCATGGGAGCGTATCTCCCCCTTTAACGATATCGCAAAAATAGTTACCCCAACCCTATGGATGGGCGGTAGCGACGACTGGAACGTACCAATACAGAATTCCGAACAAATGTATCTTGGCATGAAGCGTTTGGGTAGGGAAACACAATTGATTGTCTACCCTGATGAGCATCACGGTATTCGACGGCCTTCGTTTCAAAAGGATCGTATGGAACGCTATTTGGCTTGGTTAAAGAAGTATGTGAAATAAACAAAGGCAAGTCTCCACTAAAGGTTGGATTTTTAACCAACTAAAATTGGCGACTGTTTATTCATCTATTTACAAAGTATTGGTCACTTACAGAATATAAAAAATCCCTTGTCTTCATCAGAACAAGGGATTTTAATAATACGGTAATCACGACATCTAGTAAGTATTCCCTGTCTTCAAAAGTTTAGGGGATTCAACGTGTATGCCAACTACGATTTCGAATCAAAACGAACATTGGTCAACGCTACTGGTCCAGCACCTCTTTCTACGCCGTCTTTTGGCTTATAAACGAAATATATTTCATCCGCCTTAATGGCTGAATCATTTTCCAGCGAAATCGCTATCGTTCCACCAGGTGCTCCCGCTTTTGGTTTGGCCATGCTACCTTTACCAAGAAGTTTCCCGTCAGGAGAATTAAGGTACATTTCAAAATCAAGAGCCGTTTGCGGGGCTTCTTGCCATCCAGCGGTCAAAGTAGCTGATTCGACTCCTGTTAAATCGATATTTTCAAGTGCAAACCAGCCCTTCTCTTTTGGTATCACTAACAAATTTTGACCATTGAACTCCATCGCAGTAAAGCCATCTGTTTTAGTTTTATCAGAGAAAGTTACCGTACTTCCTTGCAAAGCAACAGATTTGACACCGGTCAAGGGGATTGTGCCCTCTGCACCATTATCGGTATAACTTGCAGTCAATACCATTACATTGTCACCTTGCTTAGGATTGGGCTGAATGGTACCTGAAGCTGGCAAAGACTTTTCCTTTGCGGAGTTATCTGCCAACGCCATGATGTACTCAACAATTTGTCTCGTTTCATCCTGTGTGACATTAGGATGTGCGGGCATTACTACTTCTCCCCAAACACCACCTCCACCGGAAACAATTTTTTTCTGTAAATAACTTTTTCCGTCCGCTTCACCGGCATATTTTTTGGCTACATCCAAGTAATTCGGGCCGATGGATGCTTCCGCTTCCTTGTGACAGGTTTTGCAATCCATTCCCTGTGTCAACGCCTTACCCGTAATCGCTGCCGAAACTTGTTGGTGTCCCAAAGATTGATTCTGCTGATCATAACTTTCGAGATAATCGACCGAAACGAAAAGGTTCGAAGGATCTATGGCATCACCGTCAGCATCGGTGGCGGACACTGAGTAGGTTATCGGCACACCTTGTAAGAAAAAGGAAGTGTTACCGCCATTCATATTTATCGCAACCTCAGGCCTTGAATTACCTGCAATTACGGGAATGGTTTCACTTTTCGCAGTTTCGCCCTTATCATCTTTTACCGTTACTGAAACAGCATAATCGCCGGCATTTTCATAGGTATAGGAAACCTCTGGCTCTTTTGTTTCTTTGGTTTCCCCGTTGCCTAAATCCCAAACATAGGTAAGGGCATCATCTTCACGATCCTTAGCTTCGATTTTTGCAGTTACCGACAGTGGGAGTTTTCCCGAAGTCTTGTCTACAATCATATTATCGATTAGCGGGGGGCGGTTTCCACCATTGTATTCTATATAGCTTAGTGCTGAGTTCTCATTTTTAGAGAACCACCCGCTACCATATTCTAGAAGATAAATACGGCCATCATCGCTCAATTCCATATCGATCAAGTTATTCAACTCAATATCGGAAGCAAAGGGCTCCATCTTGTTGAAGCTACCATCATCGAATAGAGTCACTGCTTTCATCCAACCCCTCATCCAATCATAAATAATAACCTTACCATCGTAATAATCGGGAATTTGACCTCCATTGGGATATAAATCAGAATAGTAGGTTGGACCTGCCATGGCATTTCTTCCTCCAGAGCCTAATTGAGGGAATTCTGAAGATTCGCCATAGGGATAAAACGCAAAGGCAGGCTGCGCTGGTGGCAGTTCAGTAAGGCCTGTATTATTTTTAGAATCATTTATTGGCTTTTCCGGATTAAAGGCAGTACCGCTCTCTCCATTGGTATAGTCATAGTCAACATAAGGTTTATTATCACCAATAAATAGAGGCCAACCGTAATTTCCGGCCTCACGTGCCTGATTCATTTCGTCATACCCACGCGGACCTCTGGTTGCTAAAGAATCTTCACGAGCATCAGGACCTACTTCTCCCCAATATAAATATCCTTTTTTAGGATCTACCGATATCCTGTACGGATTACGATGCCCCATCGTATATATTTCAGGACGGGTTTTTTCCGTACCTGCCGCAAAAAGGTTGCCTTCCGGAATATCATAGCTGCCATCTTCTTTTACTTTTATCCGCAGAATTTTACCTCGTAAATCGTTTGTATTTCCAGAAGAACGCCTTGCATCGTATTGTTTATGACCTGGAATATCGTTTAATGGTGCATAACCATTACTTACATAGGTAACCTCCTTTTCGTTGAAAGGGGTAGAATTGTCCCCTGTGGACAAATAGAGGAGATTATCAGGGCCAAATGCGATGGAGCCACCAGTGTGGCAGCAGATTTCGCGTTGCGAGGCTACATCTAGAATAACCTGCTCAGACGCTTTATCAAAAACGCCATCCTTAAACGTAAAACGTGATAACCGATTTACCGATTCATCCCCAGAAGGGGCATAATAAAGATAAATCCAATGATTTTCGGCATAATTCGGATCCTTTTGCAATCCCATCAATCCCTCTTCTGCATTGACGCCTGGCGTATTTAGAGTTTTCGAATAGACATCGAGGGCTGCGACCTGCTTCAATTCTTGGGTCGCATCTTCATACAGCATGATTTCACCCCTTCGTTGCGCGACTAAAACATCGTTATTTGGAAGAACCGCCATTTCCGTAGGTTCAAAAAATTCACCTACTATTAATTTCTTTTTTGAAAATCGGTCCGCATCAGGTGGTATTTGTGTAACCGCCTTGCTGTAATCTAAATTTTCATTCTCACCAATGGCATATTCAATACCTCCCAAAATGTGTTTGAGGAATTGCCCATCTGAAAAACTTTCATCGGTATGGCCAGCTCCTGTGTAGAAAGCACGCCCACCATCGTATTCATGGTACCAAGCAAAGGGATGGTAATCGCCGTTCGTTCCGCCATCATATGAAGATTCGTCAACCGTCATAACGACGTTTACATCGGGATTTATTTTTTTATAGTTATATATTTCATCTGACCTATGCCAAACAGAATCCGTAAAGAACTCGGTGGCAATAAAATTTTTGTCCTTAATGATAAAGTCCGCTTCTGGCGTGCCTCTCGGGTGGCTCTGAAATTGAGCCCCGACCAACTTCGTGTACCAACCCCAGTCGTATTCGGTGTCGGTAGCTGCATGAATACCAGCGTATCCGCCGCCGGATTGAATATATCGCTCGAATGCTGCCTCTTGCTTGGCGTCAAGAACGTTCATCGTAGTACTTAAAAAAATGACAGCGGAATATTGCTTTAAATTGTCTTCATCAAAAAGTTCGGCATTTTTAGTGGTATCCACTTCAAAACCGTTTTCAGCGCCCAACTTTTGAATTGCGGCTATTCCGGCAGGTATCGAGGCGTGCTTAAAGCCCATTGTTTTAGAGAAAACAAGCACTTTAGGGTTTCCGTCGCGTTTATTGCCGCAACTTGTCAAGATGAAAACGAGTGTAAAAAGTAAGAAAATGAAACTTTTTTTCATGTGAGGGTGTAGTTTATGAATTTTTTGCCTATAAATGTAAGGATTAGCAATGAAAACAGCACAAAATAAGAAAGTGAAAATTTTAAGTAACTTTTAGTATTATCTTTGCCATCCGTTTGAAGATACTATTGGCCAGCGTGTTTTCGTCTCCGATTTTTATTTTCTGTGGTATGTCTCATGTCAAAACTTCCCGAGCCCAATTCATTCTTTGACCTATCCGATTTTGGAAGACCTATTGCTAAATGGATAGCTGGGTTTTTGAAGAATACTGCCTTCACGCCCGTGCAAATGACCTTGACATTCATAGTGTCAGGATTGGCCGCCATTATCAGTATTCTAAACCATATGCCATGGGCCGCATTGTTCTTTTTAGTCGTGAAATCCATTTTAGATGCAGCGGACGGTGAGTTGGCCCGGGTCAAAAATACACCCTCTTACACTGGCCGTTATCTAGATTCCGTATCTGATATCATACTAAATCTTCTTATTTTACTGAGTGTACGTTCGATAACCGAAGGCTCACTGATATATACGTTTTTGGCATTTTTCGGCCTTCAACTTCAGGGTACACTCTACAATTATTATTATGTAATCCTTAGAACTAAATACCAAGGGGATACTACCAGCCGTATTTTTGAAATAAATACACCGATGGCGCTCTCCGGGGAAAAGCAATATCATGTGAACGTTCTTTTTACGATTTATAAGGTTATGTATGGGGGTTTTGACCGCATTATTTACGCTTTGGATCCAAAGGCATCGCACGGCAAAAATCTACCCAAATGGCTAATGACCGCTGTTTCGACATTCGGATTAGGTTTTCAGCTGTTGTGTATCGGAGTTATGCTGGTGGCCAAGTTGGAACGGTATATAATTCCGTTTTTTATTGGCTATACAGGAATGGTATTCGTTTTTATCGGGATTAGACGCTTTTGCCTGAAGTAGTGTTGGGAAATTGGTTTTAAATCCAATGGATTTGAAAAATAAAAGCCAGTAGGAAACCTTAACATTTAATGAGGATTAACCAAATCAATATTATGAATCGATATCCGTTCTTTTTATTGCTGTTGCTAACAACCATCGTCACGGCGCAAGAAACCGGTGAAAACCGGTTAGGTTCTTGGCACATGTATTTTGGCACGAATAAAATCTCTGAGAAGGTAAGCTTACATACCGAAGGACAGTTGCGCTATTACGAGCAAGCAAAAAACTTTAACCAGTTGTTATTGAGAACCGGGCTCAACTATCACATCAATTCAGATGCCATAGCCACCATTGGTTATGGGTATATTGCAACGGATCGTACTTTTGAAGAATTACCCAATGAAACCAATGCCATAGAGCACCGCATTTTTGAACAGTTTATTTTGAAAAACAACGTTGGTAAGATCGCGTTTGAACATCGCTATCGTCTCGAGCAACGTTTCATCAAGTATTTTGAACAAAACGAGACGCAGCATAGGGCCCGATATCGTCTCCAAATAACTGTACCACTCAGCGGTATTTTCTTTTTGAATTTTTATGATGAGATTTTTTTGAACCTTCAAAATGAAGTATTTGGGCAAAACAGGCTTTATGGCGCATTGGGCATACAAGTTACCAACAGTTTAAGTGTACAAGCCGGTTATTTAAAAAATAATTTTTCGACTGCCAACTTTGATCGTCTACAGATTGGGGTATTCTTTAATACAGATTTAAGACGCTTATTTAATAAAGAACAAAAGTCTTTATAATCATTGGTCGCAAGACAGCTCTTTGTTGATACGCCGCTTTGCTGAATTCCATTAAAAGGCGAAGCCTCCGTTCGCTACAAACTTTAAGCATGCGCAAAACTTCCAGAATAGATGATGAAAGTTTTTCTTGTAAAGAGAAGTATAGAGGTTAGCGCAAAGACTTTTTTAAAAAAGGAAAATCATACTTTTTATGAGTCCATATAAATTATAGTAAGGAAATGTTGAGTGCCGCACAACGAATGCTACCAAAAAGAGGTCGGAGATAAATAGCGGAGTTGTTTTTAATAATTAAACCAAGTACAAATTAAATTTCTAGGGCAATCCCACAAAGCTGATTTCAAAATCATAGAACAATGGCTATGGCTTATGAAAACGAATTTAATACGAATGAGAATTCATAACTGATTCGGTGATGGTAAACCAAGTTTGATTTACTGATGCTATACTACTTACAAAAAATAAGTATTAAGAGATACTGTTAAAATCCTTTTGCTTTGAGCAAGGAAGCCATGTTAAAATACTTAACTTTACCCAAATTAAAATACGAAACACATGAAAACAATACAATTGACTTTAGTAGGCCTATTACTTATAGGTTCTTACAGCTGCAAGGAAGTGAAAAAGGATTCAGATGCCGCAACCGATTCCATGGAGGATTCAATGGAAGGTATGGATAATGAAGCCAATGCCATGAAGGACGAGATGATGGGGAAAACTTTGACAGTTACCATGTCACCGAAAAGTGGAAGTACTGTAGAAGGTACCGTAACATTTGAACAAATGGATGGTGCAGTACAAATGAGTGCAGAATTTACAGGACTTACCCCAGAGGGCGAGCATGCCATTCACATTCATGAAAATGCAGACTGTTCAGCAGAGGACGGCACATCGGCAGGAGGCCACTGGAACCCTACAGACGAACCACATGGTAAGTGGGAAGCTGCTGAAGGCTATCATTCCGGTGATTTAGGAAATCTAACCGCAGATGCTGATGGTAACGCAACTATGGAGTTTACAACCGAGCAATGGTGCATTGGCTGTGATGATGATAAGAAAAATATTATCGGTCATGGTGTTGTCGTACATCAAGATGCTGATGACTTTACATCTCAACCCAGCGGCGCCGCAGGTGCCAGGGTAAGTTGTGGTGAAATTACCGAATAAGTTTGAAAAAAAGTTAAACCGCCAATTAGGCGGTTTTTTTTATATATTTATAAACTGGATTATTTTGTTCCACTATGGATTTCAATTTAATCCAGTTTATCATTTCGGAATTTTCGATATTCCTTAAGTCCGTAAAACTTAAGTAACCAATACCATATGAATGGATTTAGATGAATTAGTACTGCGTTTCCAGAAAAAGGATGTCATTGCTTTTGAGAAGTTGTATGAGATGTACTGGGAAAATATTTGCGGCGTAATCAATACCGTAGTTAAAGACAAATTTTTGGCCGAGGAAATCGCTCAAGATGTTTTTATAAAAATTTGGAACAAATCAGACAGTTACAGCCCTTCAAAAGGGCGTTTCTTCACTTGGATACTGAATGTCGCAAGAAATGCCGCTATCGATAAAGTGCGCTCAAAATCCTTTAAAGACCAGCAAAAGAATCTGTCCGCAGACTTCTTCGTAGGTATTCTAGACAGAGCGGAAACTAGCGATCAACCCAACAATACCCAAATCGATACTTCCGCGCTTAAAAAACTGGTACTGAACTTAAAGGACAAATGTCTTCAGATTATTGAAATGCTATACTTTAGGGGTTACACCCAAAAAGAGGCATCACATGAACTTGACATTCCTTTGGGAACGGTAAAGACCAGAAACAGAAGCTGTATTTCTAAACTAAGAGAAAATATAACGCTGGAATGGAAGTAGACAACTACATAGCATCAGGAATTTTGGAACTCTACGTAGCAGGTTTGTTAACGGAAGAGGAAAATCTGGAGGTACATCAAAATGCCCTGCAGTATCCCGAAATTAAAAACGAAATTATGGCCATTGAAGCTGCCATACTCGAACTTACCCAAGCCATAGTGCCCACATATGCCGACCGCAAAGGATTTGACGATGTCAAAGTCCGTATAGGAGAGCGTAAGGATACCAAAGTGGTACAAATGACCAGGGATGAAAAATCAAATCTTAGCAGCTACATCGCTTGGGCGGCAGCGATACTTTTCGGAGCGGGCTTGGTATGGTTCTACGTACAGAATGACCAGCTCAAAACGAATATTGAAATGGTCAACCAACAAAATGGCGTGCTAGAGCAGCAGATTTTAGATGCTCGGGGGTCATTGACTGAAACCGAAGCACTTCTTTCTTCCTTGCGGGATAAAAACGTTAGCGTAACATCTTTAGGCGGCCAAGAGGTCTCACCCGACTCGTACGCCAAAGCTTATTGGAACAAGGAGCAGAACAAGGTACTGATCGATGCTCAAGGTCTACCTGAACCTCCCGACGGTATGGTCTATCAGGTATGGTCTTTGAAACTGGATCCGTTGACCCCTACAAGTGTTGGATTGCTCGAAGACTTCGATGCTGATGAAAATAAAGTATTTACGTTGAACAACCCGAACGAATCAGAAGCTTTCGCCATTTCATTGGAACCTGCTGGTGGTAGTGAAGGGCCAACTATGGAGCAAATATATACCTTGGGAGCAGTTACCTCATCATAGAAACTGTGACCTAGAAGGAAGATATAAATCTAAAAACCCCCGTGAACGTTATCATGGGGGTTTTTTATCACTATACTATCAACACGTTTTCTTTTTATCAGTACATATTAAACGATAATGAAATATGCAAGTCCGTAGTTCATAATGCTACTGTGATACCGATGTCGTAACTTCTAAAGTAGTTTAAAAGTTGAAACCGACACTGAATAAAAGGCGATTGCCTTCCTCACCATGATAGAGACCTAGATTACCGGTTAATGAACTAAATCCGCTTACCCAAATAGAGCCTCCATAATTGTTATGCCATCTGTCAAACTGCCCGTCCTCTGTCCATACCCTTCCGTAATCAAAACCGACACTCACACCTATTTGTATAGGGATAAAATTTGTTCTGAACCTAGATACACCAACACGCAGGTCAGTACTTTGATACACTGCGGTCTTTCCATTAAATCGTTCGTTTCTATACCCGCGAAGACTGTTATTGCCTCCTAAAAGGGCTCCATGATAAAACTCATAATCGTCACCCAGTATCGTATGACCGGCCAATTTTGTTGCTATTACGGCTATACCGCTAGGATGCAGCGGATATCGCAACGCTAATGAAGGCTTTATGTATGCGAAACGATTATTGTTACCCTCGATATTGTTCGTATAGCCTAGTGTCAAATTGAAATCCATTCCGCGACTGGGATATGCGGGGTTATCTATATTAATGTACGTATAGGTTGCCTCACCGGTTATATAACGTTGCTCATCGAATACGTCGTTATCAGCCGAAAAAAACTGCCCTACAAAACGATCGTTATCATCGGACACGTCGTTCGATTCAAATTTTGAGCGTAAAATAAAACTACCGCCAGCGTTTGAGTGTTTCAAATACGGTGCTACCGACCATTGTCGAATTCGGACCCTATTAAAATCCCGCTCCGTATTTTCTTTGTCATATAGCGTTCCATTACCTTTCCCGAAATAGTTCATCGTAAAATTCGGACTGGCATACCGTAAATCGAATCCCAAATGCCAAGCTTTGAATACATGGGCAAACTCAGGCGTATAAGCTATGGCAAAGCCTTCTGTCGCAAAAAAATATTCAGCACCTATAGTGTGCTGGGTGGCGAAAGGATTATCAATTAAGCCGTAAGTTGTAAAACGGTCCTTTAATCCCATGCGAAACCCAGTGTCCCCGTCATATCCTATACTAGGTAATATTACGTTCGCATTATATTTGCGTTTATGGTAATCGTAGGTATTAACATCATACACATCGGTAAGCCATTTTTTTGACTTGGGATTCACAATAGTATTTTCCTTGCTTCTAAAATCATACAATTTTATTTTTCGGGTATTATCGAAATCATATGTATCATTTTCCTCGCCTCCCAAAACTTTTATTTTAATAGGATTTTTTCCGCTTCCTTTACTTATAAAAGTGTCCTTTCCGTCGAGACCATATATCCAAATTTCGTTGGTCATCGTGGCATCATAGGTGTTTTTAAAAACGGATGTACTATCCTTTAGAATTGAAATTTCAGTTCTACCGCTAGATTGCCTATCAATAATAAATGTATCATCATCCTCAGTACCCTTGATAACCTCAAAATCGGTTAGGTAGTCGTAGTAACGATTAGCTATAGATTCTAGATTATCTCGCCTACTTCGTAAATTTTGTTTAATTCGAACGATGCTGCTGTCCTGTGCCAGATCAGGAAGCGTTGCAAAGGCAGCATCAATGGCCTCGTCAGTCAGATTCTTTTGAATGTAGTCGACCTGTGCTTTCCAGTCTGACCACTTCGCCGTGTTGATAAACATCTTGTCCAAAGGATAGCCCGAAAGGTTGAACCACTTAATATTTCCCATTTCCGCATCATAACTTTGCATTTTGCGTAGTATCGGAAACGAATATTTCAAAAAAGAAATCGCTGTTCCGTCATATTTTGGAAACGCCTGATCCCAATCCCGAGGTATGGGCTCATATCTTTTCTTACCATCAGCTGTTTCGTATTCGGCCCAACGCCATTGATCTTGATGGCGGTCCCAATTGCCTACCAAATGATCAAAAAGGCGGGCGCGGATATAACTAGGTTCGTCTACAAAAGCATCCTTAGTTTCTCTCAGTTCCAATCGCAAATCGGCGGTACTTAAAATATCATCTGGAGTACCAAAAATTTCAAAATCCTTGTTTTCGTCCCCAACATGTTCCTCTAACATAAAAAGGGCATCCCCGTATTTCTCGCTATAAATGCCCAAACCTTTTTGTTTTGGCACATAATATATTTTAGGATTGGCATGAAGAATATCGATAGCTTGGGAAAGCTTTGGCATCGCAAATTGTGCATACGGATGTGAAGTAGTATAAAAGTCCAGCAGCACGCGCTCTGCGACCGTATTTTTCAAATATTCTTCAACATAGTGTTCGTTCATTGCGGTGGTCTGTAAAAACTGAACCGCACTTTTTCGCAATGCCCGCAATGTATATTCATGCTCGTTATCGTCAATCAATCGAAGCGAGCGTGACTGGGTACCACCACCTTCTGAGATAGGTCGAACATTATTTGGCAGTTCGTCGATATACAAAACAGGAGAGGCAATTTTTTTGCTGTACAGACTTCGGAAATGGTCACCCCAAAAAGCTTTGTAAAGTCCACTTTTCTCGGTTTCATTTGCGTTGTAGATAGAAGCGGTCACGGTATCAACTTCCATTTTTTGGGGATAAGACATCTCTTTCCCGGTCAGTCGTTGGCGGCTTAATTCTTTGCTAAAAAGTTTTTTGGAATCTGAATCTTTTCCGGAGGGTTGATTGCCGTTCGATGATGCATCTTCAAAAGCGAAATAATCAGCCGTCGAACTACCATCTTTAAAGATAGTTAGTTTTGCGTATCCATTTTTTTCCGAAGCGAAGGCCTCATCTTTTCGTGGCCTTGCAGACTGACTTTTACCTAACGCACCGCTGATAATTTGAGGAACATCATTATCCTCTAAATATTGTAGGTTACGGTCTTTTCCGGAAACGAATATAACATCATCGAACTGACTCGCAATTGTTTTTAATTGACCACGGAACGACCTATTCTCAGTATTTTCGAAAGATTCAGAGGTAAATCCACCAAATTTATCGATAACCGAAGTTTGGGTATTACTGATAATTGGTTGGTACACCGCCACAACCACGGTTTTTCCTTGACTATCTTTAATATCATCCTTAAATTCAGCCAAAAACTCGTCTCGGGTCTTATGCTCACATTTTCCATTAATGTACGGATGTTCGTCCCAATCCTCCAGAAACCATTGAGAATCTACCATTTCCAAAACGACGTCATCATTGATGGTTTCCCGTTCCAGGGAACAACCATCGTTCGGCCAAAATTTTGCTTTACTATTATCCTGTAAAAAAGATTCGAGCTCATCGATGCTTTTAGGTGCATCGCGTAACCATTCATTTTTACCAGGGGTCAGAATTACATTGCCATTGAAACCGTCCCAAGCGGTCATCAGTTTTTTAAGCTTTGCTTTTGGAGCGTCCTGTTCGCTGTTCTTTGACGGAAATCCTTCTTTACTTAAAATGTTTCCAATTATCAAAAGAGTGGCATCACTTTCACTTTTCGATTGTTGATTGATTTCCATAATCTTTCGCTCCGCTTCTACAACATCGATATCACCCACATTTGAAATGATATAAAACCTATGCGAAACCTCCTTTTCTAACCTTACAGTATCAGATTCACCCTGTTGAGCAATAACCGGGGAAGAACTGTATAATAGAAGGATAATGATGGCGTAAAAGCTATTCAGTGGTAGTGTTTGCATTCGAAATTCGTGTCAATAATTCAGTAATAATTCATCCGCTATGTTCATTATTCGGATAGCGAATGCAAATATACGAGCGTTACTGAACTTAATAAATTTTTTTATTGGTTGACTTAAGTTAGAAAATAAATAGTAAGATGGCTACTAATCTCGCACTCGGTGCACCCTTAATAATTTAATTAACCATTTTGGCAGGGGTTTTTCGGGATGTCTCTTTTTTAAGTCAATGTAGATGCCTAGACTTTTAAGCAGGGGAACTTTATGTGTCTCCACCAATTCGATTAAAGTACCATCTGGATCTTCTACGTACCCAAATCTTCCCGCAGCATCGCCCATATCAAAGCTATCGGCACTATCTACCGTAAAAGGATGTCCTAAAACTTCAGCCTCCTTGCGCAAATCATCCATTCCCCTTACATCAAAGCACAAATGAATATAGCCCAAATCACCCCAAATACGACCTTTGTAGGTTGCGATTGGTTGACGGTCAAGTACTTGTACCAATTCAATTTCCGATGGACCGTAGAGTTCACCAAAACCGCCAATAGTACGTTTTCTGTGCTTTAAACAAACACGCCTAAACGTACCATTTCCACCTGGAAAATGGTTAATATCTTCGAAAATTCCCGTTCTATCACTGACAACGATATCATAGCCCAATAATTTACGATAAAAATCTAGAGACTTATCCATATCTCGCACCCCGATAAGCGCCCCTAGAACCCCACCGGAATTACTTTTGGTATTCGCAAATCGATACGGATCTTTAACAACTTGAACCCAATTCTGCCAAGGGTCTACCAGAAAGAAATGAGAATTTTGATCAATTGGCGTGACCTGATCAAGATTTTGAGTACATAAATGACGATAAACACTATCTATATCACGTGATCGTATTTTCATGACATTAATTCCCAAATCACCAAACTGAATTTTACTTTGAGGCGCTGCGGGTACGCGGTCCTTGAACTGCCATAGTTCAAGTCCACCACCACCAACGATATTGAGGGCCAGAAGGGCTAGTCGATTTTGAATACTTCCTTCGGTGTACTGGGTCATAAGCGTTGCCGGGGCTTCGTCTTCAAATACTAGAATATCGAAACCTAAGTGTTTCCTATACCAGTCGAAGACTTTCCGAGCATCGGCGGTTCCAATGCCTATCTGTTGAATTCCGTTAATTATCTTGGTCATTAGACCGCTTATGGTTTATGTTGATACGGCATTGTAATCAATCTATCGTGCAATGATTTTAATTTGTTTGGAGGGTACCCGCAGCGCCTCAAAGTAAAATTCAGTTTGGTGATTTGGGAATTAATGTCATGAAAATACGATCACGTGATATAGATAGTGTTTATCGTCATTTATGTACTCAAAATCTTGATCAGGTCAC